>JACOZJ010000004.1 GCA_016181405.1 Candidatus Wildermuthbacteria bacterium
GGTGGCGTTTTCGTCGGTGGCAAGCGAAACTGTAGTGGAGGTAGTGCCCGCAGGCAATGTTCCGGTGGGGAATCCTGCAGAGCGAGATGGCGGGGTGGTATCCGCAGCTTGAGCAACGCTAAATTCAATAAGAAAATCATCGGTATTCTTATTGTTCAAACTATCTTTGCACCGCACGTAATAAGAAAAGGCACTCCCATCACTTAAACCAGCAACAGAGGCAGAATGAGAGATTCCCCCAGTAGAAGAAAACGTGTTTGCCATGGAATCGTAGCTTACTCCCACGCTTGTTGCATACTTACAGGTGGCAGACTCATCGGTGGCAAGAGAAATACTCGTAGCAGTGGTGCCGGAAGAAAGAGGCCCCACTGGCTGACCGCTAGAACGGGAAGGAGGAGTGGTGTCTGGAGGCGGCAAAGGAGAATCCACGCTAAATTGGATAAGAAAATCATTGGTATTTGCATTTGAAGAGCCGTCTCGACACCGCACAAAGTAAGAAAAGGTGTTGCCATTGGAAAGCCCACTCACCTGCGCGGAATGGGAGGTCCCGCCGGTTGTTGAAAAAGTATTCGCCATAGATGCAAATGTCACTCCCGATATAGTGGCATATTTGCAGGTAGCGTTTTCGTCGGTTGCCAAAGAAATCGCCGTCTGCGAAGTGCCTGTTGGCAAGGTGCTTGTCGGCTGGCCATTCGAACGAACAGGCGGAGTGGTATCTGGAGTTTCTTCAACAGAAAATTCAATCAAAGCATCAGTGGTATTCACATTGCCTACGCTATCGCGGCACCGCACAAAGTAAGAAAAGGTGCTCCCGTCGCTCAAGCCGGACACTGTCGTCGTATGCGCAGTGCCGCCCGTGGAAGAAAACGTATTAGGCATAGATGCAAACGCTACTCCCGATGTAGTGGCATATTTGCAGGTGTGGGACAACCAATGTATAACGTCCAGCGGTGGATCCTGCGATATTCAGTATATTAGTATCATTTGTTATCAGGGCAAGGGAAGTTACGTCGTATGTAAGATTCGCCGTACCCGCTCCCATTACCTGAAATGTAATCGTCGCGATAAGGCCGTTGCTCCCGCTAAATCCTGGACTGGGAGCAGAAGCCTGAAAGTGAAGTTGTCCGGTACTGTTGTCAAATGTGTCTTCCCACCATGTTGTAAACGCGCTTGTTGAGGTTACCATGCTCACAACAGCAATCAAAGAAGGATCATAATCGAGATACGCCTTTATCGAAGTTATCCCATTGGAAGCGCCAACGCGCAGTTCCACTTGAAATGTATCATTTACATTATGGGTTCCTATTGAGGGCGAAACAAAATAGAGGGCTTCGTTCGGGCCCGGCGAAACTTGTGAGAAGAAAAAACGAGGCAAAATATCCTCTCCTTCAAGAAAATCATTCACCATTCGTAATCCGATAACAGACAGAAGAACCAACAGTATGCCAACTCCAATCAAAAATCGATTTTGCATAAAGGCATGCTTGGCAGAAATTATTTCCTGCGCGCGCGCCAGAATACCACAACTCCAGCCACCAATCCACCAAGTACAAGAATACCGAGCAAAATTGCAAGCCCCATACCTGGGAGAAGATCTCCAGCAAATATACCTTCTTGCTCAAGGATATTTTCGTCTTGAGCGTTCAGAAGTAAAGACGAATCCTCGTCCACCTCAAGCATCTTATTCCCCGGCTGCTTTGCAGTCACTACCACAGTGGCAATAAGATCTTCTCCTGAAAAACCCGGGCTGGGAGCGGAAGCCTCCAATTCAATAAAGCCATCTTCTACCCCTTGTGACCACCAAAACGGAAATACTTCTTTGTTTGGCCTTACTTCCTGCACCTCAAGCAAAGCAGTATCATATCGAAGATGGATGCGGAAAGACGTAATGGACTCTGGGGCACTAAGACGCACCTCCAAAGGCATCTCTTTCCCTATTTGATACTCAGGAAGAATCGGAGAAACATAAATATACTCGGTTCCCTGCGCAAACACAGGAGAGGAAAAAAGAATGATTCCGGCGAGTAATATGATATGCTTCATACTCTATACTTCTCTTGTATAAAGTATATCACAATACGCCAAGTGAATATAGGGAATTATTCACCGAGAGCAGCCGCAATGGTTCAAATATTTTCATGATGCTCAATTCTTTGAGGCGTATAATCTTCTGCCAGAACGATGCATACGGCGTCTATCCGGCACGGCCCCTTCCACTTTCCATACGCGACATATGCTTCCGCGTTTCGCCTCACTTTTTGCAATTTTTTGTAATTCAACGTTTCTTCCGGCGTTCCAAACTGCTCTCCTACCTTGGTGCGAACTTCCACGATTACCAATACGTCTTTTTGTTTGGCGATCAAATCGATCTCCGCGTATCTTGTTCGGTAATTTTGCGCCAAAATCGTATACCCTTGCTTCCGCAAATATTCGCTTGCCAGCTTCTCACCCAGCCGGCCAACATCCAACTTCTCCATATACATACATAGTATAATATATCTCTTTGCCGTCCAAAAAGAAGAAGGCAGCTTCCTGGAGAAGTTGCCTTCGAGTTTTGCCGGCTATGCTAAGGGATATCCGGCAGGATTCGGCGCACGGTCCGGTGGATCTGGTCAGGGCAGATCCGATCCGGGTTGAGCCGCCGTTCCGGCTTCGTGAATGGATCAACTATCGGGCTTGTCCGCACCGGCGTCGCCGGTGTAGTAGTCGTAGTATTCATTACTACCTCCCCTCCCTGCTACGAGGAATCATCCTTCCGATGTTGTTGTGCGAGCGCATCCCGCACTTCTCCCGCCGATCGTTCCACATGGTCAGCAGTCTCGAATTCTCCTGCTTCACGCTCGAACGCATAGTCGAGCAGCAGATGATAGAGCTTGAGCTTGATCGAAAGCCCAACATCGTGCCGCTGGCCGATGGACATGAAGATGTTGGCGCGCTCGCGCAGTATCCAGCACTCCGGCTCTGACAGAACGAGGTCTGCTTCCCCGCCCTTCTCCCGGGCCTCGATGAGCGCGGACCCAACCTTCAGACATAGATCTTGCGTGGGCACCGTCAGAGCACCCATCTTCTCGGCGTTCGCCGTCACCTCCGAAGGCGTCAGCACAGATTCCAGCGCCATGAGTTCATAGGGATCGAAGCTAATGTTCTCCATTCAATCCTCCGGTGTGAAGATACCAAAAGGTGCTACATTCTCCTTTCCCCTGAAGATTGCTTTATTGTATCCTTTAGCAAATAGGTGTCAAGCAGCTTAAAACTCCTGGAAACTTTATTCTTCGTTGTTTATTTTCGGTCTATACTGAAGAGCTTCTGCCATATGCTTTACTTCAATCTCTTGAACACCTTCCAGATCAGCAATGGTTCTTGCTATTTTCTGCATGCGGAAATAAGAACGGGCCGACAGCTGAAATCTGTTTGCGGCTTGGCGCAAAATCTGCTCCACGTCGGAAGCCAACTTGGCGTACTGCTTCAAATGCGCGTTTTTCATTTCCGCATTCACGCGGATATTGTCGCTCGAGAATCGCTGCTGTTGGATATCTCGCGCCTGCTGAATGCGTTCTCTTATTTTTTGCGAAGTTTCCGGAGCAAGCCCAACACCTTTTTTCCCAACAGAAAAGTGTTGGGCAAGATCGTCCACCTCAACTGCAGGAACCTCTACGTGCAAATCAATGCGGTCTAAGATTGGGCCGGAAGTTCTTTTTTGGTATTTCTGAACTTCTCTGGGGCTGCAAATACACGGCTTTTTCGGATGATTCAAATACCCGCAAGGGCAGGGGTTGGCAGATGCCACCAGCATAAACTGCGCAGGATATTGAACACGTCTAAGAGAACGGGCAATAGTAACGGTTCCATCTTCCAGGGGCTGGCGCAACGCTTCAAGCACTGCTCTCGGAAATTCGTTAAACTCGTCCAAAAACAGCACGCCCCGATGCGCCAAACTAATCTCTCCCGGCTGGGGCTTTGACCCTCCGCCTATAAGCCCGACCAAGGAAGTTGAGTGATGAGGAGCACGAAACGGCCGGGTGGCCAGAAGACCTCCCCCTGCTGGAATATTGCCGGAAGCAGAATAGATCTTCGTGACCTCCAAAGACTCTGTCGTTTGCAAGGGAGGCAAAATGCCGGGCAACGCGCGGGCAAGCATTGTTTTGCCCGCGCCCGGAGAACCTACCATAAGAATGTTGTGGCCCCCGGCGGCCGCGATTTCCATTGCGCGTTTTGCCTGTTCCTGTCCTAAAATTTCCGCCATATCAAATTCGGCCACAGCCGCCCCGTCGAATGACGGGGCAGTTTTTTTGTGCACAACCGGCTCCAGCGCGTAACGCCCCGCCAAATGCTCCACTACCTCTGCTAAATGCGCCACCGGATACACGGTGATTTCCGGAATTACGGCAGCTTCGTTTACCGAATCTTTGGGCACGAACAAATGCGTGTATCCTGCTTCCTTGGCGTAGAGCGCGAGGAGAAGAGCTCCTTTGGTATGGCGCAAAGATCCATCGAGCGAAAGCTCTCCGAAAAACAATGCTTTCTTTGGAATGCGAAAATCGAGCACCGAAGAAAGAATGCCCACGGCAATAGGCAGATCATAAAACGATCCCTCCTTGGGAATATCTGCGGGAGCCAAATTCACGGTAATTTTTCGCGACGGGAATTCAATCTGGGAATTTACAATTGCAGTTCTCACTCGCTCCTTGCTCTCGTCAACGGCTTTCGAGGGCAGCCCAACAATTTCAAATCCGGGCAACCCGCGCGAAGCCATATTAATCTCCACATCCACCCCCACCGTTTCCAAACCTATATGCAATGCCGAAGACACTTTAATCAACATAATACTTTCCCCCCTCGTGTTTGATTATTCCCTGCAATTCCAAAAGCGACAAGGTAGTTCCGAGAGTGGAGGCAGCCATCCCCAGTGTTCGTGCTAAAAGATCCACTTCAAAAGGTTCTTGTTGCAATGCATCCAAAATTTTCTGCTCTAGGTCATTTTTCCCAGAAGCCCGGCCCGACGCTTGTCCCGATGCTCGCTTTTTCCCATAATGTTCGAGAATGTCGTCTGAACTCGCAACGAGCGTAGCGCCTTCTTTCAGTAATTTTGTGGTGCCCTTAGAAACTTCGCTTGTAATGGGGCCTGGCACCGCAAAGAGCTTTCTCCCAAACATTCTTGTCAGTTCTGCTGTTATGAGAGAACCACTTTTCAATCCAGCCTCTACCACGAGTGTTGCCTTAGATAATCCTGCGACTATCCGATTCCTTTTGGGATATGTCCAGTATGCTGGCATTGAATCTCCTTCGTATTCAGAAAGAACCAACCCGCCGGTTTCCAAAATACGCCAATATATGTCTTCCTGGTATTCAGGGTGAATCCGCTCAATACCGCAAGGCATTATCGCTATGGTCTTCCCTCCTGCTCCCAAAGCTGCCTTGTGCGCTGCAACATCTATCCCATACATGAATCCAGAGACTATCGTAACGCCTCTGGAAGCCACTTCGCCCACCAGCTGCTCGGTTACGCGCCTGCCATAACTTGTCATATGTCTGCTTCCCACAACCGCCAAGCAATCTGTAAACAGTTCTTCTGCCCATGTACCTTTGTAATACAGTCGGGCTGGCGCATCTGGAATTCCCCGAAGCAGCGCAGGATACAAGGCATCTTCCTTATAAATAATGTGCGTATCTCTTACCATAAACTAGCGAGCCAACCTACATACTCTTCCATAATCTGGCCAACTGCCGCACCGTATGACTCGAAAGCCGAGGAATGAAGAACGCGCGCCATCTGCTCTTGGCCGAGAGAAACATTTACCGCGAACAATACAATAACGAGCAAAGTAGCGCAAGCAAACTGGAGTTTTCGCTGAAACTCGATTTGCCGGACAACCTCTTCTGGCCTATTATCCTCCCATACATCGGAATCGGGAGCGTATATCGGTAAATTAGTAGGTGGGGTTAATTCACGTGAAACCCGATTTCCATAAACTCCTTTTTTGTATTCCTCTGACTTTTGACTATATTCCTGCAACCACTCTCGGGTCGTCGCCCAATTACGTCCAAGCTTTACTGCTTTTAATTTTTTCTGGCGCGCGCGCAAACTCAAATACTCTTGAGAATAATCACAATATTGCGTAGCTGCTTTCAACGAAATAAAATCGCTTTCTTGAGCCATATCCGATATATATTATTTTCCCAAATAAAATCGTACGGGTCAATCCCGAACCTTGATTGCCAACAAAATACCCAACCCGATATATGTTACGATAAGCAATCCTCCCCCATAACTTACAAATGGGAGGGATAAACCTATGATAGGCAAAAACCCAAGATTCATGCCTACGTTAACGAACGCCTGCACAATAAGCAAAGCAGCTAAACCAGTGGCGTATAGTCTTGCGAAATTATCTTGCGCCCCGGCGCCGATTTTCAAAATCCGCCACACCAAAAGCGTGAAGAGCAAAAAGAGCAGTGAAATCCCCAAAAAGCCAAATTCCTCGCCAATTGCGGCGAAAATAAAGTCAGTTTGAGGCTCGGAAAGAAATCCATACTGGGTTTGTGTCCCTTGAGCGAATCCTTTCCCAAAAATTCCACCGTTGCCAACTGCTATTTTTGCCTGCTCTTGGTTCCATCCGATACCTAATGGATCTAGCTCTGGCTCGAGAAAGCTTATAATCCTGTTTTTTTGGTAGTCTAAAAGAAAGGCAGACCATCCTACAGCAAACACAAGAATCCCGACAGTAATTATGGCAGCAAGATGCCAAAATCGAATCCCCGCCACAAGCAGAAGGATGATCCATAAAGCCCCGAGGAGAACAAGCGAACCAAGGTCGGGCTGAAACGCTATGAGCAGCATCGGAACAAAAAAATAAAGACCGGTAAGCACAATGTGTCGTATCCGATAGACTTCGATATGCCGTAGAGCGAAATATTTTGCTGCTATAATTACTAAGATAAGCTTCATATACTCTACCGGATCTACTGATATGCCTCCTAAACGATACCATCTCTGTGTGCCGCGAATTTCCGGCGCGAATATAAAAAGCCCTGCCAAAGCTATAAGCCCAACAATATACAAGAAAAGGATAAAGTAGGGGGCGTTGCGCAAGAGGCGATAATCAAAAAATGATATCGCAAACATCCCCAGAAGCCCGATAGCCAAAAATATAATCTGCTTTTCAAAATTGCCAAAATTGTCCCTCGCAATTGAGGAACTGTAAATAGAAACAAGCCCCAGAGCAACTAATGCGAGAGAGCTCCCAACCAAAATCCAATCGAGGCGTTTAAGGTGATTAATAATAAACATCGATTTTTTCTTTCTAAAGCATTGCGAGGAATTCTTTCTCTATAAGGATGCGAACTTTTAATTCCTTTGCTTTCTCAAGTTTTGATCCCGGCTCGTTGCCCGCCACGACATACGCGGTTTTCCTGGACACCGATTCTGATATTTCTCCACCAAGAGCGCGAATCTTTTGTTTCGCCTCATCTCTTGTCATTGTCTCCAAACTCCCAGTGAGTACGAATGTTTGCCCTCGCAATTTTTCGCTTGCTACTTGTCTCTTTTCACTTTGTATCTTCACTCCCGCTTTCTGCAATCGTTCAACAAACTCTCTATTCTCTTTCTGCGCAAACCAGTCACCGATACTTTTCGCAACAACGCTGCCTACATCACGCACCTGTTCCAACTCTTCTTTCGACGCGCGCTGCAGCTTTCCCAAACTTCCCCAGCGTTCTGCCAGATCGGCCGCGGTTTCCTCCCCTACATGGCGTATACCCAAAGCATATACAAATCGCCCCAACGAAATACGTTTGCTTCTTCTTATCGCTCCGAGAAGATTGGCAGCCGATTTTTCAGCGAAGCGTTCCAGCGGTACCAAATCTCCATCAGTAAGCGCAAACAAATCTGCGGCGTCTTGCACTAAACCTTGCTCCATGAGCTGATCTGCAATCCGAGGGCCGAGCCCGTCAATATCAAACGCTTTTTTGGAGACAAAATGATACAGGTATTCCCTTCTTTTTGCCATACACTCAGTATTGGGACATCTTCGTATCACCTCCCCCCTTAGCAAAACAAGCCTACTTTTGCACATTGGGCAAACCTCCGGCATTCGGAAGGCTCTTTCTGAACCCGTGCGCAGATCTTCAATGACTCTGACTACCGCAGGAATCACGTCCCCAGCCCGCTCCACCACTACAGTATCGCCAATGTTCACGCCCAGCCTTTTAATCTCGTCTTCGTTATGGAGCGTTGCCCTCGAAATGGTAACTCCTCCTACCCGCACGGGCTCCAGAATTGCAACTGGCGTAACCGCTCCCGTTCTTCCCACTCGCACTTGAATATCGAGCAGTTTGGTGACCGCCTGCTTGCCCGCGAATTTCAGCGCGCGTATGCCGCGATACCCCTTGCCCGCCACCCCGAACTTTTCAAACACGACATTGTTATCCACCTGCACTACAATGCCATCGATATGAAAAGGAAGCTGTTCTCTTTTCCTCCCCACTTCCTTCCAGTAGGAAACTACTTCGGTAAGATTCTGGCATCGTTTTGCGGTGTCATCGGTTTTAAATCCTAGGGCACGCAACAGTGCATGTTCTTCAGAATGTTTCGTCTGCCCAAAAGCTGTCACAAGGTCATACGCCATGAATTTGAGGGGCCGGGAGGCAGCGAGCTTGGGGTCGAGCTGACGTATGGAACCAGCAGCTAAATTCCTGGGGTTCGCGAATAACTCTTCTCCACTTTTTTTGCGTTCTTCGTTGAATCTCTCAAACGCTCTTTTTTCCATATACACCTCTCCTCGCACCTCCAGCTCCGATGGAGGAAATTCGAAATTCGAATCTCGAAATTCGAAACGTTCCAATTTTAACGGAATTGATTCAATCGTTTTAAGGTTTTGCGTCACATCTTCCCCAACTCGCCCATTCCCTCTTGTCGCCCCCCGCGCGAACACACCATCTCTATAAACAAGCGAGACCGCAAATCCGTCAATTTTAAGCTCTGCGAAATACTCAAATTGCTCTTTCTCAGACAGGCCTGCTTTGTCGGCAGACAGGCGCTTAAGATACTCTTCCCAATCTTGCAATTCTTCTTCGGAAAAAACATCTTCTATGGAAAGCATTGGGACGCGATGAGACACTTTCTCGAACTTGTCGAGCGGTTCTCCGCCGACGCGTTGGGTGGGAGAATCAGGCGTAATTAAGTCGGGAAACTGCTGTTCCAACTGCCAAAGCTCGTGCTTTAAAGAATCATGGACTTCATCTGAAATATCCGGACGGTCGAGCACATGATATAAATATCGCTGGCGGTTGATAACTTCCCGCAGTTTTTCGATTCTCTTTCTGGCTTCTTCTTTCGTCATACTATTCCTATTCTATACAAAACAAAGGCGGGGGTCTATGCCTCCCTTCTGGTGCAAAATGGCACAGGTTAGATATATTTTATCTGTCGGTTTGAACGTTTCGGATAGATGCCGGAGTAGCGAGGGTGCGCTGGAACTGCCCTTTTGACTCTATGCAGTAGTAATCACCCGGACAGTCTGGGTCGGTGTCGGGTTTCAATTCAAGCTCGTATTCTGACTCGTTCGGAAGCGCTTGGCCACCAACGGGGAGATTGCTATTTACGCAATCAAATACATCGGGCACGTTCGCGGGTACTGGCTCGATTGCGTTACACTCAACCCTATCTACATAAAGACCGCGCTCTGCGCCCGCGTCCGCGGCTCCAAAAGCAAATACCGAATCTCCCAAGCCGCGCAGCTGCTGCAGCTGGGATACGGTAATTCCGCTCACGCCAACTCCGATAGCCAAAAGTATCGCTGTAAGCATAATGGCGAGGAATAGCGCGGAACCCTTCTCGAGTTCTCTGGGATTTTTAGGGTTATTGCACCACATCGAATGTTCGCTGGGAAACAGTTGTTTGCATCCTGACCTTTGCGGCCGATCCTTCCCCCTCAGCCTCGATTACAAAAGTTATGCGAGGTTGCATAGCATCGTGCTCATCTGCGCCAAGCTGCTCAATGCGGAAATCTGTGACAGTCATCTTGTCTGGCGTAAGAGACTGGGCAGCGCCAAAGTTTACAGCCTGATGGTCTGTGGATACCTCCTCTAAAATCCGCTGGTTGATGCTATCAAAAGAAATTCGCCGGCATATGCCATTCCGATCGAGAAACGTAACCGAATCATTTGTAGCCGAAACTTCATAGTTCCAACCCGGACCCACAACTGTAAGACATACGGCAGGATCGGTGAGCTCTTTTTTCGCTTGCCGCAATGCTCTCCCTATATATTCTGCCCGAAAGGAAACTTGGTTCGCGCTTTCTTGTATTGAAAGTGTATTCCGTTGAGCGACAAACCCAGAAATAAACAACTGGAATACGAGCCCTACCAAGAGAGCAAACAACGCAAAAGCTACCACCATTTCAATCAGGGTGAAACCGCGAGACTCACACCTCCTGGAAGATACTGTATGGGGCATAGAATTATGGGTTTGCGATGTCAAAGCTAATTATAAAATCGGTCACATTCGCATTGTAGAAAGGATCTGTGAGAGGGTCTGAATAATGCCCAGTGCAGCGCACGTAGTAGGTGTAGCTTTCTCCGTTAGCGAGACCGGAAACATTCTGGGAATGCGCCGTGCCGCCTGTGGTGAAAAAAATGTCGCTCATAGCTGTGTATCGCACGCCAGCTGTAGTAGAATAGCGGCACGTGGCATTCTGGTTTGTGGTGAGCTCAATAGTAGCGCTGATAGTGCCGGCAGGCAGGATTCCGCTCGGGCTTCCGTTAGAACGCCTAGGCTGTGGAAGTATAAGCCAGTTGTACAACTCGGTTGAAGCCACCACGCGTTGAGAATGCCAAGAAACCTCCACGTCCACTTTCAACGAATCTCTTGTGGTGTCATCAATGGTAATTTTACGCTTAAAAGGCGTTGCGCTCCCTGTGGTGTAATTATATATGCCGTTGCTATCTCGCAAAAGAAACGCGTCAGCGTATGGCTCTAGGTCCACGCTATCGTACTGCGCCTCGCACCCGGCAGAACAATTGGTTAAATCGACTACCGGCAACGGAGGCCCTGAACAAGAACCAGGATCATCTATAACCCCTTTCCACGCGTTAGGATTTTGGAACGGATCGCAAAGGGCGTATCGTATGGCAAGAAAGTTGGTGTCGCGCAGATTGCGCACTACTTCGATACCTTCTTGGGCAAGGTAAGCGGCTTCCAGATTCCGTGCCACATCTCCACTGACGCGCAAGTTGAATACCACAAGCGAATATACTCCTCCCACAACAAGAACAACCACGAACGTTGCCGCAATGATTTCAAGAATGGTAAAACCGTTTTCACTTTGCACTTTTTTCATTGTATCTCAACCACTCCTTTATTGGTAACAGTAATTGTCCTTGTGTTGTTTGGATCGTTTGTTAAGCCGAGAACAATCCATGCTTTTTTCAGTCGAAGCGGCGACGGCATTGCGTCACCACAACCATCATCACTATTGGTGGCAGCACTTTGTCTCCTGCAAAGCGCAATCTGGGGGTCAGGAGGGAAAAAAGCAACACTCCAATGATTTGTCGGTCCACCACCTCCCCATGTACCCGCCTCGGGCTCTCCCTGCACCGATTGAATTTGAACCGAGCTTCCTAGAGAAAATATCTCAAGGTACTCATCTTGTCTCGCCCCGGTCCTATACCCCTCTTTATCTATGCCATTACAGTTTGCGAAAACTCTATATTCATCTGGGGTGCTTGCATCGAAATAGATTCCGAAGCCAGAAAGTCCTTCACTCGTTGCATCGCAAGGATCTTCCTGCCTCGCCTGCAAAGCATAATTCATCGCCAGCCGAATATCCTGCATAACTCTATGCGCAGCCTGATCGAGTTTCACGCTATCTTGTATGGTGCGAAAGCTCCAAAATCCGATTCCCGATAAAATCCCGATAACCCCAACCACCACCACAAGCTCCATGAGGGTGAAACCGCGAGATCGCTGGCTTATAGTTGATGCTCTAGAGTTATCATTTGTCATTGATTAAAACGGTGAAACTTCCCGCCAGCCCGGGAATGGAATATGCACATTGAAAGACTGCTGATAGCTGCAAAAGTTGCCGTACGTGGGCTCTGTAACAGTTAACTTCATGGTTTGTCCTGTGAGGAGATCGTCAAAAATGCGTTCTTGAGATCCTCTACAGCTGGGGTCACTGGTTGAATCGCATGTCCAACCTCCACCCCCCACCTCCCATTTATATTCGGGAGTATAAGCTCCTGCCGCACAATCAGCCGGAGGAGAATCTGCGCAGTTAAACGGAAGATTTGTCTGATTTATATTCCCGGGCTGGCTGCACCAGCAGCGTGAGGTATCGCGAAACTCTACTACTTCGCCCAATACAGGATTTTCCGGAACTATTTCAAAACTCGGTGCTGGAGCCCGATGCATAATGGTGTAGAAACGACCCGCGCTGGGCCAATTCGTTATTGCTGGAGCGGGTGCCTGCGGCGGATCAAGAGGAGCCCACTCTGACCATTTCGCCCATACCCCTTGGTCGTCTTTCACCCTAACTGCCCAATAATACGCATCTTGCGACAGAAGAGTTCTATTAAAGAGAGGATGGGATACATTCAATATATTCCCTGATGTTGGAATATAAACCTCTGCGGTGTTGCCAGGATCACAGGTGCCACCGGTTGGATTTGGTATGTCACTATCCATGCCGGGACAACTGTTGGTGGCTACCGGACACCCTCCCGCAAGACACACAGCGAATGAATCTGCAACTTCTTGCACCAACACTTGAAAAGCATCCTGAACATCATCTGGGTTTGGATCGCTAAAATCCCAATGGAGCTCCACGCGGCCAGTGTTGGCGCTGC
The DNA here is from genome assembly GCA_016181405.1 of Candidatus Wildermuthbacteria bacterium. GTDB lineage: Bacteria > Patescibacteriota > Minisyncoccia > Minisyncoccales > UBA10102 > O2-01-FULL-48-27b. The sequence goes on from JACOZJ010000004.1 coordinate 12,844, forward strand.
AATACGCCCCGCCGCCGGCAAGATCTTGCGCGCCGAGGTTAATGGCGCTTGGAGGAGCATTTAAATCAAGCGTAACCGCGTACTGGGGGATTGCCCCGTCGGTGCCGCTGTTAAAAGAAATCCATCCGACCACATCGCCTCCCCACGCCCATCCTTCGACTTCTCGGGTCGTTTTCTCCCATTTCAAGCCGTAATTGCCTCCTCCCCCACCAGCAATTAAGGCATTGATTTCGCCCGCATCAAGCGCTCTATTATAAATGCGGATATCATCCATAAACCCCCGATAATCTGAATTTCGCGCACGGGGATCGGTGCCAAAATACAGATCATAGCGTCCATTGTCTCCTGGTATATATCCGTTGAGAGGGTCGGGAGGAGGTGGGGGAACGGGAGGGTCCGAACACACCTTTTTATCGTTACAGGTATCTGTGATTGAGTACTGAATATCTCCTGAATAAGGTTCAATACCTTTTTCTACTCCATCAACATAGATTCTCACATTAGATCCATCAAATGTTCCTGCAATGTGGTGCCAATCCCCGTCTAAAATATCCATGTTTGATTCTGCAATTGCATAAGTATTAGAACCTCCTGCATTATTAACCTTAAACAAAGGGCCTCCATCGCTTTGTTGTTCCACAACCAAGATATAGTTGTTATCCATGGACACCACTTCATATCTTGTAAAATCAGTGGGGGATTCCACATTGACCCATGCAGCCACGGTAATAACACAAGGCATAAGCTCGTGGGTTCCACAAGGTTTTGGCGGCGGGCCAGAAACAATGTCTCGTACTGCCACATAATCCTCTTGAGAATTACTACTCCTCGGGTTGTCAAACTCCAAAGCTCCAGGGGCAACTTGTACAGTACCTCCCGGAACTTGCCACATATCATCTGGCGCACCCGAAGCAAGCGACGACAAGATCCCATCATTTCCTCCAACTGAATCCCGAACAGTTGTTTCTCCTAAACCATACAGTGCCCCGTCGTCCAACCCCCAATGAGCTACCAGTCCATCTCCTCCGCTTCCGCGAAGCTTAATCCAGCCATCCCAGCCGCCAGCCAGATTGCCCGCTCCAACTCCGGTGCACTTGGCACCATCCCACAAGCTGTCTTGGCATGCTGCAATCACGCGAGCCCAGCCGCAGATATCATACGTGCTGCCGCCGCACACCGTGCCGCCTGCAGTCATATCAATCCGCGCAATACATTCGCCCCCTGGGCATACGTCATCTGAAGGTGGCGGGCCGGTTACCGCGCGATCAAAATTAACCCATCCCACGTTCGGCGACCAGGCATACCCTTTTAAAATCCCTGTATCAAAGTCCGCCTGCACCTTATAGGCCTCCGCGGCCGGCGGAATGTTAGAAAACGATTCTCCCCCTAGTGTCCATCTTACATAAAGGCGTGCCGCACCGTTCCTATCCCCCTCATAGCTCTCCCAAAGGTGGTTCTGCGATCCACTGTCACTCGTCTTTTTTTCCAACAATACCACCGAATTCAACACGCCACCTGGACCAAGACTATCTACTACCTGCTTAAGACCCACTCTAAGATTAGGGGTTTTTGACCACCCAAAAAATGTGCTAGTATCCTCTCGCGTATTATACCAATTCCAGTTTACGGTAGATGTTATGCCGCCCGGAATATCCCATCTTTCTAGGGGAGTATCTCCGGAAAGAGCATCTGCAGGAAATGGCGAAGGATCCGATGCCAGCTGAAAAGCTAAAGCGGTAGTAAGTGTAGTCACAGTGCCTTCACGATTCTTGAGCCGAACGTAGGCCTCTTGGATAGTTGCTCCCGCAGGGATTTCCAAATCCGTCCACCTCCATCCCCCTACTGTTCTTTTACTATTTGGTCTTCCCGCGTACACTCCCACATCTGTATTGCTATAATCCGGCCAGCCTCCAGCTGCATGATACGCATCGTCTGAACTTGCAACAATGGGAATTCCAAAATCGTCTTCGGAATTAAATGAAATCCATCCAACTGTTTCGCTCCAGGCAAACCCGAAAGCATCCGCATCTGGTGGGGACACGGCCACAGCAGTCTGCAAAGCAAAAAACAAACCGAAAATTCCGACGGAAACTGTAATCAGCAACAAAGACAGAAACATCTTGCGGAGGAACAAAAAACCCATTTCTATCACTTTTAATACAGTTACTCTTTAATTAAGTGTCACCCATTTCCACACAGAGGCGATACATACATAAAGGCGAGAGTTCGAAGTATCAATAATCGTCCGCCCCTCTGTACCAGCGCCACAGTCTCCTCCAGCAGGAGCGCCAGTTACCGTATCAAGCTGCAGATAAGCGTCTCCACCATCTTTTACAACGAGCATATCCTCAAACGAACGAAAGCCGTGAACGCGGAGGACACCGCCCTTTTCCTGCATTGCAGAGCTTACATTAATTGGAGCATCAACATTAGCTCCGGGAGGCGCCGCGGCTGGCGGCTGAAATGCAAACACGTTATACCCTAGGAGTACTGCCACAAGCGCAATGGCGAATATCAAAGAAGAAAAATATATTTTCATAAATTACTTTATTAACAGTTATTAATTTTGTGAAGGAGCCATAAGATCTTGCCTGACCTTTTCTTTTTGCTCTTCTGACAGAGACTGAAGAGGAGGATCCGCCAAATCTTTCGGAATCTGCTGTCTCTGTTCTTCAGAAATTTCGTAGAGAGGAGGAGCCATAAGTTCTCTCTGGATTCTCTCTTCGGGAGTTTCTTCTTGCAGCGGCCCTTCTGCCTTTTTGTTTGCGTAATAAAATAGAAAAATAAGAAGAGCAGCAAGAATAATAAAAATGGGCTGTATGATTTGTTTTTTGTCAATGGCCATATACATATTATACCAAAACCAAGTCAAGATACCAATCCACAAGCTCCTTTCCCCACCATAATGCGGTAAATGTTCCTCCAATAAGAAAGGGGCCGAAGGGCACTTCCGATCTCATCGCCTTTTTCTTCATAATAATGAGCGCAATGCCAACGAGCGCGCCCACGAAAAACGCTGCAAACAGCGCGACAAGAATGTTTGGCCAACCAAGAAATAATCCCATAAAAAATGCGAGCTTCACATCGCCAAAACCCATGGCCCGCCCCCGAGAAAGCAGAAAAATAGTGAGGAAAAAAGCAGCAGCAGCAAAACCCGAAACCACAAACCCCAAATCCCAAGCAAACCGAAAACCCAAAACCTCAAGAATCCGATACCCGAGGACAATTCCAATGGCAGGTAGAAGAATCTTATCTGGCAGAATGTAATGCCGAAGGTCATAAACAAAAAGGACAATCAGCAGACTCGCTATCGTCCAGAGGTAGAAAACGTTTAGGGTTTCGAAACTTAGAGCTTGATTGAAACTTGAAACTTGAAACTTGAAGCTTAGAAAGAATATCAACCCCGTTGCTATCTCAATTACGGGGTACTGAAGAGAAATTCGTCTTTTGCAATATCTGCATTTGCCGCCGAGCATTAGAAAGCTCGCAACCGGAATCAAATCCTGCCACGAGAGCCGATGTTTGCAATGCGGACAGTATGATCTCCCCCGCAATGCGCTCTCACCTTTTTCCAAACGATCGACCACCGCGTTCAAAAAACTTCCTATAAACAATCCAAAGACGAAAATGGCAAACGAAGCAAAAAACATTTCCTTATTGTATCATCGGAACTCACTACTCCACAAGCTTGAGTGAAAAACGATAAAAGTGATACATTAAGTGCAAAGCACACAATACGGAATTTCACGCATGCATACACTCAAGAACTCCCGACCCAAAGTAATCGTTTCTCTTCTTATGTTTTTAATCGCCGCAGAAGCATTTTTTATTTTCTCTCAATACCAGAAGTTTGTTTCAACAAAAGAAAACAACCGCGCAGATTGGCTTGGAAGGCCAACTCTTTTGAATTTAGACAACGCATGGATTCTTGTGTACCGGAAAGCGCGCTTCCATAGTTTAGATCCTCAATCGAGCCTTCACATCCGTTTTTCCGAAGACCAGGGCAAAACCTGGACCAGAGAAGATACGTTTCTGAATGGCCGTAGCATAGACGGATTTCCTATTATTCCACACCCTTCCAAAGAAAATGTTTCCGGTATCGTTGATGCCAGTGAAGGAGAGTTGGTAAAAACTCCAAATGGAACATTGCTTTTGCTGGTACGGGAAGAAGGGACACCGCATAACGGCACATATGTTTGGCGTTCCCGCGACAAAGGAGCACACTGGGAAGAAGAGGGGAAAATTAATAGCGACAATACTCTTTTAATGGGAGGACAAGTGGTGAATGTGGGAAACGACTTGTACGGTACGTTTTGGGTTGATGAAAATGCAGACTACGACCCCCCTTTTCGCACAACGCTATATAGAAGTTCCGATGACGGCATCTCATGGGTACACGTAAGTGATGTTACCCTAAACGGGACAGGTGAGTCAGCACTTATGTATCTCGGCGGAAGTGAATTTTTGACTGTCATGGGAGACGATAGTAAAGGCGAAAAAACATATCTCCGCAGATCTTTCGACCTTGGAAAGACCTGGGGGATGCTCCAAGATGCAACTTCCATATTTGGGGCTTTACAGCGCCCAAAGCTTCAACTTTTTGCAGATGAACCGAACCGTTTGTACCTCTACGGCAGGAATCAACTTGGGGAGGTGGATGATTATACTGTTCTCTATTATTCAAACGATAAAGGGGCAACCTGGAGCAATGGATTTTATCTAGACACGACATCCTATGCCGATACTGGGTACGCAACGCTCGCCAAAAGAGAAGATGGTACGTTTTATATGCTTTCCTACGGCGGCAATTCCGAAAAGGCGGAGATAAAGGAATATAGTTTTACAAAAAATGAATTTGAGAGTCCGTAATATGCAAGTTCCCTCTCTTTCGCTCCATACATTAGTCGCTCGTCTTTCTTGGGAGAAGACACTGCTGCTCGCAGCTCGAGGCTGCATATTCTTGGCACTTCTTACCCCTCTTCTTTTTACCAACCAAAGTTTTTTCCCGACTCTTCCTCCTCAAACACTCTATTTCCGAGTGCTGATAGAAGCGAGCTTTCTTTTCTACCTACTTTTGCTGCTGGAATCTCGAAGATATCTTCCTAAACCATCGCCTCTTCTATGGGGTATCGCTCTGTTTATCGGTATTCTCACTTTGGCAAGCCTTCTGGGAATTCATCCTGCAAAAAGCTTTTGGGGAACCTTGCATCGCATGGAAGGGCTTATTGCGTTTCTTCATTATGGGATATTTTTTCTTGTGCTCGCTGGCGTATTCCGAAAAATACAAGATTGGGTTTGGCTGTTCCGTTTAATTCTTTTCTTGAGCGTTCCCATAGGAATCGTAGGGCTGCTCGAATACTTTGGTGTTACCACTCTTTTGCCGATATCAGATGTGAAGAGGATGGAAGCTACCTTTGGCAACCCGGCGCTTTACGGAGCGTATCTTCTCTTTATCCTCTTACTCGGGATTTTTCTTACTTTCTGGGAGAAAAAAACCACAGGGAAAGTTGTTGCGTGGTCCCTCGTTCTGCTCAATACCAGCTTTTTGTTTCTTTCTGGCACTCGCGCGGCTTGGGTAGGAGTAGCGTTCGGGCTTTTCTTCCTTTTTACTGCGTGGTTTGTATTGTTCCGCAAAAAATCACAAGCATCTCCACGCACCATTTTTTTGGGCATGGCAGCCGCCTTACTGATATTCCTTACATTTATTTCTTTGTTTTGGCTTCATGTTCTGCCAGCAAATCCGTTTTGGGATCGCTATCAAGCCTTGTGGAACGATGCCACAACTCTTGAAACACAGCGTTTTACCTTTTGGCCGGTCGCCTTTCAGGCCTGGCAAGAATCTCCTGTGTTGGGATACGGGTTGGAATCTTTCGCTTTCGCGTATGACACATTCTATAAACCTTCATTCCTTGAGGATACGCCTGAACTGCAGTTTTATGACCGGGCTCACAATATATTCTTAGAACTCCTCGTTGCGGCAGGACTTCTCGGGCTTATGGCTTATGGTTTTATGCTGGCAAGCGCATCCTGGCTGCTTTGGCGGATATACCGCTCCACTCACATTATTCTTCCTTTTATTCTTTTGGCGCTTTTGTTGGGTTATGTAATTCACACTATATTCTCTTTCGATACCACCATATCGTACTCTTTGCTTTTTCTTGTGTTTGCGTTTGTGCACGTATGGTATCGAGAAATGCTTCACGCAGGATCCGAAAAGACCGCAAAAACCACGCCCCCGCTTCTCTCCCAAAGGGTTGGCGCATTTTTAGCAGCCCTTTTTCTCTTTGGATTCCTTTCATGGACCGCGAATATGGCAATCTGGCGCGCAACAACCGCCCTTGCCCAAGGGTATTATCTCCAGTACAAAGATCCCATCGCAATGGTTAAAACGCTTTCTGGCGTGTGCGCCGTCGGCCCTCTATCCATACGAATAGACGCCTGCGACTCTGGCACCCAGTTATTATTGAGCGCTCCTTTCAACTTATATAGGGAACCAGGCCAAAAAGCACTCCTTGAAGGGCTCGAGCGCAATCTGCAAGCCATTTACTCTTTGGAAAAAGGATCCAACGTGTTTCAAATGAAGCATGCTGTTCTCTTGGCCCAAGGGTATGAAGCTTTGTATCTCCAAACACAAGATTTGCGATACCTTCAAAAAGAAGAAGAGATTCTCAAAGAGGCCCAAAAACTTAATCCGGGCGTTCTTCCCCTGTACAAGTTTGCCCGGACAATGTACGAATTCTCCGGAGACAAACAAAAGCAAGAACAATTTTTTCAAAAAGCTCCCGGAGAATTGCTGCCTTATCTCGCTCAATAGGCAAAACAGAAAACGCTCCGTTTGAACGGAGCGTTTTTCTTTCTAAAGTAGAGTTTTATGGGGCACAAGTGGTCGTTGCAGCAGCACACACATCATTTCCTACTTGACCCGCAGAGCTTACGCAGATAGTACCCGTGGAAGCAAGGGGAGCGGAAATACAGTAATCGTCGCCAACAGCGTAGCACGTTGGCGCTGTTCCTCCTTGAGTCTGAACATCACTTGCAATAGTTTGCAGCTGAGTGCCATACGTTGCATGCGCAGTATTCAAACCAGTTCCCGAACATGTGCTGTTATACTGAACAGGGCTTGACCCATTATATATGAGTTCTGCAATTGACCTGGTCTGCTGCATTGCGCCCTGAATTCGGGCATCTCTTGCAGAGTCACGCGCGCCTCCCAATGAAACCAATACAATTCCTGCCAGCAAGCCGATAATCGCTATCACCACCAGCAACTCAATAAGTGTAAACCCCTTTTGTTTGTTGTTGAACATAATAATTTCAAAATTTCACAATACTCGACCTTTTCATAATGTCTTTATGCATATTGTATCATTATACTATAAACGCAAGAAGGACGCCTGTGGAAAACTATTGGAATCCTGTCGTGATGCTCTGATAGAGCGGGAGCATCAGGGAAGCCATCACTCCTCCCACAACCACGCCGAGCACCACAATAAGCAATGGTTCGATAAGCGCGATAAAGGCGTCTACGCTCCGGTTCATTTCGCCACGATAGAATGTCACGATTTCAGCAAGGGTTTCGTCCAAAGCACCTGTCTTCTCTCCCACTTTTATCATCTGCGTAAAGGTAGGAGGGAACTCTTTTGGATACCGTTCAAACACGTCTGCTACCTTACTCCCTTGAGACACCGAATCCTTTGCCTGCTGAATAATGTGTTCATATGCTTCATTCCCCACAATTCTTCCCGTAATTCCCATAGCCTCCACAATGGGCACGCCACCCGTAATCAACGTAGACAGGTTCTCCCCAAATCGGGAAACATACATCATCCGGAGAAAATTTCCGATTATCGGAATCCTCAACAGAACCCGATGCACCACTTTTCTCCCTTCGGTGGTTTTTGCCAAACGCAAGATTCCCACGACTGCGGCGACAACAGCAACAACAATAGCCCACCACCACTGGCGATAGAAGTTGGAAAACGCGATGACGACTCGGGTAAGCAGGGGAAGTTCGCTTCCGCTTTCTTCCAGGATCTGCGTGAGATTAGGGAGTACCATAATGGACGCGAGCGTAACCACTGCGAACGCGACAACCACCACAAAGATTGGATAAACCAGAGCCCCCCGAATTTTACTTTTTAATTGGTGTTCGCGCTCCAAGTGGTCTGCCAAATATTGCAATACTTCGGAAAGCTTGCCTAAGGTTTCACCTCGTTTTACCATATTAACGTAAAAGAAAGAGAAGACGTTGGGATGTTTCGTTAACGCATCAGAAAATGCGGTGCCTGCTTCCACGTCTTGGGAAACTTGAAAAATTACACTCTTGAAGCTTTTTCGCTTAAGCTGGCTTCCAATGGTGGTTAGAGAATCCACGAGAGAAACGCGCGACTTAAACATAATCGCCAGCTGCCTGGAGAAAAGCATAACATCATTCTCGGAAACGCGGTCAAACAACGTAATCCGTCTGGCATACAAAGGTTCTTCTCTCGCTTCTTCCAGCTGCGTGATATACAGGCCGTGCCGGTCGAGAACCTGCAAAGCGGCCTGTTCTGAAGACGCCTGAATAAATCCCTCCTGATGTCTGCCCTGTTCGTCAGCTGCTCGATATCCAAATTTCATACTAATTTACCCGCGTACGAGAGTTCGAAGCTCCGTGGGATTGAGTGAATATTTGAGTGCATCTTGTATAGTAATCTCCCGGATCTTCACAAGGCTGGCGAGGGCGCGGTTCAAAGAAAGCATCCCCTCTTCAACAGAGGTGTCAATTACGAGCGGAAGTTCGTGCACCTTATTCTCTCGGATAAGATTCGCGGCAGCGGAATTTACCATAAGCACCTCGCACGCCGGAATCAACCCCCCTTGGATTCGGGGTACGAGGCGCTGTGAAACAACACCAAGTAGAGAACCAGAAAGCTGGGCCCGCACCTGACTCTGCTGTTCCGCTGGGAAAGAATCCACGATACGGTGCACCGTCTGAGCTGCGGAATTTGTGTGCAGGGTAGCGAATACCAAATGACCGGTTTCCGCCGCCGTAAGCGCCGTTCCAATAGTTTCTGCGTCACGCATTTCACCCACCATAATCACGTTGGGATCCTGCCGGAATGTAACGCGCAGAGCGGACGCGAAGCTTTTGGTGTCTTTTGTTACCTCGCGCTGGTCAATCACTGACTTGTCGTCTCGAAACATGTATTCAATAGGATCCTCAATGGTAATAATATGCTCTGCTCTCGTGTGATTAATTTCGTCGATCATAGAAGCTAAGGTTGTCGATTTCCCATGCCCCGAAGGACCAGCGATAATCACAAATCCTTGGCTTGCCCTTGTGAATTGATGCAAAACCAGAGGCAAATTAAGCGCTTCTATTGAAAGAACTTCTTGGGGGATGAATCGGAGCGCAACGCTCAAATTTCCCATTGTATAAAAGATGTTCCCGCGGAACCTGGCGTCGCGTTCCTCAAGATTGTAGGAAAAATCAATCTCCTTATTTTCCTGGAGTTTTATTCTTTGCTCCTCGCTCAGCAAAGCTGCGGCACATTCCTTGGTAAGCTGTGGAGACACAGGCGCTTTCTTGCCCAAAAAAACCAACTTTCCCGCTACTCGCAAAACAGGGGGCTGTCCGACTGAAAGGTGTAAATCGGACGCTTTTTCTTCAATGGTTATCTCCAAAAGCTCTTGGATTTCTTTGTGAAACGGGGTTGGGGAATTTCCAAATTTCATAGGGATCCGGTAAGTTTTACAACTTCCTCGACAATTTGGCTTGGGGTATAGTGGGCTTTAATGAGATATCTGACAGCGCCAAGGCGCAAACCCTTTTCAATTTCTTCTTTCTGGCCCAGGTTCGACAAGATAATGATTGGGATATGCTTGAGTTCCTCCGATGCCTGCACCTGCTGGAGGATGTCCCACCCGTCTACGTGGGGGAGCACAATATCTAAAAGCACAACGGCAGGCTTTTCTTTCTGAATCGCCGCGAGTACTTTCTCGCCCTGTTCCACTACCTGAACTTCAAATCCGCTCTGTTGCAATTTCGTAGTATAGATATCGATCAATAAAGGATCGTCTTCTACAAGAAGTATTTTTTTCATGATTCTGCTGTTGCCCGAAGGATTTCTTCTAACGTAGTAACTCCATCCAACACCTTTAGTATGCCATCCTGCCTCATGGTAATCATACCCTCCTCCTGCGCCACTTTCTCCACTTTTGCTTCCGACGCGTGCGTATTCACAAGTTCTGCTATTTGATCAGACATTTCAAGCGTTTCCATAACGGCAATCCGCCCGGTATAGCCGCTTGCGCCGCATCTTTTGCAACCCGTAGGTTCAAATATGAATAGCTCTTCGGCACTCCCCCCCAAAGTGGGCGGAAACTGTTTCTTGGCGGCAGGAGGGAATCCTTGGATTTCCTTCCAGAGCAGTTCGCCCACCCCCTTATCTGGCTTCACTTTCTTTTTGCAGTTATTACATAATCTTCGCACAAGGCGCTGGCCAATTGCAAGGGCTAAGGTCGTGGGGATTAAATATCGGTCCACGCCCATATCGAGCAAACGGGGGATAACGCCGGACGCGGAATTCGTGTGTAGGGTAGAGAGCACAATGTGCCCCGTGAGCGCCGCATGAATCACAAGTGTCGCGGTTTCAGAGTCGCGCACCTCCCCCACCATAATAATATCGGGGTCTTGGCGCAGGAGCTGGCGGAGTCCCGAGGCAAAGTCATACCCGATTTCTGGACGCACTTGAGACTGATTTATTCCGTCAATAAAGTATTCCACCGGATCCTCAAGACTCAAGATATTCACCGTTTCCCTATTGAGTTGGCGCAATATCGCATAGAGAGTTGTCGTTTTCCCGGATCCAGTTGGGCCCGTTACCAAGATAAGACCAAAGGGCCGATCGCTTGCTTTTTTGATTCGCTTCAAATTTTCGCTCTCAATGCCGAGATCTTCGAAGCTCTTGAAGGCTTGAGCTGGATCGAGAACGCGCAGCGCAATTTTTTCGCCCTGCGGAGTGGGAAGTGTAGCTACGCGGAAATCAATGGCGCGCCCCCCAATAACGGCAGTAAATCTTCCGTCTTGCGGTTTTCTCGTCTCGTCAAGTTTCATGTTCGCCAAAACTTTCAGGCGCGACACAATCGAGGCGCTTACGTTTGAAGGAAGTTGAAGAGAAGGATGTAATTCTCCCAGAAATCTGAAGCGCACACGCAACCCATCTTTTCCCGGCTCAATATGAATATCTGAAGCGCTCCCCTCCACCGCATTGCGCAAAATAACAGCCACCATTTTGGTAATAGGCGCCTCCTCTTTGAGTTGGCCCTCCACGAGCTCTTCTCGCTGTTTCTCCGGCTTCTTCCCCATTTCTTCCTCCAATTCTTTCAGCGCACGCGTTGTTTCGCGCCTTAAACTCCGAGATTCTCTCATCAAGCTCTCAAATGCAGAAAGAGTGATAAGAGATGTGGCGTATGAAAAATTTCCCTGCCGCGACAAAAATTGAAGTGCTTCCTGCGCCCTTGGATCTTCCGGATACACCATGCCAACCTCCAGTACCCCTTCTCTCAATACCAAAGGCGCCATCTTGTAATACTTGGCAGAATCTTCCGGAATAAGCTCCAGGGTTTTCAAAGAAACCTCTTTGGGTTCGACGCTTCGAAGCGGCATCTGCAACAGTTCAGCCTTCGTTTGGAAAAGCAGCTCTTCGTCAATCTTCTTTTGCGCCAAAAGTACTTCTTCCGGCTTTTGTCCGGACGATCGAACTTCCTTTTCAACCTGCTCTATGTCTTCTTTATGCAACAGGTTCTTTTGTGCGAGAAGTTTCAAAATATCCATAGGATTATGTTAACGAGTAGCTTCTTTCCCACCGCCTTGGGGCGCGAATGGATTTGGTTTTCCTATCTCGTCAGGAAGCAAAACAGGAATGGGCGGCCTGGGATCTCCTAATTCCAGGAAGGCAGGGGTTTGGAATACGGTAAAATCAATCTGCACATCCCGAGGCGGAGGCAGCAATTCAGAAGGGGGTAGAGGTTCCTCACGGATAAATCGATACCAGAAAACGCCAAGCGCTCCCAGGAGAATCACTCCGAACAGCAAAAGAAGATATTTTTGTCTGCGATTTTGTGGAAGAAAAGTAATTGCCATATGTTATGGTGCTGCGTACGCAGAAAGCTCAACGTCAATCTGTAATTCGCCGGGGCTTTGGGGGTTAGAAGAAATATCGAGCGCATTCACATTTAAAATTCGCGCAGACCTTCTTGCCGCATCGAGAAAGCCTTTTAAGGCTTCATACGAACCCGTAAATTCTACATTGAAAGTTAACAAAACAACTCCCTCTATTAATTCGCCCTGTGCACGTCCCTCAATGGAATCCAAAATTAAACCGGAGTTCGTTCCAAGCTGTTGAATATGCTCATACAGCACCGGAAGCCCCTGATCTTGAGGTATTGCTTTGCCGATCTTTTCAAAATCCCCCTGGCGGGAAAACACCTCTTTTTGCACTTCCCGTAATTGCGCCAAAGCTCTTTGTCCGCTCTCTAAACGAGTTTTCCCTTCATCGATCTGCGCGCGCGTCGAGGCAAGTTCCTGATATCTTGGCCATACAAAAAATACTACCCCAAGCAAAGAAACGCCTAGAAGAATCACCGATAAAATAACACGAAAAAGCTTCTTCATAGAGGATCTAATAATCCGGGTCTTACGACAAACTTTGCTTCAAAAAGTCCCGACCCTTCATCTCCCAGCTTAATACCACTCAATTCGGTTTCAAACTCTCCTAAACCTTTCCACGCAAGGCGCTGCTGTTCTAGCACAAAGAAATCCCGCGCCTCGCCTTCAAGCTCGAAAACGCCGGTTTTGGCATCTCCCTGAAATGTCTGAAAAAAGACATCAGGATGAGTAGTCCGTTCCAAGAGCGAGAAGAATGGGAGCAGAATTTTCCGCTCAAGAAGCACCACTTTAAGAATTTCAGTCTGCCTTTTATACTCCTGAAGTTCCGAGAATAACTCCTCTTCCAAAGGTTTCGTATCTTCCACCAAAGTTTTTTCAACTTGGTTCAGTTCAAGACGTGCGCTATGAAGAAGCTGTTGAAGAATAAAAAAGGCAACCACGACTCCTGCCAGCACAGCTGCAGAAACAATAAGGAAAAACACCTGTCCAAAAATCGGTTTCTGCTCCTGTTTGGGGATAAATTCCACTATCATAAAACTATTCAAAACCTCGGAGCGCCATTCCTACTGCTACGGCATAGGAAGGCCCCATGTCTTTGATTACTTCTTCAAGCAACGGGGGGTACAGAATGTTGTGGAACGGATTGATAACTTCGGTTTGCTTTCCAAATTGCTTTTCAAGATATTCTGCAAGCCCGGGGAGCCTCGCTGATCCCCCAGACAGCACAATTTTTCGCACAACTCCGGCGCTCTGCCGGTCAAACCCTTCCAGCGCCTTTCGGATCTCCGTAACAATCAAATCCACTATCGGCACTAAAATCCGAACATTCCCCTGCACTAAATGTATCCCTTTTTGGAGTTTTTCCTCTTCCGCCTTCCTGTAGTTAACCGACAAACTTTGCGCAATGCGTTCGGTAAAATTGTTTCCTCCGACGTTAATGGTCTGGGAAAGTCGCACCATACTCTTGGCAACCACGCTTACCGTAGTCGTATGAGATCCAATATCTATTAGCACAGCCGGCTCTCTTTCTTCTTTAAAGTACGAACGGATATTGCCGAATACTTCTGCTTCCAAGGCAATCAACGTCAAACCAGCGAATCTAGCAATCTCTTCGTAGTAGTTCACCACTTCCTTGGGAACCGCGACAAGCAATATGCGAGAACGCTTGTCTTTCGTTTTTTCGAGCAGTTGCCAGTCGAGCACTACTTCAGATAAGGGAAGGGGCACATGACGCCTTGCTTCAAACCGCACCGCAGATCCCAGTTCTTCTTCCTTTATGAAGGGAAGTTCGAAGGTGGTAAAAAAAGTCGAATAGTCGGAAATCGAAAAAATCGCCTTTTTTTCCGCCATATGGGTTTCCTCAAAAATCCCGCGTAGCGCCTTGGCGATATCGTTTGTGGAAAGCAGCAGCGCATTTTTTTCAAATGAGCGAAAGGGCTCTTTGTACATCGTGCGCATACGGATCTCTCCGTAATTTTTCAGCGTTCTGCGGTCGCCCCAACCGCCAATTTCCACCACGCGTAAAGCCGAACTCCCCACGTCAATGCCCAAAAAAGTTTTCGGAACTACATCTAAGGAAAACCAACTCATTTCATTATACCAACTCGCGCATTATAATAAAAACGATGCATACTCTTGATATTTTATTTCCGAAACAATGTCTTGGGTGCAAAAGAGAAGGGAACTACTGCTGCGAAGATTGTCTCTCTCTTCTGTCGATCGCCCGCACCCCATCTGTTCTTGGCGCGCGCTCATCTCTTTCTGCTTTGTTTTGCGCAACATCGTTTCAAGATCCATTCGTACAACAGCTTATTCACTCTTTCAAATACCCACCCTTCCTCCGGGATCTCGCCCGACCCTTAGCTTTCTCTATCATAGCGCATTTCAATTTGCTCAACAAACCAATTTATCCACCAGATACGATTTGTCCCATCCCTCTGCACAAAAAACGCTTAAAGTGGCGCGGGTATAACCATGCAGAAGAATTGGCAAGGCAGTTAGGCCACGCACTTTCTCTTCCTGTGGTTTCAGACGCGCTCTGCAGAACAAAATACACTGCCCCACAGGCAAATTTAGGCAAAGAAAAACGCCTCGCCAATATGAAAGGTGTTTTTCGCGTAGCAAACTCGCAAGCGATAGCTGCAAAGAATATTCTCTTAGTGGACGATGTGTACACTACCGGAGCCACCATGGAAGAATGCGCTTTTGTGCTTAAAAAATCCGGCGCCGCCCATGTTTTCGGCGTCACCGTCGCCCGGGGGTAAGTAGGCGGCGGGTGAGGAGTTATATTGTAAACTCTAGAATTTGCGCATTATCGATTTTAATCTCCCACATCTCCTCGTTGGATAGTTTATGAAAGTACCCATAGACTATTTTCATTATCTCGCTGTGAGTAATAATAAGCATAGTTTCATAACCTCGTCGAGGTAAATCATCGAGAAAACTGAAGACCCTTTCTTTTTCTTCTAAAAAGGATTCTCCTTCATTGAATTTTACGCTCCATTTATCTGGAGCGCTTTCAACGGCGGCAAAAAATGCCGAGGCCGATTTACTCTCGAAACCGGTCTTGCGATCATTGATACGCGAGTCAACAAGGATAGGAACATTATGATACTTATTAATTATTTCAGCGGTCTCTCTTGTTCGAGATAGCTCTGAAATTATTATGCCGCCAATCGTTTCATTTTTTAGTTTTTCGGCAAGGAATTCCGACTGTTCTCGGCCTCGTACGGTTAGGTGAACTTCTTTTGAGGAATCGTCATTGCAGAGATTCGCAACATTATAATTTGTCTCTCCATGCCTCACAAAATAAATTTTCATATTGTTTCGCTCCCCTCCTCACTCATCTTCACAATGTTCAGATTCGTTGCGGAGGGTGAGGGATTCGAACCCCCAAGGGCTTTCGCCCGCCAGTTTTCAAGACTGGTGCATTAGCCGTTCTGCCAACCCTCCAAAGTGACTTAAAAATAACACAAAATAGGCTTACTGGCAATTTTTCAAAAACAAAATCCACCCTGAGTAGAGTCAGAAGGGTGGATTTTATCTACTGAACACCAATTTTCCTTTTCTTACCAGCCAAGCGCTTTCGCGACTTCATCCGCGGAGTTATAGGTTCCTTCGGGAAGACTGCTCTCGAACTCACGCTTATCCTCTTCTGAAAAATCAGACAGATTACCGCAGGCTGCGACAAGTTCAGCCTTTGTGGCTGGATAACTTTGGTGAGTCTGGAGATGTTCTTTGGCTCCTTGAACGTTTTGCATACAAGTAAGGCTTTTTAATATTTATTACAGCCGACCTTGTATCCCTAATATACCATATCTATTGCCGCAAAGCGAGGATACCTAAATACCCACCCTTGTTTTTTCTGCTGGCGAAAAGCGCTCTATTGCGTATCGAAGTGTCAAGCGCGGCATGATGTGTTTGTGGATTTTCAGAAAATCCATCTCCACTTTTTTATCTCGCTTGCCAACTTCGCGAAGCATCCAACCTACGGCTTTATGAATCAAGTCGTGCTCGTCACGCATAAGCAACTGCGCAATCTGAAGGGTAGGTTTAAACTGATTACATTTTATGAACTGAAAGGTGGCGATTATCGCAATGCGTCGCTCCCAAAGATTTTTTGAACGCGCCAGCTTTCCGAGGATAGTTATCTCTTTGGGATTATCCAAAAGATACTGCCCAACAATTTTATCTGCTGTTAGATCAACAAGATCCCAATTATTAACATGCTTGGTGTGCGCGAGGTAATACCGATATATGGTTTTTTGAGTTTCAGCGCCACCCTTTTGGAAGTTATAAACCAAAATCAGAAGCCCAACGAGCCTCTCTTCGTGCACTGGCGATGCCAAGAGTTTTTTAATGTCGGAGAATGACAAGTTTTTGTATGCCACAGCCAACGACCTCGATTCTGACACCATGACGCCCAAAAACACATCCCCTTCACCATACTGCCCAGGCCCGGTTTTAAAAAACCTCTGTAGTATTTCCTTCTTTTTGGGGTTGGCAAACTTCCGAAGATCCGCCTTGAGTCTTTCGAACAACATGAATCTATCGTATCAAAAAATCGCCCCGCCAGCGATTTTTTGTTCCAGCTACGCAGCGTTAGAATTTTCCAAAGACGAAAGCTAGAATTAGAGTTCGAGAATTTGGCGAGGAGTACCTCCGTCGGAAGGAATACTCCATAGGAATAAACGCCCAGGCGCGTTTTTGAGGCCTGCCCGAAAGATAATGTATTGGCTGTCAGCGCTAAAAAAGAAATCTCCAATATACATATCTGAAAGGCCGAGGGCATCTCGAGAAACGATAACACGAGACTGCAATCCGTTTCGATCCGCAACGCAGATATCTCCGGGAATTGATGGACATAATGCAGCTACTTTATCTCCAAGGAATGAACGCACCCCATACCGCAAATTATTCCAATATGCAGGTTGAATTGTAGCAACATCTCGAGTCCCCACGCTTGTATTATAGGTTATCCACACATTAGGTTGAGGTCCGCCAGCTTCGGCAAGCACCCCGTAGTGGAGGTATTCGTTTGCATCAAAAAACATTTCATCACGCACGGGGGTCTGCGCTGGGGTTTCAAGCATTACGGTCGTAGATTGATCTTTCGAGGTATCATACAGCGCAATGCCGCGCACCATCTCCCCAGCTTCGTTTTGCATATCACCCAACACTGCAATAAATTGCCCGCTTGAAGAAAGCTCAAAGTTATAAATCCTCCCAAACTCAATATAATCCGTGGAAGGATTCTTTACATAATGAATTTCTCTTTCCTGAAGGTCGTAATATTCAAGATTGTTAACCTCTTGCCCTTCTCGACGCTGAGTCAATTGCCACGCAACAATGGTGCCTTTTGAGGACCATCGAGGCCGAGACGCAAAAATCTCATTAGTAGCCAGCCTCCGAGGGTGGCTCACAATTTGAGAAACTACTCTGGTGTTTACATCAACAATCTTTGTAACCTCTTCGCTGCTGTTGGCAAGACGTTCAACATATACAATATACTTCCCATCGGGAGACTGCTCTGCGATAAATACAGGATCGTTCGTGGACAGCTCTGGCTCTGAACCATCGAAGTTGGCGAGAAAGAGCTGCGAGTTTTTGATAAAAGCCACAGAGCCGTTGGGAATTTCTTTCGTATTTTCATTTGTTTCGGATGGCACTTGCACCGCTTCCTTATTCTCTGAACTCTTTAATTTCTGGGATATCGTATCTCCAAAAATTATATATCCTGCGCCGCCCGCAAACAGCAGGAAAACAAGGACCGCTAAAATTATCTTTGGAAAATTTTTCTGATTCATGAACCTAACATAGCGCGTTTTCTTGCAAAATAAAAGAGCCGACGAGGAAACTTGCCAGCCTGACGATCCCAACTATCTCGCCTACGAAAAGTGCCATCGTACGCTCCTTATCGAAGTGTGCTACCTAAAAGAACTCCATCTGCCCAATAGAATCCGGTTTCTCCAGACGGCAAAATGTCGTAAGTGTAACCCTTGGCATACGATACGAGCGTGGCGCTTGCTACGTTGCTTCCATCGAGAACGTCACCGGGAGAAAGCTCGCCTACGGAGCGACCATCTGCGGTCGGATGCTTTGGCGAAGCAAAGACTTCCCGGCCATCTTCAAGCGCAATATGAACCACTTGATGAGTAGCAGACACAGAAGTTTTTGCCGTTTCAAGCACAACACCCGCAACACGTTTGCCTTCGGCATTCGCCGTCCACACTAAATCTCCTGTATGCAGCTTCTGCACAGCAACTTCACCAGAAGGCGTATCAATCAATGTATTTTCTGCTAAACATATCGGGCAGGGACGGTTGAAATCTGTTTTCTTTACAAACACAGCAGTATCGCCCTCAATGCGAATAAGGGTAAGCTGCACAGTGCAACCATTACTTACTATCTCTCCCACGCGCAATGTCACGGGATAACCCCGGTCAGTTGCCACAGGGTATTCCCAAAAGTTTAAACCTTCTACATAATCTGAATAAATGTTCTGCAGCAAAAACGAACTTTCACGTTGCCCTTCTCGAAGGATTATTTCTTGCCCCTTGAGATTTTCTTTTATGGAAGCAATATCAATAGTGCCCACAATGTCGTATGCATTGCCATCTGGCCCAAATACTCCTTCCGTACTCAACACACCCACAACCTCAACCTGCAAACCAGTGGTAGAAAACCTATAGTCCGGGTCGTATTTAAAAAGATTTGTTAACGCGTAATGCTTGCCATCCTCGCCCTTCAGGCCAATAGCGCATTCTAATGTTTGCGGGCCCGAACCTTTTTTAGGCAAGCAAGTTATCTCGCCAAGAATAGTGACTGGTTTGCCAACTGGAACTGGCGAAGGTGTACTCGTTGGATTTTCCAGAACTTCAATAAGCGCCTCGGCCGCTTGTTCGTCCTGAACGCTTATGCCAAGCCGTTTGGAAAGATTTTCCAGCAGAATTCCGTATCCCTTGTTTGATATGGTTCTTTCAGCCGACGTAATCGGTTGGGTTGCTATTCTCTCATATACAAGCTGCCCACCCTCATACCGGTAAACGCCTTCAAATGCCAGGACTCCGTCGAAATCCTCCTCTTGCAATCCCGGAAATGCCTGCATAAGTAAAAACGCGTCAAACCCCTCAATCGGCTGACCCTGTTTTTCCACTCCGCGGGATACCAGCTTGTTTTGAAACGCATCCACGATTTCTGCGGGAATGACGTTCGTATCTTCTCTATCGCGAGACTCTTGCAACCCAAGAATAAAACCAACGATACCCAGCGCAACCGAGAGTACCAGAATAGTGCCGGAAAACGCGATGAGTATTTTTTGTGATTTTTTCACGATACTTTGATTGATTTTAAAGTAACCAACCAGCAAAAAATTATAAGTGAAATTCCATCCCATCCACAGCAGCGGTTGTTTGAGGAAAAATCTTTTTTGCCTGTTCTTGTGCCCATTTTCTATCCTCCAGGGAGGGATAAGCCTGAGCTCCAAAATGAGTAAGGATAAGCTGTCTCACGTTTGACTCCTTTGCCAATGTTGCCGCTTGCACGGGGTCGAAATGCCCCCAAGCATCTGGCATCTCTGTCTTTTTATTACTGCACTCGCAAATAAGTAAGTCAACATTTTGGGTAAGTTTTTTGATTGCGTCAGTGGGGCCGCAATCACCAGTATATGCAACAACCTTTCCTTCCAGCTCAAAGCGATACCCATGGCCAACATACGCATGGTGCTGTTCTATGGCAGCAGCCGGGAATGGGATGTTTTCCTCCTGTTCAGAAAGTTCATGGAGGCGTATCTCTGTTTTCAAAGTCGCAATGTTTTCCGGTTTGGGTTTATAGCCAATCGTAAAAGGAGGATTTACCAAAGTTTCAAAATCTTTTACCCTGCCTTTGCCAACATACACATCTATTCCTTGCTTGAAATCGAATTTTGCCAAGGCATGAAGCCCCGATATGTGGTCGATATGAAAATGAGAAATAAAAAGCGCAATGGGCTTCTTCTCGGCAATGAAGCTATCCAACTTATACAGTCCGTTGCCGGCATCCAAAACTACATACTGATCTTTTGCGTCAACAAGAATACATGGGGTATCTCCCGTAGGACTTGGGTACCATCCATTTGTTCCAAGAAAAAGAATTTTCATGTTCTGGCGGAGAGGGTGGGATTCGAACCCACGATCCCGGTAAAGGGATAACACGTTAGCAGTGTGCCGCTTTCGACCACTCAGCCACCTCTCCTCGTGGAGTCATTGTAGCCAAAAACGCTTGAAAAATCAACTCAAAAAAGCTACAGTAATAATGCCCGACAAAAACAAGCAGTTGATACCCTGGGCGTTTCGTTACGCTCATCCGTCCCTCCGGGACATGGATTCGCTGAAACGCCCGACAAAATTCAAGCAGTTGAATTTTGTCCCCATAGCTCAACGGATAGAGCGTGGCCCTGCGGAGGCCAAGATGGAGGTTCGATTCCCCCTGGGGACACCAGCCAAAAAGGAGTATACGTATGCCGTTACCTTCGCCAGAATCTTACATTCACCCGAACGTTGAAAAACGCTGGATAAACCAACAACTGCAATATGGCCTTTTCGCGAAAGCACCTATCCGCGCGGGAGAAGTTGTCCTGCGCGACGGAGGAAGAATTCTGTCCAAAGAAGAATATTTGCAGCTCTCTTCCGCGTGTAGAGAATTTCCATACCAGATAGATTCTTCCTCGATATTGGCCCCGGAAAGTTGCGACAGCGTTCCAGACGAATGGCTCGCCAACCACTCTTGTGATCCTACAGTGGTATACAAAGAACCATATACGTGGGTTGCGCTTCGCGATATATCCGCCGGCGAAGAAATTACTTGTGATTACGCCACTACCTGGACAGAGGATACGGAAGATGAAGAAATGGAATGTTTTTGCAACGCCAAAAACTGCCGGAAAAAATGGACCAGCAGAGATTGGATGCTGCCAGAGCTTCAAAAACGTCTGAAGGGATTTTTTACAAAAGGCGTGCAAAATAAAATTGATTCTCAAGCGCCATGACATTATCTACTCCCATAGGGCAGGTTCCGCGCATTGGAGCTGCATACGAAGCAAAATTAAGGAAAATGGGGATCACTACTGTACGTGATCTTCTTTTTCATTTCCCGCGAACATACGTAGACTTTTCTACGATTACGCCAATCAGAGATCTTAAAGAGGGTGAAGTATATTGCGTTTCGGGGACACTACTCGATATCAAGGAAACTCGCACATTTCGCAAGCGAGTGTCTCTCATTACTGCTTTAGTGGAAGACAAAACCGGCGCCATAAAAATTTTGTGGTTCAACCAGCCATATCTTGTGGATTCACTGAAACCCAAAGATGAAATTTATTTAGCGGGAAAGGTAGTGCGCGACAAAGAAGGCATATACATTTCAAACCCAGTTCACGAAAAAGCAGGAGGCGGCCTGTCTGCGCAGGCAGGAAAAAGTCTTACTCATGTGGGAAGAATTATCCCCGTATACCCAGAAACAATTGACGTTTCGTCGCGCTGGCTGCGTTCCATTATAAAAATGGTGTTGGCGCAGGTGAAAGAAATGCCAGAAACCCTACCGCAAGAAATGCTGCGAGAGCGAAATTTTATTCCTATTCAAAAAGCTCTTTGGCAAATCCACTTTCCAGATTCCATGGAGCAGGCGCAGCAAGCAAGCAGGCGTTTCTCATTTGAAGAACTGTTTTACATTCTGCTTTTTATCCTTGCAGAAAGGAAAAAAATTGCTCAAGTAAAAGCTCCTGTAATTCCGTTTGACGAAACTGTTATGAAGCGATTTACCGGAAAACTTCCATTTCAGCTTACCGACGACCAAAAAAAGGCGGCTTGGTACATTTTAAAAGACATGGAAAAGCCCAGGCCCATGAACCGCCTCTTAGAAGGCGACGTGGGGTCGGGCAAAACCGTAGTGGCTGCAATGGCAATGCTCTCTGCGGTAAAGGCAGGTTATCAGGCGGCACTCCTGGCACCCACTGAAATTTTGGCGCAGCAGCATCATAAAACCGTAGCAAAAGTGCTCACGCCTTTTAAAATAACCATTGGCTTACTTACAGGAAAAACAGACCGTTTTATTTCTCCAAAACTTCCCAATGACTATATTGAAATTTCCCGCTCCAAACTGCTTGAGAAAGTAAAGAACAATGAAGTGCAGGTGCTTATCGGTACGCATTCTTTAATTCAAGACACGGTAAAGTTTGGGAACCTGGCCTTGGTTGTGGTGGACGAACAGCATCGCTTTGGCGTAAAGCAGCGCGCGCGCTTACTCCACAGAACAACTCTTATTCCGCACTTGCTTTCCATGACCGCAACCCCAATCCCGCGCACGCTGGCCATGACTTTATACGGAGATCTCGACCTTACCCTAATTACCCAGCTTCCCAACGGAAGAAAACAAATAATCACTCGAGTTGTCCCGCCTGCGGGGCGCGAGAAGGCCTATGAAGCAATTGCAGAGCAGATAGCCCAGGGGCGGCAAGCCTTTGTTATCTGCCCGAGAATTGAACGCACCGAAAAATCGCCCAAGGACGTGGAAGTAAAAACTGTAAAAGAAGAATACGAAAAACTATCAAAAGAAATATTCCCCGACCTTAGGATAGAAATGCTTCATGGCAAAATGGCCACAAAAGAAAAAGAGGGAATAATGCGCAAGTTCAAGTTTGGGAAGATTGATGTGCTGGTTTCAACGTCGGTCGTTGAGGTTGGGGTAGATATACCAAATGCCACTGTCATGATGATAGAGGGGGCAGACCGATTCGGCTTGGCGCAACTCCATCAATTCCGGGGAAGAGTCGGGAGAGCAGAACACCAATCATATTGTTTTTTGTTTTCAGAATCGAATTCTTTTTTCGCGCGCAAACGCCTTAAAGCGCTCGAAGAGTCATCGAGTGGTTTTGAGCTGGCAGAACGCGATTTGCACATTCGCGGTCCAGGAGATTTTGCCGGCACCAAACAATGGGGTATTCCTGATTTTGCCATGCAGCAGCTCACCAATCTTGAACTCGTGGAACAAGCCAGAGAAGCCGCAAAAATGATTCTCGAAAAAGATATTACGCTAAAAAACTACCCCCTCTTACGCGAGAAGGTAGCCGATTTTCGAGAAAGACTTCATTTGGAATAACTATTTTCGAAACTTTGGAGTGGACCAAAAACCCATATACTTGCCAAGCAGCAAACGGGTTTGGGCGTGCAAAGCCGGAACAGCGAAGAAAATCATAATAGGCGGCAAAAAAATCCACTGGAGAACGAGCCATGCGGTATGCCATTTTCCGTAATTGACCGGCCGCGGCGGAAGAAACAGCATGCTCAAAAAGGCAGACCAAACCAATCCAGCCATCATCACGGTTAGAATCCACGAAGTAAACCGCGGCAAGTTATATGAAAGGAGCGTCTGAGTGAATGCGTCTCCTCCGAGCACCAATGGCAGCCAACCCAAAAGAAATATAAGGATAGAAGTAGTTGCCCAAGACCAGTAGGACTCTATGCGATCGATGCTCAGGGAAATTTTCTTTGAAATAGGAATTTTTTTGTTCTGGAGAAAACCGTACAAAAAATACGGAATGTCGGCAGCTCCATACGCCCATCTCAGCTGCTGACGATAAATATTCTTTACCGTGTCCAGAAAGTTCGGTGCGACATTCGCATCCATGGATACAGGGTAATACAAAGCCTCCACAGAATAATTGCCGTCATAGTGCAGAAAGCATTGCCAGAAAATGCGGGAGTCATCCACCGCATAGTTTACCTGCCGGTATCCCACCTCAACCAGCGTTTTGAAAGGCATGGAGTGTGAAGAAAAAGTGCTCAATTTCTCGGGGCGTTCTTGGTTCATCAAAAACCAAAATGTGGTTGAAAAAGCGAATAGACGGGATAGCACGGATGAAGACCATATGTTGTTTATAAACAAAGGAACCGGCTGGTAAGAACGGTGCAAAGGGTCCGGAGAGGTAAGATAATGGTATGTAAGACAACTGAAGTATTTTGGGAATACCACCGTGTCTGCGTCCAACGAGGTAACAATAATTTTCTCTAACGGGATTGCGAGAGGATCGATAATATTTTCTTTCGCTAGCTTGACGGCCCAAGTTTCATTGGACCCCTTACCCGCTATTTCGCCCGGCAACCCAACGGGATGCACGGTCAGGAAAAACCGAAAAAAATCTTTCCCAAACTCTTGTTCTATGAGGCGCGCTCTCTCTTTCGCGGCTTCACCCGCCTTCTCTTCAACCCCAAGCACCACAATCATCTTTTCTAAAGGATAGTCTGAATTGCGAAGAGCTCTAAATGTTTCCCGTAAGATCTCGACGGGCTCCTCGTACGTTGGCACGACTACCAAATGATATATTTCTTCCCACCCAGGAAGGCCTTTGACTTTTGAAAACCAATCTACTTTTTCATGTTCTATTGTTTTCCTGTATCCTGAACGAAGATGAAATGCAAAGTAGAGCACTCGAAAAAACCAATACAAAATGAAACTTAAAATAAAGAAAGCTGCAAGCACAGGGAATAGCCACGAAGCCAAAAACGCAAAACCAAGCGTCCCCCATGCAGCAACCCCCGGGACCATCTCAAACACTCTATACAAAAATCTGCCTTTTGGAGTATCCAGATCGGCGGCTCTTGCGGCAGTAAGATGAGCTGCTCTCGTCATAGGGAATAGTTTGGAGAAAGCTGATAGTTTTGCTGAAGCCAAGCGTACAGCCGCTGAGTGTCGAGCTTGTCATTGTTGGAACCCAACAAAACAAATGCTACGGTGCGCACTTCGTTTTCTCGCGTGAGAAAGTTAAACAAAAAGATTCCGGTGTGTTTAGAAACCACAATATACCCCGTCTTTCCCCCCGCAAAACTGGAATCTGCGGCAAACACATTTTTATTCCAGAGATCTTCTTTCGGGAAACGCACCTCTCCATAAGTCCGCACCTCCTTGCCTTTGGTAATTTCAAACAGAGGCGGACGATTGTTTACAATGTATCTGGCCAAATAGAAAAGGTCTTGAGCGCTCGAAATGTTGCCGGGATCAAATCCCGAAGGATCAGTAAACACCGTATTTTGCAAAAGCATGGCCTTCGCCTTCTCGTTCATCATTCTGATTGTACGTTCTCTGCCCAAAAAGCCCGCGATCGCCTCTGCCGCGTCATTGGAAGAAGCAATGAGTAGGGGATGGAACAACTCCACCACACGATACCGGACTCCCTCTTCTAATCCGTCGGTCTCTCCATATGCTTCCAACATAGGTACGGTTATCTCAACCGATTTTCGCAAATCAACATTTTCTGCAACTACCAACGCAGTCATTAATTTGGTTATGGAGGCAATGGGCAGCGCTTCTTGAGAATTCTTCTCTGCAAACACAAACCCCGAGTTAAGATCGGCAACAAGATAAGCCGCCGCAGAAACGAGCGGGGGCGATGAAACCTTGGTAGCGCCATACACATATCCGTCATTTTCTTTGTCCACCACCAATACGGGAAGCCCTTGATCCACAAGTTCATATATTTGCCGCGCCGACTCATCTTCCAATTGAATGCAGCCGCCGGAAACGTCGGCACCGGTCTTTTCGCCCCACGGATAATACGGTTCTCCGTGCACATAGTACTTTCCATAAAAATGGATAGCATACGGCATATATACTTGTGCAATGCCCGAAAACGCGTCTTTGTATTTTGCTAGTACTTCGTACAATCCTGCGGGAGTGCCACCCCAACCTTGAGGATCGCCTTGCGCCAATACAGGCACTTCTTTCACCATCACCCCGTTTTCGTATTTCAATACCTTATCTTGAGAAAAGTTGATTTCCAAAAACTCTGTCCCGTTTGCGATAAGATCTGCCCGCATCTCTCCAAATCTGTCCAAAACCATAGTATTCGGTTTCGTTTCTTTGCTTGGAGGCATAAACGGCCGCAACGCCTCTACGCTATTTTCTTGGGTACCTCCCTCTTCTGAAGAAACATCTCGCCAAAACAAAAAGAAACCGGCAAGAACTATAGTTTGCAGTAACAGAAAACTTATGCCGCCAATTAAAAAGGCCGATTTCTTTCTTGCCTTCATAAAGCGGCCCCGACGGGATTCGAACCCGTGTTCCAGGAATGAAAATCCTGTGTCCTAGACCAGGCTAGACGACAGGGCCAAAAGACGCGTTGCGTCTTTTGGGGGTTTGCGCGCCCCGAGTCTTCGAGGGGCGAATAATGCAAATCCGGGGCCTCCTTTGGGAAACCGCTGAAAGCGAATAGTTTCACAAAGGAGGTTTCTTCGAAATTGTAGCCCAAAAATTGAAAAATGTAAAGAAAAAAGGTAGAAAAAATCTATGCGAATTTTAGGCATTGAAACCTCATGCGATGATACGGGGATTGCTGTTTTAGAAGCGGGCAGGGGCTCGCATTTTCAGATTCTCTCAAACGTAGTGGCTTCGCAAATTGCTGTGCACCAAAAATATGGCGGCGTATACCCCATGCTCGCAAAACGCGAGCATCTGAAAAATTTGCCTATCGTTCTTAGAAGGGCACTCGGCAGTAGCCCCCGAAGCGAAGTTCGGGCTGGCCGTGGGTCGTGGTGGCGGACGAAGCGGAGGGAACCACTGCCGAGCGATGCAAAATCCTATGGCATAACAGCTATTGCTGTAACGTATGGCCCCGGGCTTTCACCCTGCCTTTGGGCTGGCCTTAATTTTGCGCAGGACCTTGCGAAAAAATGGGGCGTTCCTCTTGTGCCAGTTGACCACATTGAAGGACATCTTCTCATCGGTTTGCTGAAAAATATACAAGATACAAAATACCAGATACCAAATACAAGGGGCATATTTCCAGCTATTGCATTGATTGTTTCAGGCGGACATACGCAACTGGTGCTGGTAAAAGACATAGGCAAGTACGAAATGATTGGAGAAACACGGGACGACGCTGCCGGCGAATGTTTCGACAAAACCGCCCGCATTCTTGGACTAGAATATCCCGGCGGACCTGCGATTGCCGAACAGGCCCGCCTATGGGGTGAGGACATGCTGCTTTCCGGGAAGCTCTCGGAGGCAGTTTGGCATGGTCCCGCCAAAGGCGGGCAAACGGCCGAGAGCGCAACCCCCGAGCGCCCGCTGGGGCGCGAGAGGGGTGACTCCCGGAAGCAGCATTCCGAACGACATAACATTCGACTACCGCGACCGATGATGCACACGAAAGACTACGATTTTAGTTTTTCCGGACTCAAAACCGCAGTGCTGTATAATTATCAAGCGCGGCCCAAAAAAGAACGCGAGTCAAAAAAATATATCCAAATAATGGCAGCAGAAATCCAGCAAGCAATTGTGGACGTGCTTGTCCACAAAACCATTAAGGCCGCAAAAGAATATGGAGCAAAAACCATTATAATGGGTGGGGGCGTTGCCGCAAACGACGAACTCCGCAAACAGCTCGGCCAAAAAGCAAAAGATATGAATGCCGAATTTTTAGCTCCGTCTAAAAACTTAAGTACTGACAACGGCGCCATGATCGCGCTCGCTGGATATTTTCGGTATAAAGCGCACGATTACCCAAAAAACTCAGGCCAAATTGAAGCAAATCCAAATTTAAGAATCGCATAGATTTGTGCTACCATACAAATGCCATGAAAGAACTACCGAAAGCATACGACGCAAAACAAGTAGAAGATCGAATCTATAAACTCTGGGAAGAGAGCGGTTTCTTCAACCCTGATAATTTGCCTGGGGATAGGAAGGAAACTTTTACCATCATTATGCCCCCAACTAACGCCAATGGCGATTTGCATGCCGGGCACGGGTTGGTGATGACCATCGAAGATATTATGGTTCGATTCAATAGGATGCGCGGCAAGAAAACTCTGTGGCTTCCCGGGAATGATCATGCCGGCTTTGAAACCCAGGTTGTGTATGAAAAAGTGTTAGAAAAACAAGGCCGCTCGCGCTTTGATATGGCGCCAGAGGATTTATACAAAGAAATCTGGGATTTCACGCAGAACAATCGCTCTCATATAAACTCGCAGGTGAGAAGCATGGGTGCATCTTGCGACTGGTCTCGCGAAAAATTTACCCTTGATAAAGACATTATAGAAACGGTTTACAACACGTTTGAGAAACTTTTCAAAGAAGGCTTAGTGTATAGGGGCAAAAGAATAGTAAGTTGGTGTCCAAAACACCAAACGAGTTTTTCTGATCTTGAAATAATCGATGAGGAACGGCTGGATAAATTTTACTATTTAAAGTACGGGCCGTTTGTTATCGGCACCGCGCGGCCGGAAACCAAATTCGGCGACAAGTACGTGGTCATGCATCCGGCCGACAAAAGATACAAACAATATGCAGACGGGCAAAAAATTGAACTGGAATGGATAAACGGCCCTATTACCGCAACCGTAGTAAAAGATGAGGCAGTAGATATGGAATTCGGCACGGGAGTTATGACCATTACCCCTTGGCACGATGCCACAGATTTTGACATCGCAGAACGTCACGGCTTGGAAAAGGAGCAAATTATTGACGGGCAGGGTAAGCTTCTCCCTATCGCTGGCGAATTTGCCGGAATGAAAATCGCAGAAGCCCGACCAAAAATCGTAGAGAAGCTTGCCTCGAAGGGTTTGGTAGAAAAAATTGATGACAATTACAAACATACCGTAAGGCTTTGCTACAAATGCAATTCTGTAATAGAGCCTCAAGTGAAATCGCAGTGGTTTGTAAAAATGAAACCGCTCGCAGAACCCATTATCAAAGCGATTGAGAGAAAAGAAATCAAATATATCCCTGAACATTACGAGAAAATCACCCTCCATTGGCTCCACAATATAATCGACTGGAATATCTCCCGGCAGATTGTCTGGGGCATACCAATACCGGCAAAAGTTTGCGACGCATGCGAAAAAGGGCTGCCTGATTTGGAAAATAAAATCAGCAAATGCCCAGAGTGTGGCGGGGAGTTACGAAAAGAAACCGATACCTTTGATACATGGTTTTCTTCCGGGCAATGGCCATTTGCCGCGCTCGGCTATCCAGACAGCAAAGATTTTAAAGAATTTTATCCAACGCAAGTAATGGAAACTGCCGGAGAAATAATATTCTTCTGGGTTTCGAGAATGCTTATGCTCGGCAAGTGGGTTACTGGTCAATTGCCATTTAATACTGTGTATTTGCATGGGCTCGTGCTCGACGCAAAAGGAAAAAAAATGAGCAAGAGCAAAGGCAACGTAATAAATCCTCTTGACTTAACCGCAAAATACGGCACGGACGCCTTCCGCATGGGTCTGATTGTGGGCAATACACCAGGCACTTCGCTCGCCCTTTCGGAAGACAAAATAAAAGCGTACAAGCACTTCGCAAACAAACTTTGGAACATCGCTCGGTTTGTACTCTCAAACATCGAAGAAAATATTTCTAAAGAGCAACCAGAACTCTTACCCCAACATCAAGAAATTTTGCAAAAACTCCACGAAACCGCAAAAGAGGTTACCGACGACATGGAAAACTACCGCTTCTATTTAGCAGCTGAAAAACTCTACCATTATACTTGGCATACATTTGCGGATATCATTATCGAAGACAGCAAACCTTTCCTGCAAGGAAAAGATACAGCAGCTAAGCAATCTGCCCAGTGGACTCTTTACCAAGCGCTCACGACGACCCTCAAACTCCTTCATCCATTCTGCCCCTTTGTTACCGAAGAGATATATCAGCAACTTCCCGTAAAAGAAGAAAAGTTTCTCATGATTGAACAATGGCCAGTATAACTTACCCGCTTCTTCTCCTCTTCGCCTCGGCGCCCAGCTTCATCTGGCTTGCTTTCTTTCTTAGAAAGGACTCTCATCCTGAACCCAACCGGATGATTCTTAAGATATTTCTTTTTGGCGCTCTTGCGACCATTCCCGCGATGTATCTGGAAACCTTTCTCGAAGGATTCTTCTCAGATCTTTCGCTTTCTCGAACCACTTTTCTCCTTGTATACTTCCTCATTGGTATTGCCTTTGTCGAAGAGTTTCTCAAATATCTGGTGGTGCGCATTGGCGCGCTTTCGAACTCCGCCCTCGACGAACCTTTGGATGTTATGCTGTATATGGTAATCGCAGCCCTTGGATTTGCAGCGCTCGAAAATATTCTCCTGCTTTTTGGCCTCATTCAAACCTATCCCGCTTCCGACGTATTCCTTGTAAACAGCATTCGCTTTGTGCAGGCGGTTTTTCTCCATGCCTTAACTTCCGGCCTGTTCGGATATTTCCTTGCTCGTGCCATCTTCAAGAAAAAACACACGTGGCTTTTAACGCTCCTGGGCTTACTACTCGCCACGCTCTTGCATGGTTCCTTTAACTTCTATATATTTACTGTAGGGGGGCAAAACTTTTTCCTTCTGCTTCTCCCGATTATTCCGCTTCTCGCAATTGGTATTTTTATTTCTTTCGGCTTTCAACAATTAAAATTATGGAAAAAATCACAATAGAAGAACAACCTTCTGCGCAAGAGCCTATTGTAGAGCAGAAGGTCGACGATTGGTTTGAGCCAGAGGGCGAACTTGCCGTTGACGTGTATCAAACAGAAAAAGATATCGTAATCCAATCTGCTATCGCCGGGGTGCGACCCGAAGAACTCGACATCAGTGTGGAGAATGATGTAGTTACCATACGCGGATCCCGGAAAAACTCAACCATATCAGAAACCAAAGAATATCTGCACGAAGAATGCTTCTGGGGCGCTTTCTCGCGGCAAATTTTCCTTCCCGAAGAAGTAGATGTAAAAAATGTGCAAGCCACGATGAGAGATGGTGTGCTCACTCTCCGACTTCCTAAACTCAAAACCGAAAAAACAAAACGGGTAAAGATTGAGAAAGAGAGTTAACGTTCCTCAACAAGCCTGCGAGCCCATATTTGAGCCGTAAGATATTCGACCGGCGCAAAATTGTCGGTGAGCAAAGGATGAGGATCAAAGTCAAAACGGTTTGTGTCTATAAGTTTTTCTTGAAACGCAGAACCCTTTAAGCCAACGGGCTTTTCGCTGTTGTGCCCCACAAATATGAAGTTCTGGAGCTCCTGTGTTTCAGGTGATTTAATAGCAAAGAAGTAGCTCTGGGGGAACGCAGCCCGAAAGGTTTTCATTTCTGCGAGCACGAATGAAGGCGGGTTCGGCGCAAGATCCCCAACAATATTCGCCAGAAAAATTCCCTCAGGCGCCAGTTTGCTTTTCGCGATTTCAAAAAACTCTTTGGTTGCAAAATGTGCGGGGATAGACGACACGTATACATCGCTAAAAATAAGGTCATAGCGCTTTTTGGTGTCGTGGAGAAACCGTCTGCCGTCTTCGATATAGTGGGTAAGACGAGCATCCTCGGGCACGCGGAAAAAACGTTTGCCAATATCCACGAGTTCAGGTTCAATTTCCACCGCGTCCACGTGAATATCCGGCAACTCCTGAAGCAGCGCCTTGGGCACGCTGTACGCCCCGGCGCCAATCGCCAGCGCTTTTTTTGGATTGGGAGTAAAGATTTTATAGAGCGTATAGTACTTTGTGTATTCGTACGCGAGCTCGTCTGAATCTAAGAACATAGCGGAAGAAGAACTCCAATCCTGTTTAAGAAACCTTGCTGGCCTTCCTCGATACTCTCCGTCGTACACTGTGATTTTCTCGTATAGCCCGTCTGTTTCGTACACAACATCTGCCTTTGCTGCGGCAAGCGTTGAAAACAAACTTCCCAAAAGAACCGCGCTTACCCCCACACACGCGAGGATATTTTCTTTCCTTGATCCCGATGCAACCATTCCAACCATTCCTATAACAAGAAGGAGTACGCCCGTGCCCAGAAAAATTTCATTCACGCCAAACCGAGGGATAAGAATGAAACCGGCGCTCAAACTTCCTGCAATGCTCCCACACGTGGACCAAAAAAATACTTTACCCGCGACCGTACCGACTCCTTCTTCTGGCACATGGAGCTTCTGAAGTTTAATGGCAAAAGGCGAAAGCGTGCCAAGTAAAAGTCCTGGAAGGAAAAATAAAATCGTCGAAGAAATAAGCGGTCCGCTCACAAGGGAAAGCCGATATCCGATATAAGGCATGAGTACCAACGCGAGAAGCTGAAGCGCAAGCACCGTAGCTCCGCTCGCCGTGATAATTCCGTAAAAGAGACTGGGAGACGGCCGTTGGTCGGCAAGTCTGCCGCCCGCGTAATACCCCACGCTCAAGGCGGCCAGTATTACGGTAATTACGCTCGAAACGGAAAAAATCGTGTTGCCATAATAGGGTGACAGGACGCGCACTGCCACAAGTTCAATAATCAGTACACACGCCCCAGTCAGAAACACAACACCCAAAAGAATATATTTGCTGAATAAGTGCATAGTTTACACTGAACGAAGTTGAAGTGTGCCGAGGGTGGGACTCGAACCCACAAGCCTTGCGGCGCTAGCTCCTAAGGCTAGTGCGTTTGCCAATTTCGCCACCTCGGCGCATATGTAGCCAATTATGCACGATTTACTTACAAAAATCAAAAGAAGAGGCCTTCTGTCGAATAAATCGGCATAGGCCTCATGCTTTACCGCTGGAGCACTCGCTGGAACGAGAGCTCACACCTTGGCACTTGAGCAATGCTTTCCTCGGGCTCTACGCGAACCTCAAAGGAGGCAGTGCCCCTTTGTGCAATAAGCACCTTTTCAGACAGCGACTTCTCGTCGCCATCCACAAAGATGGTTGTCCTGCCTTTCTTGAAAGAGCAAGACACACTCTGTATCCGTACAGACTGATCTTCGCTTGCTCTGTTCTCCAGGCTCCCCGAGAACACGACCTCAAGTTCTTTCTCGTCGACTCGCAAGAACTGCAAGTTCATTAGCGAGGAGGGTTCGAGGGTTTCTGGAACCCTGATGTTTTGAGCCACGAGCAGCGACTCAATCAGCGTGCCCGACCCCGTCTTCACATCTACAAACACTTTTTGGATTTGAAACGGGGCTACTCCAGAAGGCACGCTGATTATACCCAGCACTATTGTTTCCCCCTTTGGAATGGAAAACGTGTGCCCCTCCTGAATCTCAACGAAAGCAGGGAGTACCCGCATGACAACTCGTGCATCCCCCCGCTTCGTTACAAACCGCCAGACCAACATACGCTCAAGTTCCCTTTCTGACGGATTGTTCAGCACCACCTGGACAGACAAGGGGCTACCCGGCAACAAATCCACGTTGTCTGCCACATTTATAACCCGCGCCCCGGGCACTACAAACAGAGGCGTTGGTGTGGGAACCGGCGTGCTCGTCGGCGTGGGAGTAGCTGGAGGAACTGTTGGCGTTGGTGTTGGTGTCGCTGTCGGCGTTGCGCTCGGCGTGGGCGTCGCAAAGGGGATAACGGTAGGCGTAGGCGAGGGAGTTGGAGTCGGGGTAGACGTAGGCGCCGAGATCGGCGTTGGCGCTGGCAAAACCACAAACTTCATCTCACCCTTGCATCCACTTTCTCCAATCACCACGGTAATATCATCAATCACCGCACCCCAGTGGGATCCGCCACCCACTCCTTGAAACTTCAAACGCGAGGTAACTTCCTGTGCCGTAAGCCGATACCCTTGATAAACCCACCCCATCTGGCTGGGAGAACGCCCCGTTGTGTCAACCGCAATACGGTCAACCAATAGAGCATTCCACCACACCTCCATCACCTTTATGGAATCTCCTCCGCTAGGGTTGCCGGAAAGCGCGAAGCAAACCTCATAGATCTGCCCAGGAGTCGTTGCAAACTCCCGGGCGATTGCGCCTGCGCTCCAGCCATGGATATCGAGGGATTGTCTACCCCTAGCTGCCTTCCAAAAAGACCCGACAAAGTCTACGCTTCCCTCAACTGTCCATCCTCCAACGAGCCCACCATCAAACGATATCCATCGGTCACCCGCAAAGGGGATCTCGAAGTCTTCGTAAAGAATGACGTTGCTCGGGAGAGGCATCGGCAACAACGAATGAATAGAGGGGAGCGGCGTTGGGGTTGGCGTAGGCGTTGGCTGCGCGACGACAATATGCCTCCGATACTGCTGTGTTGGAGTCGGGGTTGGCGTTGGCGTTGGCCATGCCAGAAGAATATGGGTAGGCGTGGGAGTTGGAGTTGGAATTCGGGTTGATCCGCCAGGTGGCGAAGGGGTTGGCGTAACTACCGTACAACCCAACCCCAATATTGCCATAGCAAGCGCCATACTCAATACGCCGAGTATCTTCCTCATGGGAAGTCTCCTCAAACAAAATGTGCTGGGACTAAACCAGTGTTACAACAACTTCCTTATTTTGTCAAGAAAAACGCGCGAACAAAGAAGAGCGCTTTACTACACTTTTTCAAATACCGTAAGGTATTGAGGATAAAAAGATCCAAAAAGTGGACTCGTAACGTGCTTGAGACGAAGACCAAGAGCATGTATCAATCCCCGAAGTTTCTTGGGATGGATACTGTGAATATGAATCTCGCGGGCGACCAAAGGGTTTTTATACACAACAACTGCGTGATAGAGGCACCAAAATCCCCGCATGAAACTTGGCTCTATTGGATATGTTAAAACGAGGCGCCCTTGAGGTTTCAAAATCCTTTCCATCTCGGCAAGCGCCTTTTGTAGATCTGGAATGTGTTCAATGGTGTGCAAACTATATACTTTGTCAAAACTGTTATCGGGGAATTCGAGATGTGTGGCATCCATAACGCTTAGATTATTCGTCACTCTATCTGCAATAGCTTCTGCGTTGATATCAACTCCATATGCGTCAACTCCCAATCCTTGAAGTCTCCTGACGAGAGCTCCTCTATTGCATCCTATCTCAAGCACTCTTTCTCCCTCACGCGCGTTCAAATACCTTTGCAGAACTTGGAACAAATAGCGCTCAAACCATGTGGAAAGATATGTGGAGTGAGCATACTGATAATTATAAGAGATGCCTACTGCTTTCATAAAATCAATGTTTCTTTTTTTCTTTATTATTTTTCCTATTGTACTACTTTTTGATTTTAACGCCAATCCTGCCCGTATAGTCAACGCGCTGCAGGAGTAAGGGAATGTTGTTATCCTGAATATATGTGTCCACGGCTTCTTTCGCCCCTTGGAAACATCCATAGTCATCAATAAGGAGCACTCCATGCTGAGCAAGCAAAGGAAAGAGGTGTCTAAGCTCATGGATTGTTGACTCATACCAGTCGGTATCCAATCGAAGAAGCGCGATCGAAGACGGCACTACTTTGGGAATCGTTTCTTCCACCTTGCCTTGTACAAACACAAGCTGTTGGGCAGGGTATGCTGTCGCGGCAAGATTTTTCTTCACTTCCTGCAAAGAAGCAAAAGCCCATTCGTTATGATGCTCTTTTTGCATCTTTCGCCAAACGTTTTTCGCAGGCGAAGATCCAAAAACTCTCACATCTTTCACGCCTGGTTTCGTCATCCCGGCGAACGTATCGTATACATATATTTTTCGCTCTGTGCTATTCATGGAGAGCAGCGTAAGCGCTATCAGCATGGCGCTTCCGCCTCGCCATGCCCCACATTCGACAAAATCACCAGGAATTCCAGCGCGTATCACGTATATAACCGCCTTATACAAAGCATACATGCGTTCCGGGGAAGTCATAGTATATGCCTTACATGCGTTGTATATTTCTTCAAACTCCTTTTCGCGCATATCTCGAGGCAGGCCACGGCGAAAAACAAATCCCGCGGCAAACAACTTATACCAATATGCCTCAAGGGAAGATGTAATAAATTCTCGTATGCGTGCAATCATAGTACTTCACTCTTCTTGGCTAAAAAATGCGCGGCCCAAATAGCTACACCACCACAAAGCAACCCAGCTATAATATCTACAAAGTAATGGGCGGCGAATAAATTCGTCCCGATTGTGGAAAGAACTGTGAATGGAACCGATACGAGCAAAAGCCATTTCGATACACGATAGGAATAATACGCGAGAAATACTGCCCATACGACGTGCGCGCTGGGAATCGCGGTTGTAGGAAGCACAAATGCATCCTTGAGAGTCGCGTCTATTTTTTCCCAAAATGCGGCTATTTCTTCCTGCGGATGCCAGCCATCCACATATTGCTGCACTTGAGCAGGGACAGAAAGGTTATACTCATCGGTGACAAAACGATAGTAGGGGCTTAACACGGGGAACAACGTCCAGCCTGCGAACATAATCATTGCAGACAAGAAAAAAGCGCCGGCTGCCTCGCGGAAAAGGCGCGGACGAGCGACCAGAAGATAAGCCCCAAAAATAGTAAGCGCCGGCACGAGGTAAAAAAAGGAAAACTCCACCGCAGAGATAAACCAGTTGGGATATTGAAACGAAGCTAGAGAAAGCGGGGGGAATGTACCAGTTAGAAATGTATCCCATGTAAATAAAAGCTCATCTCGCAGCCTCGTGGCATTAAACACGTTAAGCGGACCTAACGCCATGCTCATGCTGTAAAAGGCAAGCGCAAAGGGAATCCCCACGACAATAACGTCTCGGAGAATCGTGCGTGTACGCTGCAAAAATCGCACTGCATTCTGGCGAGTAAAAACAGTCAACGGATCTGTCTGCTGTAGCGCAGCTTTTGCCCAGAGCACGACGCCGTGAGCAAACAACCCGATGGAAAACAGAATAAACGTCCACACGACGCGGGCTCCATTGAGATTTACATAATGTTTGAGGATATCTTGCCCGCCTTGCTGCGAGGCAGGCCCGCTATTTTGAACCAGCGAGCTCAAAACGAAAAAAGCGGCAGTAAATAGAAAAAGAGCAACATACAAAAAAATTTCCGGCCGGACAAAAAATCTCAAAAATAAATTCACTCTTCCCATAACATAGGAAAATATCGGAAAAACAAATCAAATTTTGCCTACGACCCAATGAGGCTTCTTACCGCAGTTACAAGACCTCTTGCCAATACTGCAACCGCGATACCTATAGCAGCGTACAGGAGTTTGTTGCGCGCCTGCCCAACCTGCTGGGGTTCTCCTCCTCCGGTAATAAACTGAAAGCCGGCAAGCACAATAAAGATAACAGCGAATACAAGCACCACCACGAATATCCAGTCTACGATGTTGTCTAAAAGATCGATGAAGTTTTGAGCGCTCGTAACAGTATCAGGAATTGTGGCCGGGGGTGGTTCTCCGATCGCCAGAGCGGCATTCCCCACCGCGAGCCCCAATAAAACAAGAAATCCAAATGCTATCGTTTTTTTTGCCATATTATTAATGAAATTTCTAGAAAATTCGACTTTACGTGTTTAATGGATTATAGAATACAGATTTCCCAAAAACAATCCTGGTTTTCCACAGTTATCCTCCAACGATTGCCCTGATTGCTGTTGGAATTCCTTTGGCGAACACCGCGGCGATTATTGCCACCACGGCCCAAAGAAGCTTGCTCTTGGCCTGCGAAACTGCCTGTGGCTGTGCCTCACCAGAAATAAACTGCCAGGCAGCGAGCACGATAAACAAAACAGCCAGCACCAAAAACACCACAAAAAACCAATCGAGGAGATTTTCTATCAAGGCAATGAGGCCGACGCCCGTTTTGGGCCCTGTGGGAGCTGGGATAATCCAAGGAGGCATTGTTTAATTATAGCAATATAGTTAAAACAAAACAAACCCCGCCCTTCGACTACGCTCAGGGCGGGATAAGTGATTTTTGAACAAGTTACCCACGGATAAGGTTGTCCACCGCATCTGGGAGTCCTCGTGCAAGCAACGCAACGCCGATACCCACTGCCGCCCAGATAAGTTTGGTTCGAGCCGCGGACACTGCGGCCGGGTCGCCTCCTCCGGTAATGAACTGAAGGCCGGCAAGAACGATGAATATCACCGCAATCACCACAAGAATCACGAAGAGCCAGTCGGTAAGCACTCGCAACGCGTCAATAAACCCTTGTGCCGTGGTAATACCCGTAGGAATCACCCTCTCCGGAGTCGCGATTGCTGAAGCCTGACTCGCCATTGTTACTGCCAGTACAAGCGTAATCAGAAAAGCTGCAATAGTTTTCTTCATATTGTCTATAATCCTAAATATTCCAATGAACTTTTATCATAAAAAGTTCTCTCGACCTTTTGCTACGTTTCCGTATTCCTATTATATCCCATCAGCAAATCTTGTAAACTCATTTATCCACAGCGCCAAGGAACCTCAAGCACCAAGCTTCAAAACCCAAGCAAATCATAAACCATAATGTTCAATTCTTTTTGTTTAGAGTTTTTATCCTTAGGGTTTGTTTGAACATTGAGCATTGGGGCTTGGGATTTTGTCCCGTTAGGGACCAAAGATGCTTCTGACAGCCACAAACACTCCCTTCGAAAGCACTGCCAGCGCCAGCCCTATAGCAGTCCACAAGAACAGTTTTTTTGCCGTAGCCAGCCGGGTCGGATCGCCTCCTGCAGTCAAGAGCATCGTAGCGCCAATAAGAACCATGAGGGTCGCTATAAGCAGTGCGATAACAAAAATCCAATTGCCGATATTCTCCAGCATAGCCATGAATTCGGCAGCGCTAAAAGTCGGGAGAGGAGATGCCGCCGGAGGCGGGGGCGGAGGGGGTGGTGGCGGGGGCGGAGGGGGTGGTGGGGGATCAATAACGCTTGTAGCCAAAAACTGCCAGCTGCTTATGCCGACCATAAAGTTCATATCAAAAGTGGCGCAGGATCCAGCGCCCAGGTTAAAACCCCTAAGCGCCATTCCATCCGTGTTATCTGCGCGCCAATCCCAAAACGTTGAAAGATTCCCTCCCGCAAGGACATATGTATCCGCACCCACACCGACAGGATCATCCCATACTGCAATTGATGCGCCCCCGGGAATTCCAGAAGCCGTAAGCCTTGCTTGGCCGATGGTGGCATTCGCATTTCGCCTGTCAAGCACAATTACAAGACTTACAACATTAAACGTAGTATCGCGATGAAGATACATGATGCTCCCGTCTGAAACAGAAGGGGCCAAAGCATCTCCATTGTAGCTGGCTGCTGAATAATTGTACCTCGAGGCTACGCCCTGAGTGTCGTCGATTGCCGAAAGCCACTTTAATGCAGTACCGCCTTGCCGAATTTCCCATTGGTTAGCACCCACTCCGCAAAGCTCAAGCGGCTCACCCATCGTTAAGGGAATACTTGTCTGCGCCTGCGCTGGAGAGGGCAAAAATCCCAAAGCGAAAACTGCTGTTGCGAAAACGACAGGAAAAAGAAGTTTCTTTTGCATAGCTAAATTCCGAGAATTCCCTTGAGAACTTCGACCAATCCTTTGGAAATCAAGATAATGCCGAATCCGACAATAGTCCACAAAAGCATGCGGCGGGCGGTTGCCACTTTGCTAGGGTCTCCGGCCGCGGTCATAAAGATAACGCCAGCAATAACCAGCAGAATCGGCGCCACGATTACTGCTAAAGTAAAGAGAAAATTAATAATCCTGTTGATGAGGTCAGTGAACGATGTCGCGCCCAACGGATTTGGAAAAGTAAATACCCCTGCTCCAGGCGTAGGTGTAGCTCCAGATGTAGGAGTAGGTGTAGCTCCGGGCGTAGGCGTAGCTCCAGATGTAGGCGTAGGCGTAGCCCCTCCTGCGACAGTAATTGTTCGCGGCGTATTCGCGAATCCACCCACTCCATCAGTAATAATTAATGTTGCAGTATAAGTGC
This sequence comes from Candidatus Wildermuthbacteria bacterium, assembly GCA_016181405.1. Classification (GTDB taxonomy): domain Bacteria; phylum Patescibacteriota; class Minisyncoccia; order Minisyncoccales; family UBA10102; genus O2-01-FULL-48-27b. The sequence continues at coordinate 52,595 of JACOZJ010000004.1, forward strand.
CAACAGCGGAATAGGTATGCTGAACCGTAAAATCGCATGCAGGATCAACCGTACTAAGACAGCTGGCGCTATCTCCAAAATTCCAAGTAACAATCGTACCTGGGGTTGATCCGGTTGCGTCAAAGTTGACAACGAGCGGAGCAGGTCCGCTCGCAGGGCTCACGGTGAAAGTAGCGGTAAGCGCTGAAGTACCAGTACCTGAAACTGGAGTCGTTACAGTTATGGGGGCAAAAGGTCCTGGTGTTTGTACTGTCACCGTTTCATTGTAGGAAACGAGGGCTGTCGGGTTAAATGTAATGGCAACGTTCAGAGTTGCCCCCGGCGCAATAAGAGGCCAAGGGCCAAGCGGAACTTGAAATACAGAAGGATTACTACTGCTAATACTTGTGATCGTAACGTTGCTCGCGCTCGTATTCGTAATAGTAAGAGTTTTGGGAAGAGAAGCAGTGCCCACTGCCTGGCTTCCAAAAGCGAGACCACCAGCAGGGCTTAATGTGATAGGAGCCCCACCGCCGGACACCGTAAATGTCTTATGAGGAGTAAATTCATCTGTATTGCCCATGCTATCCATTGCAACTGCCCAATATTCAATCGTTATCCCTGCAGGAAACGGACCTGCCGGGGAAGAAGTGTATGAAGCACTTGTGCCAGTACCAATACAACTTGGCAGACCGCCTCCGATTGCACAGGTTGCATTGAGAACAGTAGCTCCCGTATCCGTCCTCTTTGCCAAAAGGTTAATAGCATTCATGTTGTTATCAGGATCGACAGCTGTGGCCGAAAATGTTACTTGCTGCGTCGCATTTGGCGGATCAGGATTTGCGGTTACAGTACTCACATTAGGGGATGATCCCCCAGCAGGAGTCACGGTAAATGTTACCGAAACATTCTGGCTTCCGATAGAACCTCCTGTGCTCGCGTCTGTCGCGGAAACGGTTATGGTCGCATTGTATGATCCCGCGGCGAAACCAGTAGGGTTAGCGCTCACAGCTCTTCCTTGAAACCCTCCTCCTGGCACTGGTATCGTGGAATTTAGAGGTGGTGTAATTTTGAGCCAAGTAGCGCTTGCGGGTGCTACAGACATCACCCAGTTTAGCTCTCCTCCCCCCGTGTTTTGAATTTCGAGGAACTCTGCGGCAGTCTCCAACCCTCCCTCTATCGCAGAAAATACAAACGATGAGCTGCTCGGAGGAATATTAAGAATTGGGGAAGGAGAGCCCGGAACCACCGTAAAGGATGCGACAGGAGTAAACGCCCCATTCCCAACCAAATCTCTTGCGGTACCATAATAGTTGTAGGTTCCGGCAGCCAAAGTTCCTACTATAAGTCCACAATTACCTGACGCACACGTCTTACTCTCTCCAGGATCAGCAAAAAAGCCATTTCCATTGAGGTCGACGAATATGCGCGTCTCCCCCCCGAGCATCCCACTTCCACCCGGATTATCATTTGCTGTAGTGATTAAAGAAACTGAATCTGCGGTCGTTGGATTGAGGGGACCATAAGCCGCTGAAACGGTCGGATCTGTAAAATCAATGCTGAAAAAACGGCTGTCTTCTGAAAAAGTCCCACCGGAAGACTCTGATATCGCGGTTATCTTGCAGGCATCGACACCCTCGACTCTGCAATCCCGCCCCGCGCCCACAGTAACACCGAGGCTCGAGTTAGGAGTACGTGCGCTAAAAGGCACCGTAAGCATCATGCCATTGTAGATCTCATAATAGGCACGTACCGTTCCCATTGGGTCACTTATGGAAACATTGAACCCCGCGGGTCCCTGCCATGAACTTGCGGCTGGCGAGTCAAAAACTGGGTGTACCACTTGTGCGGCGACGGACGAAGGAAATAAAGCGAAAACAAAAATAGCAAACGAAAGTCCGAACAATGCGAAAAAAGATTTTGAAACCATTGGTTTATTGTACCGAAACCAAAATGCAAGAGCAAGAAAAGAGTTTATCCACAGCACCTATACGCACGCGGCAGAGGCCACCTTATCACCGGACTCCAATTTCATAATGCGCACTCCTTGTGTGGAGCGGCTGATTTTCGGGATAGAATCAATTGCTGTCCGGATAACATGGCCCTGCCGGGAAATTACGATAAGATCTTCCTCTCCTTCTTCTTCTCCTCCCAGCACCCGCGCATAAGCCACTTCTCCGGTTTTAGAAGTAATATTCGCAGTTTTAATGCCAGATCCTCCACGGCCCTGCAGTCGGTACTCTTTGATATCTGTCCTCTTGCCGTAGCCGTTCTCCATAACCACTAATACAAACTGCTCTTGTTTCGGATTTCGTGCTTCGGATTTCGGATTTTGAATGACATCCATTCCTACGACCTCATCTCCTTTCTTTAGGCGAATCGCCCGTGTTCCGGCGGCGCTCCTTCCCATTGAGCGCACATCCTTTTCTTCGAACCGCACTGACTGGCCCTTTTTTGTAACGATAATCATTTCATCCTCTCCCGTGGTTTTCCGTACGGTCTTCAGCCCGTCGCCTTTCTTTAAGGTTATCGCAATAAGCCCATTGCGGCGCACGTTCTTGAAATCCTCCAGCGGAGTTTTCTTGATAATGCCGTTTTTCGTAATCATCGCTAAGTATTTTACGCCCGCGGCCGCATCTTCCTTGCCCAAAGCAAAAGCCGACATCACTTTGTCTTCGGAGCTCATCTCAAAGAAATTCAAAAGCCCTCTTCCCTTTGACACCCGCGTACCTTCTGGAATTTCATATGCAGCCGCCCGAAACACTTTTCCTGAATCGGTAAACACCAAGAGAGAATCGTGCGTTTCCGCGAATAAAAAGTGCTCGACAATATCGTCCCCTGTTGTTTTCAGGCCAATAATTCCTTTCCCTCCTCTCTTTTGAATCTTGTACGCGGAAGGATTAATGCGTTTAATGTATCCGCCCTGAGTAATAGTAATAATAGTGTCTTCCTGCGGAATAAGATCTTCTTCCGCGATTTCCCCTATGCCCTGCACCATTACCTTTGTTCTGCGTTCGTCTCCAAAAATTTGCTCAGCCTCCGCCAGCTCTTTTTTCAAAACGCCGTCTATTTTCTTGGGACTTGCCAAAATGGCAGACAGCTCCTTGATTTTTTCCCGAATCTCCTTAAGCTCATCTTCAATTTTCTGGCGCTCCAAACGGGCCAGCTGAGCCAAACGAGTATCCAAAATCGCGTTCGCCTGAATTTCCGTCAGGCGGAAACGCTTCATTAAGTTTATTTGGGCATCTGCTCGGTCTGACGCTCGGCGGATAATGCGAATTACTTCGTCAATATTTTCCAAACACTTGTGCAACCCCTCCAAAATATGCTCCCGCTCTTTGGCGCGCTCCAATTCGTATTTGGTGCGGCGCGTAATTACCTCTCTCCGGTGTTCAATGAAATAGTGCAAAATCTCAACCAAAGAGAGCACCTTGGGCTGCAAACCGTCCACCAAAGCGATCATATTCAGGTGAAACGATTTTTGCAGATCGGAAAACTTATAGAGACGGTTTAAAATCTTCTGGGGTTGGGCTTCCCGCTGCAAATCGAACACAATGCGCAGGCCATCTTTGTCTGATTCGTCGCGAATATCTCTAATGCCGTCGATTTTCTTGTCTCCTACGAGTTTCGCGAACTGCTCCACCAGCGAGGACTTGTTCACCTGATAAGGAATTTCGGTAATGATAATTTGCGTTTTCTTGCCCTGAGTTTGTCGAAGGGTCTTCTCGCCACCATCTACGATATCGGCTTTACCGCGCATGGTAATAGGGCCTCTCCCTTGCGAATAGGCTTCAATAATCTCTTTTCTGTTGTAGATAATGCCCCCTGTTGGGAAATCCGGCCCCTTGATGAACTCAAAAAGATCTTCCGTTGCCGCTTCCGGGTTGTCGATAAGGTACACGGCAGCATCCAGAATCTCCCGAATGTTGTGAGGAGGAATATTTGTAGCCATCCCCACCGCAATGCCCAATGTTCCATTGAGAAGAAGCTGGGGTAAGGGCGATGGAAGCACGACGGGCTCTTTTCGGGTGCCGTCGTAATTGTCCATGAAATTCACGGTATCTTTGCCGATGTCTTGGAGCATTGCTTCTCCTACGCGCGACATTCTTGCTTCTGAATAACGCATTGCCGCCGGCGGATCCCCGTCTATGGAGCCGAAATTCCCTTGGCCGTCAATTAAAGGATAACGCATGGAAAAGTCTTGGGCCATGCGCACGAGGGAATCGTACACCGCCACATCTCCGTGCGGGTGGTAACGCCCCAAACAGCTTCCCACAACCGTCGCGCATTTTCGGTACTTGGCTCCATGCGTAAGCCCGTCTTCCTGCATGGCAAAAAGAATACGCCGGTGTACGGGTTTCAATCCGTCGCGCACGTCTGGAAGCGCGCGCGCCACTATCACCGACATTGCGTAGTCGATGTAGGAGCCGCGCATCTCCTCTACGATTTCTCTTGGCTCTACTTTATTGTTCTCCATTGCTCGAAGAAGGCATTTGGGCCTCCAGGTCTTTCAACTGTTTTTGCAACTCTTCGAACTGAAGCTGCTCTCCAATGCTCGGGCCTTGTTGAATTTGCATTCGCTCGCTTATTCGCGGAATCCACCAAGCAAGCAACCCAATTCCGATTGTAATCGTTACCCCCCATACGATCATTTTTTTCTGGAGGTCGGACAACCCCCGCAGTCGCTCTAAGAATTTTGTCATACCGGCTTTACGGCTGCAATACCATAACTTTGGTTTCTTCTGAAGTAAAATCCCGAAGCTTTATTACAAGCTTTGGTTGCGCTTCCGCATTCTTAACTCCCATTTCCTTCAGAAACTCATCAACTTTTTCCAGTTTAAATCGAAGGTTCGCCAGCATATAATGCATAGGAATTACAATGCGGGGTTCAATTTGGCTTACGATTTTTGCGGCTGCCTTCGCCCCTATAGTATACACGCCTCCCACCGGAATAAGCAGAATGTCCACATTTCCTATCCTACTCACCTGATCTTCGGTGAGTTCACCCTGCCCTAGGTCGCCCAAATGGCAAAGCCGCATGCCTTCAGCTTCGATTACATATATAGTGTTCTTGCCTCGTTCTTTGCCCTCTTTCTCGTCGTGGAACGACGGAATGCCCCGTACAGATACATCTTTTATTTCATATTCACCCGGCCCAGTAATAACAAAAGGGGTCCCTTTCACCGCTTTCACATTATTATGATCTTCATGATCATGGGTTGAAAGCACTATGTCTGCCTCGAGCACAGGCATTTTAAGGCCTATAGAGGGGTCAAAAGGGTCAATCACGAGCTTCACCTGCTCCTGTTTGTTCCTCTGAGCGATAACGGAAAAACAGGCTTGTCCTTTCCAAATTATCTGCATACGAGCACAGTGTAGCATAGAAGCGCGCCGGATTCAACGAGGGGTGAGGGCTTGCAAAAAAGTTCATTCTCTTGTAGTGTGGAGTGGATGCTAAAGACAATCAATCCGCCCTTAGTTGGCGAAAAACCAAGACTCGATCTTGTAAAGCCGTTCCGGATAGGAGATCTCGTGGAAGGTCAAGTTTTAGGCATTGGCCGCTCCGCGGTGTATTTGGATTTGGGCCCGCAAGGAACTGGCATTATTTATGGCCGGGAGTTTTTGGAAGAGAAAGCCGCGCTCAAAGAAGTCACGCCCGGAGAAAAGATAGTGGCAAAAATTGTTGATTTGGAAAATGATGAAGGTTATATTGAGCTCTCGCTCCGGGAAGCAGGAAGAGAACTCACTTGGGATAAGCTTAAGGAAAAGAAAGAAAAGGAAGAGGTGCTCAAAGTAAAAATTATCGGGGCAAACAAGGGAGGCCTTTTGGCAAACCTGCATGGCACACAAGCCTTCTTGCCGGTTTCCCAGCTTGCGCAAGAACACTATCCGCGCGTGGAAGACGGAGATTCCTCGAAAATCCTCCGCGCGCTGCAAGCGTTTATCGGCCAGGAGCTGGAACTGCAGATTTTCGACTTAGATCCTCGAGAAGGGAAAGTCATTCTTTCTGAACGCTCCGGAGAACGGGCAAAACTCAAAGAGCAGTTGGCGCGTTTTCAGGTGGGTGATGTTGTTGAAGGAGAAATTACAGGAGTAGTTGATTTTGGCGCATTTATCAAATTCCCGGTAGGCAAAGCAGATGAAGAATCTATTGAGGGGCTCATTCACATTTCGGAAATTGACTGGCAAATTATTGAAGACCCAGCGCAAATCCTGAAAGTGGGTGACAAGGTCAAGGCAAAAATCGTTGATCTTTCCCAGGGCCGTGCCTCTCTTTCTCTCAAGGCCTTAAAAGAAGACCCATGGCGAGAAGCAGAAAAAAAATACAGCAAGCTAAGCACCGTGAAGGGAAAGGTTACTAAGTTGAATCCTTTTGGCGCGTTTGTAGAGATTGAGGAAAAAATTCAAGGATTGTGTCACATCTCGGAGTTTGGCACGAAGACAAAAATGGAAGAAGTGCTGAAGCCTGGGCAAACCTACGCCTTTCAGATTTTGGAGCTCAATCCTGCCGAACATCGAATGAGTCTTCGCCTCGCGGCAGAGAGCGCATCAAATACTGCCTCAACACCAGAATCACAGCCGCAAAAAGAAGAGCAACCAGAAACGCCCGAATAAAGACGGGGTCCCCAACAGCTTGGAAGAAAGAAGCCCAGACCGGCTCCTTTTTTGTTTCGTCCATAACGGCTAACGAATTTTGGTTTAATGTTACAAACTTCTCTTTGCCAAACAAACTGTTCTGTGCCTTCGGCGTTCCGCCCGTGTTCTTGCTTGAACCCCAGTTTTCCTCGTCTGCTGCCGGGCGATCCGGGAATCTTCGCTCCATAGTAAGTTTCAAATCATTGTCACCGCCATACCAGCCGCTCCCGGCATCAATTTCTTCTACTACAGTGCCCGAAGCATCTTTCAACACAACGTGCTGCCCAGGATTTTTGAATTTTCCTGCAAGCGTCGCATAATTTATATTTACTCCCGGAATTTTATCTGAAGCTCCCACCAAAAAATAGCCATTTGCTGGCACGCTTCCATATAGCACAATCGTAAAATCCAATCCGCCAGCTGGCGGACCTGAATACAATTCAATACGCCACCCCTGCACAAAAACTGTTTGTTCGCCAGCATTATACAGTTCTATCCATTCGTATCGCCACTCCTGTTTTGCATCCACCCCCTCCACCGGCACCCCCATCCACGCAATTTCATTGATGATAATCTGCCCGAAAGCAACAGAAGGCAGTAGGAGTAAAACAGCAAATAGGAAAATCATTTCAATGCTTTTTCGAGGTTCTTATCGAACGTAAGTATCTTCATGCGACGCGACAAAAAGAGGAGCGCGTAATCAACGAAAGAAAGATTTTTTGTACTGCTCGAGAGGTAAAACGAAACGAGTTCGTCTAAAAACTGTCCTGAAGAAACGATAATCTGAATATCCCTATTTGCGTAAACTTTTTGAAGGAATGAGTCGGCAAACGATTTTCCCGCTTTTTGAGCGAGCACTGTGGTTACTTCTAAAATTACATATTCGGGAAGAGCCACCCGTTCTTTTAGTCCACCTATCGCGCGTTGCGCCCGGCCATGCAAAGAATCATCCTTATCGAAAAGGGCGATCCATACGTTAGAATCGAGAACGATCATGTTTTATACACAATCTCATCAATTTTTTCATGCAGCTTTTTCTCGCCACTCCGAAAACGAAGAGCTATCACGTCTCGCAATGTAAAGGGTTTTTGTGTCGCGTCCTGCTCACTGGGCACAATGCGAAATAGAGGAGTAGCGTGCTTCACCACCACAAAACTTTCACCCGCTTTTGCGCGTTTTGCAATATCGCGAAGGTTTTTATACAGTTGTTTTACGCCTATTATTTCTGCCATATGAATATAGTTTAACAAAAGTCCAACTTTCCTGTCAACCCCTAAGGAGAAAACCACCTACCGAATACCGTACTCTTATTCTGTTTCTTGTACGCGCGATCGCTTGCACAAGAAACATACGATGCATTTCAACAGGTATTTCCAAGATATTGAACCATTACACTGCACTCGACAACTCCTCAATTTCTTTCTAAGCTTTTTACATGGACTCAAATTTCTCCAATGGCTGGCGATCGCTGGTCCCAACACTCTCAGATATTCTTCAAAAAATGCAGGAGAAAACAATTATTGGATTTGGCCTAGTGCCCTACCCGCGCATTGTTCCTGCTCTTTTTTTACAAAACTATGTTGTTTACGCCGTAAAGGATACTGCTGATCTCGATGTCTTGCGGCCGCATGCAAAAATTTTCTGCCTTGAGGAAAAATTTCCGAAGGCCGCGGCAAAAATTCACGCGGCAAGCTATCTCTTGGGAAACTACGCCTTCCATGCTTTTTTGAAATCACGGCGCCAGCCGTTCCATTTGCTTATGCATCGCACCACAGAACCGATTATCCAGAAACTCGAGGAGCATAAACTCGACTGGCTGGGGAATCGACCGGAAAGCTTTCAAGGCGTATGGCTGAAAACAGATTTTTATAAAGTACTACACGCAGCACAACTGCCATATATCGAAACTGTGAGATTAGGCCGAGAAGAAATCGCAGGGAAGACGTTTTCCGAGTTCAATGTCAAATGGCAGCAGCCCATGGTTGCTTATCGAGTCTTTCCTCAAACAGGCATGGAGCAAAGCCCTTTTATTCTTTTAGACGAAGATGATTGGGAAGATATGCGCCAAACGCTCTCGCTTGATGAAAAATACAGTGAGATACAAATTTCTCCGATTGTTCGAGGCATTTCTTTGTCTATGGTAGGGTGCGTTACTCATCTGGGCGTCCTTACTTCGCCTCTCCAGCTGCAGTTTCACAACGTGCCGGAAGTCCTTCATGGAGAAGACCCCAGCAGACTTTCATTCGGCCAAGATTTTGGATTTTGCAGCTGGGATGACCATATCGAAAAGAAAGCTCAAGAAATAACAGAGAAGGTGGGAGAATTTCTTTCAACTAAAGGGTTCCACGGAATCTTTGGCGTTGACTTTCTGTACAACACGGAGCAGCAAAAGATTTTTGCCACCGAATGCATGCCGCAATTTACCGAAGATCTCCACATCTATTCGTTAATGACTATGGCGCATAACAATGTGCCCCCGCTCGAATTCTTCCATATTATGGCAACCCTCGGCCTGAAAGAAAAATTCGACTTCGCCAAGGCCAACGCGCAACTTAAAAAGCGGTTTCCTGCTTCACACATCTTTCTTCTCCAGAAAGGGATAGAAACAATGCCCATTCCTCTTCGAGCAGGAGTTTATTCGTTCTCCCCAGAGAACCGCGGCCTTACGTATCTGCGCGAAGGAGCGTTTCCTTGGGATTTAAAAAACGAGTCAGAATTTCTCATGCTCGATTCCATGCCTCGATACCAGCAAAAGGTTATTGATAACGTTCCCAGTCTTTTCAAACTCATTTTCCCACGTTCCATCGCCGAATCTTCCTCCAAAGTAAAGCCAGATGTAGGGGAATTAATAGCTATGCTCTCCCAAGCTCTCCGCGAGGAAGAAGGGTTGACAGAAACCCAGTAATCTGCTATAGTTATAGCTAGCAAATTTGGGTTGGAGGTGACCCCGTGGAAGCCTATGGGATTACCATAGAGGTAGACCCGCAGATTGAGCTGGGAAAGACGTTCGGCCAAGAGGAGAACGGCCACGTGGGCGCCCGGCTCACGGTTTCTGAGATGCCCGAGCAAGTCGCTCTCCACATCCGCCCCCCGCAAGAGGGGAACCCAATCATCGTCTTTCGCGGCGGAGCCGCGGAAGACGCGCGGCAGTTCTCCCTTCGAGTCCCCCTGAAGTGGGCCGGAGAGGGAGAACGACGAATCCCTTCCCTCCCAGACTGGAAGGAAGAGCAGAACTTCCTCAACGTTGTTCTGCTCAACCCAGATCTGCACATCACCGACGTACAGATCTCCCTGGTGATCCGCGGCGGCAACCTGTACGTTGTCGCACAGCGGGTATACCAAGGATGGGTCCGGGGCACGGATGGCGAGATGACCTTCATCCCCTCCCAGCCGGCGTATGCTTACCCTGGTATGGACTACCGGGCGATCTGGAAGGACCGCGGTTGGGCCGTGGCCCTCTTCGCCGCATTGGAAGGGCTGACCAGGAGCACAACGCTCACCGAGCCCACGCCGGCGGCGTGGGAGCCGGAGTCGAATCCGGCTGATCCCGACAACGTCGCCACGATCGCGTACTTCAACGCGATCACCGACAGCGGCCTCGCCATCGGCGACGATGGCGAGGAATACCAGATCTTCGGGTACAACTTGCGGGGGGTGAAGGGAGCCGTGAAGATCCTTCCGCCCCTCACGAGGGTGGTAGTAGACCCTCTCCCGCGCAAGGAGGGATACAGCAGAACCCCGGTGCGGACCTGCTGGCCCGCCGACTCCTACGAGTAAGGTCTCTCGTCCGCTTCGCGGCGCGAGGCGCGAAACCCGGGGGAACGACAATGCGAAAGCAAAGTCGTTCTCCCCCGGGTTTTTCATTTCATTGAGTTTTGCCTTTTGGTATAGTAAAACAACGTATGAATCAAAACCTGTTCCAGACATGGCAACAATCGGTTCCAAACCTTCTCAAGGTATTAGCCCTCATGCAGGAAAAAACAATTATTGCTGTAGGAGGAACTCCCTACCCTCGCGTTACCCCCGCCCTATTTTTAAACAATTATACTATCTATTCTGTAAAAGATCCTGCAGATAACGACCTCTTGCGGAATTACGCCCAAATCTTTTCCCTTGAAGAAAAATTTCCCAAGGTGGCAGAGAAAATTCACTCCACAAGCTATCTTCTTGGTAACTATGCTTTCCAAGCGTTTTTAAAATCCCGCCACGCCCCTTATCGCCTGTTCTTTTCCCAGGCGCTTAGCGCGGGCGTTGTAAACGCGTTGGAAAAGTTGGGAGTTGAGTGGCTTGGCAACAAACCAGAAACCATAGAAGACGTATACTTGAAAGGAAAATTTCGGGCGTTGCTCAAAAGCCTTAGCCTGCCTCACCTTCCAGACTGGAAACTTTCAAAAGAAGAATTCCTCTCAAAAAATTTTGCTTCTCTTCAAGAACATTGGAGAAAGCCTGCCGTCATCCAGCGAGCGGATTTTGATGTGAACGGAGAACAGGGCACCTTTTTCATTCGGGAAGAAAAAGACTGGACTCACGCCCACAAAATTCTTTCAGCCGACGAACGGTACAAAGAAATTCAAATCTCTCCCTTTATAGAAGGACATTCAGTTTCCATGCTCGGATGCGTCACTCATCTTGGTGTTTTGACTTCAACCCTTCAGCTTCAGCTTATCGACGTGCCAGAGGCACTTCATGGCCAGTTTCCTACCGGCGTCTTTTTGGGCCACGATTGGGCATTCCGCGACTGGACCGACAAAACCGAGCGGACAGCACAGCAAATTGTAGAATCTGTAGGAGAAGCGCTTTCGCAGAAAGGATTTCGGGGAGTCTTTGGAATTGACTTTGTCTACGACGCGCGAAGCGATGAACTATTCCCCTTAGAGTGCAACCCGCGCTTTACAGCCGCCCTACCCATGTATTCTTTGATGACAACCAGCATCAATAAAGTCCCGCCCATAGAATTCTTTCATCTGATGGCGCAATTGGGCATCAAAGAAAACTTTGACTTTCAAATGATCAATAGCGGCCTCAAAGAAAGAATTCCCTTTTCCCATATCTCCCTTACGCCGAAGGGAGTTTATGAAATGAAACTCAACTTGCCAGCCGGCGTATATTCGCTCGCTTCTGAAAATCTCGGCCTGCGCTACGAAAGGCCCGGCGCTTTTTTGTGGGATTTGAAAAACGAGTCGGAATTTCTTATGGCAGATTCTATTCCGCGCTTTGGCGCGAAAGTCGCGCAAGACGCTCCCACTCTCTTTCGGCTTATATTCCCCCGTTCCATCGCAACCTCTTCTTTTTCTATATCTCCTGAAATAGGGCAACTTATTACAAACCTTTCTTTGCTTTTGAGAAAAGATCAAAAACCTCCGGAAGAAATTGACAAACTCTAACTATATGGTAATGTCCTCTTATCCTGATCAAGAAGGAACGCACATGCTTTACGTTTTGGGGTACGGAGACGACATGAGTCTACGGGGGCTCCAACGGCATCTCCCCAAAAAGGAGATCCTAGGAAGAGTCACCGTGCGAGGATGGAAACGCTCGTTCTCGCACTTTGGACGCGAGCACCGATACCTAACCCTCGTCAAGGAGGAGGGTGCCACGGCCAAGCACGTGGCCATCTTCGAAGTTAGCCCCACGGAGCTTGAGATCCACGCGCGACAAGAGTGGGGTCAAAAGCTCACAGACCTCACTGCCTACGTGGATCCGCTTCCGCCCGGGGATGATGTGAAGGTATACGCCTTCATCTCCATTCCTCCTGGAGAGAAAAACTCCATCAGGAGGAGCTACCTCGACACGGTGCTCGAAGATCTCACGCCCGAGCAACGCAAGGAAGTCCTCGCGGAGATCGATTTCTGCGGGGCAAAGATTGACGAGAAGAACTAATGCCTTGCGCAGCCTGCGCAAGGCATCCTTTTTTCTTGAATCTTCGGCGATTTTTGCTATAATACTAGTGATGAAAAAATTCTCAAAAAACTTTTTCCTTGTTGTTTTGATTCTTCTCACGGTTTCGGCGCTGTTCGCGCTTTTTTCAGATCCATTCACTCAAGTGGAGCGGATTTCGCTTTCGCAAGTAGCCCAAGACATTAATGAAGAACAGGTGGAAAAAATTGTTATTTCTGGGAACAAGCTCACTATTTCTTATACCGACGGAAGCACCAATGAATCCACAAAAGAGCCGCAGGCAGCTTTGTCGGAAACTCTGCTTCAGCTCGGTGTGCAACAAGATAAACTCGCCCGAGTGGACATTGAACCCAGAGAAGAAAGCGGCTTTTCAACGTTCATCGGTCCCCTCGCTTTTATACTGCTGCCACTTTTGATTTTTTTCATCTTTTTCTGGATGATGTTCCGGCAGGCGAGATCTGGCATTGGCCAAGCATTCGATTTCACCAAGGCAAGGGCGCGGCTGTTTGGAGCCGAAGGCCAGCTCAAACAAAAAGTGAGCTTCAAAGACGTAGCCGGTCTGAAAGAAGCAAAAGAAGAAGTGCAGGAAGTAGTAGACTTTTTAAAGTTCCCAAAAAAGTATCTGCAAATGGGGGCGAAAATCCCGCGGGGCGTGTTGCTCGTGGGGCCGCCCGGCACAGGCAAAACGCTTTTGGCAAAAGCAGTGGCCAGTGAGGCGGGCGTGCCATTTTTTTCTGCTTCCGGATCTGAATTTATTGAGATGTTCGTCGGAGTAGGAAGCTCGCGGGTTCGGGATTTATTCTCGACGGCAAAAAAAGCAGGGCGCGCCATTGTATTTATCGACGAGCTCGACGCAATCGGGCGGACGCGCGGCTTTGGATTTGGCGGCGGCCACGACGAGCGCGAACAAACATTGAATCAGATTCTAGTTGAGATGGACGGCTTCGAGCGCGATGAAGCCGTTATTGTAATGTCTGCCACAAACCGACCTGATGTGCTCGACCCCGCGTTGCTTCGCCCAGGCCGGTTTGACCGCACTATTATTCTCGATCTCCCTGACGTGGAAGACCGAAACGCAATTCTTCAGATTCATGCGCAAGGCAAACCATTGGCTCCAAACACGCATCTCCGAGAAATTGCAGAGCGCACCCCCGGGTTTTCCGGAGCCGATCTTGCGAACTTGATGAATGAAGCCGCTATCCTGGCTGCGAGAAGAAACAAGCAGCAAATTTCTCAACACGAGCTCTATGAGTCCATAGACAAAGTGCTGCTTGGCCCCGAACGGAAAAGCCACGTGCTTTCAAAGAAAGAAAAAGGAATTACCGCATACCACGAAGCTGGACACGCGCTTGTGGCTGCCTCGTTAAAAAATGTTGATCCGGTACGCAAAATTTCCATTATCTCTCGCGGCAGAGCAGGCGGATACACCTTAAAGCTGCCCAGCGAAGATAAGCACATGAAGTCCCGTGCAGAATTTCTCGATGAGCTTGCAGTATTGCTCGGTGGCTACGCAGCGGAAAAAATGGTATTCGGCGACATTACTACGGGCCCAAGCAATGATTTGGAAAAAGCCTCTGAAATCGCACGAAGCATCGTAAAAGATTTTGGCATGTCCGAAAAATTGGGAGCCGTTACTTTTGGAGAAAAAGAGCATATGCCGTTTTTGGGCAGAGATATGGAATCAGGGAAAAACTATTCTGAGGCAACAGCCCTTGAAATTGACAAAGAAGTTGCCGGGCTTATTGAAAACGCGCGCAAACTTGCAGAACGGGTGCTTGGACAAAAACGCAAGACTCTGGACAAAATCGCCCAAGTTCTGGTAGAAAAGGAGACAATCGAGCGCGAAGAATTTGCGCAGCTCGTAGGCAAACCTGCCAAATCCTCGCCTCGAAAAAAGGGCATGTAGCTCAATTGGTTAGAGCTCGCGTCTTATACACGCGTGGTTCCTGGTTCGAGTCCAGGCATGCCCACCCACAGGGCTCATAGTTCAGTGGCAGAACGCTTCGTTGACATCGAAGAGGTGGTAGGTTCGATTCCTACTGGGCCCACATTTCAATAATAAATTCAGCGTAAACCCATGAAAAACATTCAACAATACCTTACAAAATTTACCCCGTGGAAGCGAAGCTTCTTTACGGGGCGCACAATTCTTTTTATCACCATATTTGCGGTGGTAGGCTTTGGAGCGCTGCAAATCCCCGTAACCCAGCTTGTGGGGTCTGGCGCGAAGTTTACGGTATTCGACGCCTTCGCCCCCTTAACGGGCGCCTTTATCGGAAGCGTCCCCGGGGTCATTGCGGTATTGCTCATGAACTTTGCAAATTTTCTCTTTCACGGCGCACAGGTACAGGACATAGGCACCTTTATCCGATTCTTCCCGGTACTATTCGCAGTGCTGTATTTTGCAAAGAAAAGTCGGCTTAGCCTCATTGTTCCGCTTCTCGCAATCGTAATTTTCGTGGCGCATCCAATAGGCCGCTCCGTATGGTATTTCTCCCTATTCTGGACTATACCCATTATCGCGTATTTCTTTCGTGACCGGTTTTTACTTGCGCGCGCGCTTGGGGCGACATTCTCCGCGCACGCGGTGGGTGGAGCTAGCTGGATTTGGGCTTTCGCGCTTCCGGCTGCAGCGTGGAATTCTTTGATTCCTATTGTAATCGCAGAGCGCTTGCTTTTCGCGCTTGGAATAGCGGCAAGCTATATCGCCTTAAACAATCTTCTCTATGCTCTTGAGCAAAAGCAGATTCTCAAACTGGGATTTCATCTTGACCATAAATATCTCCTTCCCTGGAAGCTTGCTTAAATGGGGTTGAATATTATCCACGAAAATGCTAAGCTACTGGTTGTAGATAAGCCAGCGGGGTTAACCGTTGAACAGGTGGGAGAACTGCTCAAAAAACAGTTTCCGGAACTTGAAAAGCTTGGGGAAGAAAAACGGTATGGCATTGTGCACCGGCTCGATAAGGACACGTCCGGCGTACTGCTTGCGGCAAAAACAAAAGAAGAGTTCGAGGAACTGCAGGGGCAGTTCGCGAACAGGCAAGTAGAGAAACACTATATTTGTCTTGTGGAAGGCGCGATATCTCAAGACAAAGGCGTTATACACACGCTTCTCGCAAGATCTCCCGCAGATAGAAGAAAACAACGGACATATTCTTTGCAGGAACAACAAGCTGGAAGAAGGGAGGCGATAACCGAATGGCAGGTACTTCAACGATTTGGAACTTTCACGCTTCTCCAGATAACCCCCAAAACAGGCAGAAAACATCAGATAAGGGCTCACATGGCTTCTCTGGGCCATCCTGTAGCCGGCGATAAACTCTACGGCTTCAAAAATCAACAAATCCCGCAGGATCTGAAACGCCAATTTCTTCACGCCTCTTCTCTGAAAATCGGGAACGCCGAATTTTCCGCAGAGCTTGCCTTAGATCTACAAAAAGTGTTAGAAAAACTGCAATCAAATGACAACACCCACTGAAACAACAATCGTAAAAGAACAATTGAAAGAACATGGTCTGGACGTTCAGCCCGGAGATACCGTTCGCGTACACCAAAAAATCAAGGAAGGAGGGAAAGAACGCATTCAGATTTTTGAAGGAGTGATCCTGGCGCGAAAGCACGGGAAAGGCATAAGCGCAACCATTACCGTGAGGAAAATAAGCCAAGGAGTTGGCGTGGAACGCATTTTTCCTATTCACGCTCCATTTGTGCAGAAACTCGAAGTTGTGAAGCGGGCAAAGGTGCGCAGAGCGAAACTCTACTACCTCCGAGACGCAAAAGGCAAAAAAGCACGCTTGAAAGCAAAAGCGTTTGGCGTGGAAGTAGCGGAGCCCGAACAACCTAAAGCTAGGACAGAAGAAGTACCCGCAGAAGCCCCCGAAACAAAAATAGAATAGTATGCATGCGCGGGGCCGAAGCCAACTGCTTGGCTTCGGCGGGCGATTTAGGCGAAGCTCCTGCGGAGCCGTAAAATCGCCCCGGGATACATTGAGAACTTTGTGATAGCTATGCGCGGGTGGTGAAATTGGTAAACACGCTAGGTCGAGGGCCTAGTGCCGCAAGGCTTGGAGGTTCAAGTCCTCTCCCGCGCACCATAAGCGCGCGTAGCTCAGCTGGCTAGAGCGTCTCGTTTACACCGAGAAGGCCCGTGGTTCGAATCCACGCGCGCGCACCCTTCTCCGCCAGCTGGCGGATCACAGCAAACCAAATGCCAGAAAACCGAGAACACCAAACGTTTCACGTGGGGCTGAAAGCATTTATCGCAAACGGAGAGAAACTTTTGATTCTTCAAGATCCCGAAGGATTTTTGGAACTCCCCGGAGGCAGAACCGAAAAGCAGGAAATTTATAAGCCCCTTGAACAAATACTCTTGCGTGAAACCAAAGAAGAGCTTGGGGATCAGTTTGAGTACAAAGTTAACTCAATCTTTCATGCCTGGATTCGCAAGCCCGATCTCAATAACCATCATACCTCGCAAGTATATCGTGATAACGACTTTTGCATTTTTCTGATAGGCATTCTCTGCGAATATAAAAAGGGAGATGTGAAGCTAAGCCCGGAACATAGAGATTTTCGCTGGATTGCCAAAGAAGAAGTAGAAAATTTGGAATTTGAAAACACCTACAAAGAAGCGGTTCAGAGGTATTTTGAAACTTTCAAAAGTGTGCTATAGAAATCGTATGCCTGGGTAGCTCAGTGGTAGAGCGCAGCCCTGAAGAGGCTGGCGTCGGGTGTTCAATTCACCCCCCAGGCACCCTTCAACGCTTCGCGTTTCAGGGTAAACTAAAGAAATGACTTTTGTTTATATCCTTGAATGTAAGGATGGAAGCTATTATACTGGTATTACTTGGAATTTGGGGAAACGCCTTGCCGAACATAACCAAGGCATTAAAACTCCTATTCAACCAAGTAAAAGACCAGTAAAGTTAGTGTATTCTGAAGGATTGAAAACAAGAACAGAGGCAGCAGCGAGAGAAAAAGAGATTAAAGGATGGCGGCGGGAAAAGAAGGAACGATTGATAAATAGTTTCATTGATAGTTTTCATTGATAGTTTACACTGAGTGAACCGAAGGTTCGCGAAGTGCGGGCGTCGTATAGCGGCTATTATGCGTCCTTGCCAAGGACGAGACGGCGGTTCGACTCCGCTCGCCCGCTCCAAAAAATAAAACGATGCGGATTCAATACCGCCACCCAAAACTCTACGACTTTCTCCTGCGCTTTCTGTACCCGAGACAGCTTACGGAGAGATTTTCCAGGGAAGTTGGGCAAAACAAGAGTATTTTTGACGTTGCCGCAGGATATGGACGGATGTCGCGCTTTCTCGATTCCTCAAACACCTATTATGGGATCGACCTCAACAACTTATTTGTTGAATACGGCAAAAAACAGGGCGTTCAGCTTGAGAAAAAAGATGTCCTGGATCCGCGTGCATATACTCCGTGCGACGTTTTTCTAGCGGTTGATATCATCCATCACCTCCCCCTTAATCGGCTTCCAGGATTGTTTGATCTCATTTTTTCTCATGCGAGAGAAAAAGTCATCATTATCGACCCTGCATTCACGAGTGTTGCTGCAAAATATGGAGTATTTGGAAAATTGCTCGGATTTCTCTTTCGCATAGTTGATGACGAAGGAATTAACAACAAAGTGAGTAAATGGCTTACGGAAGAAGAATGGAAACAGCTTCTTGAGGAGCGATTTTCCAGCGCTCATGGA
This sequence comes from Candidatus Wildermuthbacteria bacterium, assembly GCA_016181405.1. GTDB lineage: Bacteria > Patescibacteriota > Minisyncoccia > Minisyncoccales > UBA10102 > O2-01-FULL-48-27b. Next base: position 70,827 of record JACOZJ010000004.1, read on the forward strand.
AAATCCTTCGTTGCTACCTATGAAAAGGTGGGGGGGCACCATTTCGCAACATTGATCAGAACCCCCACGGATATGCAGTAACCTCATCTTTACAAAACACTGTTGCAAACCAGTGCTTTTGGTTTTATAATCAACAAATTACTTTTATGGCGCGCATTCCTCTTGGTATTACATTCGATGACGTGCTTTTAATCCCGCAAAGGTCAGACGTAAATCCGGCTGAAGTTAGCTTGAAAGCACGCCTCACGAAAAACATTGTTCTCCAAGCCCCTCTCGCCTCTGCCGTTATGGACACGGTAACAGAAGCAAAAATGGCTATCGCCCTCGCAAAAGAGGGCGGTATTGGTTTTTTGCACCGGAACTGTTCCATTGCAGAACAAGTCGCAATGGTTCAAACGGTGAAAAATCAGAACAAAAGCTTATTGGTGGGGGCCGGAATCGGCCCTCATGACTTAGAGCGGGCAAAAGCGCTTGATAAAGCTGGAGTAGATGTACTTACGATCGATTGCGCCCACGCGCATAAAACTCAAATTATCGCGGACGCAAAGAAAATCAAAAAGGCCATACAGGCAGACCTTGTTATAGGAAACATAGCCACGGCAGAGGCTGCGCGCGCGTTTGTCGCTTTCGCGGACGCCCTAAAGGTAGGTGTGGGCCCAGGATCCATCTGTACCACAAGAATCGTAAGCGGAGTGGGCGTACCCCAACTTACTGCCATTATGGACGTTGCTAAAGTCGCAAAAGCAAACCATGTTCCCGTAATCGCAGACGGCGGCATTCGTTTTTCCGGCGATATCGTAAAAGCCCTTGCCGCAGGGGCTGATAGTGTTATGTTGGGTTCGCTGTTCGCGGGTACCGATGAAGCACCTGGCGAAATTTTAGAAGTTGAAGGGAAGAAATACAAATCCTATCGGGGTATGGGCTCTTTTGCCGCCATGCAGAAAGGCAAGGCTGTCGACCGCTACAGCCACAAAGGGTCTGGAAAACACGTGGCAGAAGGTGTAGATGCGCTCACGCCCTACAAAGGCCCGCTAGCAGGAGTAGTATTTCAAATGCTTGGCGGATTGCGGTCTGGCATGGGATATGCGGGGGCAAAAAACATCGCAGAACTCCACCGGAAAGCAAAGTTTATTCAGATTACGCAAGCTGGCAGAGAGGAAAGTCATCCTCACTCTGTCATCCTCAAAAAAATATGAATGCCACTCTTGAGCATCACATCCACTATCACCATACTCATATTCCTTTAGCAGAACTCCACACGCATCTTGGCGGAGCCGTGGACCCTGCCATACTCTGGACTATTGCGCATGAACAGGGCATCAAACTTCCCACCAAAGATTACTGGGAGTTTGAGCGACTGGTTACAGTAAGTAAAGACGAAAAGCTTGAGGGCATGAAGATGCTCGACAGCACCAAATATCACTGGACCGAGCTGATTCAATCTTCTCCTTTGGCCATTGAACCTGCCGTGCACGGAACGATAGGGGGAGCGTATCGGGCGAATCACATTGTGCTCCATGAGCTGCGCTACAATCCCATGAAGCGTAACCGCGGAGGCGAGCAAGACCTCGACCACGTCATTATGGCAACCATACGAGGCATGGAAAAAGCGCTTCTGGAATACCCTGAAATCCGCGCCGGTCTTCTTATTATACTCGACCGCACCCTCCCCTTCAGACTCAATGAAATTTTGTACCAAAAAGCGCTCAAGTATAGACCGCGCGGCATAATAGGAATTGATCTGGCAGGCCCTCCCTGTGATTCTTTTCGCATGGAAGACTATGTGGATCTTCTGCGGGAAGCTAAAACCAAAGGTTTGGGTGTAACCGTGCATACAGGAGAAGAAGGCCAAGAACAATTCAAAGAAATGGAGCTTGTGGTGGAAAAGATTGAGCCCGACCGTATTGGCCATGGCTTTCTTGCGTGGCAAAGCGAAAAACTTGTCAAGCAGCTGGTCGAGAAAAAAATCACTCTTGAACTATGCCCTACCTCAAACCTCCAGATTCAAGTTATCAAAAGCGAGGAGGAAATGAAAAAAATCTATCGCTCGCTGTACGATGCTGGAGTAATTCTCACCATCAACACCGACGGACCAGAAATGCATGGAACCACGCTTTGGAAAGAGTTCAATTTCCTTCTTGAAAAACAGATTTTCACCAAAGAAGAACTCAACTCTCTCATACAAAATGCCTTCGACTCCACCTTCGTCCGATAAAGTCCCGTCCATATTGGTATTTGATTTTGGCTCGCAATATTCGCAGCTTATCGCACGACGCTTGAGAAACTTTGGCGTGCAAGCGCACCTTGTGCCTTACACCTATCCCTTAGCAAAGGTTGGCGAGGCAAAAGGGATCATTCTTTCCGGCGGCCCCAATTCAGTATACGAAAAGGGCGCTGCAACCATGTCCAAAAAGATTCTCGAACTCGGCATACCCATTTTGGGCATCTGCTACGGAATGCAACTACTAACGCATCTTGAAGGCGGTAAGGTACAACGATCTTCCAAAAAAGAATATGGCCCAGCCACTCTTCAGCTCACGGCGAAGAGCAAACTTTTTCAAGGACTTCCTCTCTCTTTTTCCGTGTGGATGTCGCACGGAGATCAAGTAGCGCAACTGCCTAAAGGATTTGCACAGACGGCATCGAGCCCCAACTCCCCAAACGCTGCCATTGAAGATACAAAGCGAAAACTCTATGGCATTCAGTTTCACCCGGAAGTGGAGCACACCCAACACGGAAAGGAAATCTTGCAAAATTTCGTATTCGGTATCTGCAAATGCGAGAAACGAAACGAAATTGACAACCTCATCGAGAAAAAAATAGAGGAGATCCGAACCATCGTGGGAAAAGAGCGCGTTATCTGCGCCACATCAGGAGGCGTTGATTCTTCGGTGGTTGCGGCTCTGGTCGCCAGAGCAATTGGTAATCAGCTCATCTGCATATTCGTAAATTCAGGCACACTAAGGAAAGGGGAAACGCACGAGGCGCGAAAACTTTTACAAGACACCTTGCGCCTCAAGGTAAAATATGTGAACGCGGAAGCCCAATTCCTGCGGGCCTTGAAAGGAGTGTCGTATGGAGAAACAAAAAGAAAAATCATTGGCAGGGAATTTATCCGCGTATTTGATAAATCGGCAAGGGGGATCAAACCTGCTCCCTCTTTTCTCGCGCAAGGCACCATTCATTCAGACGTGGTGGAATCTGCCAGAACAGACACAGGCAAAAAAACGCAAACTATAAAATCTCACCATAACGTGGCGGGATTGCCCAAAAAACTTCGGCTTCGGCTTTTGGAGCCTTTGCGTGATTTGTTTAAAGACGAGGTTCGCCAGCTCGGCTTAGCCCTCGGCTTGCCAGAATACGCCGTGTGGCGCCAGCCGTTTCCCGGACCGGGCTTAGCCATACGCGTGGTGGGCGAGGTTACCAAACAAAAGCTCGATATTCTGCGCGAAGCAGATGCCATTGTGCGGGAGGAAATCGAAAACGCGGGGCTTAGCCGCGACTTTTATCAATACTTTGCCATTCTCTTGAATGATAAAACAGTAGGGGTAAGGGGAGACCAGCGCGCCTATGCCTATCCTGTCGTGGTAAAAGCAGTCGTAAGCTCAGATATTATGACATCTGACTGGGCGCGCCTACCCTATGACCTTTTGTCCCACCTCTCTTGGCGCATTACTTCGGAAGTGCCACAAATCACCCGCGTTTTGTACGACATCACACCAAAACCTCCCGGTACAACCGAGTGGGAATAGCATCTAAAATAAAAGGGCAAACCAAAATGGTTAGCCCTCTCCCGAATGGACTTGCTCATCACTCTTCTGCTTTGGGTGACGCTCAAGTACCACAGCGATTGCGTCTGGTGCAGAACGTATGAGAATACTGCTGCCCCCACTAGTGTCCCAAGCAGGGCAGCAGGTAATCCCGCGCAACTGCTCTATTACCTCTTGCGCGGGGATACCAGAACGAAGCGCAAGGGACGCGAGCCGGGCGATCGCCTCCAGCTGCGCAGAATCGCAGCCGCCCGCTTTGCCCTGCGCAGCAAAGATCTCAAACGGCAGACCTTGCTCGTCGAAGTTGATAGTGATGTACATGTTCCCGTGCCCTGTGCGAATCCGTTCAGTCACCCCAGAAATTCTGTCTGGCCTTTCTCGCGGTGTCCGTGTATCCATTCTCGTCTCCGAGCAACAGAATGAGCTTACCAAAAACTTACTACCCTTTATGTAGCATATACTCGTGCTCCTCGCAACGAAAAAAACTATGAACTATGGTTGAGGATTGAAACCAAGAGGGGCTTCGGGAGCTTGTGCTTCCGCGACTCTGCCAAACTTACCTTCGTATTTTTCGATGTTATCCTGCAGAGCGCGGATCATGCGCTTTACGTGTCCAGGGTTCATAATCACGCGGGAAGTAAGCGTGCCTTGCGGCGGAATTACCAAAAAGAAATCGAGTACAAATTCTTCTTGCGTGTGCGTAATCTGCATTAAGTTGGAATACTTGCCCTTGAGCTCTTCGTCGGACGCCTTAATTTGAATTTGCTGTCGTTGTTGCTGGTCCATAATTGTGTTTAGCTATTAAACTTGTAGCAAACTCATATATACCAAAGAATAGGGAAACGTAAAAGAGGTCGCCGAGAATAGTGAGCTTAAAGAAGGGGAGAGCCATGTAATAGGACAAGAGAAGGCCGTCCAATGTGGGAGCGTACATTCCAGAAAACGCCCATACAGCAAAGTTCGTAGTAAGGTAAAACAGAGTAGATCCGGCAAACGTTGCTAGCGCAATCGTAGCACTCCGCCAGCCGGCAGATTTGTATTTTCGTACCAGAAATCCCATGAACCCGATTGCAAAAAAGCTGGCATACACCACTGCCATTGTTCTTGGCTCGTAAAAGCCCACAAACAGGTCTGAAACCAGCATTGCTGCCACAGGGGTAAAGAGATACCACTTTGACGTTTTGGAGGCGTACACGCCCGCGAACAGCGCTAAACCCGCAATCGGTGCAAAGTTGGGGATATGAGGCAGCAACCGCGCCACAATACTAATCCCGACGAATACCAGTAAAAACAGAGGGAAGTATTTTTTATTCATAACTCGGTTTTGATTCTTTAGTGTTCGTTTTGAATACCTCAAGCCTCGCTAACGCGTATAGATAACTGGAAAGGCGATTCATATAGGCGAGGATTTCTGGCGGAAGTTCGTGGAGTTTGCCTAAAGTATCGATTTTGCGCTCCACACGGCGCGCCACCGCCCGTACGTAATCCAGTCGCGCAGCCACTGGATGCTCGCCCGGCACAATAAATCCTCGTTCTGGCTGAATTTGCTTTTCAATAGCATCAATCTCTCGTTCTAGCTCTTCAATACGTTCTTTTGCAAGTTCCTTTGCTGAGTACTCAGGAAACATAATCCAGGCCACCCGTGCCTGGATAATAAATAAAGCTTCTTGAGCGTGTTTTAACTTCCCTCGCAGTTCTTCGTTTTCCAAGCCGCTTCGCACAACCCCAATCAAACTATTTAATTCATCCAGATCTCCCAGAGTTATAACAATGGGTGAATCTTTTGGAACTGCTGTTTTTCCAACCTGCGAAGTTCCCGCGTCTCCTTTGCCCGTATAAAATAGACCCATAAATTCTCGCTGGGAGAGTCACCTCCGCTTCGTCCGCCACCACGACCCACGGCCAGCCCGAACTTCGCTTCGGCGACTCTCCCAGCTCACATACACCTACTAAATCCGCATCCCTTGCAGCTAATGCATCCTTCTGCCATTACAAGCTGGGCACCGCAATCCGGGCACCCCGGCATAAATCCAAAATCCGCCATGGAAGGGTCTCCCTCTTTGGCAAAAGCAAATACTTCTTGTTTCTCTGGCCGTTCTAAAATATCCTCTATCTGCCTTACTCCCGTAACATGCTCCTCGAGCACCCTGCCGATGGCGTCGGGGAGAGAAAGCACCGTGCCTTTTTCCGTAAATATCGGCATTGGCCCCCGAATTCCCTTGAGGTCGCTGATCACTTCCTCCACACGAATGCCAGCCCTCATGGCAAGAGAAGAAAGTCTGCAGATTGCCTCTGATTGTTCCTGGAAAAACCCTCCGCTCTTTCCAATAGTAGCGAAGATCTCAAATGGCTTGCCGGCTTCGTCGTCGTTTATCGTAATATACAAGTTGCCGTACCCTGTTTTCATTCGATAGGTCTTACCCACCATTACTTCTGGCCGTTTCCGGGGGACAACTCCTTCCGAGATCTGCCCTTCGCCTTGGGCCGGAACACCCGTTTCTACTTTTGTAGAAGGGGCAGTTCCGGGTTTCTCGGTAGTAGAAACAATATTATCGCCATTGCCCACATTTAAAATCTGGATGCTGCGGCTTCCGTCGCGGTATACTGTTGCCGACTTGCATCCCAATTTCCAGGCAGAAATAAAACTCTCGCCAACATCCTCTTTTGTCGCAGAATGGGGAAAGTTTATTGTTTTGGAAATTGAATTATCCACATGGCGCTGGAACGCGGCCTGCATTTCCATATGCGCCCTCCCTGAAATGTCCATTGCCACCACAAAAGTCTCGCGAAGCTCTTTGGGAAGCCACTCAATACTCTGAATGCTTCCTTCTGCCATAACCTTTTCCATAATCTCTTTCTGCTGGACCTCCGTGAACTCGATTCTATCCAATGCTTCCTGGAAGTATTTGTTGAAATAGCGATACTGTTGGCCATCCTTATCCTGTTTGACATAGGCTAAGGCAAAGTTCGGCTCCACGCCAGAAGAGCAATCAAACATCATAGAAATAGAACCGGTGGGAGCAACCGTCGTTAAAGCAGCGTTGCGGCGTTTAATGCCTTGGTCAGGAAAAATACTCTTGTCCGAATTGGGAAATTCACCCTTCTCCCGAGCAAGCTCTTCGGACATTTTATGCGCCTCTTCGTTGATAAATCCCATAACCTTTTCTGCCGTATGGATTCCCTCTGCAGAGTCGTACCTGATACCCAATTGATACAGCATATCTCCAAACCCCATAATTCCAAGGCCAATTCTGCGGTTTTTTTGCGCCAGCTCCGTAACTTGAGGCACTGGAAAATCGAATTTGTCTATTACATTATCCATGAGACGCGCCGCTGTCCTAGTGACAAAGCGAAGGCGTTCCCAGTCTATTTCCTTGTTTGCCACGAATTTGGCAAGGTTAATTGAACCTAAATTGCAGTTGTCATACGCATGCAAAAACTGCTCCCCGCATGGATTGGAAACAGCTATTGGCCCCAAGCCAGGCAAGGGATTGGTCCGGTTAATAGTATCAATAAAAGCAATGCCAGGTTCGCCATTCAGCCACGCGTGTTCCACTAGTAGATCAAACAGCTCCCTCACAGTCATATCAACTTCCGCGGCATCGTACACGGTGCCGTTCGGGTGCCGGAGAACCTTGTGGGGTTTCATTTTTCTCCCGTTGAATTGGCAATACCACTGCGTATCCGGATTCTCCACAAGCTGACGCATAAACTCATCTGTCACGGTTACGGAAATGTTAAAATTGCGAATTTCGCCTTCAACGGTTTTACACTCGATGAAATCGAGCACGTCAGGATGATCTACCCGTATCATTGCCATATTCGCCCCATGCCTGCCCTGCTGCTTAATAGTGCCGAAGGCAGTGTCGTACACCTTTAAAAAGGTTACGGGGCCAGAAGCCCTGCCCCGCGATTTTTTCGTAGGGGAGTTTGCGGGACGCATTTCCGACAAATCAAACCCAAGCCCGCACCCTGCCTGCTGGAGAAGCGCCGCCTCCTTGAGGGTTTGAAAAATGCTTTCCATAGAATCCTCAATGCGAAGTACAATGCAGTTTGCGATAAGCGGAGTTTCTCCCCCCGCATTAGTAAGAGTGCGTCCGGCCGGAGTGTACTCTTTGGACGCCATTATGGCAAAGAATTCTTTTGCGACCTGCTCTGCAGCCTCCTCATCTTTTCCATAGCCCCTCTCCACATCAGCCAAGGCGTTTGCCACTCTCTCGAACATATCAGCTGGCGTTTCCTGGTTCCCTTCGTCGTCTACCATCAAATAGCGTTTCTGCATCATTTTAAGCGCATTTTCTGAAAACGTCCCGTTCGCCTTATCTTTAACCTCTTGAGGTACTCGCATAAAGTAGAGAGTGGTATAAATTATAGTGGTTATGACGCCCTTTGAAGTTTTTGGATTTCTTTTTCGAATGCTTTTGGACTTCGGAAATTTCGATACACCGAAGCGAACCGTAAATACGCAACCTTATCGAATTGCTTCAAGTGAGCAAGTGCTTTCTGGCCGATATACGAGGATTCCACAATATCTTTATTGAGGTTAAAAATATCGTTTTCGATGCTCGAAACGAGTTTTTGAAGCTGTTCTTCTGTGCAGGGACGTTTCTCGAGCGCCTTTCTTATGCCGGATTCCAGTTTGTGCCGGGAAAAGGGCTCTTTCGAGCCGTTGCGCTTTACTACCTCAATGCCGAGGAGCTCCAAACGCTCATAGGTAGTAAAACGACGCCCACAGGAGGTACACCACCGACGCCTCTTTATTGCCCGATCGTGGTCAGCATTTCTTGAGTTCGTTACCTTAGTATCCGCTTGGCAGACAGGACAGCGCATAACGTAAAACCGTCAATATATAGTATAGAAAATTAGGAATTTGGTACAAAGTTCGGCTAGGGTGCACTACAGATTTTATCATTCCGACAAATGCTGTCAAACAACCTTTCTGTGGATAAGTTCAACTGTCCCATACCACTCCTTGACCTTCCCCTCTTGACTTTTCCCCCGCTTTGGTGTATACTGTCATAATCCCTGAAGAGGGATTTTTTAATAGGGAAATCCTATGAAACACATTCAAAACGCTGTGTTAGCTGCAGTTATGATCCCCATGTTGGGGGTAACACCGGCTCTTGATACTCCTACGCAAAAAGCTGACGAAGAGCCTTCAAGTATTGAGGAAGGGTTAGCCCTTACTCAAACCAACACTCTCCTTTCCATCAGTTCTCCATCGGGCCCGACGAAGATCGCCAAAACCATGCGTCTCTATATTACCGCATACTCTTCCACACCCGAGCAGACAGATGATACTCCGTTTACTACGGCTTCCGGAAAGCAGGTACGTGACGGAATTGTAGCGGCGAATATGTTGCCCTTTGGAACTAGAATTAAAATCCCAGAACTCTTTGGAGAAAAAATCTTCGTAGTGGAAGATCGGATGCATCCTCGAAACTATGGAAAAGTGGACATCTGGTTTCCATCTCGTGAAGAAGCAAAGATGTTCGGAGTAAAACAAGTAAGTATCGTAGTGCTCGAAAGCTAACACACACAAAACAAAAACACACCAGCTGGCGTGTTTTTGTTTTGGTGCCGGGAGTGGGATTCGAACCCACACGTCCTTGCGGACAAGGATTTTAAGTCCCCTGCGTATACCGTTCCGCCATCCCGGCGAGGGAGGCACGGGCGGGAATCGAACCCGCGCATAAGGGTTTTGCAGACCCTTGGCGTACCACTTGCCTACCGTGCCATATCTTTATTTTACCTCTCTTTTTTAATTTGATCTAACAGCTCTTCGATTTTTTGTGCTTCTGCGGTCGCCGTTTCCGATACCCACCGAATCCGAGGAACCGGCCGCATTTTAAGGCGGCTGTTGAGCATTTGCTGTATGCTGTAGATATTTTGCTGCAAGCTCTTCAATACGTCTGGAGCATTTTTATCTGGCACTACACTAATATAAACTTTGGCTTGTTGCAAGTTGCCCGAAGCCACCACGCGGGTAAGCGTAACCACAACTCCTTCGGGCATATCAACCTCCCGCAGGATAATTTGCCCCAGTTCCTGCTTGATGAGCTTGTTTACTTGATCGATCCGGTTCTTCACGCTTTTTTGAGAGAAGGTTCAGTGAAAAATTGAAGCTGATCTCCTACTTGAATTCTTTCTGTGAATTCTACAGAAAGCCCGCATTCTTGCCCCTTAGTTGCAATGGGAATGTCTTTCTTTTCGTGCTGGACATTGGTAATTTTCCCTTGGCCAACAATTTCTCCTCCTCGGACAATTTCGGCTCTCACTCCTTTTCGAACTTCACCTTCAAGCACTTTTCCGCCTACCACCTGCCTTTTTTTATCGGTAAGAAAGACTGCCAACACAAGCAATGCACCCAAATCCTTTCTCCCTTCCTCCTCCAAGGACGCTTTTTCCAGAAGTTCTCGCGCGGCTTGGATTAACTCATAAATAACACTGAACTGATGAATAGGGATGTTTTCTCTGTCTGCCAAATCTGCGGCAGCATTACTTATTTTTGTTCGAAAGCAAAAAATGTGAGCGTGTGAAGAACGTGCGAGCTTGACATCATTTTCAAGGACTTCGCCTACCCCAGGCTCAAGAAGCCGGAGCGCAACCTGCTTTCCCTCGGGAGACGGAAGGCTTCGTAACACGTCTTCGATTGCCTCAAGAGATCCTGCCGTATCTGCCTTAACAACAACATTCACTACCATTGTATCGGAATCGAGCACAACCATGTGTTCTTTCTCTTTTGGCTTTTCTTCTTGCACATAAGCCATAACTGACTCTTCATCTTCAAAGATGCGAAACTGTTCGCCAACTCGCGGAGCCCGCAAAAAGCCAAGAACTATGGCAGGCATAGAAGGCAAAGCTTCTTGAATATGATTGCCGCGGAAATCCTCCAGAATACGAATTTTGCCGCCGGCAGTTTTCGTCCCTATAAAATCTCCCTCCCTCACGACTCCATTCTTTACTATTATAGTAGCGGTAGAGCCACGCCTCGCATCCATATACGATTCAATAATTATACCTTCGCCAGCTTGGGTTTTATCTGCCTTGAGATCTTCAATTTCCGCCACCAAAAGAATCATCTCCAGAAGCTCCCGTATGCCTTGTTTTGTCGTTGCTGAAGTTTCTTGCGAAGGAACATTTCCTCCATATGTTTCCACAAGAACGCCGTGCTGAGCCAACTCCTGTTTTACTCTCTCTGCATTCGCCTCTGGCTTGTCGATTTTGTGAATCGCAACCACCATAGGAATTCCAGCCTTCTTGATTTGCACGATTGCCTCTACGGTTTGCGGCTTCACACCTTCGTCTGCGGCAACCACTAAAATGGCTATATCTGCCACCTTGGCTCCCCTGGAACGCATTTGAGCAAACAACTCATGGCCCGGCGTGTCGATAAACGTAATCTTTTCCCCCTGCAAGTCTGCCTGATAAGCGCCGATGCTCTGGGTAATGCCACCTGACTCTCTGGAAATAATACGAAAATCCTCACGAATCGCCTCGAGGAGAGACGATTTCCCATGGTCAACATGCCCCAAAACCACCACGATAGGGGGGCGTGTAGCGACTTTGGTATTATCCAGTTGTACGGTGTTTGGCGTCGTCATTATTATTTTGAGTTTTGGGATTTGGATTTTGGACTTTCCAGACTCATAGCCTGATTAATTGCTTCTTTCTCCTCTGCAGATAGTTCGTGCTCGGACACTCCGCCCTGTATAGGTTTGGCGTATATCCGATTTAATTCCCTGCCATAATAGCTCGTTATGAGCACTCCGTTGCGCTGCTCATCGAGCAACGCGATGGAAAAACTCTGATCACCCCCTATCTCTTTGAAAGGGTTAAACCGTACGATACCGATCTTAGTAATAGCGTGCTGCATAGTCTTAAATTTCTCTTCCAATGCCTGCACGCGCTCCGCGAGCCCTTCTACCGTAACTTCGGCTGGTATTTGCTTTTTTTTGAATATTTTCATAATTGGCGGAGATGGGAGGATTCGAACCTCCGATACCTTGCGGTATAGCGGTTTTCGAGACCGCCCCGTTCGTCCGCTCCGGCACATCTCCCTTCGCTCACTTTATTCGCTCAGGGCAAGCCTTCTTCTGTGGCGTTTACACTGAGGAGCAAAGCGACGAAGTGTGGACCTACGGGGAATTGAACCCCGCCCTCCTCCATGCCATGGAGGCGTAATGCCGATTTACTATAGGCCCTCGGCTCCCTGTGCCCTCGGCAGGAATTGAACCTGCATCAGGAGCTTAGGAGTCTCCTGTTCTATCCGTTGAACTACGAGAGCTTTTCAAACAAATGCATTGATGATTATAACACAATATGTTAATAACTTCCAGAGAAGATATTGACAAGGTTTCTTTGCCCTTTATAATAAGTTTTGTACATAACATTAAAGGTCACTATATGATGAGTTTTCTTTTAAAAAATAAATGACTCCTGACGAAATGTTTCCACGTATTCTTGCCGATGCCGACGACGAGATGACTATGGATGACGACTCAATGGACGGAGAGGAAGCGGACGATGAAGACGAAGACGAGGATGAAGATGAAAAAGACGATGATGACGAAGCCGCGACAGAGGACGATTTTGGGGCAGAGGAGGAAGAGTAGTTTTGTTTTGCCAAATCTTGCATAGCGAGATATTGCTTGCATTTTGAAACCAAAACCCCGCGGTGCGCGGGGTTTTGGTTCAGCTCGTTTCCTTGCGAGGGATTGGAATTATGCTGCTGGCGGTTGGTTGTCTCCTCGCTTTCGCATTGTTGCTCGGGCAGTTAAGGCAAAGAGAACAATGAGCGTCAAGGCCGCAAAGGCAATCCCTATCCATGGGAGCCACTTGTAGCGCTCGGTAAGTCTACTTTCTTCCATATCGCAAGCATCGCCGATGCCATCTGCGTCAACATCAGTCTGTCCCCTGTTGGGATCGCTTGGACAGTTGTCTTGACTGTTGATAATGCCATCTCTGTCGAAATCGTCGCAAGCGTCGCCCCTTCCATTGCTATTTACGTCGGCCTGATCTGTGTTGCTGGTCGCCACGCAATTATCAAGAATGTCCGGCACGCCATCTGCGTCGACATCCGCTTGTTTGTAATAAACATTCGTCTGTGAGGGAGGCGATGGCAAATTGAGCACACCCTGATTATCCGCCAGGTTGCCTGCTTCTCTCACAGCCGGTGACACATATCGATCTGGGTTAAAGTATATTTGATAGCTATGACCTGGTTGCGCAAGAAACCGCAACGCGTGCGAACTGGTTCTCGCAGCATTTTCTTGCGCAAGCTTGAGTTCAGATATGCGAAGAGGCTGGGCATAGGTGAGTGTGATTGTCCATCTCGCGGAGGTTGTTCTTGGGAAATGAACAGTCGTTTGCCTCATCGGCGTTTTTGCAAGCACAATGTCGTTTGCGCTATCTACTTGCGCCCGTATTTCAATCGATGTAGGCAAAGCAACGTGGCTGTCAAGCAAGAGGGTGAGCGAGGAAGACGTGATAGTCCTTGCGCTTGCCACAACAATTCGGACGCTCCCTTGTGTTTCTTCCGGCAGAGCAAAAGCAGTATACGTCTGCGCGTCGCGGTCGATCATCCTTGCGGAGTCTATGGCAGATTGATTTGTGGCACTAATAGTTATAGGTAATTCATTTATTGATGTTTCTTGTTTGAAAAAAAGAGGCTGGAAACTATCGGTAGCTTCGTCTAAAACCGCAAAACCGAAACGCTCCAATTCTTCATTTTCAAACGGCATTTCTACCACTGTTGGCACAATAATCGATACGGGCTGCAATTCTTTCAGCTCCTGGTATGCGCTTATCGTTTCTTGTGAGATCGTAGACAAGGCATCTACACTGCTCGCGTATGCAAGTATGCCCCCTGCGCCAACGACAAGAAGCACTGACAATACTTTCTTCCCCCTGCCGACAAACGCGGTGGTTGTTAAGAGTATACCCACGAGGAAAAATGTTACAATGCGCCCGGCAAGCGCCATGTCCCAGACATCAACGACAAGCAGGCGTACAACCACAAGCGTGAGCAAAACGGCGCCGTATATCCGCACGATCTTCTTCTCTTGCATTTTCCCGTAAAAGTAGGCGCCAAGCCCTATAATGGTGTACAAAACCAAAGAAATCATAGTGGCAATGTCATCGCTTAATGCTGTGGCGTGCAGAGAGAGCCACAAAAGAATATGCAGATACACTGAACCTACGATAAGCAACCCAGCTGTGAAATGAGCTGATTCTTGTTCCGTCGCTTCGCGCTTTTGTTTTTGTATCCACAAGAAGAAAAGCCCCAATCCGGAAAAGAGTACTGCTAGTACGAGCAACACAAAGAAGTCTTGATTAAATACGCTGGTATTCCAGGCACGAGAAACTACACTTGCTACCGAATGGCGTACGCAATAAGGGAGATTATCCCGCTTTCAACCGCGTAGGCGATCACGAGAGTTGCGCCTTGCAATTCTTGTGCGGTTGCGGCAGCAAGCATGGCAATGCTCACCCCCAAATATACATAAAAAGGCTCATATCGTTGAGTTAAGCGAAAAGCGAGAAATCCGCCGGAAGCGAACACCAAAATCCAGGCTATCATGAGGATGCTTTTCCATTCTTCCGGTGCGGCCATCAGAATCCATACAAGAAGGAATAATCCAGTGCCACCTGCGGTTATAAGATCGGGAATAATTCTCTCTTTTGTCAGCTTTAAAATACCGAGTATGCTAGTCACGAAGAAAGCAGCAGTAAATGCGAAAACAAAAGCAAGAATTATTTCAACGCTCACCGATCTGCTTATAAAAAGATGGGGTAGACTCCACAGGGCTATCATGACAAGGGCTGCTGCTCCAAGGATGCGCCAGCCGGTGATGGCAACCACCCATACCGTACCAACTGTTACAACAAGAAGATATGAGAATAAAGCGATAAAATTCGCATCCGAAGAACAAAAACAGCGCTCAAGAACATGATGCCGAGCGCTGTGAAGGGAGTGAAAAAGTCGTATAGTTCTCTTGCGGCGAATGTGGTAAGCAAAACGGTCGAAGACCCTAAAACGAGAAAGGTGCTCCCTTGATATACATACGTTTTGATCCGCCACCATCCAAGAAGCAGAATAAGGACGCCCGCAAACATGCCAAGGGCGATACGCCCCGCTGGACCAATCCAGTTATTCACAAAGGCGTAAGTTGCAAGCCATCCAAAACCAATGAGCAAAAGAACAGCACCAAGCTTTAACAGCCAATCTTCTTTTGCCCAAACAAGGAATTTGTCGAACGCCGAAGATCCTTCGGCTTGAGGGATGAGCGCTTGAGGTGATGTTTGAGGTTGAGGGATTTGAGAGATTTGTTGGGGTACTCCTTCTTCTCGCCACACTCCTTTTATTTCCATCAACTTTTCAATTCTACGAATGCGGCTATGAAACCAAAAGGCGACTACAGTAAGAATAAGAATCACAAGAAAAGATGACATTGATATATTATGGAACGTATTTCACTTCTTGTATACCTTATTATCCACAGCATATACCAAAAAACATCGGGATGGCGATTGTTCGGTTCAATGGGCGTTTATGGAACGGCATGAGAACCCTTCTCATCCAATAATCGTGTCGTTTTCCACATCACCCTCAATATGGATATAACTATCCTTTAGCATTTCACATTTGGTAATTTTCAGCGCCTTAATGTTCACCAAATCTGCTTCGCTATGGAGCGATTCGCCGTCAACCAAAGTTGAGGTATTTTTGCCCCCAACCAAACAGGGCGCGATAACGATGGAAATCCTGTCTATCAATTTATTTCTTAAAAGAATTGAGTTGAGCGTTCCGCCTGTCTGGATGGTCATTCTTTCAATACCATATTCTTCTTTCAGCCGCCTGAAGACATCAGGAAAATCAATTCTTCCTTCGCAGTAAAGAATTTCAATGTTATCGTATTGCTCTTTTACTGTAAACGCGGGATGATTTTTCTTATTCGTAACCAGGTAGAATATTTTGGACCTCTTCGCAAAATATTCACACCCGTTTTTATTGAGGTAAGGTTTATCATCCACAACCACAAAGCTTACAGGAATTTTTTCTACATCCTCGAGGTTCTTTTCGTTAACACCCACCTTAGCCTGTACTCTTCCGCTATTAAAAGAAACTAAGTCAGTTTTCTCTTCGAGCTCATAATACTGCTTGAGGCCCTCTTTTATACCCCTGATTCTTGAGAAATCTTTGTCCACGTCTAACGTGTCCACATCTCCCGTAGATATTTTGCCGTCGAGCGACTCGAGCAAGAAAAGCGTTGTGAGAGGTCGATTCATAATCTCACTTTACCAAAAAACCGCCCTTCGACAAAGCTCAGGGGCAAGCCTGAATGGCGATTGTCTGGATACCCCTAACCATACTTCGCTAGGACCCTATGGGTCGCCTATGGGTTTTATGAGTTCTTTTGAATGTACCTCTCAACCTCCCGAGGGAGCAGGAGCCTACTTAATGTGGCGTATTTTTGCATACCAAGCGATGGCTTATGCGCGAATCCCACATATTCTAATTTCTTCTTCCTATACCGTAGATACTGTATAGCGGGGATAAGATCCGTATCAGAGCTCACAAGAATAGCTGTATCGTATTGGTCATCAACCGCCCCAATTACTAAGTCTATCGCTATTTTCACGTCAGTGCCCTTCTCTTTATATGTTCCACCCGTGGGCATAATCCTTCCTCGTTTAATGACGAATCCGTCTTTTTGGAGAGTCGAGAAAAACTTCTGTTGCCCCCTGACAAGGCTTAAACTCTTTGTTGAGCCATCGGCACTACTAAAAACTCCTGTGTAATAGCGCTTGGAAACACATATCCTCTCATCAACCAGCTCGCCGACAAAACCATTTAAATCAAACTTGGACCCTTTTGGAAAACCGATTTCTTTATCCTTAAGGTAATTGTAGAAGTTGCTCCCATCGATATATACCACTACTCGTTCCTTTTGCCGATTGCCTTCCATGGAAGAAATTATAGCAAGTTGAGCAACAAAAAACTACCCTTGCCGGAGCAGGGGTAGTGTTCATATTACCTTTATCCTATACCAAGGGATACGCCCTGTCAAGCCTATCCTATGGGTCGCTTATGGGACGGTATCAGAACCTGTTTTGCACAATAAATTAAAAAAGAACCCCTCCGCAACTTCTTAGGTGTGGAGGGTGATGACGGGCATTACGATTGATTACTCCTTGTCTCGATTGCTCGTTTGAGAACACTGGCAGAAAACGCACCAATAGCATTTGCATCCCCTTGGATGTTGCCAATGCTCTTTTGTTGGAATCCCTGATTGAGCGGCCGCACCATCACATAACAGGCACACCCTCGCTTCTGCTACGCCAGAGTAGCAATCCGTACCCGAATACGTCCTTGATTCAAATGTGTGAGAATGAGAAGCCCAATCAAAAGCAAGCACGACGTATGTTCCACTCATTACAGAGCTCCTTGCAATAAAATGGTACTAGGCTACTTCCACCCTATAGCATCACCCGGATGGGATGTAAAGTTTTGCGTAATGGTTCAGTACCTTTGCACCAACCAAAAAATCGCCCGAATGGCGATTCTTTGGATACCCAATATTGTTGTTGTCCCTCGACTTCGTTCGGGACACTCAATTTTGCAGGGCAAAATTAGTGGGTGGCTAAGCGGATTCGGACCGCCTCTAGGAGCTCCACAAACTCCTGTGCTGCCATTACACCATAGCCACCATGACACACGATGTGTCCCTAGGGGGAGTCGAACCTCCATCCCAGGCTTAGAAGGCCCGTGCTCTATCCATTGAGCTATAGGGACAATACGCCCATAGTATAGAGGAAAAAATGCCCTTAGTCAATTACTCAACTTGCTGTGGCGGAACAAAAATGTTGCGCGACTGCAGAGTTCCCGCTTGGTTGAATTTTTGTTCTCGCTCTTGCCAAATCTGAATAATTTGCTGAAGCGCCTGTTCATCGAAACGGGTTTGCACAATTTCGTTTTGCGCTTCCGCGTTCTGAAGCAAAAACACATATTGATAAAAAACTGCCGCAGAAATAACCAGCGCAAAAAGCAGCAAAATCAAAAAACCGAAGAAAGGCTTTTCTCCCGCCCATCGCGGAATTTTGAGAAGGAAACGAACAACGTTATCTAATTGTGAGCTCTGGATTCTAATCATTGGCAAATACCTTAATGGACATGGAGAACTCAATTTCTCCTTGATTCTGCTGGCCCGCAAAACTTTTTCTCTGCCCCATGGTAAGTGTTCCCACTTCCAGAAGGTAAGGAGCATTCTCGATTTTTTGCAGAAATGCCATGGTGTCGGGATACAATCCTCCCCCTGCCAAACGCACCTCAAATGAAGGCCAGCGATCTCCCTGGAGACGCTGAACAGGTCCCGGCGTTTTTTCTATCTGCAATCGGAAAGAAGCGGCCGCCTCGTCGAGAAAACGGAAAAACTCAATCGGTGTGGCACTATCCACAAAAAGATTTTTCATGCGCCCAAATTCACGAGCGTATGTGCTCGCAAGCCTCTCAAACTCGATCGAGCTCTCCTCATCTTCTCTTAACTGAATAAGCTCCCGTTTATATGCGAGCACTTCTTTGTGATCTCCCACCACTCCCTGGAATATGGGATAGACCACTACACCCAAAAACAGCGCGATAAAAGCACCGAAAATAGCGAGAGTAACGATAATTTTCTGCCCTGCTTTCATAACTCAAACTCAAAAGAAAAGTTAATATCGGCTGCTCGAATCCAGTTTGAAGGAGGAAAATAAAAATTCTTAAACAAGGTAATTTGCCCAAGGTTTGCCCGAAGGGCAAGCAAATCTTCCGTTTGAGGAGCAAATCCTGCCAAAGCTATCTTTGCTTTTGCGGGAGCCGGAGCTCCTTTGCCGCCTCGTTGGGAAACAGGAGTATAAGCGAAAGAGGTGAGGTATACATTCGATGGGAAGGCGGCGGAAATTCGTTCAATAACGTCAGAGAGCAAGACGCGATTCGCGTAAAAAGACGAGGCACCTGCAATATCTGAATTGAGCTCTCGCATACGTTCTAGGCGAAGCTCTCCTCCTTCTTCGCGCTGCGCCTCCACCAAAATCTGCTGCGCCTGAATTTCTCCCGATACATATACCCGAATGGACAAAAGAGCTAAAGACAAGCAAATAAGAAATACCACGAGCAGCAACCCCAAGATAAGCACAAGGCGGAATCGCTCTTCTCTTTGCAATTCTTCTTTATACTGGGGTGGCAAAAGATTAATCATAAAGTTTTTTGGTCTGCACCCCTCTGAGCGCAAGCCCGAGCGCAGTGCTCCAACTCAAGGATTCTGGGAACGAAAGCAGCGGCAACTCTTGCGTGCCTGGAGAAAGAATATTTACCCAGGGATTTCCTACCACTACCTCAATTTTGAGCGTCCGCATTAAAAATTCGGGGAGTCCCTTCAGGTTCGCCCCTCCTCCACACAGCATAATTTTCTTAATATTTTTTTGGGGCTTTCCAAGATGCTGATGAGGCACGTGGGTCTCATAATACTCCAAGTACTTGCTGATTTGCTCAATAAAATCGGCTGCTACGGGGGTTACTGCCTGAAACACTTCCTGCCCAAGCGCGTCTTCGGGCGTATACAAGCCATACTGACGCTTGAGCTCCTCTGCTTTTTCCTCGTCCACGTGAAGCGTTCGCGCGACTGCCTCGGTGAATTGCTTGGAACAAATGGAAAGGGATGTGGTAAACCGTATGCTATATCCAGAAAAGATACTCACCTTTGTGCGCGCCTGCCCAATATCGACGACTAGCATTGGTATGGGCGTAACCCCTTTTTCGATTACCGTCCGCGTGAGCGCAATTGCATCGATTTCAAGCGCTAAAGGAATCAACCCTGCTCTCTTGAGCGCCGACACATACGTATCGACGATCTCTCGCGGAAGCGAAGCAACAAGAACATCAAGATGATTAAGATGATTGTGTAAGGGAGGAATGACGGCAAAATCGAGATACACCGTATCAATCGGGTAGGGAATATAGCTTTCCGCCTGAAAGCGTATAGCAGCCGCCAGTTCTTCTTTGTTCATGCGAGGGAGCTGAACTACCTGCACGAACGCTTTCTCTTCGGGGAGAGCCGCTACTACATAGCGGGTTCGAATGTTTTTGCCTTTTGCCTGCTTGAGCGTTTTTTGGATAGACGCGGCGAGCCTGTCTTCGTTTTTGATCTCACCGCCCTCGATAACCCCCTGATCGAGCTCACCTACTCCATAGGAAGCCAAACGAAAACCTCGCTGTTTTTTCTCGAGTTGAGCGACTTTGAGAGAAAGATCGGAAATGTCCAATCCGAATGCCTGCGGATGAAGCGTAAGAAATCCTAGCATTGTTCGTATTATATCCCGTTACTCAATTTCTTTCCAACTCGTTACCCTCCATCCACCCCCAGGACCATTCGTAAATATTGAACTCGCGAGGCCAATTTCGTATGTAACGACTGCATTGTTCTTCACCTCTAACCCATACCCGACGATTTCTCTCATGGCAGCATTATTTTCAACTTGTACGAACCCATTCGAAGTGTACAAAATATCTACTTGCGCATTGTTCTTAATGATAAGCGCTGGGTCAAGAGAAGAATCTGAAAGATACATAAGGTAGCTCCCGGCTTGCCCAGAGCCAGATGAAATACTATTGTTTTCCAGCGTAATCCTTCCGTCAGCGATAAGGGCTCCGCTTGTCGTGTCATATCCTAAGTCAAGACGTACTTGCGAATTACCCTTTACAATCACATCCCCAGTAACCCAAATCGTTCCTGTAATAACCAACTGAGCATCGTTCTCAATAGTCATATTCCCTTCGATTTTCGCGGGTCCCAAAGAGTTCACTCCGCCCGAGCGCTGGTAATTCCCACTTATCACGGTGCCGGCGGTTGCTTCGTTTTTCCAGTCGACAATCGTGCTGGGAGAAATTGGAAGAGGAATTGGAGCTGGAGGAGGCTGATTAACAAAGGAAGTATAGCTACAACCAGTTTCGCTCAAAGCGTAAAGAATCCCTATAATATCCGTATTGTTACACGTGTCGACATAGGCATCTCCTCCAATCTCTCCCTCAGAGAGCCTATTGCCGTTACCGGATATTTGAACAGTCCCCGTAATGAGGGCATTGTTTTCGAGCTCAAAGTCTCCATTAGAAAATACATTGCCAACTATCTGTGAGTTGTTTTCCATTTCAACCCCCAAATCTCCCACCTGAGCTCCATAAAAAAACCCGACCCCGGTCGAGGAAAGTTCATACACTATCTGCGTTGTCCGGGTGCGATCGAGAGCGTCACCCTCCACTGTAATCGTTCGCGCTCCGCCCGAGATCGGAGAAATCGTAATAGAAGCTATGGAGCTTGTCGCCGCAGTAATAGAATATGGGCTAGACCAGGCCATTCCGTTTTTCAAACGCAACAAAGCGTCTTCTACGCCAGATTCTGAAGTTGCGTAGGCCTGGGCAGACTGCACGGTATTTTGCATAATGCGCTGCTGGGTAAGCACACCAAACCCAATGCTTGTAATAATCCCCAGCATCAATATGAGTACTACAATCGTCAGATAGAGCCCTACGAATCCTCTTTCTCTGTGGAAATGATTACTCATATGATCGCAAGGAAGCAGTTGCCTGCACTGTTTGCGAGGCTTCTAAATATGAAGTCTCTACCGTAATATGCACCGATGCAGCCGACCCTGTCTGCACCTGCGTGAACTCAAGATTTTGAATCTGGATTTTCTCTGAAGTTAGGGCCTGCGGCGCCTGAAATTCGCGTTTGATGCACAGCCGCGTGCCGCAGAGGAAAAAATCAACATAGGTGGAAGTTTCTCCGGCGGGCACGTCCTTACGAGTTTCAATGGAAAGTTGCGCCCAAGGAGGACTGGGGGGAATTGCATATTCAGAAGGCGTATACACACTTTGGGCCTCGCGAATTTCGTTTGTCATTAAGGCGAGCGCGTGCTCTACTCCAACCACAAGCTCGTTTTGCACATGAACCTGACTGCTCGCGCGCACCACCCACACTAAAAGCGAGATAACCGTACCTGCCAGAAGCACAAGCGCAGCAAGGTAAATAATCATCTCCACCATGGTAAATCCTTTCTTCATACCTATTAGTTCCAATTGGTAAAGTAAGCTTCCAACTCGACCTGATGGTTCCTCCCCCGTTCCTCCCACGCAACCTGGACAATAGCTTTTATCGTGTCTGGATCGAGGGTGCCGCTCGCAGAAATGTTGTCTGACCCGTCGCGATATACTTCTTCAAACACGATTTGCCTCGTGAATTCGCCGATTGTTTCTGGACCCGATGCAAGCGTCCACTCCGGCGGGCTCCCGAACTGCTCTGGATGGTAGAAATCTCCGAGAGTCAAAGCTCCCAAGCCCGTTGCCCAATCGGTGCCGTCCCGAACATTCCGTGCGATTTCCAAAGCTTCCTGCGCCAAAGCGGTAGCTTGACTTGTCTGTTGTACAACCTGCGATGTCGCCAGAAAGAAGGCCGCCAACCCAAGAATAGCAGCGAGCGACCCCATAATAATCCCAGAGGCGACAACAATCTCTACGAGCGACCCTCCTCTCTGGCTATATCCTTTTTTATTGAATAGTAGTCGTAGTAACATAGGCCGATGTGCCTTGGGTTACGTTTCCTGCGCCATCATATTGAATTAAGGTTCCGCTATCTGGATCCGCCACGGTTCCCGGCACGGTAATGGTGAGCGGTTTTGTGTTAAATCTCCGGTCCCTATGAATGGAAAACTGGGTGACCCATCCTACGTCGTTAAGAACATGGGTATGAATCTTGAGTTTTTGATCTTCTCCATCAACTGTTACGATACCTTCCCACACAATCTGGCCCCCACTTACATTGTCGTTTATTACAATTGTTTCCGTGGTAGCACCGAAATCCAATATAATTTCTTCGGACGCAGTATCAATCGCGCGGCCGACGTAATCAATGTGCACGTGCCGGGAATCGCAGACACGGTCGCCAGGGGGGACAGCAGAGTCACAATCGCCCCCGCTCAAAGGACCGCTACTGTCAATTGCGACGGCACCCGAACTTTCCACATATACAGTTCTGCTATTACTTGGATCTGTCTTGGTTTGCAGAGTAACACTCCCCACATTGCTTGTGGTGCCCTGGATGCGATCAAACACCACTTCTTGCCCTCCAGCAAAAGAAACTGCCCCAAACTCAACTGTGTCACGAAGCTGGAAGACTTCTTCGCTTACGCCCGACGCATAGTCATCTCCCTGAAAAAGCACGTACTGGCTCACGGCTGCATTTACATAAACACCATGCCTTGTGTCTCCTTCTGAAGCTATGGTTTTGTTTCTCGCAAGCTCGAGCACGCGCTGAAAACCTCGCGCCTCTGCCTGCAAATCAGTATCACCCCGCAAGACGCTAAGTGCAACCACTGAAGAACCTAAAAGAAAGGCAAAAATTGCCAGCACCACCAAAATCTCCACAAGAGTAAATCCCCCTGTAGCATTAAAGCGCTGAAAGCATGCCATATATTGGCTGAATCATTGAAATCGCGAAAAATCCAACCGTAGCTCCTATGATAAGCATTAAAATGGGTTCGATAATCGACGTTAAATTCTTGGTAACCTGTGTTACTCCTTCTTCATAAAACTCGGCGAGTTTTGCTAAGATATTGCCCGTTTCTCCCGTTTCTTCTCCTACCTCCACCATCTGAACAACCACGACGGGGTACAAACGTCCGTACGACTTCAGCGCCGCGGAAAGCTTCTCTCCTTTCCCCACTCTTTGGGCACAAACTCCCAAAGAATCTTGAAAATACACATTCCCCAACACCTTTGAAGTAATCTCCAAAGCACGCACAATTGGCACGCCCGCAGCAATCAAGGAACTCAAGGTTCTTGTCATAAGAGCTGCATTCAGCTTTTGAGTAATGCCGCCAAAGAGCGGAGCTTTCAGGATGAAAGCGTCAAATGCCCGCTTGCCCTGCCTTGTCTTCGTGAGCTGAAACGCAAGCACTAAGGATCCAAAAAACGCAGGAAACGCGATATACCAAAACTTGGATAGAAATGTCCCAAAAGCAATCACTACTCTTGTCGTCAAGGGAAGAGGAACGTTGAGGTCTGCGAATGTTGCGGCGAGCTGGGGAATCACCACTATAAGCATGAGCGTTCCCACGCCAAGCATTGCCGCTATAACCACCGAAGGATACAGCAAAGCGCCCAAAATCTTTGAACGCAACTCGTGGGAGCGTTCAAGCTGAAGCGTAAGCTGCTGCAATACCTGCTCTAATGTTCCCGACCCCTCTCCCACCTTGATCATATTAGTGAACAACTCGGAAAAAATCGCGGGATAATTCCCCATGGATTCTGAAAGATTTTTTCCCTCCACCACCTCTTTTTTTATTTCCAAAAGGACCTTCCGAAAACTTTTACTTTCCGTCTGGACAGAGAGGATATCGAGTGCCCTGGGAAGAGGAACGCCAGCGGCAACCATAACCTGAAGGTTTCTCGTGAACAGCAATTTATCCGCAAGCGAAACTGAATGAAGCCTGTTCAAAAAAGGGCCAAAAGAAAGAATCTTCTTTTTTGCGTGTTCTGTTGTCGCAGCCGTCAGTAAATATCCTTTCTCGCGAAGGATATTTGCCAATGTGCGTTCGTCCTGCGCGGCCTCGGATCCCGAAACTTTCTCGCCGGTCGCCGTAATCGCTGTATAAAAGTAGGTTGGCATATACCTTATTCTGTGATCACCCGTAGTACCTCCTCAATGGTAGTAAGCCCTTGCGCTGCCTTCACGATCCCATCTTCCACCATCGTTACCATTCCCTCCGACTCTGCCTGAGCTTGAATTCTATCTGAAGTGACGCGCTGCACGATAAGCTCTTTGATACTTTCTGTTACGGGCAGCACTTCGTAGATGCCTAACCGCCCCTTGTATCCATCGGAGGCTTCGGCGCTGGGTTTGGGCTTCCAAAAGGGAACATCCTGGAGAGTTTCTTTCGCCTTGATAATTTTTCCCTGCCGCAGGATGCCGAGGATCTTTTCCACATTGCAATACGCAGACAAATCCTGTACGTCTTTGGCAGACAATTTATATTCTATTTTTTCTTCGTAAAGCCGACGCACCAAACGCTGCGCAACCACCACATTCAGGGTAGAGGAAATCAAAAAGGGTTCAGCCCCCATGTCGAGCAGCCGCGGAAGACTTCCTGCGGCGTTGGTCGTATGAAGTGTGGAAAGCACTAAATGGCCAGTCAGAGCTGCGTTAATAGCAAGATTTGCGGTTTCCTGATCCCGTATCTCTCCTACCATTAAGATGTCGGGGTCTTGGCGAAGGAGAGAGCGTAAGCCGGAAGCGAAGGTCAAGCCCACTTTCGGATTAATCTGCGTTTGGTTCACCCGAGGGATTCGATACTCAATAGGGTCTTCCACCGTAGAAATATTCACTTCGGGCGTATTGAGTAAATCCATCATAGTGTACAGCGTAGTCGTCTTACCCGATCCCGTAGGCCCAGTTACCAAAATCATGCCTACAGGTTTTTTTAGATTTTGCTGGAGATGTTCTAATGCTTCTCCTCGTACTCCAAGTTCTTCCAGCGTAAACGCCTGAGATCCTTCCGCCAGCAAACGCATCACAACCTTTTCCCCGTCGAACACTGGAAGGACAGAAACACGTGCGGAGTATTTATATTCATCGGTTTCAATTTTGAACCTGCCGTCCTGCGGCAAACGGTGCTCGTCGAGCCTAAGGTTTGAAAGAACCTTGATGCGCGCCACAATCCCATCCGCGGCCTGTTTAGGCAACACCATGGCGTCACGCAGGACGCCATCAATCCGATAACGCACGATTACTTCTTTTTCTGTTGGTTCAATATGAATATCAGAAGCACGCTGCAAGATAGCGTGCTTAAGAAGCGTATCGACGATGCGGATAACAGGAAGTTCCTGGGCAACCTTCTGCAATTCTTCTGACGCCGAAGTCTCCTGCCCTATTTTTTCAGAAAAGGCTTTAATGCCAGTTACCTCTTTCTGGATAATATCCCCGAACTCTGCCTGGAGCGTTTTGGAGTACTGCTGCAGAACATATTTGATACTCTCTGGAGTCGTAAGCCGAGGAAGAATCTTGAGGTTCGCCTTTTTCTTAATAAAATCGATGGTCGCAAGATCATCGGTGTCAAGCATCGCAACTTCGAGGTCTGCCCCCTTTTTCCGAAAAGCAACAATATTATGCGTTCTGGCAACGGGCTCTGGAATTATCTTTAGCACCTCAGGGTCAATTTTCTCCTTCGCAAGATTTACAAATGGAATCCCCAAAATATACCCCTCTAGTTTCATCAACTCGTCTTCCGGGATTAGCCCATCGGCAAGTAGCACCTCTCTCACCCTTTTGCCGATTTTCTTTGCCTTGCTTGCCGCCTCCCTAAAATCCTTTTCCTGCACCAAACCCGCATCCAAAAGAAACGTTTTAAGTTGTGCCTCATCAACACGCATATACAATAATCGTGCTACGCTTCTTCTGTTGCCTTCTTAATCTTATCCACAACCTCCTTTAGGTCGTAGTTCGATTTTACGAGATACGTCCTTGCCCCCAGATCTATAGCCTTCTGGATATCTTCCATCTGCTCAAGGTTTGTGAGTACAATAACAGGAATCCTTTCGGTCTCCGTGTTCGCCTTGAGGGATTTGAGCACTTCAAACCCGTCTATTTTAGGAAGCACCAAGTCAAGCAGTATAAGATCGGGGGTTTTTTCTTTGGCAAGCCGCAATCCTATCTCTCCATCCAACGCAGAAATAATTTCGTATTCTTCTTTCTCCAGCGCGTCGGAAAGAGTTTTGTGAATCGCGGGCTCATCTTCGATAAATAAAATCTTTTTCATAGCATGGTTCTTACGCTCTTTCTTGTTCTGCTTTTGCCCTACTCATTTCCTGCCTCGCCTTGGAAGTGAAATGAGTCTTTGACGATACGGGCAATGTAAACCAAAACGTCGACCCTTTGTTTTCTGTAGAATGGAATCCAATTGCCCCTCCCGTTTTTTCGAGCAGCGACTTCACGATGAAAAGGCCGAGCCCCGATCCTTCTGTTTGGCGCCGCACTGCATTGGATGAACGGAAAAATTTCTGGAATATGTACTTTTGGTCATATGCGGGAATGCCTACCCCATTATCCTCCACCTCCAC
Organism: Candidatus Wildermuthbacteria bacterium; assembly: GCA_016181405.1. GTDB lineage: Bacteria > Patescibacteriota > Minisyncoccia > Minisyncoccales > UBA10102 > O2-01-FULL-48-27b. The sequence goes on from JACOZJ010000004.1 coordinate 97,746, forward strand.
ACGCACATTTTGCCCTTCTGTGAAATACCGGATAATAATACGGTTCTCTCTTCTATTCTCTCTGGGCACTGCCTCGCCGTCTTTCCAGGCATATCTGATGGCGTTGTCGAGCAGATTTCCCAACACATGGCGCACCAACGAAGGATCGTTGTACAGCTTGGGAATACGTTTCCCCTCCACCCTTATCTCGACATTCGACGCATGCGAAGCCGATTGGAATTCCACCAACACCTGTTTAATAACCTCCTCGAGCTCAAATTCTTTTTCCTGGAAAGGAAACGTACCCTGTTCCACTCGAGAAACCGTAAGCAAATCGTTCACGAGTTCGTGCATCCTGCCAATGTTTTCCTTCAAGATATGGAAATAGCTTATTTCCTGCTGATTCCTGGCAGCGCCCTCACCCATTAAATAGTCCAACCCCCACTTGAGATTGGTAAGAGGAGAACGAAGCTGATGGGAAACAATGCTGATAAACTCGGTTTTCAAGCGATTTGCTTCTGCCAGTTGCTCAAAGCTCCGAGTAATGATAAACGCGATAGAAAGCAACACTCCTGAAAGCGCCAAAATTAACAGCAAAGTAATTTGGGGGTCGGCAATATATCGTCTTCCTATGGCAAACGACGCAACCACCGAAACAATAATAAGCCAACCCATCATCAAAAACAGAAATTGCGGACATTGCCACAGAGGGGTACTATACTTTTTGCACTCTTCAGCCACATTCAATCTCAAAAAAAAGTCGCGGAGCGTCATTGAAGAATTATATCATATATTGAAAAGAGTGCACAAAAATGGTATAGGTAAACTCACGATCGGAGCGGAGTATGGCGGTAGTACGCCTGCTTTGGGAGCAGGTAGACCGGGTTCGACTCCCGGCGCTCCGACACAAAAGAATCCCTCCCGCCTCCGCGGGTTTCTTGCGGGCGTCGTATAACGGCTATTATGTCACCCTTCCAAGGTGAAGATGTGGGTTCGACTCCCATCGCCCGCTCCGCTACACTTTCCTCCTTTTCAAGGAGATTATGCGTGCGCAAGCGCAGCAATAGAAGATGGAGTAGAGATTTCTCCACCGCCTTTGCGTTTGAGGAGAAAAGCGAGAATAGGCGGCGTGAGCAATGTGGTAAGAATTACCATAATCACAATAATCGAAAACACATCAGGAGGAACCACGCCCAACGAAGCTCCCATAGTAGCAAAAATTAACCCGACTTCTCCCCTTGGTATCATGCCGAGGCCTACGAGCAAACGGTCTCCCTTTCCCGCCGCAATTCCGGCAGCAATTTTTCCCACAACGGCTACTCCTGTGATAGCAAGGGCAACGAGAAGAACCTGGGGGTTAAACAACGTCGTCAACTGTACCGACATGCCTGTCATTACAAAGAAAATAGGTACAAAAAAGTGGGCAAGCGGATCAGTCAAATCTTCTACGTGTCGGTGCGAATGGTGATCAATTACATTCTTAATGCGCTTGCGCAATTCTCCGTTCGCATCTTTTGTGGCTTCGCGGAAATCTTCAAGCACCTTGGGTTCGCGGAAAAAACGGAAGTGCACCGGATCAAGCACGAGGCCCGCAGCAAATGCCCCCACAATAGGAGCCAGACCAAATTGTGCTTTTGCAAGGTATGCAAACACCAGCCCAAAGCTTATCGCCAAAGCGAATTTCATCCCTACGCCCGTGTTAATTTTGGAGAGAACTTTCCCTAAAAAGGGTGCAGCAAAATGCCCAATCACGATCGCGCCAACCAAGAATAAAATTGCTTCTGCCACGATAGTGCTAATAACCCCGAGACTTACGGCACCCACCGTCACCAAAGCAGAAACTACGGCGAGAATAATAAGCCCCATAACGTCGTCTATCACCGCAGCTCCCAGCACAATTTGTGCAGACGGGATATGAAGTTTGCCCAAATCTTGGAATACGCGTGCTGTGATGCCAACCGAAGTCGCAGTTAATGCGGCCCCTAGAAACAGATAGGTATTCTGGCTCAATCCGGGCAAAAGCCAAGGGCCAACTATATATGTCCCCAAAACGAAAGGCACGATAACGCCAATAGTTGCAACTAAAAATGCGCGGATTCCAACCTTGCGCATTTTTGCAATATTCGACTCCAAGCCAATTTGAAACAGCAAAATTACGACTCCAAGTTCCGCGAGGAAAGCAATAATAGAGTCGTGTTTCATAGGCTCAAATAGATGAATCCCCAGCAACGTAAGGTTCCCAAGGAACACTCCCATAACAAGCTCTCCTAGCACCGAAGGCTGCCCGATTTTCTCTACCAAGCTTGCTATTTTCGCCGCAAGCAAGATTACCGCAATCCAGAGGAATGTTATAACGGTTTCTCCGTGAGATGCTGCTTCTTCCATATCGTAAAGAACAATAGCATACCAAAAACCGCTCTACAAGGAGCGGTTTTTCCACAGAATTAGCGGGCGTATTCTACAAAGCGGTTTTCGCGCACGAGAGTTACCTTAATTTCGCCTGGGTAGTGGAGCTCCCCTTCAATTCTCCGCGCAATGTCTCGCGCAAGCTTTTGAGCTGTGACATCATCAATTTTTTCGGGCTGTACGAATACCCGAATTTCCCTTCCTGCCTGAATAGCATATGCTTTTTCAACACCTTCAAAAGTGGTAGCGAGCGATTCCAGCTCTCCAATTCGCTTTAAGTAGTTTTCGAGCGTATCTTTTCTTGCGCCAGGGCGGGAAGCCGAAATCGCGTCTGCCGTCTGCACCAATACCGCTTCAATCGACTCATAAGGATAATCTTCGTGGTGCGACTTCATTGCGGTAATTACCTCTTTCTCCACTCCGAACTTCTCCAAAATGCGCATGCCAATTTCCACGTGCGAACCCTCCACCTGATGGTCGAGCGCCTTGCCTATGTCATGGAACAATCCTGCTTTCTTTGCCACATTCACATCAGCTCCGATCTCCGCGGCGAGCGCGGAAGCCAAATACGCTACCTCTACAGAATGCAGAAGCACGTTCTGGCCATAGCTCGTGCGGAACTTCACTCTTCCCAAAAGCTGAACAAGTTTGGGATCCAGCCCGACAATGCCCAAATCGAAACTGGCAGCTTCGCCGGCTTCCCTCATCTGATCTTCGACTTCCGCCTGCACTTTCGCCACCTCTTCTTCCACCCTCGCCGGGTGAATTCTTCCGTCTTTAATGAGTCGCTCGAGCGCAACTTTCGCGATATGGCGGCGCAGGGGATCGAATCCAGAAATTATTACGGTTTCGGGCGTTTCGTCCACCACGATTTCCACGCCGGCCAACCGCTCTAGAGAGCGAATGTTTCTTCCTTCTTTCCCGATGATTTTTCCCTTGAGATCTTCTGAAGGCAGAACCACAGTAGTCGTGGTAATCTCCTGCGTCTGGGAAACCGCAGTTTTTTGAATGGCATATGCCACAATTTCCTTTGCCCTTCGGTCAAACCGATCCCGCCCTTCTGCCTCGAGTTTTCGCACACGCCCCACCAAATCTTGTTCGCATTCCTTCTCTACGCGGTTGAACAACTCTTTCTTTGCCTCTTCGCGGGACAGTTGCGCCGCTTCCTCCAGTTTTTTGGATACCTCTTCTTTCGCCTGCTCCAGATTTTTTTCAATCGCCTGCAGTTTTTCTACCTTAGTCCTGAATTCCTCTTCTTTTGCATCAAAGCCAGCAATTCTCTTGGTGAGAGTCTCTTCGCGCTGTAAAAGCACTTGTTCAGTTTTAAGAAACGCTTGTCTTCGGCGCTCTTCTTCTGACTTTGCAGTTGAGGTAACCTCTTTCGCCTGCGTTTTGGCTTCGGAGATAATTTTTTCGCTCTCCTCTCCCGCCTCCTTAATTTTCTGTTGAACTTTCTGCTCTAAAGTGCCTATCTGCCTTCTGGCTATGGACTGTCGAGCTAAGTACCCAAGAAAAGAACCTACTGCAAGCGAAAATACGCCTGCTACGAGCAAGGTTAATTGTTCGGTCATATATTCGGTTGAGCGATTGGATTTTCATAAAGTCCACAAATAAACCCAAAAGTCAAAATAAATTCTCTGCGTGGAGTATACCAAACTTCTCTCAGCTTGTCAAAAATAAGGCCTATCGCTGCTTTTTGCTATTTCTGTTCCTTTTCCTCGATGACTTTGTCGATTAAGCCGTAATCTCTGGCTTCCTCTGCGGAAAGATAAAAGTCCCGATCCGTGTCTTTCTCCACTTTGCTAAACGGTTGGCCCGTGTGCTTCGCAAGAATCTGATTAAGCCTTTCTTTGATCTTCACGATCTGTTTGGCCGTAATTTCAATCTCAACGGCCTGACCAGTAGCACCCCCAATGGGTTGATGAAGCATAATCTGGGAGTTAGGAAGAGCGAAGCGCTTTCCCTTCTGTCCGGCTGCCAAAAGCACCGCGCCCATGGAAGCTGCCATGCCCACGCAAACTGTAGAGATAGGACATTTCACGTATTGCATCGTATCGTAAATGGCAAGCCCGCCCGTAACCACGCCGCCGGGCGTATTGATGTACAGCTGTATGTCTTTTTTGGGATCCTTAGACTCCAAGAACAGCATCTGGGCAATTACCGAGTTTGCCACAATGTCGTTGATGGGCGCGCCTAAAAAAATAATGCGTTCCTTGAGCAATCTCGAATAGATATCATACGCCCGCTCTCCGTATTGCGATTTTTCGATAACAGTTGGAATAAGATTCATGGTTTTACAAATTGTTCTAAAAATTGCAGTGTCTTTTCATGCCGCAACACGCCTTCAGTATACTCTCTGAGCCGGTCAGGATCAAGTGCTTGCTTTGCCTTTTGGAGGCTGGTGTAATGTTTCAAAATAGCTTGTGCTTCCTGCGTAACCTCTTCTGGCGTTGGGGTAATGTTTTCTCTCTTAGCAACCTCGCGCAGCACCAAAAATCGTTTTACTCTTTGTTCTGCTTCTTGCCCGAACGATTCGAATAACTCCTGTTCGGTTTTGCCGGCTTTTTGCGCGTATTCTGCAAATGGCATCTGTGCCATTTGCTCTACTCCTCGTTTAACCTCTGAAAGCAATACCTGCTTCTCCCGTTCAACAAGCACATCTGGAATTTCGAGCTTCGAGCGGGCGGCTATCTTTTCTATAATTTCCTGCCTGAGTCGATCCCTTTCCTGCATCTCCTTCTCATGCTGCAAACCCTCCTGAATGCTTGCGCGCAAGCTTGCTAAATCTGCAAAATTTCCTACTGACTTTGCGAAATTATCGTCCAGAGGAACTTCACCCTTGTCTTTCCCGCCCAAACCTTCGGATTGCGGCGGGTCCGCCTCAATGCCCTCTGGGCTTTGGGCGGGTACTTTTCTGCTTTCCCTAAGCCATTGCAGAGTTTCGTCCACGTTTTTCTCCTCCACCCGAACCTCCTTCCGTGCCACGGTTTCAGCAATTTTTTTATAGTCAGGCAACTCAATGTCAGGCAACACTGCCACCTGCACGCGAAACTCCAGTGGGTTTCCTGGGGCCAATTTCAATACCCGCACTTCAGGTTCTCCGATCACATCCAAACATTCTTGTTCCACGATATTGTGATAGACCTCCGCGATGGCAAACCTTGCGGCTTCGCTAAGGATTGCCACTTCTCCTACATGTTTCTCGGCAACCTGCGCGGGAACATGGCCGGGCCGAAATCCTTCGAGGCGCAAATCTTTTGCGAGAGTCATTACGGCCTCCTCTCTGTGATTACCGAGTTCTTCTGGGGTCAGTTGCACCTCAAGGGCAATCTGAGACTTGGGCAATTTCTTCTTTGAAAATTTCATGCTTCTGGCGTTTCTGTCTCAGGTTCTCCCGTTTCTACATCTTTCCCTTCGGGAGTGCGCACATCAATCTTCCAACCCGTAAGCTTTGCCGCCAACCTCACGTTTTGCCCGTCTCTTCCAATCGCGAGAGAAAGCTGGTCTTCTGCCACAATAGCTACTGCCTTGTTTTTCCCTTCTACTTCTACCTGAAGCACCTTTGCGGGTGAAAGTGCATTAGCAATATATGCTTCCGGATCTTCTGCCCACTCTACAATATCGATTTTTTCCCCTCCCAACTCGTTAATCACTGCAGAAACTCTCGTACCCCGCTGGCCCACCATGGAACCTACGGGATCCACTCCATCTGCATTCGATGCCACTGCTACTTTTGTGCGGGAACCGGCTTCCCGCGTGATTCCTTTTATCTCAACGCTCCCAGATCCGATTTCCGGAACTTCGAGCTCAAAAAGCTTTGATATAAATTTCGGGTATGCTCTCGAAAGAAAAATCAAAGGTCCTCTCGGAGAGTCTTCCACGCGCATAAGATAAAACTTCAGGCGCTGGCCAACCCTATAAAACTCGCCGGGAACCTGTTCTTCTGCGGGGAGCACGCCTAAGGTTTTACCCAAATCCACAAATACCATTCTTCCTTCCACGCGCTGCACCAAACCCGAAACCAACTCTCCTTCTTTGGACTGAAATTCATCAAGCACAGAAGCCCGCTCTGCCTCCCTGATTTTCTGCAGAATAACCTGCTTTGCGGTTTGCGCCGCTATCCTGCCATAGTCGGTCTTGGACTCCAGCTTGAGCTCAACTTCGTCTCCTGGCCTTGCTTCTTTTTTTATCTTTTGCGCTTCCTCGAGCATAATGTGCCGCTCGGGGTTGAATCGCACTTTCTTCTCACCTTCAGACGTCTCTCCACCCAAACCTTCGGATTGCGGCGGACTCGCCTCAATATCAGCCTCGGGCTGATTTTGGGCGAGCAACTCCTCTTCTGAATAAATCATGCTGTCATCCACCGCGAGCTTCACCTGCCAAAACTCAACTTTCCCTGTTTTGATATCGAGGGATGCTTTGATATTCTGCCCGCGTTTTCCGAACTCTTTTTTGTAGGCCGCGGCAAGCGCCTGTTCCACAGTTTCCAACACCCTTTCTCGAGACAGGCCTTTTTCTTCCGCGATGCTGTCAAGCAGCAATCCAAAATTTTTAAAATCGATCATATTTACAAAAGAATGCCCGCTTCGCGGACACTTCTTTCATAGAGTAAGGTTATCATAACTCTTTTCGAATGTCAACTTCTAGGGACAGCTCCCTATAGTACACATCTTCATTTTATCAAACCAGCGCTGCGCATCTCCGCTATCAACTGATTCTCCTTCCCACTGAAGGGTAGCTCCTTGAATCCCATTGTTGATTGCATATCTTGCACAAGGGTTATAACTAAAATCCCACGGTGTAGCGTTTCGTTGGTCGCCCCCATTAACAGCACCAGAACCACACCCGCTTTTACCGCATATAAGGTCGCCGTCTACAACCTTAGCGTCACCCGCAAAGATTGTGGCAACTTGAGGATACAAGGGAGTGCTTAAACCATCATCCCGAACCGTCTGAACAACTAGGTCTACTGCTTGCTGTATCGTTCGGGGGTCATCTCCAGTCCAGGAATTCTCGCAATAACTCTGTAATTGAATAACCAGCCCGTCCAAGTACTGTGCCATTTTCCCATAATCCCACGTTATTCTGGATCCGCACCGGTTAGCGTAAAAGAGAGCGCCTCCTGTTGGCATTCCATACAAACGGAAGCTTGTGCCATGCGCTCCATTTGCATCATCTACAATTTTCCGGGCAATTCTAAAATTCTCGTATGTTGTACCAGGGTCCCATCGAAACTCCTGTATACCTGGACCGTCAAAACCACAACCCACAGGGCCGTCCGGACCCTCCTCATAATTCTCATACCCATATAAAAGCGCATCAAAACAAGCATTATCCAATGGCGGAGAAGCCGTGTTTAAAGCAAACTTTAGAGACTCATGGCCATCTGATCTTGCAACCATGAAAAGAGAACGCCCAGAGAATCTATTCCTGAAATCCCGGCAACGCCTATTGAGATAGTCAACGTCTGCCTGACTGCTGATTTGCGAATTGCTTTCACCTGCTACGCTTCTTTCCCTCCGCAGCAACATGATATCCCCAGTTTGCACATAATTATAAAACTGGTTCAGCACGTGGTTTTCTACGCTAGGAAATATAAAAAATCCAATGGGGGGTCGGCTACCGGGAACTGGAGTGGGCCCCGGCGTTGGCGTAGCACCTGAAGTAGGTGTTGGCGTAGCACCAGGGGTCGGCGTAGCTCCAGCAGAGGGGGCAGGTGGCAACGGAGACGTTGCCACCTCCGTAGCGACGTTAACAATAGCGGTAGAGCTTGCGGTTCCCGTACTACCCGTGCAGTCTATCTGGAAGGTATGTGTACCCACAGAAAGTCCTGAAATAGTTTGTTCTCCACCTCCAGCGGCGGGCGAGCCGCTCCAATCCCCAGAAGCAGTGCAGCTTGTTGTGTCAAACGTACTCCAGCTAAGGACCACGGGCTGCCCAACCTTGATGCTCAAGGGAATAGCAGAAAGTCTCACTGATGTGGGGATTTTGCAGTCGATTTGCCACCATGTGCCAGTGCCGCCAAAGGAAGCAGATCCCAAAGAGGTAAGAAGAAGATTAATGAACAGCCAAGCGCCATACACAATGAGCACGCCTATAACTATGGCAAGAAAGATCTGTTGCCCTTGCTTAACGCGCGCGGGGTTTCCCATGGAAGAAAGCCAGATAAAACCTCCCCAGGCGAGCAGAAGAGAAGCAACGATGGGGACAACGGCAAAGCCGCCGTTGAACACGGAGGGGACAAGGAGAAAGGTGATGATGTTGTTGAGAAGTGAAAAGCCGTGGCAAAGAGTACAGGGAGACTCGCTCGCTCCTCCGCAGGGCACAAGGCCTGCGGCAGAGGTGGGGGCGGGGGCAAGAGCAAAGAGAACACCGCCTGCGAACAAAAGAAAGAGAAGAAAAACAAAAACTTTTTTCATCTTCTTTCTATTATACCGTGCGGAAAAAAAGTGTGCAAGAAAAACTATCCTTTTGCCTGGTCTTTACTCGTGAAAAACACAGGAATAATTTTTATATCTTATGGTGGGATATTCTAAGGTACCGCTCTCTGTGGAAAACATCCTTTCCGTATGCACACTCTTGAGGTATGAATAAATAATGCGCAAAAGCAAAGAAAAGAAAAAGCGGATTGTGCTGGTTGAAGATGAACCAACGCTGGCAAATCTTATCGAGGCGGGATTACAAGAACAGGGCTATGAAGTGCGATCGGCAAGAGACGGCAAAAAGGGGCTACAGCTTATCCGGGACGTAAAGCCTGATCTGGTACTGCTCGATATTATGCTCCCCGGACTTAAGGGCTTTGATATTTTAGAAAAGCTCTCGAAAGAAGACCATGCGCTTCCTGCTTTGCCTGTAATTATAATTTCAAATTCCGGGGATTCTATTGAAATTGAGCGGGCTCTCCGCATGGGAGTGAAAGATTATTTGGTGAAAGTAAACTTCAACCCAAACGAAGTCATAGCGAAAGTGAACAACACGCTTCAAGCCCACGTCGAGGAGCGGAAGAAAAAGTCAAAACTACCAAAGACCGTGAAGGGAAAACGGGTTCTCCTCGTAGAAGACGATACCCTTCTTTCCGACATGCTGGAGAAGGAATTTGTCGCAAAACACTACGAGGTGCACAAGGCGTGGAATGCGGAAAAGGCAAGAAGCATTTTGGCGGAGCACGAAGTCAACGTTATTGTGCTGGACCTCGTTCTCCCGGACGAGCATGGTTTAAGTTTTTTGAAGGAGCTGCAAAAGAACGACAGCACCAAGAGCATACCAGTGATCATTGCTTCAAATCTAGGGCAACAGGAAGAGATTGACCAAGGATTACGGGCCGGCGCAGTAGATTACATCGTGAAAACCAATACGGTTCCAAGAGAAATTGTGGAAAAAATCGAAAAGCTACTCCAAAAAGGTCAAAGGGATTACAAATAATATAGCAGCCAGCAGGAAGCTGGCATGATTCTTTGTATGGCAATTTGTGCAGGAGTCGGCCAAAGCAGGGAAAAGGATGCCGCCCAGGCGGGGTATGCAGCATGTAAAATCGCGCTGGAAAATTGCGGCAAGAAGCCGGATTTAACGATTGTCTTTTCTTCGGTAAGTTTTGATCAACAAGAGATGCTTAAGGGAGTTCGAGAAGCAAGTAATGGGGCCCCTCTTGTGGGCTGTACCGACGCGGGGGAGGTTACCAATGAAGGCCCAAGTCAACATTCCGTGGCGGTAATGGCGATATCTTCAGACCAAATCACGTTCCATACTGGTTTGGGGGAAAACGTCAAAGAAGGGGCAAGGGAAGCAGGGCGAGCGGTTGCTGAAGAAGTAAAGAAAAAAGCTGGGGTGGAGCCGCTCAAAGCATTCATCATGTTTCCGGACGTACTCACTGGAAACGGGGCAGATATCGTGCGTGGGGTGCTCGACATAATGGGAGAACACTTCCCGGTGGTAGGAGGAGCCGCAGGGGACGATTTTCTTTTTGAAAAAACGTATGAGTACCTGAACGATGAAGCAGTTTCGGGAGCAGTAGGAGGAGTGGGCCTTACGGGGAGATTTTCCATGGGATCCGGGGTGCGCCACGGGTGGATGCCTATTGGCGTACCCATGAAAGTAACGAAGTCGGAGGGTTCGGTATTGCATGAACTCGATGGCAAACCCGCCATCGCCATTTATGAGAATTACTTTGGGGAAAAGACGGAAGAATTGCGTAAGGAGCCTTTGGCGCGAATGGCCATTACGTATCCTTTGGGAATTAAACTTCCGGGCATGGATGAGTATCTTATCAGGGACCCCATTACTGTGGATGAGAAAGGCGCCATTACGTGCGCCGCTGAAGTCCCAGAGGGTTCGGAAGTCCGTTTGATGATTGGAAGTACGGAAAAAGCGGTGGAAGCAGCCCAAGACGCCGCCCGAAAGCTAATGAAAGACTTTGAGAAGGCAGGGACAAAGCCGAAGTTCGCGTTGATGTTCAACTGCATCGCGAGAGAAAAACTTTTCGGTGCTCGAGCCAAAGAAGAGATAGATGCCGTTCTGAAAATTATAGGGGAAGACGTCCCGCTTTTGGGCTTTTACACATATGGAGAGCAGGCACCCATTGGCGGAGAGCTTCACGATACAGAAAAAATCAGTTCACGCTTTTACAACGAGACCGTCGTGATGTTTGCTGTTGGCGAGTGACGGCTTAAAGAATCCATGGATATTTTTGGCGCACAGGTCCTTGTACTTGGATGGCTGCTTTTGATTGGCGGCGGCGTTCTGTTAGTTGTTTCCGCAACCTTGGTTTATCGACGTTCAAAACAAATCGCAGAACAGACCAAGAGAATAAATGCCCGTCTTCAGGAGCTTTTACGGGAAAGCCATGAAAGCGGGAAAATACTTGTGCGGAAAGATCGGGAATTAACTCTTGCGAACCAGACATTAGTCGAACGCACACACGATCTTGAAGAAGCGGGGAAACTGCTGGTACGGCGTGATCTGGAACTTACCCAAAGCAACGAACGGCTACGCGATTTGGACGCCATCAAATCGCAGTTTGTGTCGGTTGCGGCTCATCAACTGCGCACCCCGCTCGCCGGGATTAAGTGGACGCTCTACGCGCTTTTGGAAGAGCGTACGGGGAAGTTGAACGCAGAGCAAAAAACATTCGCCGGAGACGCGTATAAGGCAACACTCCGCTTAATTGAACTGGTGAACGACCTGTTGGACGCTTCCCGTTTGGAAGAGGGAAGATTTGGATTCAAAACGCAAAAGCAGGATTTTCTGCCCGTGGTGCAAAGCACATATGAGAAGTTTGAGAAATCTGCCAAAGAGAAAGGAGTAACGTTTTCGTTTGTAGCGCCAAAAGAACCTCTGCCCACCCTTACGATTGATAAAGAGAAAATAACTATTGCGCTGGAAAATATGGTTGACAACGCGTTAAAATACACTCCTCCCGGCGGGCGGGTGACAATCAGGCTCTTCAAGGAGAAAAACCAAGTAATCTGTGACGTGGCAGATACCGGAATCGGAATGCCCAAAGATCAAACGTCCAAAATCTTCACGAAATTTTTCCGGGCGGAGAACGCCCAGCTTTCCCAAACAAGCGGTACGGGCCTCGGCCTATACCTGGCCAAAAATATTATTGAACATCACGGGGGCGCGATCTTCTTCACAACAAAAGAAAATCAAGGAAGCACGTTTACGTTCACGCTTCCTATCCCAGTTAAAACATGAAAAAAACTGTAACATTGCATCCATCAAGAATCGGCTGCCCCTCCATACCGGGGACCATGAAAGGAATTGTTATGTCGGTTCCAGGCGTTGAGGACGTTAAGGTGAGGTACGAAGAACGTTCGCTCGATATAACGTTTGACGAAGCAAAAACTTCAGAAACCGAGATTATCAAGAAAATCGGGCAGGAAATGGGTTTGGCAATGGAAGTAGCCGAAACGCATGGGGCAAAGAAAGAAGGAAACGTGTCTGAAACCTGCCCAATGTAATAAAATACGGTGGTCATTATACCAAAAAGTTCGGACTCATTTCCAGCAGAATCCCAAATGATGTGCCACGCGCGGAGCGCGTGGTGGCTCTGAACAAAATCGTACGCTGCGGACTCGGTCAGTATGGCGGAGCGAAATACGGATTCGCGGGCAAAAATTTCCTCCCCTTGAACCCCTCCATTTTTGCCCGCTCGAAATTGCAGCAATCAGAAACTAAATCAGAAACTAAAATTAATGTCCAAATATTTTGGAACTTTAATTTCTTTAGTCTGTGTATTAACGGATCCGTAGGGTAGATATATCAATAAATTTGGACAATATTGTTTTGTTCCAAAATTAAAACAGTAATTTCCTGTGTACTTGTAAGTAGCGTCTGGAGTTAAGTTTAAATCAGTCTTTGTTGTGATGCTTTTAACCGGATTTTCTGTAAAAAATCTTAATTGGGTTCTACCGTAAAATGAATTACTAGTCTCAAATGCTAAATCTGCTGAATACACATAATTGTCGAGCAAGATAGGAAAATTAAATTCAGTTGCATTTTTAGAATGATCTTTAAGTAAATCACTACATTCTTTTTCATCAAACGAACAAAGTACATACCCACCACCCTTTACCGCTACAAATCTTTCCAACTTTGATTTAGATTCAAAATCCATTCGAATATGATTATCTGTGATAATATTCGGAGTAAAATTTGAAGTTACTTTGAGTTTTAATTTAGGATCGCCCAACAAGTAGTTATAACTTTTATAATAGAAATTATCACCTTCAGGATTTTGCTTGCCAGTAGTATATAGGTTGTAAGCGTCCTCTATCCTTGAATTTAGAAACTGACCCTGTCCTACAGGCATAGTGAGTGTATTTTGAACTAACATTCTTTGTTCGCTACCAAAGTATAATTCACTTGCCACAAAAGATATTTCTGCGCTACCCAAGAAACCAACGGCACCATTTTTAATTGCCTCGTAGCCAACAATTGGATTGCCGCGAGTGGCTTCCGGCGTGCCTGGGTTCCACGGCTCTAGAGCAGCACATCCAAAGGCAAAAATAAAAGTAGGATTATTAAACACGGGCATTTCGGCAACACCTATATTCCCCAAAATATTTCTCCATGAGTGTCCACTATAAACGAATACAGAGGAGTCTTTTACATCGGTAATAACCGCAGTTTTATCAGTGAGGGAATTATAATCTTTGAGATTTGGCAAATATTTTTTGGTAAAATCATTATTGAGAACTGGATCAATTTTAGCTGCGTTTTGTCGCAATACGGGATCACCACTGCTGTACGGCGACCAAGTTACTACCTTATCTGATTTCGCAATTTTTTCATAAAAGAGAGAGCGAGCGATCAATGAGGAGGCGTCGCTTACTGAATAGCCAGTTATTGCGCCAACAGAAGCATCTGGTACATACTCATTAGAATTGTTGTAGTCAGCCCAATAGTACAAATTAACAAAGTATTGATGGTCATCATCCTGATTATAAAGAGTTCCTTGCGGGACTATATTGAACTGTAAAAATGGTAAATTGTTTTCGTTGCCAACAGAAACTAAATAGGCGGGGTGAAATCCGTTTTGGGTTGCTTGACTGACAGATTGTTTGACAGATTCACGAGTCGGATTTTTAACATTCAAAATTACACCGTCTCTTCCTCCAGCAAGAATTGGAGCGACGAGAGAAAATCTTGGATTAGATGTTTTTGTAAGATCATCGCTTGTAGTCAAGATAAGATAGTCGGAATCTTTTTTGAGTAAATCATTCGCTTCATTTACCGTTAATGCGTGATCAACATTTTCAGCAACTTCTATACCTATGCTTTTTGCACTCCAACTTTTTATTAAATTTCTTTCTTCGTTTTTTAACGGAGTGAAGAAAATTGGTATATTAAATCTAGCCGCGAATGATGTCGCGACAATACTAGAGGCATAATCTTCTCCATTAGAAATTACTACGAAATTTGAGGAGCTATATAGTTTAGCGTTAATATTATCCGCTTGGAGTTTTTCACTTTTCTGATCGACGTATTGATAATTGTAGGTGTAAATTTTTTTAGGAGAATATTGCTGTATAAAAAGTTTTGGAGAAAAATCATCGAGCTTACCTTTGTTTTCCACAACTAATATCGGTGCTATTTTGGAAATGGAGCTCACCTTAAAAATTGTTTTCCAATCTACCTCGCTATTTTCAGAAGCAACACCGAGCATAAAGACAGAACCTGTATCAATGGCGGGCTTCGATTTTACCTCTTGGTTAAAAAGCGTTTTTGATCCGAAGCCCTGATTATGATTATCCGAAGTGCTAGAAATAATGTTCTGATCAGTTTTTGTATCGTCGGTTCTAGTAAAATACAAATAAGCGTACCCGCTCCCGCCTAAAATCAAACAAAAGAACAATATCAAAACGATAAGTTTTTTGTGAGATGACCGTGGCGGTTGGGAAACAGAATACGTACTTTGTGGATTGTTTAATTCTTCTGGGATCATATTTGTATTATAGCATTAAATTTTCTGATTGCTGCAATTTCGAGCGGGCAAAAATTTCCTCCCCTTGAACCCCTCCATTTTTGCCCGCGAATCCGTATTTCGCTCCGCCATACTGACCGAGTCCGCGAGGCGGTGGGGCGGGGCGTTCGTCGAGCGTACGATTTTGTTCAGAGCCCCGCCAAAAGCATTCCCGCCGCTACGCGGCGGTTCGAGCCGATGTATAATGAGATTACAAATTGTCGGTGTAATGCAAAAACCCTTTATCAATTTAATCCCCGAAGCTATGATCAAATATTTTATATATTGCAGAAAATCGAGCGAGAATGAGGAACGCCAAGTTTTGAGCATTGAAGCGCAACTGACGGAGCTTCGGGAATTCGCCAAGCAACAAAATCTGTTTGTGGTAAAAGAGTTTTATGAAAGTAAAACAGCGAAAGAGCCTGGTCGCGAAGTATTTAACGAAATGCTTGGCGAAATTGAAAAAGGTTCTGCCTCGGGAATCTTAGCGTGGAATCCAGACCGTTTAGCGAGAAACTCGATTGACGGTGGCAAGGTCATATATTTTGTGGATACGCTAAAAATTGTTGCGCTAAAATTCCCGACATTTTGGTTTGAAGCGACACCCCAAGGAAAATTTATGTTAAGTGTCGCTTTCGGACAAGCAAAATATTACACCGACAATTTAAGAGAAAACATTTTGCGCGGTATTCGACAAAAAATACGCCGTGGTGAATTATCGGCAAAAGCCCCTCTCGGATATTTCAACGAGCCGAGATTGCGAACGATTGAGCCAGATAAAAAGACCTTTGACAAAGTAAAAGAAGCGTTAGGGGCTTTTGCTACGGGGCAATACACGCTCACGGCAATTCAGCGCAAAATGTTTTCTCTTGGCTTGGTTGGCGCACGGAGCGGTAAACCCCTTGTCCTCGCCTCGGTAGAGCATATTTTGAAAAATCCTTTTTATTATGGACATTTTCAGTACCGAGGCAAGGTGCATCAGGGTTCGCATAAGCCAATGATTTCAAAGAAACTTTTTGACAAAATACAGGAAGCACTTGTTGCCAATGGAAAGCCCCGCAAAAAGCGAGGAGAGAAAGGTTTGCTATACAAAGGATTCGCTGTATGCGGTGAGTGCGGCTATGCGATAACTGCTGAACGGAAGATAAAGAAAAGTGGATTGGTGTATCACTACTATCACTGCACTTTCAAAAGCCGCACTCAAAAATGTTCACAAACTCGCTTTTTGCGGGAAGAAGAATTGTCGCGACAAGTGCAAGACATGGTTCAAAAAGTTTCTTTGCCTGATGAGTGGCGAAAAACTTGAAACTGAAAACGCCGATGTCCACCACTCATCAAACCTTTTCGTTCAAAATCTCAAAAACGATATTTCCGCCGTTTCAGCGCCTATCTCTCGCCTCACAGACGCTTACCTAAACGAAGCGCTGGAACTTGGCGAGTACTTGGAGCGCAAGAACGTGCTGACGGCGGAAAAACGGACGCTGGAAGAAAAATTGAGCGATTTTGAACGCAAAGGTAATCATTGGCTCGAACTCATGCGAAACTGGATTATTGAAGCCAACCAAGCTGGAAATCTCATTAAACAAGAAAATCTTTCGGGGATGAAAGATTTTCTTGCAGACATCGGCTCGAACCGCCGCGTAGCGGCGGGAATGCTTTTGGCGGAATTCAAAATGCCTTGGCGGGACTTGGCGAAAATACCAGTCCGAACCCGCGCCT
>JACOZJ010000002.1 GCA_016181405.1 Candidatus Wildermuthbacteria bacterium
GAACACCATGGGGAGAATGAGATTTGGACTGGTAATCATGCCTCAATCGTACCTTAGATGGCGCGTGAGGGGTATTACCGATGTATCTCATCCTCGACATCCCCTCGTAATGGTTCAATACCTTTGCAGCACCCAAACAAAAAATCGCCATCGAGTAAATAAAATAGGCGCCGGGGATCGATTGATCGATGTGGACGCCTTTGCCCTACGCTTGTGCGTGTAGATCCTTGAAGGGACCCTTCACCTTGATGTTGAGAACTTTGCGCGCGTTCTTGCAGGCAGAACACGAGCAATGCACATGAACACTCTCTGGGCCACCGTTGAATGCAATAGCCATGGGGTTTCGCGACCACTGTGTCTCGCCATGGGATTTCAACAGTCGCCGCAGCGCTTTCTCGAGGATCGTGACGCGATTCTCGCTCGCTACCGCGCCATCCGTTTTTTTCACCATACAGTCCCCTTTTGTGGAAGAACTCTAGCAGACTGGCTTTTTTCTGCCAAGCTTTGAATCTGCCAGGCTGTAATCATTATTTGAGATATATCTTTTTTGTCAAGAAGTAAACAAAAACCACCCTTCGACAAAGCTCAGGTCTTCGACTCCGAGGTCGCTCAGACTCGAGGAGGTCTTTCGACCTGCTTGGCTATCAATACTGGGATTTATTTTTAAATTCGAACTTTGGAAACGAAATCGCCTGACGACGTCAAGCGACTCCATCAGGCGTTAATTAGCGATGGCAAGTACCGCGCTGATAGCGGGATTAGTACCATCCTCCAGCGTATCGTAAGAGAAAGGAAGCAGTTGGAATGTCTTGCTGGGGTGACGCTTGCGCATCTCGGCAATGATTTCAGCGAACGCTTCCGCGGCTTCCCAGCGACCAGGTGTACAGCCATCAGGGAGTTTGAGCATCAGCGTCAGGAGTTCAGCGCGAACAGTAACGAGTTCTTCATCGGTTATCATCTTTTATCTCCATAAAGAACGTGGATAAATAATAACATTATTAAATAGTTTAGTCAAATTTGTTCCCAAAAAAACCGCCGCCGCCAGAAGGCGGTTTTTTGAACTTGGCTCCTCTTATGAGTCAAGTTCGGCTAAATAGTTTCTCGCACCTTTTTGCTGGAGTATTGATGCAATATAGAACTAATCAAAGTTTGGTATGGCAAACCTTTCTCTGCCGCCAGAGCTCTTATTTTTTGGAGATCTCTTTCTGAAAGCCGAATGTTAATAGTACGTGGTTTGCTTAACGTCTGTCTTGCATATTGCTGGTATCGTGTCCTTGCTGTTTTGCCACCCTTAACACGTTTAAGTTTCCCTGTTCCAAAATCTTCAAGAATCTTTTTTTCTTCTTTATTCATGTTGATATTGCTCATAATTACTCTATTTTACATATTTCTTTGTTGCTTTTCGACTGGGAATAATTGTTTTTAGGAATATTTTTTTCTCGTCTTCTACAAATGGGACAAGATATGCATAATTTTCTATTTGAACAATAAATATTTTCTGATTTGGATATTTGTTTTTATTAGGATGTCCCACAATATCTAGAAGATACCCCCCGTCAATCGCTATTAACACTTCTTCAAAACTTACATTTCGTTCTTGAATCAGCTCCTCATTCTTTTCTGAATCCCAATCAAAATACTTCATATATACATTGTATACTTGACGCGTATGCGTGTCAATAACTTACGATCGAAACAAAAAACCGCCTTCGTGACGATTCTGGACTTTGCTCCGTGTCCGTGGAAGACGTTAGAACTTGTTTGCAAAATTAAAGGCCCCGCACGTGTTATAGATTGGGGCCTTTCGCAAGATAGGGTCTCCTCTCCTAGCGCTGGCTCTTTAATCGGGCTGGGCTGGAATGATAACCGTTCCTATGGGCACCGAAGGATGGAACTCGGACGCGGTTACTTGGAGCGTACCCGTACCAGATAACCAAGCAGCCACCCCCATAAAGCTTTGAATAAGGTTTTGCGTCACCTCCTCCACGATTTCTGCATTGGATCCAGCGATCATAATCCCCGACCCATGCGGCTCAGGGTATACCTCTGTGTTAACGTCTATCTTGGTACTACTCCTCCCCAGTAGGAGATGGAAGGAATCCAACCCAACTAGGTCAAGTACGGCTTTGGTAATCGTTTCTTCATCTCCCATGTCTCCCGACCGCAACCTGACGGTAGTCCTGAATTTACCAATGCCAAACTTCCTCTCGATATCAAAACTAAGGGTAATGTCCATCCTCTCCTCCTTCCTGTTGCTCTCGGGTACTAACTCAAGCATACAATAGCACATATTTGTGGTATTGTCCATTGTTCCGTAGCTGAATTCAACCCCCAAGCGCAACACTCTCCTACTAGCATCTGTCTAGTGCAAAAAGAATGCCCGCATGGCTACTGCCATGGGGCCTTTTCGTTCTCGCGATGGAACAGAATGAAACGACCGACTCATCCTTCCTCTTCGGACTCCCTCAACTCCTCTGCCAAAGCGAGGAGTTTCCGGATTTGCTCTTTCTCCTCCTCGCTCAAGGGAGGCACGATCGGCCCATGAGCCAATATATACTCACGGAACCGCCGGTCACCTTCCCCTTCGGCGTCCCCGATCATCCTCAACGATCTCTCTATGGTCGCGAAGTCTGTGTCGTGACTCACGCCAGGATTCTCGAGGCGTATAGGAGCGTCGATCCCCATACCATATAACCCACGCGCCAACTCCGCCTGGTATGATCGCGGCAGCTCGTCGGCAAACCAGAGCCAAGGCGGTGCGTTCTGCAGAGTCGCGTGGACGCAATAGTCGCGGCTGACAGGACTAACTTCACTCATCATTCCCTGCTGGTTCCGCGGCCGCGGTTCCCGATACCTGGATTGGACGCTTGTTAGAGTTAACCGCAAGTCAGGCATGCCGCATTCCTCCCAACTGCTTTCTCCCTGCGGAGTATATCCAGGATAAATATACACAGCCCAGCCCCGAAAGTCAAAGGCCTTTGGGCGAATGCTACTAAGATGTGTTTCAAAAAAAAGTGCGCCGTTTATGGCACGACGCAAGCCCTTAGGAGTTCACGACTTCCTCCTCGGCGTTATGGGCAACTTTATTCAGACTACGGTGCCAACTTTTCAGCTATCGATTGTAACGAACAACCCCCCTTCCATGATTTCAACGTATCCACCAGTGGCCTGTACGACCACTCGCCTCTTGTGGTCCTCCTCGTCGTACCCTAACCATCGGCATCCCTTAAGTATCACGCCAGCCCTCGCTCGACCTCGCTCATCGCGCTGCTCCACGCCAATGGTTTTCGACTCTTCTACTGGGCAGACAACCGCAAGAAGACATCCATCAATTTCTCCTTCGAAGGCAGGGAGAGTACCGTTATTCCGTTCCCTTCGAATAGGAGATATGCCAAGAAACCCGAAAATCCGAGGAGCAGCATCTATGTTCGTTGTCCAATCCCAACACTCAACCATCTCACCCTCCGTTCTCTGAGTCCATCTATCATAATCTTCCCTTACAATATTTCAATACCTATTCTCTGTTAAGTTCTGTGCGCAAAAGAAAATCGGGCAGCCGCATTGTTGATTCAGACCGCCCGATTAGGTTTTGGAGCGCAGCTCCTCGATAACCTCCAGCAACTCCCGTACCTGCGCTTCCATGGCGGGACCAATGCCAAAGAACTGCTGGATTCCCAGCCTCGTGAACAGCGCAAGGTGGAAAGCGCTCGAAATCCCGAGGCGTTTGAGTAAGCCGTTGAGCTTGCTAAATGCGAACTCTCGCTCCAGATAGCGGACGCGTAGAGCCACCAACCCCTGGACCAAAAGCTCACGCTCCCGTTGCCAATCCTCTGGAGAAAGGGCCGCAGATTGGAGAAGAGCGTTTCGCAGACGCCTGTTCTCTGCACGGAGACGCGGCGCCTGCTCTCCCGCCCTCTTCGCTTTCCTAAGATCTCTCTGGAAGCCAATCTTTTCCACCTCCAGCGCGCTTGCGCGAGATACGCTCGCGCGCAGCGCTTCTATCTCCTCTGGGGTTGGAACGACAAACTGCAAGAGCAGTTTCTGCCATTCTTCGCGCCGTTGAATCCTGTTTTCCGCCGCCCTAATCAACTGATGAGGCCGACCATGGGAAACGCCGAGGAGAATGGCAATCTCTTTGAAGCTGCGCGGCTCGCCCTCCAACCCATACCAGCTTCGGAGCGCAAAGAGGGAACGCTTCACCCGTTCTCCGGATTCTTCCTCCAGCTTTTTGAGAATCTCCCGAAACACCTCCGGGAGGGAAAGCCGCTGTCCGCCTCGTACGATGTAAGGATATACCTCCCTTGGAGGCATTCGCAGTATGCTAAAGAGCAATCCCGTCTCACCACGCTGTTCTTGCGTCATCACTCCCTCCAGCTTCAACCCGAAGTGATTCATTAATACACGAATCCCTGCTTTTTTTCAAGCTCTGTTCTCCCAAAAAATCGCCTCCTCCAGCAGGCGGAGTGGCGATTGTTTTAACGCAACCCTACGTCCTGGATGACGTTAGAACTCATCTAGGGTAAAGAAAAGTGCCACGTATTTCTACGTGGCACTGGAGTACTGGGATTTAGTTAGCCCTTGTTGCCCTCGTACCACCCCTCTATATAAGCGAGCGGAGGCAAGGGCTTAACGTCGACTTCCGGATACTCTTTGAGGAACATCCCTAGGCTCGCCGGCAGAAGCGCTCGGCGGATTGCCTCTCCAATGAGTTGCGGCGACATTTGCCCACTAGAACCAAGCGCGAGTCCCACAACCGCAGCTAGGGCATTCCCAGTCCGTTCATCGCAATTGCACCTCTCCCCATGCGCCTTATGGGTAACCGTATTACTAACATCCCTGTAAATCTGCGCGATGAGTTCAAGGTCCCTATCTGCTACAATCGCCATCTTCCTTCTCCCATTGATTTCTCCCCAGTCCTATTTTTAAGATTTAGGAACTGGTATCTTCTCGAAACAACTTCTTTTGAGAACATATCAACTCCTAAAACAAAACCGTCTCCCCGGGTAATCCGAGAAGACGGCTGCTTGGTTTTTGTTTTGGATTTAATCCTCTACATACTAAGAAAAACAAAACCGTCTCCTCTGATAGAAGATTTATTGGTTTTCTTGGATGTAAATGTAGGAACGAGTTTTAACATAGTCTTTTATTGTATACCTACTATAATATCCTCATTATATTTTGTCAATTGTTGCTCCGGGGCTTGGATTCGAACCAAGATTGACGGATTCAGAGTCCGCATTCCTACCATTAGAAGACCCCGGAATGATAAAGCCGCACTGGCTAGTATACCGGATTTTCAGCGTTTTTCAAGCTTTTATGCCCCTTATACCCGCAGATATCTGCGGGCGGCAATGGCGCTAGAGAACACGCCCAACCCGATGCCAACCGCGAGACAAAGAAGCAAAAGCGTAAAGAATTGCGAGATCAAAAACGAAAAAATATCAAACTCGGTAAAGGATTGAAATTGGGCACGCACAACTAAAGACAATACAAAAAGCAATAACAATGCCAGGGCGCTTGCCGCAACTCCTACGAGAGCTCCCTGCACCAGAAACGGGCCGCGGATAAACCAGCTTGACGCGCCCACCAAACGCATTATTTCGATTTCTTCTTTGGAGTTATATATGGTTAAACGGATCGTATTGAACGCCACCAGCACCGCAACCGCAGACAACGCGATGCTTATAGCCACCACTCCCGCGCGTATGCCCGAAGTAATAAGGAAAAGCCGTTCAATGACCGGAGCGCGATCGTGGAAATCAATACTTGCGATGGCAGAAGCAAATGCTTCTCCCGCAAGGAAATCCGCGATTTGCGCGTACTCCGCGGGGTTGCGTGCTTTCAAATTGAGGTGCGCGAGCATCGGATTTCTTCCAAGAGCATCCAAAGGAGCTAAAATCGCATCCTTATCCCGATAGGTTTCAATAAATCGGCGCAGTGCCTCCTCCTTGGAAATGTACTCTACCTCCTTCACCTCTTCCAAATCGAGAAGCTGCTGACGAACTTTAAAAATTTCCTCTTCACTCACCGAATCCCTGAAATAAGCGCTTACGTCCACACCCTCTTGGAGCCGCTCCACAAGAAACGCGCTCATGCCCTGAAGAATGGCGAGCGAACTTATCGCAAAAAGCACAACAGTCATGACCACGAGCGCAGCTCCCGTAGAACTTCGATCGTGTGAAAATTTCTCAAAACCAGAACGGAGAATTCGTTTGAAACTTATGAGCATAGTTATACAACAATAAATTTACCGTGTTCTTCGTCACGCACGAGCTGTCCTTCGACAAGTGTGAGGACCCGACGCCCAATCCGATTCACGATTTCTTTGTTATGCGTTGCCAAAATAACCGTTGTCCCTAACTCATTGATTTTCTGAAGCAAGCGGATAATGTCACGCGTATGGTAGGGATCAAGGTTGCCTGTTGGCTCATCTGCCACAATACAGCTTGGGCGATGGATAAGGGCGCGGGCAATGGCAACACGCTGTTTTTCTCCGCCCGAAAGCTGAAATGGATAATGATGAGCGCGTTCTCCCAATCCCACAATCTCGAGTACTTCTCCCACATCCCTTACGATAGTATCTTCCTCCAATCCCATAACCTCCATTACATACGCCACGTTTTCATACGCGGTTTTTGAATTCAGAAGTTTGTAATCCTGAAACACCATTCCGATATTTCTCCTCAACTCCGGAAGCTGGGAAGGATGAAGTTGATGCACAAGAATTTCATCAAACAACACCTCTCCCTCCGTGGGACGTTCTTCTGCAAGCAGGAGTTTCAAAAGCGTGGTCTTCCCCGCCCCCGATTTCCCAACGACGGAAACAAACTCCCCTTTCTTTACGTCGAACGAGACATTCCGTAAAGCCACACTCTGATCAGGATAAATTTTGGTAACGTTGCGGTATGAAATCATTTTTTACGTTGATCCACCAGCCGGTAAACGAAGAGCTGCTTCTACAAATGCATCGAGGTCTCCGTCGAGAACCGATGCCGTGTCTGAAGTTTCCACTTGAGTCCGCACGTCCTTTACCATCTGGTAAGGGTGCAGGACGTAAGAGCGAATCTGACTCCCCCACTCTATGGCGGCTTTCTGGCCGCGCATATTCGCCAACTCCTTCTCACGTTCCTGCTCACGCATAGTATACAGTTTGGAAGCAAGCACCTGCATTGCCTTTTCCCTGTTCTGCTGCTGGGAACGCGAACTCTGTGATGTTACCACGATACCCGTTGGTTCATGCACGATACGAACTGCTGTTTCGCGTTTGTTCACGTTTTGACCGCCCGGACCAGACGCGTTGAAAAATTCAACCCTCACCTCGTCTGGTTTCACCTCAACCTCCTTTTCCTCTTTAACATCGATTTCAGGCATAACCTCCACTGAAGCGAACGATGTGTGACGAAGCTGTTTTGCTGAAAATGGCGATATACGGACCAAACGGTGTACGCCTGTTTCTCGTTTCAGCAAACCATACGCGAAGGAACCCGCAATTTCCAACGAAACCTGTTTAACACCAATCCTGCTCTCTGGCCCTGGCTCGCCGAATGATTGATGAAGAATATCTAACCGCCATCTTTTTCGTTCGCAGTAGCGCTCATACATCCTCTGGAGCATCGCGACCCAATCCTGCGCGTCTTGGCCGCCAGCTCCTGCGGTAATCGTCAAAATAGCATTCGCCCGATCGTATTTGCCCGAAAGAAATGTGCGAATTTCCAACTTCCCTATTCGTTTCTGCAGCGATTCAAGGGCGGCAGGAAGTTCCTCAAGCGCATCTTCATCATTTTCTGAAAGCTTCGCTAACTCTCTAAAATCAGAAAACTCTTTTTGAAGCTGTTCAAACTCCTGCGTTTCTTCTTTCAAATCCGCAAGTTCTTTGCTCAATTTTCCCGATGTTGCAGGATCCGCCCAGAACTCCGGCTTCTCTGACTCCTTTTCGAGGCCTGCGATTTTTTCTTTTTTTCCCGAAACGTCAAAGACAGTCCGCCAGATAGCGGAATTTCGTTTCTATTTCTTCAATTTGCGCCTGTCTTTCTATCATACTAATGTAGTATATCAAAACTGCGCAGAATTTCAATTCATTTGGAGGAGAGCATGCATGCGCGAGCGGAGGGATTATGGTGCGGTACGAGGGCGGTTTTGGTATGCTGCCGCGTCGAACACAAAAGGATTAAGCGCTTCTGCGGTATACCAATTCGTAGGAGCCCACAAGAGAAACCCAATGTATTTTTCTCCGAGCGCGTCTTTTGTTGCCTGCACTTGAGATTGCACCATAAGAAAATCATATACTGCCCCCAAGTCAAAATCCTGCAGCCATGGGCGAAGTTTTGCGAACTCTCGCCCCGGATTGGCAAGTTTCAGCGCGTCTAAACGCGTTTGCGCGCTCGCCATGGAAGAATGCACAACCTCATACGGATACTCTGCGGGCTTACGGAAACCGTGATACCCGATGGCATAATGGGAAGGATATACCATTGGATACACGTAATCAAAGTATTCTAAAGCATCCTCGATAACCTGGCCTATCCCAAGGTCGTCATTACTCGATGTTGTCAAACCAAACAAATCCACGGAAATCACAACGTCATCCAACTGTTCTCTTAGGTAGGAAAAAAACTCGCGGATAACAGCTCTCTGGAGTGTTTGCTCATCCCACACAGGGAATCGCATATCCCGCAGATTGCCGTCGGAGGGAAAGCGCACGTAATCAAAGTTTATCTCGTCGAATCCTCGGCTTGCCGCATCTTGCGCGATAGCCACGGTATAATTCCACACTTCCTCGGAAGCAGGATCCACCCATCCTAACCCTTTGTGATCCGCCCAAATACCTTCTTGAGCGATGCTTTGCACCGCGAGATCGGGGCGGGCGCGGGCTAAAATAGGGTCTTGAAACACGGTCACGCGCGCAATAACATAAATGTTAGCTTCGTGCAGCCGCTTGATGAGCGCCTCGATATTCCTGATCTTCAAGCGTTCGGCCTCATATTTCTTTACTTCCGATACGTCGGTTTCGTATGCTACCTCCCCAGAAAAATCTTTAATGTCAATAACCACCGCGTTTAACCCTGTCGTCTGAGCCAAATCTATTACATAATCAATCCTGCTTTGCGACCCCCCAGACCAGCTTGTGAGGTAGACGGCTTTAATGGTTTCCGGTGGGTTTACTAATTGTCCTTGTGGCGTAAGTTCAACGCTCGGGAGAACGATAGGGCTTGGAGATGGAGAGTTTGAAGGTTCTGGCGCTGGCGGCAAAGATTCTGCTGGTGAGGGATCGGAATTGGGAAGAGAAATTGAAGATGGGGCTTCGGCGACCAATCCAAACAACATTCCATATGCGATGGAAATCTCAAAAATCAGGATTGCTGATAGTGTAAAAAATCCGCGGTTGGTCACAGCTCTCTTTCAATCTAACACGTAATGGAGCCGGAGGCGAGAATCGAACTCGCGACCTTTGCTTTACGAAAGCACTGCTCTACCGCTGAGCTACTCCGGCGCAAAATTCAATAGTTATTCAGGGTTGCTTACTTTATAGATCTTGATACCGTTTTCGTCAATGAAAAGCGGATAGTTTTGGCTGTAAAAAATCTCGTTAGCCGCGAAATCCTTTTTTTCTGCCGCCCCTATCACGACATAGCTCACCTTATACTTTTTCAACAACTCTTTGGCGTTTGGCGCGCCTTGAAACATTGCGAAAACATCTCTCTCTCGTTCTTTATAGTCAATCCCGTGGCTCCAAAGCCAACCACGGTACCCCATAACAAGAGACCTGCCAGATAGGGCAAGAATAGGATTGTTGTGTTTGTCCGATGTCAAAAAAATATCTGGAGCATGAGTTTCGTTTTTCACGGTTTCCGCTAGCGCGATATCCTCTTTTGAAAATAAGGGATAGCTGGACCGCAAATATAAACTCACGGTGTCGAGCAATGAAGACATTACCAAAAGAATCCCCAGCGAGGGAGCCGCGATTTTGCCAAAAATATTCTTTTTCCATAGAGCTACCAAAAAAGTAGAGAAAATTACCGCATTCAAGACAAACCAATAGATAAATATTTTGAGGTTATCGTAGTCGTAAGGCTGGAAAACAACAATATTGGAAAGCAAAAAGAGGGCGAAAAACGCAAGATACTGTTTTCTGAGACGTGTATCCACAAACCACAAAGCTGCGGGGATTAGCAAGAAAAAAAGCCCGAGATTCTTTATCCAGAATAAAAGCCAATTTTCTTTTCCTGCCATCCAGCCCAATTGAATTCTTATATACTGGCTGCCTTCCGGGAATAAAAACAAAAACTGCAGAATGCCCAAAATGGCTATAGGCAAAGAAAAATATGCTGCATATCTAAACGATATTTTTGAGGGGAAATTCAATCCTAGAAGAATTAATAGGCCGCCAACAATGGAAATAGCAAGCAAGGTGTGCAAATGCAAAGTAGGCAAGAGCCCTGCCGCAATCCCCGCGAACAGGAAATATTTTGCCTCTTTTTTTTGGAGTGCCACAAGCAGACAGGTCAGGATCAACATTCCAACAACAATACCCATATTCAGAGCGCGCTGGGGCAAAAATAAACTATTCAAGAAAGCTGTCCAATATATGCCATTGGCCGGAAGATTAGTGTATTCTTTGGTGCTGGTTTTTAGAAAGTCTATAGCGCCGCTAAAATCCCATCCACCCAACCCTTGGATGTCTTGGAAAAAGAAAACCGCTCCCAACCCGCCCATAAACAAAAACAATAAAAATGAAAGCAGCGCCACATTCTGCCTTCCAGTTAATCTAAAGACAAAATAATAAAAAGCGCCGATAAAGAGCATTGAAAAGAAAAAACCAGGGAGAACAAGCGCCCAATTGAAGTTAGCTCCGATTTTAATCAAGGCCGCAGACAGAAAGTCGGCCAAAAAAGTGTACGCGAGCGGATTCCCCGAAAAAATAGGGTCAGAAAGTACAATGTTGTCAGAATACGCAAAGTGCGACGCATACGCTGCATGCAAAGCCCAATCTCCCCAAACCCCGGCTGTCCCTATGGTAGAAATGCCACCAGATGTATCGCTGAAAAAAACCGTTGGCCAGAGAGTTGCGAAGAATACAAGAGCCGCTAGTGCAAACACTAAAAACAAATTCAGCTTTTTAGTTTGCAGCCTTTTCTTAAACAAAAAAAGGTCGCTTTTTAATTGTTCTATAACTAAAGCGTACCTGGAAGCGATAAGGAGAACCGCGGAGACGAAGATAAGGGATAAGAACAAGGCGACTGAAAATTTAGTGAAACCGAATAGAAAAGAAAACAAAAAGAGAACCAGAGTTTGAAAAAACGTGCCAAAGGCTGTGGCCCATATGATTTTTTCCTCCAAAAACAGCTCAAATTTCAAGCGACTAATTATCGCATACCCAAAACAAAAAGCTATTGCAAAATAAAGCAGAATGACCAGCATATCAGAAACTTTACTACTGGAGCGGGTGACGAGAATCGAACTCGCGTATCTTGCTTGGGAAGCAAGCACACTACCACTGTGTTACACCCGCATTTCGTCACTCTGCTCCTCAATGTAAACTCGCTAAAACCAGCTGAAGGGGTTCCACCACACACGCTCCGTTTTCCCCTCTCCCTCGGTCGTTCCTTCTACCGTATTCTCTTCAGGAGGCAGAATCGTCACGACCTCCTCACCTTCTTTCTTATAAAGCCCTTGCTCGCGCAATATTTTCTCTTGGCGCTCTTCCAATTGTATGTTGGCAATAGCGGCTTCCTTTGCTTGTATCTGCGCCAAATACTCATTCTCTTCTACCCGAAGCTCCTGCAATCTGCCTTCCAGTGAGGAACGCTTTTGAGCCATACTCACATTTTGGTATACAAGAAATCCGAGGACGATAAAAAGCATACCTCCAAATACCGCTCCCACCACAACATTCTCAAATCGTTTTCTTCTGCCTTTGCTAAATTTAGAATGTTCTGGTATCATAAAAGCGAGAATGTTATGAAATCAAAAGTCATCATACGCGGAATCTGGATTGTCGTGGTCCTGCTCATCGTCTTCAGCATGTTCGTCTTTCTCTTGGCTCCGCTCTTCTCCGGCCCCGCCTACTTCTAGCCCGCAAGCGCATTATACGGAAAAATTGCGCTTTGCTCAACCCCCTTACCTGCGGAATACATCCAAGAATACTTTGGAAGGAATATGCACTCGCCCCTTTGCGGCGAGTTCTTTTTTGCCCTTTTTCTGCCTTTCAAGCAATTTTCTTTTTCGCGTCACATCTCCTCCATACAAAGGAGCGGTTACGTCGCGGCGGCGCGCACGAATGGTTTCCCTCGCGATTACCCTGCCATCCGCCACCGCCTGAATGGCTACAACAAATTGCTGGGTCGGCAGCAACTCCTTGAGCTTTTCTACAATTTGTTTGCCCTCCCGATACGCTTTTTCTCTTGAAACAATCTGCGTAAATGCCTCCTCTTTCTGGCCCGCGATATGGATTTCAAGCTTCACTAAGTTCGCGGGCCTCCAATCTGCGATTTGATAATCCATAGAAGCCATGCCCTGCGTGGCGCTTTTGAGTCTATCGTAAAAATCAATCACTATTTCCCGAAGGGGCGTTTCGAATATTACCGAAAGGGCATGTTCGGAGATGTTGATGGTTTCCAGCAAATTTCCTTCCAACTGTCCCAGTAGCTGCACCACTTGCGAATAATAGGACGCTGGCGTCACAATTTCCAGCCACACCCAAGGCTCTTTTACCGACTGAATATTCTGTTCGGGCCATGCCGCCGCGGTTTTGATGGAAAGCTCCCTACCCTTGGGATCCGTGATCCTGAACTCCACCGACGGCCGCGAAATTACCAATGGCACCTGATACTCTCTCTGGAGACGCTCTGAAATTATTTCCGAGTGCAGCACGCCCAAAAATCCGCACCTGAATCCCCTACCAAGGGCTTCGTGAGATTCCGGCTCGTACTCAAACGAAGGATCGTTGAGTTTAAGTTTCGCAATCGCGTCTTCCAGCACATCAAAATCCTGGGGGTCTTGCGGATAAAAACTTACGAACACCACTGGCTTTGAAGGCGCATACCCTTCTAACGCGTCTACCGACGAGTTTTGCGCCAGCGTAATAGTGTCTCCAATACGCACCGTATCAGATTCTTTCAGGCCAGTAGCGATATATCCTATTTGCCCGGCGCGCAATTCTTCATCGGCAGCCTCTTTGGGCGTAAAATGCCCAACCTCTTTTGCCACCGCTTTTGCCCTTGCTGCTTTCAAGAACAAGGGATCGTTCGTTTTTACTACGCCTTCCACCACACGCACATATGCCACTACTCCTTTAAAAGCGTCAAAATGCGAATCGAACACCAACGCGCGCAACGGCTTGCTTCCTTCTTCTTTTGCCGGGGGCACGCGCGCGATTACTGTTCGCAATAATTCCTCCACATTTTGTCCGGTTTTCGCGGAAATGCGCAAAATCTCGCGCTCATCAATCTTGAGCAGGTCCACAATGGATCGTACAACCTCGTCCACACGGGCAGAAGGCAGATCAATTTTGTTTACTGCCGGAATAATGGTAAGCCCCTCTTCTCTGGCAAGCTTGAGGTTAGCCAATGTTTGCGCCTGCACCCCCTTAGTTGCGTCAACCAGCAAAATAGCGCCTTCCACCGCAGCAAGCGAACGCGAAACCTCGTAGCTGAAATCCGCGTGCCCGGGAGTATCTATGAGGTTCAAGACATATTCTCTATACTTTAGCCGTATCGGCTGAAGCTTTATGGTAATCCCCTTCTCCCGCTCCAAATCCATCTGATCCAAAAACTGCTCTTTCATTTGCCGCTTCTCTACGGCTCCGGTCAATTCCAAAAACCGGTCCGCAAGCGTCGACTTCCCATGGTCGATATGCGCGATTATCACAAAATTTCGAATATTATTTGCCATAAAGTTTTGCCGTGAGTATCTTCCAAAAATGGAGTGCTTCGCGAGAACCAAGCACAAAGGCGGCGGCAATAAAGGTGAGGGCGCCGGCGAAACCCGCAAGCAGAAATTGAGTGAGCACACGCAGATACGTTTCCAGCGGGAATGGATTTCCGTAGAGATACAACACTCCGTAAGTGACAATCCCGGCCGTGAAAGCGGCAAGCGCGGTTTTCGTCAAAGAAACAAAAAATTCCTTTCCGAACATATCCCGTATCCTTCGCGCCAGCAGCAAGCTAAGCAGTCCCAGCTGAAATACGCCGGCAATGACAAACGCCAGAGGCAAAGCGAGAATGCGCACGTCTTCAATCCCTCCCAGCCGCAAGAAAGAAACAAAAAACTGTGAGAAGGCATTTGAAGAAGCAAACACCTGAATGAGAAAAAGCGCCGAAACGATATTTAACGCGACCGAAGCAATACTTGCTAGAGTAGGGGTTTTCGTATCCTGAAGCGCAAAGAATGCCCGTACAAAGAGCGGGATTACGGCATAAAAGATAATGCCAAATGCGAATATCCCCAGCACGGCCGCGGTGAGCCGTGTTTCATCCCAACCAAACCGATCTCCAGCTCCGTAAATAAGGCGCACAATTTGCGCCCGCAAGAGAAAAATTAAAACAGAAAAGGGCAAAACAAAAAACAGAACACCAGCGGCGGTTTTTGCAAAAGCCTGCCGCAATCTGCCAAATTCCTGTTGCGCTGCAAACCGCGCGAACACAGGGAAAGCAGCTAGCGCGAAAGAAACGCCAATCAATCCAGCAGGTAATTGCTGAATAGTATTGGCATATTCAAAAATCGTAATGCTTCCCCCAGCAATAAGGGAAGCCAATGCCGTAATAACAATGGCATTTATGTAGGAGCTAGCCGCAGCAATGGTGCGGGGGAACGCGAGTACTGTTGCCTTTTTGACAGAAGCATCTTTGAAATTCCACAGCGGTTGCCACGAAAATCCTACCTTCCGCACGGCAGGCGCTTGTACAAGAACATGCAGGAAAGCCCCTATAACAACCCCGACGGCCACTCCCCATATACCCCAGAGCGGCGCCAAGAAAATAATTCCTAAAATAATTCCGATATTATAAAGAATAGGGGCAAGAGCGTAAACGAAAAACCTCTGAAAATAATGAAGCACACCCGAAAACACCGCAGATATCCCAAATAGCAAAGGGCTTAAAAGCATGAGTCGTGTGAGGCTGGCAGTCGTTTCCAGTTGCGAAGAAGAAAACCCGGGCGCCACAAACGAGATAAGTTGGGGCGCAAACAGAAAGACAAAAACGGCGAATGCTAGGAGAAAGACAATAATAATATTTAAAAGATTACTCGCGAATTTCCACGCACCCTGCGGGCTTCGCTCCATCTGCTCAGCAAACATAGGAAGAAAAATCGCGGAAATCCCGCCCATAATAAGAATGCCGTAGAGAAGATCCGGGATTCGAAACGCCGCAAAGTACATATCAGTAGCTTCACTCGCGCCAAATCGCCAAGAAAGCAATCCATTTCGCGCAAACCCAAGAATTCCGCTTATAAGCGAAGAAATGAAGAGAATGCCTGCCGCGGAGGCTATGGTTTTGGACTGGCTATTAAACAGCTTGGAAACAGTCATCTGTCTATTATACCTATATTTTGCTTCTTGACAAATCCAAAAAGCATTGGTAAAATAACCCTGTCGGAGGAAGTTAGGCAATCGCTCCCCGCCTCTTCGGTGGGGGGAGGAAAGTCCGAACACTCTCCGCCCGCAAGGGCGGATAAACTACTCCGGGTAACACCCGGCCGCCGCAAGGCGAGCGGTGCGAACAGAGACGAGCCCGCCAACATCTGATGAAGTTGTGGCGGGGTGAAACGGCTAAATCCGTGTAGGGTGCAAGAGTAAACCCTTCGGCAAGTCTCAGGGTAAACCCCTACAGAAAATTTATGTTTTCTGGGGCCTGTCCCGAGCTTGTCGAGGGATGAAAAGTGACTCGCTATTGTCCTGAGAGAAATCGAAGGGCTTGATCCTTCCTGGTAACAGGTTGGACAGATAGATGATTGCCTCCGCCGATGAGGCGGAACAGAATTCGGCTTATAGGCTTCCTCCGACACAAAAAATCCACCGTCAAGGTGGGTTTTTCGTTAGAAAAGTCTTTGAGTTTTGGCACGGGAGTCGAGAGCCTGGTTCACTGTTTGATTCGATACAACGAAACGGAATTCCCCCACCAAAGAACAAGCTTTCCTTTTTCGCGTACGAATACGGCGCGCTCGCCTATGTTATCAAATTTGTTCGTTTTTTCTATGCGGAACTCATTCCTGCCTAACGGCGCAAGCATCGCGGGCGATTCTTCAAGATCCTCAAAAGGACCTTGGGCAAAAAGTTTTTCCCCAAATTGCACCACAGCAATATCTCCCCATCTCCCCCGGTAATACCCCTCAAATCTCCGAAAGTTTTCTGTTTCATCAGGCTTATTCTGCTTATCTTCCATCGCATGGCTAAACACATTATGAATAGTAAAAGCAATCTGGCTCACGAATACTTCAATACTATTGGTGAGAATAATCGTACTCACCCTGTTTACCGGGTCAATCAAAAGATGCGTAGAAAAACCTTGAAACATCCCTTCATGCCCATAGAATGTCCTGCTGTTCTTCTGGGAAATAATAATGCCCAGGCCATAGAAACGATCTCGATTGTCTCCGGTGCGCGCCTGAATGCGTTTCATCTCCCTCTTTGACTTTTTCCCAAGAATTCCCACACTATCTCTTTCGTCCGCGAGAAAAACAGCGAACCTCGCGAGGTCTTTAACATTTGTCGCAACACCCGCAGCTGCGGCAAACGCGTTAGTTTTAACTCGAGAAAATTTCGCCCTCTTCTTTATACCGGGAATAAAACGGCCGTATCCGGAAGCTAAATCTCTCGTTGATTTTTGAACATCCGCCGTGCTCGCGACCATACCAAGCGGCCTAAAAATATGGTGTTCAATGTACTTAGTATACTCCATTCCGCTGACCGCCTGGATAACTTCTCCAAGAAGCGCGAAAGCAAAGTTGGAATACTTAAATTGTTCGTGAGCATCAAAGGTAAGCGTTTCTTTGGAAAGAAGCTCCTTCAGTTTTGCGGAATTAGGAAAATGGTCATCCACCCATTGATGATGCTCTCCATCTCGAAACATCCCTGAAGTATGGGAAAGCGCCTGTCGAATGGTAATATCCTTTGAGCTCCTCCTCCCGCACTTTACCTGAAACCAAGGAAGGTAGGAAATAATGGCATCATCAAGATGTAGCTTCTTTCCCTCCGCCAACTGCAATATTGCTACCGCGGTGAACATTTTTGAAATGGAAGCTACACGGTAGCTTGTTTCCGGCTTTGTCCGCACTTTCCTCTCAACGTCCGCAAAGCCGTATCCCCTCTGGAGGACGAGCTCTCCATCCAACACTACCCCAAGGGAAAGACCGGGAACATGCTCATAATTCATGCGCTGAGGTAGCCAGAAATCAAGGAAACGTGAGAGCGAAGCTATTTTTCTCTTTTGACCCTGTTTCATACACAGTAAACTAAATACACTAGAAAAGTCTTTGAGTTTTGGCACGGGAGTCGAGAGCCTGGTTCACGAGCCGATCGGCGGCCTTATTTTGCTCTCGGGGCACAGCTTGAAATCTTATCTCGCCAAAATCTAATTTAAGATTCCAAAGTTCAAGGAAAAATTTCTGGATACCCGCGTTCTCGATTTTATACTGACCGTTCATTTGTTTTACTAAAAGTTCCGAGTCTGCGAGTATGCGCACCTGCGATTTTTTTGCCTCGGCTTTCCCCGCAAGCGCTTTGAGTTTTTTGAGAGCCGTAATAGCCGCACGATATTCCGCCTCATTATTTGTAGTTTCACCAATATACTCTGAAATCTCTTTCAGAATGCTCCCCTGCTCATTTTCTATAACAGCACCAATGGCGGCAGGCCCGGGATTGCCTCTCGCTCCCCCATCAGTACGGATAATAAACGTTTTCATTTTTTATTCTTCTGGAAGTATTCGTATAAACAGCGCTTCACGCCTTCTTCTTTTTCGATACTCGTCTGGAAACCGGATGCCTGCGGATGTCCACCGTAGGTTTCCAAAAATTTATCGCACGCCTGCATTGCCTTTACGGTATCATAGCCTGCAGGCGCACGCACACTTCCCAAAATATCCTTTTTACTTTTCCGGTAAATAAAGGCAGGCTTGTTTGTTTCCTGCGAGATAATAGAAGATACCGAGCCCAGAAGCATATACTCAAATTTCTCGTCTCCCTCAAACACCAAAGGATCGGTTTTCTTATGAAAAATACGCATACGCACTTCATCGGTAGCTCTGTCGACTTGTTCTCTGCGAATTTTATTTTTCTCCGCGAAAGTCTCAACCATATGCTTAGCCTTCGGCAAAGAAGGACATGAGAGAAGACGAAACGCGCCGGGTTCGCGCTTTCTGGTATCACGAACATTCAGTATGGATATCATCTGTTGTACCCTACCCTCCAAGGGCGCATCTGACCCAAAAATATCAGACTCCAAAAGTGCCCGGACGCCGGGCCGCCAAGAATACGGAAGAGCATCCATACCCTCTCGGATAATTTGCACATTGTCCTGTTCCCGTGCCATCATGTCGGCTATTGTACCCAGTGCCGCAAGCTCCACCATACTTTGATAAAGCGTATCTGACATTTTTTTGCCCAAGAGCGTTTTGGCAAGCTGCAGCGACAATCCGCACGCCGCAAATTCTTTGAAAGGATACTTGTCCCCTGGCTGTTTGGGATCCACAATAATGTCTGCTTTAGGCAACTTATCTAACACTTTATGATGATCCACCACTATGACGGAAAACCCAAGTTTTTTTGCCATAGGAATCTCCTTAAAATTTGAAATCCCCAAATCAAACGTAACGAGCACTCCGGGCGCGTACTGCTTGAGATACTCCAGCGCTTTTGTTGTTACGCCGTATCCTTCTTTCTCACGCTCCGGAAAGTAGTACGCCACCACATTCCCGCCCAAACTCTTAATCGCCTCTTGTGCAATAAGCACGGCAGTCACCCCATCCAAATCCGCGTCGCCATATAAAATAATGCGCTCTCCTTGAGCGACCGCTTTTTTAATTCTATTCGCCGCTTTTGTAAGATTTTTTATTTTCATATTTCCAGTGCCTTTAACCCGGGGAGCTCCTCGCCGGATAAGAATGCGAGCATGGCGCTGCCGCCTGTGGATACGTGGCTAAATTTATCCCGCAGGCCGTGCGTATCAAGGAATCCAACAAGATCTCCGCCGCCAACAACAGAAAACGCACCAGACGCGATAATGGCTTTGGCTACCGCCAAAGAACCTTTTGCATATTCTTCTTCCTCGGCTTTTCCCAAAGGGCCTGTCCAAAATACTGTTTTTGCTTTGGCTATTTTTGCCGCATATAGTTTAACAGTTTCTGGCCCGATATCCAACGCCTGCTCTTGGGAAGGAATTCCATCTGCTGGCCCAACGATTTTTTCTCTTCCTTTTGGAGCAAGATTTTTTGATTGGATTTCGTTGAATACGGGGTTGCCGACGAGTACCTCGTCGGCAAGCTGGCACATTTCTTCAAGAAAATGTGTTTTCGACTCTATTTTTGTACCGCCAATAATAACAACGACCGGACGCGTAGGATCTTTGACAACTTTTCCAAGTGCCTCAACTTCTTTCTCCAGCAGCAAACCTGCGGCCGAAGGCAAAAACTTTGGTATGCCTACAAGTGAAGCATGCGCCCTGTGGTTCACGGAAAATGCCTCATTAATATACACCTCCCCCAAGCTCGCCAAAAGTTTCGCGAATGCAGGATCATTTTCTTCCTCGCCCTTGTAAAAACGAATATTCTCCAGGAGTACTACATCTCCCGGCTTCATCATCTCTATCTGCTTTTCTGCTTTTTCTCCAATAGGGTCTTCGATAAATGTAATTTTTTGATTCAGTAATTGCTGCAACCTTTGTGCAATTGGTTTTAAACTTTCTTCTTTTTGAATTTGAGATCTGCTTGGGATTTGTGATTTGGAGTTTGAGGTTTCCCCGATTTGAAAAATCGTGGTTGGTCTCCCCAAATGCGCGAGCAAAATTACTTTTGCGCCCCGCTCTCTGGCATACTGAATGGTTTGCATGCTCTCTTGAATGCGAAAATCATCAACAATATTTCCTTGCTCGTCGAGCGGAACATTAAAATCGCATCGCACCAATACCCGTTTGCCCTCCAATTGAAAATCCCGAAGCGATTTCATCATTTCTTAAAATAAATGGTTTCTCCTGGCTTCAAAACTCCCTTACTTGCCTCTTCTCCTTCCTTGAGAGAAGGGCTGGTCGTTCGCGCTTTTTGCAGAGCTTCCTGCAAAACTGCCTGCAGACCATGCGTATCTCTCTCTTCTCTCTTTCCTTCTTCCCGTTGCGGCTTTCCCTTCGAAAGATCAGAAGGCTGCCCTTTTTGTGGGCGAGAACCCGCCACCTCACTTCCTTCCTGTTTCCGCTTGAGTTTTTTTCTGCACGCTTTGCAATACACCGGTCTTTTCCCGTCGGGAGGAAATACCACTTTGGTATCTCTGCCGCAGTTTGAACATCTGGCATCGTATAAAACCTGCTGTTCTTTGGGAGCGGGCACGGGCGGGGCCGCGGTCAATCCTTCTATTCCGGTCCACTGCATTATTTGCGCTTCCACGTTCGCAACCGCAGTCGCATAGTGCTCACGCGAAAACTGAATAACTTCTTCGCGATATGATTTTTCTGGCGCAGTGGGTGGAGGAAGCGTGGTCGCGGAAAATGGCCGTGACGCAATCCCGTCGATCATCAATTTTACGTAAATGGTGTACTTCCCCAGATTCATAAAATCTATCGCTACAAACTCGGGGAAAAACTCTTTCTCAAGAAACTCTGCGTCTTCTGCGCCAACGCGAAACGATACCATAGTCCCCACGTTTCCGAACACCGCGTCTCTCACTTTCGCCTCTGTCCCAACCCCAAGCTGCGCGATGTATTGATGGCTCAAAATTAAGGAAAGGCGGTATTTCCGTGCTTCAGACAAAATATTCACGAAGCTCTCTGTGGCAAAGTGCTGAAACTCGTCGATATAAAGAAAGAAATCCTGCCTCTGTTCCTCTGGGACATCCACGCGCGACATTGCGGCAAGCTGAAGCTTCGTGATTAGCAGGCCGCCGATAAGCCTCGAATTGTCTTCACCGATTCGCCCCTTTGAGATATTTACAAGAAGGATTTTATTTTCGTCCATCGCTTTTCGCATATCAATGGAAGACCTCGTCTGCCCAACAATATTCCTAATCAAAGGGTTAGACGTAAGCTGCCCTACCTTGTTCTGCACGGCAGCCGTTGCTTCCACCTCATACCGCTGGGTATATCGGGCGTACTCTTGCAGCCAGAAAGTTTTTACCACGGGATCTGACACGTGCTCCACTACTTTCTGACGATATTCAACGTCAACCAGCATCCGGTTGATGCCCAAAAGCGTGGAATCGGGATATTCCAATAGGGCAAGCACTACATTGTTCAAAATATATTCCATGCGCGCGGACCACACGTCGGGCCAGATCTTCTTAAACACCGACATTAAACCAGAAGCCACCATATGGCGTTTATCTGGATCTACCTGCTCCATAACGTTAAACGCGATAGGGTGAGTCATATCTGCCGGATTAAAATAGATGACGTCCTTTACGCGCTCCTCGGGAACAAAATCCAGAAGCTCCTCTACCGCTTCGCCATGCGGATCCACAAAACCGACTCCGTGGCCGTTTTGTATATCCTGCAAAGCCATATTCTTTAGCATCTCGGTTTTGCCCATTCCTGTTTTTCCGACAGCGTAAAAATGGCGCCGACGATCGTCGAGCTTTATTCCAAACTTTCTTCTCATATTCCGAAAGTTTGTCTCCCCAAAGAAATTAATTTCTTCCATATATTATTCAAGAGGCAACCCGCGCGGAGCTTCTCCCTTTCTTGTCTCCACACGCGGCATTGTACCCGAAGGAAAGACATCCCTGCCCGGGAAGTGAAACATTGTCGCCAGCTCCTCAATATTCAGCATGAACGTTCCCCCGCTTCTTGGCCAATAAAAGTTATCGCGCGAGCAATATAGCCGGAACAAACGCCTGCGCCTGATATATCTTTTCCGCTCGTCTAAGAAAAAAGTCCGTACCGTATACACTTTGGTGGTTTGGAGCGCTCGCACAAAATTGAGATTTGCCGTGTTGAATTGCTGCATATACTGGAACGGAAGCACTTTGGTAATGCCCAGATACTTTTCGGCTCTCGCCAAATAAACGAAGCGGGCGGTGGTATTGAACATCTGCTTGCTGATTTTCTCTTCTATGGCAGTAACCACGTCCCGCTCTCCGGTGGTTAAACGAAGCTCGGGCGCCATAAGCCCTTGCGGCTCTTCTTTCCCTCCGGTCATCTTCCGTTCAGTATCTTCTCCGGTTGTCAGCATATGGCCCACGGCGCGAATATCTTCTGTTATAGGAATCGTAGGCTCTCCTCCCTTTCCCTCGGTTATTCGGTGCACAAGCTTATCCACCTCTGCTTTTCCGCGTTTATAAATGTCGGTTTCAGCTGGAGCGCGAGGCGTTAAAAGAAACTGAATCCACAAATGCTCCCCTTGTCCCAACTGTGACATTCCTTCCACCAAACTCCCTACCGGATCCACCCGCTGCTCCGCCTTTATATCCTCCTTTTCCTCGAAAAACCGCTTATATGTACGAAGAGGATACACATCGGACTTCTCAAGCTTAAACGTCGCTCCCCACATACGCCATTCTTTATTGGGCACGTTCCGGGGGACTAGTTTGGTATAATCTTCAACTTCTGTTAATTCGGCATCCGGAAACTGCGCGTATAGCACAGGTTCCATAATTCGCCGTGATTGTTCTGGTATACGGATATAAAAATGCACATTGCCTTCGGTAGACACTAATTCCAAACTAAAGCCAAGCTGGTATTGTCCGTCTATCCATACTTCCCGAAAATTCGGAGGATCATGTATCTGCCACCAGCCCGCGAATACGCTTTCCATAGCTTTGATGGGTTTTTCCACGTCGGGCGGTATCTTTATCTCAAGCACAATACGCCGCAGCGTAAGCTCAAACTTGTACATGCGCCACCACTTCCAGAAATACATGGCCTGTGGCCAAAGGAAAAACGGCGCGAAAACCCACCACCAGGTTTTCACAAACTCCCAGAGAAACTGCACAAAGGGGAAGGTAAGGCGAAAAAAAGTTTCCGTAACTTCCATTCTCCTATTGTACACCAATTTTGCCTTACTCTCCAATACAATAGTATCCCTCCCCCTCCCGCAAGAAACAAGTCTTATCCTGAAGATTTAAGAGAATCGTGCTTTCTTTCACCTGCCGCTGGGCAAGTGTTTTTTGCACAATTTCTTCTTTGGTCATTGCTTTGTTGTTCTCACGCAGGATTTCCTTGATCACATCTTTTACGGTTCCAGGTTTAAACCCCCATTCTTCCAATGCGTACGTTCCCCTTCCCACCAGCACAAACCGGGAATCCTTAATCAGTTCGTTGTGAACGGTCTGAGGCAATACTACCCTTTTCCGCCAACTAGCAGATTGTTCTGCCAAAACTTCTTGCAATCGTTCTATAAGTTTTGCCACCTCCACAAAGTGAAGAGGCCTTCCCGCATCGTGAAGCACAACATAGGCTTTGTCGCGCATTCCTTTGGGATATACCTCGGGCCATTCGCGCAACCCCCATTTTCCATTATGCGTTCGAGCAACGAGTTTGGAAATTTCAAGCAAAGAGGCCAAAGTACGAGGATGCAGCTTTTCTCCCTCATGCACACCATGCACTTTTGCCAATTCTTCAAATTCAAGCGGCGCTTTCCGATCTTGCAGATAGGAGCAAATTGCTTCCAGAAGCCCGGGGCTGATTTCTGCAATCTCCTTTTTGCTTGCCCAAAAAGGATGCACGTATTCCGTTTCTTTATGCCTATGAAACTGATCTCCCAAATGCAAGAGAAAAATAATATGATTTTCAATCTTCGGAGTTCCCACTTCCTGAACCAAAAGGTCCTGTCGCTTCACGTTGCCTGACTCACGAAGCGCCAAAAGAAACCGCTGAAAGATTGCATCAAGTTTCTCCTGCTCTTTTTTACGCGAAGCAGCTTCCTTCACCTCACGAAGCCCGTCTTCCACGATCTGGCGCACACGCTCGCGCGTAATGCCGTGACTTTGTCCGATTGCCTCCAAAGTTTCAGGCTCCTGCTCTTGCAACCCAAATCTCCTCTGCAGGATATCTCGAGCACGAGGATGTAAATCGGAAAGAAGAGCAACGGTCAATTTTTCGTAGGGAAAAGTCATTAGGAGATTAAACCAAACTTTCCTTTACTTGTCAAGAGGGGCGGCGCCACAAACAAGGAAGACCAGTTTCCCGCCGCAATACCAATGGCTAGAGTAAGCGCAAAATCCCGAAGTGTCCCCCCTCCAAAAAATAG
Source organism: Candidatus Wildermuthbacteria bacterium (assembly GCA_016181405.1). Taxonomy (GTDB): domain Bacteria; phylum Patescibacteriota; class Minisyncoccia; order Minisyncoccales; family UBA10102; genus O2-01-FULL-48-27b. The sequence continues at coordinate 24,382 of JACOZJ010000002.1, forward strand.
AATAGCGAGCACCGCAAGCAACGTGGTAAGAGAGGTATTCATGGAACGGGTGAATGTTTGCTCCAAACTTAGCCTTAAAGTATCTGCGAAATCCGCTCCTACCTTCTTGAGCAGATTTTCGCGAACGCGATCAAACACTACCACGGTATCGTTTACGGAATATCCAACCACGGTCAAAAGCGCAACCACCACCGGAATAGTGATCTGCACCCCATAGAATCTGCCCAAAAACGCGAGCACTCCCAAGGGGAGTAAAACATCATGCAGCAATGCCGCAAGTGTTGCCAAACTCCACTGCCATGAATGCACCGGCTGCTTAACCTTTCGAAAAGCAAACATTACATAGATAACAATGGAAGCTAAGGCAAGAGCCAGAAGGATTGCGGCCCTACTCTGCAATTCTTTTCCTATTACCGGTCCAATGGATTCAAAGCGCATCTCCTGCGTCCCTTCTCCAAGAGCAGACAACACCTCTTGGTGTTTTTCTTCCGAAAGATCTCCCATACGCAGAAGAATTCCACGCTCCTCCACTCGTTGAGCAGAAACCAAACCAACATCTAAACCCGAAAGCTGCGAACGCACTGATTCTAAAGATGGAGGGTCTTGCTCGTAAGCCACCTCCAGAATGCTCCCTCCAGTAAACTCTATGCCGGGCTTCAAACCAAAAACCGCAATACTCATAATACTCGCGAGCATCAAAATCAAAGAAAGCGCGAAGAAAAATTTGGAATATCGCAGAATACTTTTCATATTATTTCCACAGCCATCGAAATTCCCCAAATCTTGTATTCAAAAAAAGGCGCAGGAAATTCCTGGTCACAAAAATCGCAGAGAACATACTCATTAAAATTCCGAGCGTGAGAGCCAGGGCAAACCCCCGCACAAAGGAGGTCCCAAACCAAAAAAGGATTATAGCAACAAATAGCGTCGTAATGTTTCCGTCGCGAATGGAAGGCCATGCCCGCCGGAATCCTTCCTCCCAGCTTATGGCAAAAGATTTTCCCTCTAAGAATTCTTCGCGAAAACGAGAGAAAATAAGAATATTTGCGTCAACTGCCATACCTACAGAAAGAATGATTCCCGCGATTCCCGCTAACGTGAACGTAAACCCGAACATTTTAAACAAAAACAAGAGAAATACCCCATACAGAAAGAGCGCCACAACTGCAATAACGCCGGGAATCCGATAGAACAAAATCATGAATACAGCTACAAGTAAAAATCCAACTGCGGCCGCGCGCAAACTTTGTTCCAAAGAAACTTTGCCCAACGTGGGCCCCACGGTCTGCTGAGAAATTAAACTAATGGAAACAGGCACAGCTCCCGCATTGAGATTGCGCACGACCTGTCTTACCTCTTCTATGGTAAAATCACGTCCCGTAATCTGCGCCCGGCCACCCGAAATTTCTGTCTGCACAACAGGTGCTTGCAGTAAAACATTATCAAGAAAAATCGCAAGCGGCTTGCCCACGTTGCGTTTTGTTATTTCCTGAAAAAGTTGAGCCCCTTCGCTGTTAAACGTCAAAAGAATCGTTGGCTCTTGCGTCAGCTGTTCAAAACCTACTTCAGCGCGCTCCAGAAAACTTCCATTAAGCGGAGTAGACTGAAATGGATCCTCCAGGTCCCCCTCTCCGGTTTCAGCAACCTGTTGGTTTTTCCGCACAATTTCTTCATAGTTCTCTTTAGGCTCACGGAAATCAAGAAAAGGCGCCCGCCCAATAAGCTCAATGGCCTGTTCAGAATCAATCACACCAGCGATTTCCACGATTAACCTCCGTTCATCTCCCCGCCCCTCGATTTGCACCAAGGGTTCTGCCACTCCAAAATAATTCACTCTGCGCTCAATTACATCACGCAGTCCTTCCATCGCAGAATCGTAGTCGGCAGAATCCACACGCGATAAATCGGCTTGATATACCAGGTGAACGCCGCCTTGGAGATCCAAGCCCAAGCGAAAGGGTATTTCCGGCACTTGCGGGCTGCCGGGAAGTTTTGCCAATTGAGGATTTATCTGTTGCGAAAAGTCAAAAAATCCGGCAGCCACCCCTGCCAGAACAATAACCAATACAATAGTAACCACCTGCCATTTTTTCATCCCCATCACCTTACCACACTTTGTTCTCCCTCGCAAGCAGAACGTATATGCCGCGGAGTATAGAGCGAGCATCGCGGGTTCTTCCGCAGACGCGAGGGTCCACGCCGCAGGCGGGGTAAAGCGCAAGGAAAACCCGCGATGCGAGCGATAAGAATTACTCCTTGCTCATCCAGATAGTCCCGCAAGAAATGTGGCGATGATGGCGACGAGAAAAATGCCGTCGAACACCCCAGCTCCTCCAATAGACATAATGCCTTGCCCCTCGCGCATCACCCGCGGCAGATGAAGCACATCCCCGCCGATAATCACGCCAAGCACGCCGGAAATAAAGGCAACGGGGGCTGCTGCTCCAAACGCCAGAACCAAAGCAAAAATTGTGGCGAAAAAGGCCGGGAAAAACACTGGAATCGCAATCCCCTTGCCCGGAATAAACCGGGCAAGCAGAAAACAAATTACAATCATAAGAGAAGAAGCAAGCAACGTTTCACGAAGCGGCACCCTCGGCAACAAATACAGCACCAAAACCAACGGAATAACCGCTCCACCCACATTTATGGAAAGACCCTGCGCCTGCATTCGCCGCCGTTTCATTAATCCAAAAAAACGGGATTCTTCCACTTCCATTAAACGCCTTCTTCCTAAAGGAATATTAATCAGAGAACCCACAAGTATAAGAAGCAGCACTCCAAACACTGCTTCCGGCGCAAATCCTAACTTCTCAAAACCGGATATCGCAACATGGAACAACCCAAACAACACCAAAAAAGGAATCGCCAATACAATGGCTGCAATAATAAGAAAAATCGCCATAGTTATTTAGTTGGGAATAAAGCGTTTTCGCCTTCGGTTAATTCTCGATAAATCACAGGGTTTGTGGCGATAAAATCAAAATTTCGATAATCATATCCCTTACTGCCAATGTTCGCCACAACTCCCCCTGCTTCAGCTACTAACAAAGAGCCCGGAGCAAAATCCCATATCTTTCCGAAGGGATCCGAAGATATTCTTGCGTCTAACCTTCCTGAAGCCACCATTGCATATTCAAATCCCGCACTAATGAAGTGTAAGAGGACAGTTTTGCTATTTAGCTCAAGATATTTTTGTGCATTTTCTTTGCGCTTTTGCACATTTGTTTCAAAAGAGATATATCCTTCTTTCAAAGAACGACTGCTTACATGTATTTGCTCTTTGTTTTTCCAAGCGCCTTTACCCTTTTCTGCCCAATAAAAATCCCCTTTCACAAAGTCGTAGATGACAGAAAAAGCAACATTGCCATCTTCAACAAGAGCAAGCATTGTCGTGCAGAAAGGAAGGCCCCGCACAAAGTGTGCCGTGCCGTCTATTGGATCACACAGCCAAAATCGTTCTCCATCCTTATCGCCGCCAAACTCTTCTCCGAAAAATTCAATCGATGGGAAAGCTTTCCGAAGCTGCGTTGCAAGAAATTTTTCAGTTTCCGTGTCCAAATCAGTAACAACATCAACATACGTGTTCACTTTTTGGTGAACATTTTTTACATTCCCAAACTGCTTTTTTAGTTCTTTTCCTGCTTCACTCAAAAGCGGAAACACAATTTTTTTATAATCCATACTTTTTACCACCATCTGTGTACGTTATGCTATCTCATAGTACACCAAAAGAAACCGCTTTGCATCTCCCCACAGAAGGAAAACTTTTCCCTTTTGTCTTGCCGTTCGCCGCGTTTTGTGTATAATATGGCATACGCACTTTCGGGAGGAAGCGAGATGGAATGGACAAAGGTTCTCACGCCAGAGGAATACGAGCAGAACCGCAAAGGGATGGCGAAAGCACGTGGATTTCGCCGGCTCGGGAGCCGACTGTTCCGTACAACACTATTCTTGGGCTTCACTCTGATAAGCGTCGCTGGAGCGGGCAGCATCGGATGGCTCTCGCAAGACATCGTCATAATCGTCTTGACGATTGCGACGATACCGATTCTTTTGCTCATAATGGCTACCACATGGGCTATGGACAAATACTGGCAAACTCGACCCCGCAGTCAGTTCACGTTGATCACGTGCCCCAATTGCCAGCACCAAGACCGGGAGGGACACTTTACCCCAATCGAGCTCCTCGCCTGCCCAAGTTGCAGGAACACGGCTGCGCCGCAGGAGTACCAAACCGACGTGGTTGATGTACACTATAACCCGTCGTAGTGAGCACCCTAGAAACCCCAAGTAACACATTCTTACGTGCTTGGGGTTTTTCTTTTATCTCAATTCCATAATTTATTTCAGTCATTCACCATTTCATCTCCAACCATATTCGCTGTACATTACATCTTTGTCTATATATCCCAAAACTTCTCGAATATAAGGAATGAGGTTTTCGGGAAGATCACTTTTATCAAACCAACTCAAATCATCGCACTTGTGCGGTTCAACATTTGCAATCTCCCCACTCCACCGCGCTGCAACGAAAAACACATCCGCACGTTCATTGTAGGAATCCTCACCCTTGCGATGCATCAAATGAACAAATCGCAAATCTTGCCCTCTCAATTCAACTCCCGCTTCTTCTTTCGCCTCGCGGATTATCGCATTGATATACGACTCCCCCTGCTCCACATGCCCGGAAACAAAACTGTAATTCCCATCTTCGTATCCCGTGTTGTATCTCCGCTGCAGCAGAATTTTATTTCCGTCTTGCAAAATTACATATGCCGCCGGAATAATTCTATGCCTATCTTTATTATTCGTCATCGCCAAGCAACTTAAATAATCTTTCTTTTTCTTCTTCTGGTAAATCTTGATACAAAGGTTTTTGCACGGGGTCTGTCGCTTGGTGCAATTCGTCGTTCAAGTTGCGGGGATACAAATGAAAATGAAAATGTTTTATGCTCGTTCTGCTGTCTGAAACATAAGGTTTGTAATTTTGGCGAATGTCGCAGCCCGCAGAAAGTTTTGACAAAATCTTTTCTTCAAACTCAATAAGCAAATCTAAGAGTTCATTTCGCTCTTCTTTGGTCATTTCGGAAAGCCGCGTCACGTGCCGCTTTGGAATCACGAGCAAGTGGCCCGGCATTAGCCGCGGATTGCTCAAAATCACATGCATATACTTCCCCTCTTTGAGCGTCCGCTGTTCTTCTCTTGCCGATCCGCAAAACGGACAATCCTTATTCATATGTCTTTGTCTACTGCTTCCATAATCAGGTGGGTGCCGGGGAGCACATCGAGATGTTGGATCTCCTCTCTCCCATACCATTTCACTTCGGAAACTTTTTTGTCTAAAGGTTTCGGTTCGCCCGATATATGCCTCGCCTCAAAACTCCAAATAAATGCCTGAAGAGCAATACCATCATTCCTTTGCCATATTTTATTATAAGCAAGCGGCAGAACTCGCACTATCTCAACAACACAGCCAGTTTCTTCTTTACACTCTCGACAAGCTGCTTGCTCTGGCGTCTCGCCGAACTCCACAACTCCGCCCGGAAACTCCCATTTGCCGTCTGCCTCCGGAATCAAAGGGTCAATCCTCTTTTGCATGAGAAATTTTCCCTCTGCGTTGCGGACACACGCCACCGCAATAACCTTTTGCTTTTTATCCTCCATGGCATTTTTTGAACTTCTTTCCGGAGCCGCAGGGGCAGGGATCGTTGCGCCCCACCTTTTCACCAGCCGGAGCGCTGCTCTGCGGCGCGGAGGCGGACGCCAGCGGCGCCGAATTCGAAGTAGAACTGGCGGGGCTCGAATAGCTCACATTTTTAGTGGGAATCACGGGTTGCGGCTGCAGATGCGCGTTCATTAAAGAAGTCGCTATGTTCTCATCTATCGCGTCGAGCAGCTGGCGGAACATTCGATGCCCTTCATTTTTGTATTCGATAAGAGGATCCTGCTGGCCATACGCGCGCAGGCGCACCGACTCTCGCACATACTCCATGTTCTCCAAATGTCCTACCCACAGAGAATCAATCGCGTGCAAAGCCACAATTTTTTCTGCTTGGCGCATGTTTTTCTCGCCGAGCTCCTGTTCTTTCTTTTCATACTCTTCTTTGGTAAAGCCTACCTTCCCTTCCTCAAGGGTCGCACTTTGGCGTTGAATAATATTCATAACATGCTCTTTGAGTTCTCCTTTTTGAGCTTTTCCCAAAATATCTCGACGGAGGCGATATATCGCGTCTCTATGTTTATTCAACACATCGTCAAACTGCAACAAATGCTTCCGAGCGTCAAAATGGAAACCTTCTATCTTTGACTGCGCGGATTCCAGCGCCCCAGAAAGCATTCTGTTCTCAATAGGCTGATCTTCTGGCATATGAAGTTTTTCCATTAGCCCCTTGATTTTCTCGCCGCCGAACACCCGCATCAAATCATCTTCCAAAGAAACGAAAAACTGCGTGGAGCCAGGATCGCCCTGCCTACCCGACCGCCCGCGAAGCTGGTTATCAATTCTCCGAGCTTCATGACGCTCTGTGCCTATTACATGCAACCCGCCCAATCCTTTTACTTTTGCCGCCTCCTCTTCGTCTTGCGGATTGCCGCCCAACACAATATCCACGCCGCGGCCCGCCATGTTTGTTGCCACGGTTACGGCACCAAAACGCCCCGCCTGAGCGATAATTTGAGCTTCTTGCTCATGGTTTTTTGCATTGAGAACTTTGTGAGGAATCCCCTCTACCTCAAGCAATTTCCCCAGATATTCATTTTTCTGAATAGACACGGTGCCCACGAGCACAGGTTGCCCTTTCTCGTGCTTCTCTGCAATCTCTCGCGCCACTGCGCGAAACTTTCCTTGTTCTGATTTGTAAATGCGGTCCGGCAAATCTTGCCTGATCATTGGTTTGTTGGTAGGAATTTCTACAACCTCCAAGCCATATACTTTGTAAAATTCCTCCTCCGAAGTTAGAGCGGTTCCGGTCATGCCGGCTAATTTTTTGTACATCCGGAAATAGTTCTGGAATGTAATGGAAGCCAACGTAAGGGATTCGGGTTGCACCTGCACTCCTTCTTTTGCTTCCAGTGCCTGATGCAGTCCACCAGAATAGCGGCGCCCGGGAAGCAAACGGCCCGTGAATTCGTCGACAATCACTACCTGCCCCGAACGCACTACATAATCGCGATCGAGCTGAAACAAACCCTGCGCGCGCAACGCCTGCTCTAAATGATGAACATATTTAATTCCTTTTTCTTGGTAAATATCCTCCACGCCCAAAAGCTTTTCCACTTTGTTGATCCCAGGATCGGTAATCGTTACTGCCTTGAGTTTTTCATCAATTTCGTAATCCACATCCTTTTGCAGCTGCGGCGTGATTTTCGCAAAATCCCTGTACCATGAGGAGCTTTCTTCGTCGGGCGCAGAAATAATCAAAGGTGTTCTGGCTTCATCTATTAAGATGGAATCAACTTCGTCGATAATGGCCAAGTGATGCCCCCGTTGCACTTGTTGTTCCAAGTCATACACCATATTGTCGCGCAAAAAATCAAACCCGAATTCGTTGTTTGTACCGTATGTAATATCGGCCGCGTACGCCTCCTTTCTTGTACAAGGATGCAGGTACGAATCTTCCACGAGGAAACTCCCTTTTTCATCGCGCCGCTCGTCTTTTTCATCATTTGGCTCCTGGCGATAGTTAGCATCATATATATAAGAAGCTTCATGCGTAATACATCCAACCGAAAGCCCCAGGGCATCATAAATTTGCCCCATCCATACGGCGTCACGCTTTGCCAAATAATCATTTACCGTAACCACGTGCACGCCTTTCCCTTCCAGTGCGTTCAGGTACGCGGGAAGAGTAGCAACAAGCGTTTTCCCTTCACCCGTTTTCATCTCTGCAATTTTCCCTTCATGCAGCACCGCACCTCCGATTATCTGTACGTCGAAATGACGCTGGCCTAGGGTACGCTTCGCGGATTCGCGAACAAGGGCAAAAGCTTCGGGGAGCAAATCTTGGAGTGAACTACCCCCGCCGATTTTTTCTTTGAGTCCCTCTGTTTTTGTTTTGAGTTCTCCTAAATCGAGTTTCTCAAGCTCAAGCTCCAAAGCATTCACCTGCGAAACAATTTCTTGTAGCGCCTTCACGGTCGAACCCTGTCCACCTTTGAAAATTTTGTTTAATACTCCCATGATAGATTTAAACTATACCACATTTTGCTCCAAAAACAAACCCGCCACATACCGTATGGTATGTGGCGAGGTTTGGAAAGAAAACTATCTCTTCTTTCTGCGGCGGGTTGTCTTCTTCGTAGTCTTCTTCTTTGAAGAAGCAGCCTTTCTTCTTTTTTTTGCTGGCATTGGTTTTGAAAAAATTTTCCAGACTAGTTATGAATTGTTTTGCGATAGCACGACCTTCACAAAAAATTACTATACAAAACAAATCTTTATTTCATTTTTTCATTACCAACACACTCTGTCAATGTGGAAAAGTTATTTCTTCTTCCAAATCAATGCTGAACTTATTTTTTATTTCTTTTTTCACGCGTGCAATCAATTGCAATACATCATTTGCGGTTGCGTTGCCACGATTCACAATGTAGTTTGGATGCTTTTCTGAAATTTCAGCGTCTCCCACCCGCATCCCCTGCAGCTTCGCGCGCACAATGAGCGCTGCCGCGGGAATTACCGGAAAAGGATCCGCCTTGATTACGTCTTTGAATTGCGCCTGAATCGTTTCGGGAGTTTCTTTGAGATCGCAATTTTTAAAAATACTTCCCGCGCTCGGATACTCCAGCGGATGTCGCTCTTTTCGATAGCGCATATGTTCTTTCGCGACGGCCTGAATTTTTGCTTTGTTGCCTTTCCGCAGTTGCATTGTTGCGGCAAGAATAATATAACCTTTTTTCTTAAAGATAGATGAGCGATATGCAAATTGACATTCTCTCCTTGAAAATTTCCTGCGCCTACCCTCATGATCAAGCGCTTCCACGTCAACAACGGAATCTTTTGTCTCCCCTCCAAAAGCGCCCGCGTTTCCCCGAACTGCTCCGCCCAAAGTACCCGGCAACCCACCTGCCCACTCCAATTCCTGCAATCCCCGCTTCCCTGTTTCTCGTACCAACGTAGCCATTGGCACGCCCGCCTCAGCCCAAACTTTTGTATCGCGTACCTTATATTTTGTATTCTGTATTTTAATAACGAGACCAGAAAAACCTTTATCTGGCATAAGCACGTTGCTCCCTCCCGCCAATACAAAAAACGGCAGCTTCAACGATCGCGCCACTTGCACCGCTTTTACGATTTGCGCGTTTGTTTTTGCCGCAAAAAAATACTTCGCCGGCCCGCCAATGTGAAATGTCGTATGGCTCTTTAAAAGCACATTCCGCCGCACTCCCGGAATCTGTTTCTTCAGCGCTGCAAATTCATTCATACTAGTATTTTTACCAATCCCCTCGGCCGAATGCAAGGTTTCTTGCGCTATTGGCAAACATAGCACGCCTATGCTATAGTCAAAGCGGCAACTTAGACTCTCTCGAGCTGCCGGGTCGCATTCGGCAGCTTGTCATCTTATTAGTGCAGATGTAACTTCCTGGTACTCGCGGAAGTCACAGGGTTCATAACCCCCAGGTGCGGTTCGATTCCGCGCATCTGCACTAGGAAAATAAAACGAGGCACGTACTTATCATACCGTACTACCCTCGTTTTTCTTTTTTATTTCTGTTTTAAGGACCAAAAGTAGAGACGGATGGCGCGAAGCTTGTCAAACGACAGACTGTACCCCTGCTTATCAAGATCTCTTTTAATAGGACTTAAATAATCAAAACCCTCTTCTATGGATGCCAGAGCGATTTCAACGGCTTTCTGAATGTGCTTGGGCGGAGCAAGATAAGAGAAATCGAGCGGGACGCCTTCTTTGAGCAAATTCTCCGCGTGGCCAATAATAGTGCCTAGGGTAAGATTCCGCTCTTTCGCTGCCTGCTCAAGCCTCATTCCTTTTTGCAGCAGCAAAAGCGTTTGTTCTTTGGTCGGAACGCGCTCTGCCTTTTTTAATCTTCCTTTCTCCTGCGGAGAAACCGCATGAAGTGAACCTCCGCACAGCGCAATAAACTTTTCCTGCCTTTCTCGCATGACGTCTGAGGAAAGCTCCGCCAAACGCGCCTCGGCTCTGGAAGAATGCGTCCTGAAGGCTTCATCTTTGGAAGCCACGTATTCATCAACCAGCAAAGCTGTTTCATTGAGCGCCCGAAGATACAAGCCTGTAAGCGCACGCACCCGAGAAAGCGCCACGTATCCTTGCCCCGGCACAAATGAACGGCCAAGATCGATATCGGCTTCGTCTAACGTCATGCCCTGGCTCTTGTGCACAGTAATCGCCCAAGCAAGCCTGAGCGGCACTTGCGTAATTTCAGCCAATACTTTTCCGTCTTCCTCGCGCCTCCAGCTAGCAGGAAACGCGCGGATCGTATCCCCCGCCCTTGTTCGCACCACAGGATACCCCCCTTCAAACCCCGCGATTCTGCCTTGCGTTCCGTTTACGTATTGAAAATTCTGCTCATTTTTTACGAACATTACTTCGGCGTCTTTTTTTAAACGAAGGTACTCGGGCGCCAGGCATCCGCGTATAAGCTGCTCCACATACTGTTTTCTCCCCGCAGTTTGCATATGGAATAATTCTTCTTTCCCTTTGAGCATTGTTAATTGTTCCTCATTCAGGGCGTCCACATCAACGTTATGCGTAAAGAGCCGGGTGATTTGCCGCTCTTCCGTCAGCGACAATCCTTGTCGATTTTTGAGCTTCTCCCGTACCTCTTGGGTAACCTGCCCTCGCCGAATAGCAGAGAGAATAGCATAAAATGCATTGTCTTCGTGGCGAAACTGCTGGGTAAGATAGCAGGTTACCGGAGAAAGTTGCCTCCAGGCTTCTGACTCAAACGCGTAGGATGGCCGAACTCCTTCCCTCGCAACAGGAGGAAGCTGGAAGAAATCACCAGAGCACACGACCTGCATACCGCCGAAAGGCATATCGTTTCTCTTCATATGTCGGCATACCTGATCTACCATATTAAAAAACTCACCCGAAAGCATAGATATTTCGTCTATGATTAACACGCGTGCGGACTCAAAACGCCGCCACAAAGGCTTCTTTTGCTCCATTTGCTCCAATTCAAAAGAAGAAACGCGTTCTCTAATACCAATACCAGACCAGGAATGAATAGTCGTTCCTTCAATGTGCGTGGCGGCAATGCCGGTGGACGCGGTTATGGCAGGCTCAATACCGTGCTGCCTAAGCCAGGCAATAAAGATGTTGAGCACATATGTTTTCCCTGTGCCAGCCTCACCTGTCAGATACACGCTATGCCCCATTTTTAAAATATTCAGCGCTTCGTGTTGTGTCATATACGCAGGTTTATTCTAAACCCGCCCCAGCTAAGCTGGGGCGGGGAAAATTCCTTATGAAACCGGGGCGGTAACCCCATGTTGTGAAACTTAATGAGTTCAGCCCCCGGTTTCAACTCCTATGATAGCAGTATCTTTATAAAAAGCAAAAGGCCTCACCTAGGGGAGGTCTTCTGCCGTTTCACGTCGGGGACGGACAACTTGCGTTGTACCGAACTCATTGCGCCATTATACACTTTTAAAATAAATTGTCAATCCTGTAGTAGATTTTGGCCAGATTTCATCTATTTTTGTTTCGCATATGGCGAAACGGTCAAAAATTCACTACGGGGTCAATCCCCTCTTTTCACAAAAAATATTTTGGCGAACACGCTTGCCTCCTGTACAGAAGGCACACTGTGCACAACGCCAATTTGATCTCTCCCCCGTACGCTATTTGCGGGTATCGAAACGGTAAGCGCTCTTGGTTCTGCCAACAGCAGGTTTTCTTTTGCGACTACCCGCACCGACAAGGTTCTAATCTTTCCTTCTCCAATCTGTACCGCCAAGCCCGGAAAGCTAAGGCGATAGCGATCATCCTCTACTGCCGTAAACGAACTTTCGGCAACTTCGATGGTTGCCACGGCCTGCGAACCATCTCGAATTTCTACTGCAGAAAGAAAAAGCCAGGGCCTGTCTGTAAATTCAACATCAAGGCGTTCAATGACAATCGACGAATCTATCGCAGAAGCGCGAAAACTCAATATATTCACGCCGCCTGCTCCCGATTGGGCCGTAGCCCCAGAAGGACTTCCTTGAATGGCAAGTGTGATAGCTCCCTCCTGCGCAAGATCCTCTAGAAAAGGGCTTCCCGCTTCGGGGATTGCGGGAGCTGCGGGCGGACACACCGCAGAAGCTTTTGCGCTTACTTCTTGAGAGAAGCTCCCCCATCCTCCCGCGTTTCCTGCCCGTACTTTGTAGGTATACGCCTTCCCTGCGCCAAGCCCTCGATCAACAAAAGAGAAGACACTGCCTCCGCCCACGCGCGTACTTCCGCGAAAAACCTCGTAGAACAGGGCTCCGGGGGAAGCACTCCATGTAACCTGCACATTCCCTCCGCAAATACCTTCCTGTGCCCATACAAATGGCGAGGCAGGAGGGCATTGGGAAGAAATGGTAATCGTTTTTACGGGAGAAACAGATCCGAGCCCTCCTGCATTTTTTGCCCGAACCGTATATGCATAGGTTGCCCCCGGCACCAACCCAGTGTCGAGAAATTCCAAATTCTTGCCGCTGTACACCTCAAAGCCGTTCCGGTAGAGCACGTATCCGCTCGCGCCCGACACTCGATCCCACGTAACTTCAGCTTGCCCGCAATTGGAAATCGTAGGAGCCGCTGGAACAGATGGCTGCGCAAACCGTACAGCCAAAAGTTTTTGCTGCAGCTCAATAATAAGCTGAAGGAGCTGAACAATAATCGCCTGAAGTTCATTGATATGCTCTTGCTCAGTTACATCTTCGCTCTGCGCGAAAACAGGAGTCAAAACCGCCCCGAAAGCGAAAACAGAAATTAACAGCACAATCCCCAAGGCAAAAATAGTACCTTTCATAGACTATAATATACCATAAATTATAGAGAAGTCAATTATGGGGTGGGCGTATAGTTTGGGACAATGGTTTGAAGAATATGTACAATCCCCTCCCTTTTCCCCTCTTGGATAGATTCTTGTAAACGCTCAAGCCCTCCTTGAAGCGTAGATTCCTCGACGGGAGCAAGTTTCGCCATAAAGATTTTCTCATTTTTTGTAGCTTCAGTTCCCTCTTCCGCGGTCAAGATATCTTCAAAAAACTTTTCGCCGGGGCGCGGACCCACAAACACAATAGGAATATCCTGATCTGGTTCATATCCTGAAAGCCGGATCATTTCTTTTGCCAAATCTACAATCTTGATTGGTTTCCCCATATCAAGAACAAATACTTCACCTCCTCGTCCTATTGCGCCAGCTTCCAGCACCAAAAGACATGCTTCAGGAGTGCTCATAAAATATCTCCTCATGTCAGGATGAGTTACGGTTACCGGTCCGCCCTTTTTAATCTGTTCTCGGAAGATGGGTATAACGCTTCCTCTGCTATCCAATACATTGCCAAATCGCACAGAAACAAACTTCGTATGGTCTTTCGCATTGAGCCTCTGGCATATCATTTCCCCAACCCGCTTCGTTGCTCCCATCAAAGAAGTTGGATTCACGGCTTTATCGGTTGAAATAAACACAAATTTTTCTACCCCTTTGTCGCTTGCAAGTTGCGCAATAGTCCTTGTCCCAAAGATATTATTCTTTACTGCTTCGTCTGCGTGAAGCTCCATTAAAGGCACATGTTTGTAGGCAGCTGCGTGAAAAATAATGTCGGGTTTGTATTCGTCGAGCACAGAACTCATTTTCTGCTTGTCGCAGATATCCGCAACAACAGAAACTATCCCCAGTTCCAACTGCGCATTTGCTGGAACATTCTGCCGAGGGTACTTTTCGTGGAGTTCGCGATCAATATGAAAAATTCCAGTTTCGTCCTGGTCTACAAGAATCAACCCGTTAGGAGAAAAACGCATAATCTGCCGACACAATTCAGCCCCGATAGACCCTGCTGCTCCGGTTACCAATACTCTCTTTCGCGCGATAAACTCGCGAATCGCCTGCTCATCCAACGCAACTTGTTCTCTCCCCATAAGATCTTCCACCTGTACTTCCCGCAGACTGCGAATAGAAATTTGCCCTCCGATCAATTCTGAAAGCGGTGGCACAATTTGTATTTTTTCCAAGCCTGCCTTACGCCCTAACTCTACTGCCGTTTTAATTTGTGCTGAATATTGCGCGGGAAGAGCAATAATGATAGCTTCAATTTCATGTTCCCGCACAATTCGCTCTATGGCGTTGATTTCCCCAAGCACTCGTATCCCATGAATAGTGGCGCCCACCCGAGAAGAATTTATATCCACAAACCCTACTGGAAGATACCTGCTTTTTTGAGACTGTAAAATACTTCGAAGAATTTCTTCGCCTTCGTCGCGCGCCCCCACAATAAGCGTTCGCTCCTTTTCCTTCTTCCCTCTGTGTTCTGTATCCCACTGTAAATACATGCGCTTGGAGAAACGCAGTCCGCCCATAAACAAAAACAGCAGAATATAGGTAAGCAAGAATACAGAGCGGGGAAATCCAGAGAAAAACTCCGCTGTCCGTAACACAAGAAATAGCAGACCTGTCACTATTGCGCTTACAAACAAAGCCTGGGCTAAAAGCAGGAGATCTCCAATGCTCACATACGCCCAAGTAAAAGAGTACAGCCGGAACAACAAGAAGACTGGAATGGTTGCCCCCAGCACAAGCGCAAGCCCTGCCCAAAAACCTCCTCCTTCAAAATATTGTTGAGGAATAGTCCCTTCAAAACGTAAGAGAAATGCGAGCGTTACAGCAGCCGCAACCGAAACGATATCAACTCCAAGAAAAAACGCGAAACGCTTTTTTCGCGTCCGTTCTAGCATTTTTTTCTGCAGCTCTTTGAAATTCATAGTTCGACAGGTTTACTGCGCATAGAAACCCTTCACCTGTTCGATCACGTACTGCACCTGCTCTAAGGTGAGCTCCGGATACATAGGGAAAGACAACACTTCTCTGCAGATTTTTTCGGTTTCGGGCAATCCGCCAGCTGGCGGATGCACATCGCCGCCAGCGCTTACTAAACGGGGCATCCCACCTTGTACAAATACCGGCTCTTTGTACGTTGGTGTTCCCCACGAAATCATAGTTTCCACCCCCTGTTCTTGGAGAAACTTTGCAAGCTCGTCTCTGCGTTCGGCCCGTATAACGTAATTGGTATAGATATCAGAGAAGCGAGGATCGCCAAAGTGCGGCACTTGCACTTGAGCTACTCCCCCTAACCCTTGATGATACAGTTCAGCTATCTCTTTTCTTCTTTGAAGCCACTGGGGGAAATATTTGAACTTCACTTGCAAAAGTGCGGCCTGAAGGTTATCCATCAAAAAATTGTGAGCATGATAGTAAAAATGTCGGTCTTCACGATTCTCGCCGTTGTAGCGCATCAGTCTTGCTTTTTCGGCAATCGCAGGATCATTCGTTGTAATCATTCCACTGCCACCAAAACCCCCCAGTGCTTTTGCCCAGTACAAACTGAAACATCCCGCAACGCCGAAAGATCCGGCTGACTGCGCAGCGCCGTCTGCCATCTTCATACTGGCGCCTAGAGACTGCGCCGCATCTTCTATGACTATCAAACCCTTGCGCTTTGCGATATCCATGATCACTTCCATGTCGCACAGCCGTCCGTTTAAGTGTACGGGCATAATGGCTTTTGTTTTGGGCGTGATGGCTTTTTCCAAAAGTCTCGTATCCATATTAAAATCTTGGCCAACATCCACGAGCACCGGTGTTGCTCCTGCAAGATATATAGAAGATATGCTCGCGATAAACGTGTGAGCCACAGTAATTACCTCATCCCCCTGGCCGATGCCGGCTGCTTGCAAAGCCACGTCTAAAGCCGACGTGCCAGAGTTTACGCCAATACCGTACTTTACGCCCACAAACTTGGCAAAATCCTCTTCGAACTTCCAGAGCTCTTCTTTGTTTACAATTGCGCCGCGAGAAAGCGTGTCATCAAACGCCTTGATGAATTCTTCTCTATGGTCGGCATATTGTTTTGCCGGATTCGCAAACCGCACTTTGTATTCCATATAGCTTTTATGGTAGCTCAAAAACTCTGCTTCCGCAAGTTTGACATTTAAGCAAAGTTATGCCACTCTTTGCAGTCGCATACCCGTAGACAGACGGTCAGAGCGATCGTCTTCTGAGCGAGTTACCAAACTCCCAAAGTCAAAACCCCCACCGGTCGTATGACCGCGCCGGGGGATTTTCTTTTAGTTTAAAATTATGCCTGTCCAACTTTAATTTTACCTCCTGGGACACAAATGCTAATTTCCATTCCATAAGCCACTCCGGGAATTTTTACGCTTAAAAGTTCTACTGTATCATCGGCATGCGACTTTACGTCTGACGGACATGGGTAGTAAATATACCCTTCGTACTCCTTCCTCTCATAGTCGATCAATGTTTTTACGAACCAGAATGTCTCTGTAAGTTCTTCAAACCACGTGCAAGTCACCCGATAATCTGGTTCAACTATCTTAAATGTGAACGGAGATATATCTACATTAATAGTACCACTATACATTTCGGAAATGCCCTCTACTCCCGCTTTCTCAAAGAATGGTTTTTGCAGAGCAATCGTATTGTTGAGTTTCATTCCGAGCTTAACTGGCGGATTTGGGTTCAAACCAGACGCTATTCTTAACCCCTGTTTTATTTTCCCTTTTACCATTACTTCTTTCATGGAAGTATTATACGTTAAAATCCTCTTTCCGCAAATTTGACAAGCTATAAAAATTGTGCTACTATTCCCCCAGTATCACCGCTCATAGGAAGGAGAGCGCGATGGCGATCAAAGGGGTTGCCTTCGACCTGGAAGACACGGTTATTCATGTTGGTAACGTGCACTTTGAAGCATTCGCCCGTGCGGCGGAAGAGATCGGCGTCATATTCGACCGGAACAATCTGGCCGCAGACATCGCCCGCCAAATTGAGAATGCCATTGGAGGCGGAGACGCACTCATTGCCGAAGGCATCTCGCAATTATCGGGTAGGAGTGCTGCCGGAGCAGAGATTCGGCGCCGCAAGGTGAGGTTTTACGACGAGATCATAGAAGGCTTCGTTTCGATCGAACCTCGCCCTGGATTTTTGGACGTTCTGGAGCAAATTCGCACCCGGGGATTTCCAATAGCGATTGCATCGATGACTCCGAGGAGGCAGGCGGAAATCCTGCTCGAGCGGTCGGGTATTGCCAAGATTTTCCCGGGAAACCTCATTCTTCTCGAGGATTCTGTGAAGCACCTCAAGCCGGCGCCTGATGTGTATCTTGAGGCGGCACGACGGATGGGGATTCCCCCGTCCAAACAGCTTGTCTTCGAAGATTCGGCCACCGGCATCAAGGCGGCTCGCGCTGCTGGATCGCCGGTAATCGCAATGCCCGGCTACACCTTCTCGGAGAATCTAACGAAACTCCGGGAAGCGGGTGCCACCAAGATCTTCTATGGTTGGGAGGAAGTGGACATCGCCGCTCTCCTCCAAGAGTTCGACTAAACCACCAAGCCCCCGCCGGTCGTATGACCGCGCCGGGGGCTTCTTTCTTTTTTTAGGAGAGATTTTTTATCCAGTCCCCAATAGCCTCTTAGGAACTTTGCTCTTGAGAGGCTTATTTATTGATTTAGGAGAATGAATTTATTACAGTGGAAAGTATGAGTTATCGAACAAAAGCAGTCATTTTTGATATGGATGGTACTCTTGTGAATACCGACGCCGTAACCCCTGAATTAGAGAAAAATATGTTGAAAGATTTGGGAGTTCCATACACCGATGAGTTTGAAAAAGAAATCAGCGGTTTGTCCATACGCGAATTGTACAGCCTTATACAAAAAAAATACGTTCCTGACTTTTCGGTAGAGAAGGCGAATAAAGCATACGCAGATCTCGCAAAAACAGTATACCAAGAACGATCGAGTTTAATGCCTGGGGCAAAGGAATTAATCTTTCTGTTGCAAAGAAAACATATTCCTATGGCTATAGCTTCCGCCGCACCCAAAGAATGGATCGATATGTTTGTGAAACGATTTGAATTTGAGGAAACATTTCAGCATCTTCTTTCGATACACTCCATGCAACTTCCTTCCAAGCCTAATCCAGCAATTTTCAACGAAGCAATCCAACTTTTAAACGTAGAGCCGCAAGATACGGTAATTTTTGAGGATACGGCGAGAGGTGTTCAGGCAGGGAAGATGGCTGGCGCTCGCGTGGTCGCGGTGCCAGACAAAAGATGGAGTTTTGGAGATTTCAGCTCGGCAGATCTTGTTGCGAACACTCTGCAAGATCCAAATATAATCCCTTTTCTATTTTCCTAACGTTTCCGTCCAAACGCGGAGACGTTGGAAACCTTCGTCAATTTCTTCGGGACTGCAGGCAAAAGAAAAACGAAGGTGGCCTTCGCCATAAGGGCCAAACGCAACGCCCGGAATCGTAACGACCTTGGCTTCTTGTAAGATCTTCACGGCAAGTTCGGCAGACCCCAATCCAGACTTTTGATATTTCGCAAGAATATAATAAGCGCCTTGCGGTTTTTTATACTCAAAAAATCCAGAAAGTTCGTCTAACTTCTTACACATTAACTCACGGTTTTCCGTGAGTTTTTCTACAAACTCCGCAACGCTCTTTTGATCTCCGCGCAAAGCCGTAATGACTGCCTTTTGCGAAATGGCAGGCGCGCAAATAGCAAGAGCGTCGTGCACCTTAAGCATATGCGCCATAATGCCTTGCTCTGCAAACGCATATCCTACCCGGTAGCCGGTAAGAGCGTATTTTTTCGAAAAGCTTCCGCACAGAATAACACGATCTCGAATATCGGAAAAGGAAGCTGGAGAAACATGTGTTTTCCCTTCATAGACAAGAAAGTCATATGTTTCGTCGGTTATAAGAACAAGGTCATGTTCTTTCGCGAGATCTGCCAAAATTCGCAGTTCCTCTTGGGCAAATACTGTTCCCGTGGGATTGGAAGGGTGTGAGAATAAAATCGCTTTTGTTTTTGGGCTCACCTTTTCGAGCAGAGCTTCTTTGTTTAAATGCCACCCGCGATCTTCATCTAAAGGCACAAACACTGGCACGCCGCCCAGCTGAAGAATTTGTTCTGAATACGATGCAAACGAAGGCGAAAGCAACAGTACTTCGTCGCCTTCGTCGACCACCGTAACCAAAGCGCACATAACGGCTTCCTGGCAGCCGGAACTTATCATAACTTCGCGAGAGAATTTTACGTTCTCAACCCCCTTTCTTGCCATTAAGTCTTTTGCCACAAGCTCTCGCAATTCTGTAATGCCGGGCTCCAAGGTATAGCGAGCAGTATCTCTTTCTTGCAGCGCCGCGCGGATGCCTTCCTTAATGTACTCTGGCGTATCGAAATATGGGATGCCCTGCCCAAAAGAAACAATTGTTGCTCCAGTATCTTGGCGCACCTCATCTGCCAGAATCGACATTTCTTTAATAGGCGAGAGAACGATTCTCTGCACGCGCTCTGAAATATTTTTTGTCCGGACCTCGCGACCCAAAGCCCCAAAAGCAGACCTATGCATATAAAAATATTATACTCTTGTACTCACAACCCCGCAACTTGACACTTCCTTAAACTTACATTATACTAGCACCCACTGGAGATCCCAGCACACCATGGAGCAGGAGGCCAGAGATGGTAGAGAAAGTCCGAGTGGACAATATCGCCAGCGTGGGGATCATCTACAGGAGGTTCCACCCAGACCAGATCTTGATTGACATCAAGGATGGAGGGTATCCGCTCAAGGCATTCAGGTGGATGCTCTGCCCCATCGGAGGAAACTGGATCGGGCCTACAGCCCGCAACGACCAGAACACCCGAGATACCTTGATCCGCGAGATGAGCGAGGAACTCTCTCTCGATTCGAGGGAAACCTCCACGGAAGACGCAGCGCTGCTGGGCCTCGAGCCCGAGCAAGCGACATACGTGGTTCCCAAGAAGGGCGTTGCGTCGACCGACGAAGATCGCGAGAAGCTCGGGCGCCTCAAGGGGGCCTTCGCAAACACTGCAGAGCCCTTCGGTGATTTCCTAGTCAACGTACCGAAGTCGGTGCTCGACCGGGGAGTCCCCGACAACACCCGGCCAGGTTACACTTCCATCCTTTCCTACTGGCGCGTGCCAGTGGACGAAGAGGATTGGGCGACTCTCGTCGATATGCATGCAAAGTACGGCAACCTCTCTGTCGAGAGTATAGCCGTAATCATCTCGCTCGAAGAAATCGTGACCACGCGCAGGCACACCTGCTGCGGCCACGATCGGATCCTGCAACAATGGTTTGCGAGCATGGGGTGCGTCGAAACGATGCATCTCCCCCTGCTCCCTGATATCTTCTGCGCCTACCTCCATCAACCGCTCGCGAGCTACGAAGAGTACCTCGAGCGGTACGAGGTAGTCAGGCACCCCTAGCACCTTTCAAGCGCCTGGCGGAAATTCGTTTTCGTATCAACGACAACGAACCCGCTCGGCGCTTCTTTTTTAGTTGACAACCGCAAAAAAAGTGGTAAGCTTTAACCACGAGGAATCGTAAACTACCGAAGGAGTTTCAAGCATGGAGAACCTACAAGAAGAGCGTTGGCTCGCAATTGAGCTCGCGGTCCGCGGGGGCGAGATGATCCAAACAGCTCTCTCCTCTGCCAGATCTCCCGAGGCAATCGGGCGCAGGTGGTCGCGCGCGCGCCACACCGAAATCAAAACCAAGATCGACAAAGATGTCGATGATATGTTGAGAGGCGAAATCCAGCGCGCTTTTCTGGACGATGCGATTCTCTCTGAAGAGAATGCGCCTCGAGAAGGAAAGTCTGGGAGAGTTTGGGTCATTGATCCAATCGACGGCACTCTCAACCTCCAAGATCCGCTTTTCGGAACATTTGGAGTATGCGTGGCTCTCGCGGTGGACAACGTCCCAGTCTTGGGAGTTGTCTTCTCGCCTGATGTAAGGGCTGGACGCGGTGGACGCATTTGGATCGGAGAAGAAGGCAAGCAAGCGCTTTACTCTCCCGATTATCCCAATGTGGAACCCACGGGAACGCACGTTTCTGACTGCGCCATACGCAATCACGCGATCGGCGCTTTCGACTCGGGCAAACACGATCGGGCTGTCGTGTATCCCTACGTGAAAAAACTGGATCACGACACAGCCGGCGTGACCTGCGTATACCGCATTGCTTCAGCATCCATGTCTCTTGCTGCGGTTGCAACTGGAGATTGGGATTTTTACGGTGCCACTTCTGCAGAATCCGAAGACCTATCAGCGATGGTCCCAATCTTGAAAGGCACCGGAGCTGTAGTCACCACTCTCGACGGCCGGCCGTGGACCATTAAAGAACCGTCGATCCTGACGGCCAACTCTGTACTCCATGGCGATCTCCTGCAGTACCTTAACTCATAGAACACAAGCCCCTGCTGTTGCCGGCAAGGGGATTTTCTTTTACAGGCGGATGTAGGCGGGGCCGTGCTCTACGTATGTTTTTTGGATAATATCCCGAGTTTCTTCCGGATCTTTTGGAATATACGTTTTCATTCCAGGCAGTTTGCTCAAAAAATCAATTTCTTCGTCATCCCGCAAAAGATTGTGAGAAAACCCGAGGAACTTATATTTTTCAGACCCCTTCACCCCGAGGATTTTCACATTCGCTCCATGCATGCAAATGGCGTTCCTCACCATCTCGTGAACTCTGAAGGTAACAAAATTAATCATGGAGTACAGATAGGGTTTCTTTCCGCTCAATGCCATGGCCGCGGCGATGATAGTTGAACTTGCCTCGGTCACGCCAAAATTGAAGAATCTTTCGGGATACAGTTTTTGGAATTTCTCTGTGTAGTTGAAACCGACGTCCGGAATGATAAAAATAATATCCCTGTCTTTTTCTGCCAACTCGCAGAGAGTATCAATGAACGCCCGACGGTTATCTAATTGTTGTACTATTTCACCCATTCTATGCTTTGTTTAGCTCTTCCATCGCTTCCTCAAACTCTTCTTGCGATAGATTTTTGTAATGGTACACGTTGTTGTTTTCCGCCCTCTTCCAACCTTTTCCCTTAATTGTATCGCATACAATCATGCGCGGGGACTGGACACGAGATCCTGCAAAAGCAGCTTCAATCTGTTCAAAATTATGGCCATCTATCCGCTCCACAGCCCAACCAAATGCCCGAACCCTCTCGTCGAGCGGTTCAATGTTCAAAATCTCTTCTGTTTTTCCCATTGCCTGAAATCGATTGTTGTCCACCCACACCACAAGATTTGAAAGGCCATGCTGCTTGGCGATTAAGATTGATTCCCACGTAGTACCTATTTGCATTTCTCCATCTGACATAAGAATATGGGTTGTTCCATTGTCCGCGTTGAGTTTTTTTGCCAAGGAGAACCCAACGCCCGCAGGCAAACCAAACCCCATGCTTCCGCCGGCAAATTCCAGCCCAAACTTTCCTTGCGGCTCTATCAGACCTATATATTTTGTTTCGTTCGGCTGGCAATATCGTTCCAAATCTTTCTCTGGGATAACCCCCTTTTGCCCAAGGAAATAATACACAGAAGCCGCCACCCAACCCTTGCTTGCAATAAATGTATCTTTCTGAAGATCCATTTTCTCGAAGAGAACGCTTAATATATCGATACAGCTAAAGTTACTCCCAATATGGCTGGATTGGGCTTTGTAAATCATACGGAGAACGGTTTTACGCGCATCGTTAGTTATTTTCGTGTACTCATTAGGTGTCATTGGAAAATTTTTAAAACAGTTTGAAGAATAATATTCAAATCCACCAGAAAATTCCTTTCTCTCACATATTTCATCTGCAGGCGCATCTTCTCTGGCCGTATTTTCTCCTGGTACGTTTTTTCCGGATCTGCACTTCCCCGCAAAATTTCTCCTTCATGAAAATTCCATAAAGAAGCCCAATCGGTCATGCCGGGCCGCACAGAAAGGATAACATTTCTTTCTTCGGATGTCATCATATCCACATAAAACGGCACTTCCGGTCTTGGACCTACAATGCTCATTTCTCCCTTTATGACGTTAAGAAGCTGGGGCAGTTCGTCGAGCTGAAACTTTTTCAAAAACTTTCCCATGCGGGTTAGCCGAGGATCGTCGCCTGCCGTGGAAGGCCCTCCTATTTTATCAGCGTTTTGCACCATGCTGCGAAACTTAAACATACGGAATTCTTTTCCCTGCTTCCCCACTCTTAACCCTTTGTAAAACACGGGACCCGACGAATCCAGTTTAATCGCGAAGGCGATGGCAAGAAAGATAGGAGCTATCAGTATAAACCCGAACAATGCTGCTATAAAATCAAAGACTCTTTTTACCATGTTTGCAAACGAATACCACCTTAAATGCGTATTTGCGCAGAAAAGGAATGCGCAAAACCATGGAATCTATCATCTCTGTTACGCGTAACACAAAATATCCTCCCGGCAAGTTTAAAAAAGGAAATGCGAACAAAGAAACTGCATGAAAGTAGAATATTTCACAGTTTTCGAAGCGTTTTTTCAAAAGCAGGATTTCTTCTTGTCGCACAATGTGCGAAGCCGCCCACGATGTTCTCTTCCCTGCAATGCGGTTAAGGGCGCGTTTTGCGTTTGCCAAAGGGTTGTGCCCAAAAGTTTCAATGCCAACCAACACTCCATCTGGCCGCAGCACACGCGTAATTTCTGCGAGCGATGTTTCAAAATCCAATGAAGAAAATGTGCCCCCGTCGAACACCACATCAAAGGAATTATCCGGAAACTCAAGCTTCTCGCAGTCCATGACAAGAAATTTCGCTTTGTTCTCAACTTTTTCTTTCTCGGCGTTTCTCCTGGCGATCGCCAAAGCTCCTTGGGACAAATCAATGCCGACCACTTCTCTCGCATGGTTTGCGAGAAATTTCGTATGTACGCCGTTCCCACACCCATAATCCAGCACTTTTTTGTCCTTTACCAGAGGGACGGCAATGGAATACAGAAAACTATAACTTCCCAGCACCTGAGGGGCAAATCCTTCCTCCCCCCGCTGGCGGGCTGCTGCTTCGTCATAATATTCAATTTCCTTCCTCTTCCTATCTTCCATACAATATGTTCAATCTTACCAATTTTCTCTTGCAAAAACAATTCGTGCAAAATAGGAGAGCCCACGCTGTACACGTGAGCCCCTTCGCAATACGTTTAGCGACCCTCAACAAGATCGCAGATTGCCGATGCCCCAACAGCGGGATCGAACGGCATAAGTTGATCTCGCGCCTCGCTGGAGCAAGGATTCAGCAAGGCCAAGTTCACAGGAGTTACCACGAGATCCGCGACGCCAAGTACCACCTGCGGCACCTCCAGCAAACCAGACTCTTCCTGGAGAGATTTCTGAACCGCCGGCGTCACAAGAGCAGCTACAGGAACTCCTGCTTTAGCTGCCGTCGTCAGCAACGTGGAAAATCCGGCGAGAACCAAATCCGAAGCAACAACAATGTTATCGGTTGGTGGCCCGTCCACACGAACTACACGATCCCCAAGCGGCGCCAGCAAGGCGTTCCACGTTTCCCGGTACGGCTGGTTGCCGTTTTTTTTATCCGGGCGGTCTGCCTCTTTAGGGTGCCAACGAGGGATCAGCTTCCACGGTTTGCTCGTAACCGCCAAGCATTGGGATAGAAGATCTATCTGCTCGGCGGTTTCGGAGCCGCCTCCGCAGAATGCAATAACCAGTTCGCCTCCATACCGCATCCAATAAACCTCCGGGTCTGGCTCAACGCCCACCCGAACACCAGGATTGCCCGTGATGCATATCTTCGTCTTTCGGCCAAAATCTTGCCGGACAAGGCTTGATGAATACTCATCAAGCGTAAGCGCAAGATCTGGAGGTCGGCGAAGGCCGGTGATGCGTCGGAAACCTCCCCAAAAATCCTCCATGAGAACCAGTGGAATATGGTGAATTTGCGCAGCGCGCGCAAACTCCCCTTCCAAATGGCTCGGGGAACCTACGCCCACAACCACCACGTCGGGACGATAATATCCAAGTACCGCTCCCACATCCAGCGAGAAAGGAACTATCCTGTAGTCATCGGTACCGCGGAAGATCGGCGGTACCGAGCACAGCTGGGACCAAAGATAAGCCCCCATCCCCTCTAAAACGGGGAACACCTCGTGGCCCTGGTTGCTTAACACCTGCGCAATGGGGGCAACCACGTTAGCTCCACCCATATCCTTGCAAACCGTCACTATCTTCAACTCACGCCCCTTTCAAACAGCTAACTACAAAAAAGCACAAAAAATCGGGAACGTCAAGTTTCCGATTTTCAAAACTCTCACCTATTTACTATTACTTCTTATGCAGCTCAAACGTAAACATCCACGACATCATTTTTATGAGTGGGATCTTGAGGAATACTTTGTCTAAAGCATTCAAAAAAGGCAGGGCAGAAGGCACGTACGCAGCTGCAATACTAAACAAATGCCAATGCCTAATGTTTTTTACCTCAAAAAATCTTTTTGCAAACCCAATCTCTTTGTAGGAAAGAATGTGCCGCTTTTCCCAATCAGTGCGCAAATGAGGCGTAAGCATACGATACGCCTTAATGGCAGGGTTGCAATCCAATGCCTCCACTGCCAAAAGCACTCCTCCCTTTTTCAAAATCCTCCTTAACTCCGGAAACGCATACGATAAATCCAAATGATGCAGCATGCCAGAGCAGATAACAACATCCACAGATTCATTAGGAAGACCGGTATTCTCGCAATCTCCCTGGAGAAAATAGGTATTTCTCAAAACCCCTTCTTTTTCGGCTAACGCGCGGGCATTCTTAATAGAAACATCGCTTATATCCAAACCAATTGCCAACTCTGCCCCTGCTTTTGCCGCTTTCACGGCATTCTCCCCATCGCCGCAGGCATAATCCAAAAAGATTTTGCCCTTGCTATATTGAGCTATCCAGGCATCAACATACTCATTAATGAGGTGCGCGGTCTGGTAGAACTTGGCATTCTCGTGAAGCTTCTCATACTCGCCTTCCGCAAGTGTTTTATCTTTGTCTATATTATGAAATTCAATTTCCTTTTGTTTCCTCTCGTCCAAAGAAGCTAGCCACTCCTCGTTTGTCTTCTTGCTTACACTGTCTAGTTGTTCAATAAGTTCTTGTGTAGTCATACCACGAGTTTCGCTATGCCAAAGAGAGACCCTAACCCATACCCGATATGGCGCGCCGCAAAGACCAGGGGCATAGCGAATACTAACTTATTATCTCCCTCAATTATGGCAATTTTCAAAGAGAAAAACAAGGAAAGTATCATATAAGGCCAAATGCTTACGGGCAGGGTTAAGACAAAGATCAAAGGGATATAATGCCGCAAAGATCCTGAAACAAAACCAAATTTTAGAGGATATGTCGTCCAGATGCCGTCGGTAACATTATGCACAAAAAAATCTTTCAGGTTATCGGAAGAAGGGTAGTACAATGCCTTGATATCCGGAAACAGCATAATTTTCCCGCCAGCTTTCCGCAACCGTACATTGAAATCCAAGTCTTCTATTTTCTCCATCCGCTCGTCGAACATCCCTATCTTCTCAAACACTTCTCTTCTATAACAACCAAAAGCCACCGTATCCACCTCCATTGGTTCTGCGGCGCCCGTTCTAAAATAAGAACCTCCTGCGCCAAACACATGGGACAAACAAATGACAATTGCTTTTGCCATCAACGTATTTGCAGGAGCAACGCTTTCCAGTACTCCCCCAACGTTGTCTGATCCAGATTCTTCCAAATGCTGAACGCATTTTGAAATATAGTCTTTCGCATATACGCTGTGCGCATCCATTTTGATGATAATATCGCCCTTTGCATTTTTGATGCCCACATTCATTGCCGCTGGCGTAATAACCCTTGGATTATCGAGAAGCTGTATCTTGTATCTAGTATTTTGTATCTGGTATTTTTCTACAATTTCGCGCGTACTATCTTTCGAAAGTCCATCCACCACTAAAACCTCCACTCTGTCTTTGGGATAATCATTCGCAATAATCGACTCCAAGCATTTTCCAATATGTTGCTCCTCGTTTAAACAAGGAACTATGACCGTAACAAACTTCTCGCCCATCGTGCTGCGCTAATTATTTTTTTGCTTTTCAATACTATGCTCACTGCAGAAACCAATCCGTGCGCGTCAATATATCGAAAATCTCTGTATCGGATAAACTGTTGCTGATGGCACTTTTGCAGAAATCGCAGTGAATAAAAAAACCCTTTGTTGATATGGGCGCAAGCCCTAAGCAAGAAATTGACAGAATATCTGCGAAGCAGCATTTCATCCTTCTTGTCTAACACAGAGGGCAGGCTTTCTCTGCAAAAAGAAAGCATTTCCTTAGCGCCTTGCTCATATTCTTCCCCAAGCACTCTGTTTTGTCCGGGATGAATGCGATAATTCATCAAGGGAGCTTTCAAGAAAGCACAAGGCCCTCTTTTGGAAATTCCCATAAGGAACACCAAATCGGCGAACTCTGAAAATTTATCCTCATGCATTCGGGCAGTAAGAAAAGCACTTTTTCTATACATAACTGAACCGAACGCGCACCGCAACCATGACATCTCCGCTCGCACAAACTCATAGGGATTTTTATACACAGCGCTCTTCATGTTGTTCTCGTCAAAATCTGCGAAGCTCCGAATGGTTTTGTCTGAAACTTCATTGAAATCTGAAGCTACAAATAACATACCCTGACGGGCGTCCAAAAAAGAACTCTGCAGTTCAAGTTTTTTTGGATGCATCGCATCATCATCATGGAATATGGCTACGTACTCTGAATCAAAAGGATATTCCAAAATACGGTTAATATTCCCAATAGGCCCTCTGTTTTGAGTGCTGCCAATAAAATGTATCCGCTCATCTTGGTACTTTTGCAGTTCCTGTTCGACTGGATCGTCTGAAGCGTTATCAAATACAAAAAGAGAAAAATCCTGGAACGTCTGGTTCAGGATACTTTCGATACATTCTTTGAGATACCCAAGTCTGTTATATGTTGGGATAGCAACAGCTACTTTATTCTTCATGTATCTTATCTCTATACGGCTCCAAAAACCTCAGCAGTACGTCAGTCATATAGCGCATTTTTTCTTTCGTGATGCCAGAATAGACGCCAATCCAAAGCAAATTTTCCATAATCGAATCTGTGTTGCTCAAAGAATCGAAAACCCGATATTTTATATCTTTATACGCAGGCTGCTTTAAAAGATTGCCGCCCAGAAACATCCGCGTCATGACTTTCCGCTCTTCCAAAAACTCCACCATTTCTTTCCTAGTGAAAGGAGCTGCTTGCTTTACAAGCATAGGAAACCCAAACCAGCAGGGGTCTGCCTCTTTTTCCTGCCGGGGGAAAGCGAGAAACTTGCTATAGGGCCCAAGAGCTTGTTTAAGCGCTGCAAAGTTCTTTTCCCTTGCTTCTATAAACGAAGGCAGTTTTTCGAGCTGCGCCAAACCAATAGCGGGCTGAAGATCAGTAATCTTAAGATTGTACCCGATATGGGAAAAGATGTATCTGCGATCATATCCGAAAGGCAATTCTCCCACTTTCGAGGAAAACCGGTTGGTTTGCATCCCAGGTTCGTCGAATTCCCTGCCCCAATCCCGGAAAGAAGCAACAATATTCTTGAGTGTTTCGTTGCTCGTGAGCACCGCGCCCCCTTCCCCCATAGTCATGTCGTGGCTTGCGTAAAAACTGCAAGTAGCAATATCGCCAAAGGTTCCCGTATACTTTCCCTGATACTTCGATCCTACGGCATCACAATTGTCTTCAATAAGCCATAGCTTGTGCTTTTTTGCGATACGCAAAAGCTCCCGAAGGTTCGCGGGGTTACCAAGCCCGTGAGCCACAAAAATTGCCTTTGTTTTTGGAGAAAGCGCCTTTTCAATATCTCCAACCTTAATATTATACGTGTCGAGCTCAACATCGAGGAAAACAGGAACAAGGTTATTCTGCACGATGGGATTGAGTGTGGTAGGAAATCCGCAAGCAGTGGTGATAACTTCGTCTCCCGGCTTCAGCTGTCTTGCTCCCAGTTTTGGGGAAGTGAGCGCCGAAACAGCAAGCAGATTTGCAGAAGATCCAGAATTTGCAAGAAGACAATACTTTACTCCGAGAAACGCGGCAAATTCTTTTTCGAACTGCGCTGCAAATCTACCCATGGAGAGCCAAAAATCCAAAGCAGCATCCACCAAATTCATCATTTCTTTTTCGTTGTACACGCGGCCACCATAGCTAATCTGCGTCTGGCCTGGCAGGAATGTTTCCTGGCTTTTCCGCGCTTTGTAAAACTCTTTTGTGAGCTTTAAAATTTCTTTTCGCAGCTGTTTTTCTGTTTTCATAGACTCTCTTTTATGTGGCGCTGGATGCGCTCTGCCATTGCTTCTGGCGATAATCCATACGCTTGCCGCAGATATTCCTGACTTCCAATCTCTTTGCAAAAGCTGTCCGGAAATCCAATGCGCGCAAAAAGTGGCTTCGCATCTTTATATTCTGCCAGCGTCTCGGCAACTGCTCCTCCTAATCCGCCGATAATACTGTGTTCCTCAATAGAGAAAATGGCTTTCGTTTCTCGCGCCGCTTTGTGTATTGCCTCTTTATCAATAGGTTTCACGCTTGGCATGCTAAACAAACACACGCTCAACCCAGCTTGGCCGAGAATCTTTGCAGCTTCTCTCGCGTTCCATAAAATATTCCCCGTTGCGAAGATGCTAATATCGCTCCCATCCCGCAGAAGAATTGCCTTTCCAGGCGCAAAATCAGGTTTCTTCTCGTGCACTATAGGATCATTTCCCTTCCCGATACGGAGATATGCTGGCTTTTGTGATGTAGAGAGATACGCCATTATCGCCTGTGTTTCTGCGGGATCTCCCGGGCAAAAAACTTCCATATTTGGCAGGCTTCTCATAATAGCAATGTCGTTTAAAGAATGGTGGGTAAGACCTGCGGTACCGTATGATAAACCGCCTCCCACCCCAACCAATACGACGGGCAAATTTGCAGAACATACATCATTTCGAATCTGTTCAAAACAGCGCATGGTAACAAAAGGCACAATGGAATACACGAAAACTTTTTTCGCTGAATGCGCAACTCCTGCCGCGACACCAATCATATTCTGTTCTGCGACTCCCACGTTCAAGAAACGTTTGGGAAATTTTTGTTCAAACGGCTCCAATACGGAAAACCCCAAATCGTTGGTAATAAGCATAACACTTTCTTCTTTTTCTGCTGCTTCAAGTAAACTGTCGCAAAACGCTTTTCTCATAGAGAACGAATTTCTTCTATTGCCTGCTGATATTGTTCTTCATTTGGCGATTTATAGTGCCAATCTAACTTATTCTCCATATACGATACTCCCTTCCCGTTTATGGTGTGAGCCACAAGCACTGTGGGTTTCCCCTGCTCTTGCGGAATAGCTTTCAGCGCGCGCTCGAGCTCCTCATAGCTATGCCCGTCCACACTTCCAGCGACCCACCCAAAGTCTTGCCATTTTTTCTCCAAAGGCTCCAAATTCAGGATATCGTTTGTTTTTCCAAAACCCTGAAACTTATTGTAATCTACAATAGCAACAAGATTGTCCAGCTTATGATGACTGGCAAAGAGCGCCGCTTCCCACAAAGCACCTTCGTCGCATTCTCCGTCGCTCAAAAGCACAAATACTCGCTCCTTTCCATTACCCCTCTTTTCAGCAAGCGCCATGCCGGCCCCAATAGACAAACCATGGCCAAGAGATCCTGTGGAGACTTCAACGCCGGGCACGCAATCTTTTGTGGAGTGGCCGGTCAATGTTCCTCCATCCGTACAATAGGAATCAAGAACCTCCGCAGGGAAAAATCCTCGCTCTGCAAGCGTGGCATACAGGGCCGAAGCCGCGTGTCCTTTACTTAGAATAAACCGATCGCGCGGCCCATGAGGATTTTTCGGATCTATTGATAAGATGCCAAAATACAAAACCGTGAGGATATCGGCACACGACAAAGCACAAGCCACATGAGAATTTTTGGCCAAAAATGCCATTCGCACGATATTCTCCCGAATCTGTTTTGCCAAACTGCTATAATCCATTTACGAAACTCCAGTTAAATCCAGCACATTCTCTGCGACATAATCTGCCTGTTCTTTGGTTAAGGTCATTGGGCTCGGAAGATTAATCCCTCTCTGCCCCACAAATTCAGCAACCGGGTTCTCCCCCTTTATAAACATAGGAAAGTTGCTTATCGGAGGGAAAATAGGCCGTGTGTCTATATTTCTCTCTTTCAATTTTGTCCTCAATTCTTCCCTGTCGATTTGAACGGTATCTTCTAAAAGTATAGAAGACATCCAGTGATTGGTTTTGGCCCAGTCTTTCTCCGCACTTAAGGTAATGCCTTTCTTCCCTCCAAGATTGGATGTATACCATTCATAAATGCGCCTTTTCTTCTCCAGCAGCTCGTTTATTCTTTCCAGCTGCGCCAAACCGAGAGCAGCTTGAATGTTAGACATCTTGTACTTATACGAGATTTCATTTATGTAAAATTGCCTATGAGAATCTCTCCCTTGATCGGCCAAGAAAGATGCTCTCTCGTATATCTTTTCATCGCTTGTGACCAGCATTCCTCCTTCTCCCGTAACCAATAATTTTGCTCCTTGGAAACTAAAGGCCGCCGCGTCTCCCAAACTTCCTGTTTTCCTGCCTTTGTATTCTGAACCAATAGAGGGAGCCGCGTCTTCCAGGATAAAGAGGCCATGCTCTTTCGCAATGCGTGTGATTTCGTCCATATTGGCGGGGTGGCCATATAAATGCACAGGAAGAATCCCTTTTGTTTTCGGAGTTATCGCCTTTTTTAAGCTTTCGGGATCCATGGTCCACGTATCTCTTTCAATATCCACAAAAACAGGCGTGGCGCCCACATACATTACGACAGCAGCCGTCCCCCCCCAGGTTGTTTCAGGAACAATAATTTCATCGCCCTTGCCTACGCGCAAAGCTGCCAACGCTATATGCATGGCTCCCGTGCAAGAAGATGTGGCTATGGCATATTTTGTTCCCACGTATTCAGCAAATTTTTGCTCAAACTTTTTGAGGTAACCGTTCCAACTCTCATACCAGCCGTTTTTCACGGCATCCGTAACATAATCAATTTCTTTCTGGGTTATAGATGGCCCGGCCGTAAGTATCATTTTGTCTATATGTTTCTCGTTCATATATTTATTTTTATTTGTTCTGCGTATCGTATTTTAGTTTTGTTATGCGAAATTGGCTAAAATATCTTTCGGCTTTTTCTTCAGAGTCGTTTTCTCTCTCCACCAACTGGACCATGGTTTCGCTCACCACTTTCTTGAGCGGTATATCTCTTACCTTTTCAAACCCGCACCGTTGATACAAAACGATAGCTCTTTCGTTATCAGAAAATACCCGCAACGTAAGAGCTTGAAGCCCCAAGGCAGTGAATGACCAGTTCAATAAACTCTTAAGCGCCATGGTCATAATTCCCGGCATTGCATCTTGTTTTCCTCTCATGACGTTGTCAATCTCGCATGAACGGTCTTCAAAATCGAATCGGTAAAGACCTATGTGACCGAGCAAGGAATCGTCTAAAGCTTGAATCCAAAACAAGATCCGATCTTCAGCTTCAATCACTTGGGCTTGCACCCACTTCTTTGTCCCTTCTTCTGTAACTTTAAATTGTGAAGGGAACCATTGGGCGTTTGCTTCCCGCCATTCGGCAAGAAACTTCACCTCTTCTTCGGTAAAGTCTGCGGTCAATGGCACTAGATGAGCTACCACTTCCTCTTTGTTATAAATCGGAATCATCAGCTTGCTGCCCCTGTCAAACTTAAGAGCTCTCAACGTCGACAAAACCTTGCTGCGAAATTCTGTATTTTCATTTGTCATCAAGGGCTTATCCATAGGAACTTTATATCATACAATATCCATCTTTTCTACTTGACATTTTCGATAAATAATGTATATTCTGCTTACCGTAGCTGAGACTACGAACTCCATAGGAGGAAACCCATGGACATCAATGGCGTTGATCTTTCAAAACTACCCCAGAGCGAGCTGAAGGTGCTCGCGGCACGGGCCATACGGCTCGTGCAGAATCCCGAAAAGGGAATCGGCACAGAGCTCTTCGAGGCCTTGCTGAAGATCGTGCCTCAAGCCTGTGTCGAGACGGTGGTGGTGGATGACCTGAACCATCCCCACCGTATCTACCTCACGTGGCGGGAGGACGAGCATTACCGAGGTTGGCATTGCCCGGGCACCTACATTCGCCTCGGCGAGAGCTTCGAGGACGCCATCCGCCGCGTTCTCCAGCAAGAGATCAATGTGGAGCTCCGCAACTTTCGCTCCACAAAGATCCAGTACAGTCATGTAGACTCCCGCGGCCACACCATCGGGACCGTCTGGCTTGTCCAGGCCGATGGAGAGCCGACCGGCGGGAAGTGGCTCCGCGTCAGCCAGCTCCCCGAGCCGACGCTCCCCCACCACGTCCAGTTCATCCAAGAGGTATTGAGCAAGCTATAGCGCTCGCTCTCAATACTCCCATTGCACCCACCGCGAGTTCTCCGGAGCTCTAGGTGGGTTTTCTTATATCTTAAAGTGCACTCCTTTTTTTATCTCTTCGAAAATCTTCTTTCATATGTTTCATAATACCCTTTGAATTTCAGCGACAATTGCCATATGGTCGCTTATCCCGTCTTGCAGGCGAACATTGGCACACTCATACTGTAGCGTAGTAAAAAGTCCATCAACCATTAACAATTTATTACGTACTTTTTCACCGTCGTGGTGTAAATTCGCATCAATGCTTGTGGCATAGTGCGCAGGAATATTGTCTTTATAGTATCTGGCTAATGTATCAAATGTCTCTCTGCCACGAGGGGCATTGAAGTCGCCGACCAATACGGTTTCCGGGAATTTTTCAAGAGTACGCAAGAGACTGACCAAATCGTTTCTCTGCAAATCATCTGGCTCTCCATTTTGGGTCCATGTAAAATGTGTCGTTCCGACAACAAAGCTTTGGTCCCCTTTCTTGATGCTCGCGCACAAAAGCGGATGAGGATCGTCTCGAGAAAGACCCTGGAACTCCCGCTGCTTTGCGGTTTCCTCGTCGCCCCGATAATATGGTCGCTGAACGCTTTGTATAGGCAGTCGAGAAAGTATTCCCACTCCATACGGCGCAAAGGGCGGTTTTGTGTATTCACCTTTACCTATCAAACTCATCTGCGCGAACACGGCTTCCATTTCAAACTCCTTTGCGAATTCTTTTAAGTCCGCTTCACACACCTCCTGGAGGCACGCAATATCGGGTTTTTCTTTTTCCAAAAACGCCCGCACCAAACCGAGATGCTTCGCCAGCTCAATATTCACCGAAATAAGTTTTATGCTATCTTTCTCCATGTTACTTTTTATACCACTCAAAGGATTCGCGGATGCCTTGAGCAAATGTATACTTTTGCTGCCAGGCGAGCAAGCGCTTTGCCTTGCTCCAATCCAGATACTGTTTGGGGATTTCATTTTTTGCGGTGTTTAAGATATTATATGGGATTTTTACTTCCAGTATCTTTTCTATTTCCTGCACAACCTCAAACACGCTCAAGATATTGTCGCTTCCAAAATTAAACGCTTCCCCCTTGCTGTTCTCAATGTGCTGAGCAAGTTTTAGACATGCTTCTGCCACGTCTTTTGCATACACATACTCTCTGACCATTTTCCCGTCGCTCCGTATAACCAGCTCTTTATTCTTCAAAATAGCCTGAAAACAATCTGGAATAATTCTTCCCCAATTACGGTCGCGCGGCCCAAACGTATTGCCGAATCTCGCAATAGTTACAGGCATTCCATACGTTTTAAAATAACTCTGGGCCGCCAGATCGCCGGCTGCCTTTGAAACTTCGTATGGGTGGTCTCCCCCGACCGGCATATCCTCTGTATAAGGCAGTATCTTCGATTTGCCGTATGCCTTATCTGAAGAAACCACAACGATTGCTTCGATACCTTCTTGTGCTCTGCAGGCTTCCAACACATGCACAGTTCCCATAAAATTCACCTCGAGCGTTTCCAAAGGGTTTTCATACGCGGTCTCCACAAGAGGCTGGGCAGCCAAATGAAAAACTGCCGAGGGCGCTTCCTTTTGGATTATGTCTCGTACCTCCTGTATATCTCTCACGTCTGCTTGATAAAATATGGCTTTGGAATTGAGGTTTTCCTTGCTCCCCGAAGACAAATTGTCCAGCACAACCACGCGGGCGCCCTCCTCAACAAGTCGATCCACCACATGGCTGCCGATAAACCCGGCTCCTCCAGTAACCAAAACTGTTTTATCCTTGAGATTTATTTCCATACTTTCCATTTGGGATCTCTCTTCCACAACTCGTTTAACGCAAGAAAATCTTTATACGTATCCATGCCGTACCAGAAACCTTCATGCTTATACATCGCCAGTTCTTTTTGGGGGATAAGACGCACTAAAGCATCTTCAATCATATCGCCTGGCTTCAAAAACTCGAAGAACCGCTTGTCAAATACCATAAACCCGCCATTTACATACTCATACAACATGGGTTTTTGATCGAGTTGAGTAATCATGCTGTCTGCGTCTGTATTGATAAGCCCCCACCTTGCAATTGGGTGAATGCCTGTGATAGTGGCAATTTTCCCATGATTCTTATGGAACGCTACCAGCTTTTCAATATCAATGTCTGCCACACCGTCCCCGTAGGTTACCATAAACAAGTCGCTGTCTTTGAGATATTTTTGCAGCATCAATACGCGCTCTCCATGGGGCGTTTCCAAACCGGTTTCCCCGAAAATAATATGGAAATCTTCTTCCTCACGCTTTCCGTTATTCAAAAAATGGATCCTTCTATCTTCTCCAGTACTCATGGAAAAATCCTCCTCGTAATACCTTCTCTTCAAAAGGTAATCTCGTATAGAATCCCCTTTATACCCAAGCGCCAGCACAAAATCACGGAATCCATAGTGAGCATATATTTTCATAATATGCCACAGAATGGGCCTCCCGCCTATTTCCACCATTGGCTTTGGCTTAAATTCGGTTTCTTCCTTGAGGCGCGTACCCATGCCTCCGCAAAGGATAACGACCGGAATAGTATTTTTTTGAGATGTTTCCATAAATGGCGCCAGCTTATGCGTCTTGGCAAGCTTCCACGAACAGCCGCGCAAAATGTTCTTTGGTAAAAGGCTTATAGTGCTCCGACTCCAAGAAACGGCGACCGTTTTCTTTATATGTTTTTATTTCTTCTTGCGATAGCTGTTTCAAAAACTTCCGCAGCTCTTCGTAGTTTCTGAAATCTCGCATATCAATAAAGCAATTTTTCGGGATATATTCTTCAATATCGGGCGCCCCCAAATACAGGGGAACTGTTCCTGCGTAGAAGCAATCAAATATTTTGTCGGTGATATACCCTGGAAGCTCGCAGTTTTCGACAGCAAACGCAAATGTATATTGGCTTAATGTTTTGTACTTATCCTCCACCGAACCCTTATAGGTTTTTCGTATTGCATCTCCCGCGAACCAATACGGGAAAAGGGGGCGGGCATCCCATCCAAAGCCGTACAAATCTATGTCATGCGTTTTGCCAAAAAACAGAATCGCCCGAACTCGCTCTGTAAGCAGTTCTTTGTAGCGCGACAGGGAGTTTCGGTTTGAATTGATAAGAGTAAGAAACGCGCGGTTTTCATTTTTCCAATATTCAGGGAACAAACTCTCGTGTGCTTGGGGAGTGTGAAAATATTGGGCTTTTGTGCCGGGAATTTTCCATGTGAAGAAAGCTTTGTCGTATGCGCGCATGGCGCTCTTTGCGATATAGCGAATCTCGGGCATTACAGTGGGCGGCTCAAAATGAAATAATATTCGCTTTTTGAATTTTGCGAGATCCACTCGAGGGTATTGAGGATTTCTTTTGCGCCAGTACCATTTCCGCAAGAAAAACTTGTGATCAAAAGAAACATATACGTCTTGCGCGCCTGCCTTTTTGCGATCCCAGAAATCAATTGTCTGTAGATTAATTCCCTGCTTTGCGCAGTATTCGCTCAAAAAGATAACTGGCTCGCGGCAGTTGTTTGTATTATATCTATCACTTCTTTCAAACAACACATTCTGCAGATGCACGTATGAGTTTGGATCAAGATATACGTTTTGCATACACATAATTAACTAATTCTGAAGCGCTCCCAAAATCGAATGTTTCTGTGTTCTCTCCTTCTTTGCGATATGTTCCCTTTCCAATGTCATGTATTGTCTCATCGAGCCTCTCTTCCGTATCTATATATTCAATACCCTCAAAATCCTTGTAGCTATCCCCTAGAAATTCATTATCTAAGTTGAGCGACAGGATGATTTTTCCAGGGTACTGTTTCTGCGCGGTAAAAAGAGTTGTGCTTGGCAGTGAGATGCCCACAATACATTGGCTCATTTCAATATATTTCTCGGCTGGCTCTACGGGGTTCACAACTGCAACACTCGGCGAAATTCTCTCAAGCGATTCTTTAATTTGCGCAGCTTCTTTTTCCGTAGGATGAGGTTTAATAAAAATTTTCCAGTCTCCAAGACAGGCTGCAATACGCTTTACAATAGAAACCCTTCTTCCCCAAATATCCTGTTCTGAAATAAGAGAATGGTCTTGCTCTCGAAACCCGACCTTCTCGCCTGGCCACATGATTGTTAAGGTCTTTGAATCTTCTCGTGTTTTTCCGTAAACAGAATAGGCTTTTTCAAAAAATTTCCTTGTCCCTGTATGCTCTAAAGGATGCCCAAGCACAAAAATCTTTTCTGGCCTCACCCCATCTTTTACGCAGAGATCACGGTCTCTTTTTGAGAAAACTGCAGAATAATCTGCATCACGCTTTCCTGAGCTCTCTTCCCAGAATATAAAACTCACTTTGCCGACAAACGGCATTTCCCCTGCTGCAAGCGGCAACATCCAGTGATACAACGCATACCCAAGAAATTTTTTTGCTTTTGCTATAGGCATCTTTATCGAAAGCGGCAAAAAACTCGGCATTCTCGCGCAGGAGTTTTGGTACGCCCAAGGAAGAAGTCTCTTTTGCTCTGCCATTTTAAACCCAGGCTGCATGGCGAGTGTAACTGCACGTGCTCTTTTCGCCAGTCGAAGCAAATACATTTCGGCAGGCCATAAATCACTTGGGGCGACAACAACATCTGGCTTATACCTGCTAACTGCTTTTGCAAGGATAGCGTGCAATCGGATGTTTTTCCGAATCACATTTTTTCCGAACGGCGATTCGAAAAATATGATATTCTCCAATCCGGGAAACAAACCTTTGTCCTGAAGCAAACTCTTCGTGTGCTCATCCATGCCATCAGCCAGCAGCACTACTTGATGTTCCTGGGCAATTTCATACAAATATCCAACAAAGGTAGACCGGAGAAGGCGCGGATTTGTGGATTGAAAAAGAACTTTCGCCATATCTTATTCAAACAGCGTACTTTCGATTAAATCCGATAGCGTATGAATAACAAGCGCATGCATTTCTTGAATGCGCGGAGTATCTTCTGCGGGAATATTAATCAGAAAATCGCACAGTTCCTTCATACTTCCTCCCGACCTCCCTGTTAAGCCTACTACCTTGCAGCCAGCCTGCCTTGCGGCCTTTATTGCCTCCAACACATTCTCTGAATTGCCAGAAGTGCTTATCCCAAAGAAAACATCGCCTGGTCTGGCCAATGCTTCTACCTGCCTCGCGAACACATACTTAAATGCATAATCGTTTGAAATGGCAGTTATCGCCGAAGGATTTATGTCCAGCGCAATAACTGGCAGAGCTCTTCGTTCCTTTCTGAATCTTCCCACAAGTTCTGCTGCAAAGTGATGGGCATCTGCCACGGAGCCACCGTTGCCCGCTACCAAAACCTTGTTCCCCGACCGTAAAGCTTCCACGCAAAGCACAGCCACGCCTTCAATGTCGGGCATCTCATTTACAAACTTACGTACCGTATCAATATGGGCCTCTATGTGGCTTTTGATTATTTCTTTCATGATTTATTTTACCCTCCGGAGTTTCTGCAGAATGGGAAGTTCGCTTTCGAATACTCTTTTTTTGCCGTCTCCCAACCATATAGGGATAGATCTGATACTGCCAACCAGTCGTTCAATTCCCTGTGGCTCCAGAGAGGCTGCTTGATCCGACCCCCACATTGCACGATCCAGCGTAATATGTCGCTCCACCACACAAGCACCCAACACAGCTGCCACCAACGAAGAATACACTCCAACCTCATGGCCGCTGTACCCGATAGGGCAGGAAAATTGCTCTTTTAACCACGGGATTACCTTTAAATTCAACTCTTCGTCTGCCCCTGGATATGTGGAAGTGCAATGGAGAAGAATCAGATCACCTTCACCCAAAACCTCCACGGCATGGCGAATTTGCTCCACTGTGCTCATGCCCGTGGAAAGGATAACCGGCTTTCCCTTGGATCGGACGTACCTTAAAAGGTTGTCATCCGTAAGGGAAGGCGATGCTATTTTATAACACGGAATATCAAACTTTGCAAGAAAATCAACACTCCCCTCATCCCACGGGGAAGCGAACCACATAATGCCTTTTTCTTTGCAGTATCGGTCAATTTCCGTGTATTCTTTCTCGCCAAACTCGAGCCCGCGCTTTAAATCTCCATTTGTATTCCCAAACACGCTTTCTCTCGGCCGCGCTAACTCTTCTGGCGTGTACACGACGTCTACAGTCCGCTTTTGGAACTTTACCGCGTCGCACCCCGCGCCCACTGCAACATCAATAAGTTTTTTGGCGTTTTCCAAGCTGCCGTTATGGTTAATTCCAATTTCGGCGATCACAAACACTGGCTTGCCCTCTCCT
This sequence comes from Candidatus Wildermuthbacteria bacterium, assembly GCA_016181405.1. GTDB lineage: Bacteria > Patescibacteriota > Minisyncoccia > Minisyncoccales > UBA10102 > O2-01-FULL-48-27b. Next base: position 64,292 of record JACOZJ010000002.1, read on the forward strand.
ATCGTTTTTCCTCCGATTGTCACTTTTTTTCTTTCCATAGTTTTATTATTATTACCAACACGTTCGACCTCCCTCTATTGCCAGAACTGATCCGGTCATATACGAAGAGGCATCTGATAGCAAGAAGATAACCACGGCTTGATACTCGTCTTTATTTGCCATCCTTCCCATGGGAATAAGATTCGAAAGCCGTTTTACAAAATCTTCATCTTGCCCATTCAATATCCCACCGGGGCACAATGCGTTCGCTCTAACACCTTTTTCTGCCCAATAAGTTGCCAAGTAGCGAGTTAATCCAATAAGTCCGTGCTTTACGACCGAATACGTAACCGATTTTACCATTTGCTGCTCTTCCGGAAGCCCCTCTTTTCGATATATGCGTTGGTCCGGCGCAATCAAGCCAAGATCTGATGAGATGTTTAGAATAACACCCCTACCCTGAGAAGCCATATATGAGCCGAAAACCTGACTGCACAGAAATGCTCCCTTAAGCCCGACATCCAAATCCTCCTGCCAAACTTTTTCTGGGAAATTTTCAAACCTAGTCCAGTTCTTTCCGGCTTGCGTACTTTCCACCTTGGGGTTGTTTGCTGCATTGTTGATAAGAGTATCAATACGACCATATTTCTCAAGAATCTTTTCTCGCGTTTCCTCTAAAGTTTTCTTATCTGTAATGTCGACGAGAAAATCCGGTTCCCCGACGATATCCAAGGTAACGGGTATGCCGCCCGCATCCCGAATGGCCTCTCTATGCCTTTGCCCCAAAAGACCAATTCCTCCAGTAATGAGGCACACGCGCCCTGAAAGATCAAATTTGTTCATTGTTTCTGTTTGTTTCATACCTTTTTTGCAATTTGCCTTTTTATTGCGAACGCCACTTGCAGACTTTTTCTTGCTTCAGCGATATTGACGTTGGACTCTTTGCGCACGTTAACACACTCAAAAAAGTGCAAAACCTCTGCTTCAAACAATTCTTTTCTGCTTGTCGAGTCGGTTTTTTCTTCCACCAATTCCCCTTCTTTCCCGTACAAGGCATATTTATTTTCCATACTATCCACAAACAATGTACTGTCTTCGAATTGAAACTCAAATTTGCGCACTTCTTTTGTCTGCGCGTAAGAAAGCCGAAGCGTAACAGGAAACGTCTTCCCCTTTTTGGGGTAATTCAAGATGGCGGCCACAGTATCTTCCACGTTCATTTTTAAGTTGCTCAATTTCCCCCCCACAGCAATAACCTTTTTGGGTAAACCAAGCAAATAACACATCAAATCAATCTCATGGATTAAACCAAGTACCACCCCGCCGCCCAAATCTTTTCTTGCTGCGTATCCTTTGGAATAATCTTCATATGTATGATGCGCAGGCAAAAACGTGTTCCAAGTAAAGGCTGCGCTTATAATCCTTTCTCTTTTGCCCCCTACAAGATCCTTTATTTTGGTAACCAGCGGGTTGAACCTGGTTTGAAATCCTACCATCGTAATCAGCTTTTTGCTCTTTACAATGCGCTCTAGCTCGCTCAATCCCTTTGTGGTGTGGCCCAGCGGCTTTTCAATAAACAAGTCGCTTCCCAAACGAGCAAATTCGAGCGCACTTGGGATATGCAGCGAGCTTGGATTGGTAACAAACACCGCATCTGGCCGCACCTTTTTTGCTTCTGTCCAAGATACTACGGGAGTCATGCCGTAATATTCGCTGATATCTGCAACTTTCTTTTCCTGCCCTTCTTGTATCACACGGTGCCTGTCTTCTAGCCGCACCAAACCAAAAAACTCAAGGTTGCCAGGAAGTTTTTTCTCTTTCTGAAGCTTCTGGATATTTTGAAGGTGGCGCTGACCTATGGAACCCAAACCCAAAAATAGTATTTTCATAGCGGTATCCCTTGCATTAGTTTTTTTACTGTTGCCAAATTCGTCTTTGCTTCTTCTGCGGGAACCGGCGTAATACATGTTTCTAAGGTAAGCAACCCTCCGTATCCTATCTCTTTCAGCGCTTCGAAAGCGTCGATCAGTTCTTTTGTGTGTGCACCAAGCCGCACATTTTTTCCGTTTTCTTTATCTTTTACGTGAACATGAGTTATCAGAGTTCCCAAACTCCTAATGTCTTCTTGCACCGGAAAGCCGTTTCCAATACTGTTGCCAATGTCATAGCACATTCCGATGGCGCCAAACGAAAATTCTTCAAATGCTCCCACAATATCTTTTGCGGGTAGCAGTACTTCCAAGGCAAAACGCAGACCCTTCTGCTGCAATAGTTCATCAAATGGGGTCAAAGCCGCAAGCGCTTGCTTGAGTTCTTCGGCTGAATGGATCTGATTTTCGTCGAAAAACGGCATTATCACCAAAAATCCAGCTTGCCCTTCTATCAACTGCAGCAAATCTCTTATGCGCTCCTTAAACTCGACAGGATTGCCCAGCAACGAATACTTACACAGTTGATCAGCACATAAAGAAGTACACTGCAGGCCAGCACGCAAAATACTGGCAAAAACTTCTTGCTTTTGGGTTTTGAGCAAATCGCGCAAGCGATTTTCTTTATCATCCAATAGCTCAATGTGGTCAAAGCCCAGCTCTTTTGCCGTGCGAAACTCTTCCTCCCAACGCTCGGGGAAAACCTGCAGTCGCTCCAAAGTTTGGGGCACCACCCTTCCCTGCATTATACCGATACTGTTTTGCATTTCTTCTGCCATAGGTTATGTCTTGATAATATATTGCGGTGTTTTGCAAAACGGAAACTGATGAATTTCCACGCCCTGGCCCTGAAAGTAATCATCCACTGCTTTGGTTTCCCCTGGAAATCTGCCATAATCGTCCAGAATAAGCACACCCCCTTTCTCTAATTTTGGATACAAATACTGCAGCACCGTGACGCTTGGCTCATAAATATCAACATCCAGATTAATAAGCGAAAACTTCATATCGGGATGCAAAGCCGCATATTCTGGAACTGTTTTGGTAATATCTCCCGCCACAAGCTCCGCATCTTGCCCCAAACCCTTATGCTGAAGCGCAGTTTGCAGCTGCTCTACGGTGATGCTTTCTGCCCCTGCGTCATCAATAAATTTTTGGCGTGGGCCCTTGTCTCCCTCAAAACTGGTCTCTGGAAACATGCCAAAGGTATCGAATCCAATCACTTTTTTGGGCATCTCGCCAAACAACTTTTGGAACATGGCAAAACGCACCAGCGCCACCCCCTTAAATACTCCACACTCTGCTATATCGCCCGCGATGCCGCTCGACAGTTTATACAACTCATAGTGAGCTGCCATTTTTGCCATGCGAGAAGAATCGCACGAAAGATAAAAATCGTTTTCGTAGTCAAACGCTTTGTTAAAATCAGGCAATGAAATCATATGATGAAATACATTTATTATTTTACTCCTTTCCCAATAAGCATTTGCTCTTTGGAGAACCGGACGAAAACACGCGACCTCATTTCATCTGCGTCGCGAAAACGCAAAGAATCAGGAAGCAACGCGATAATACGAGGCACAAACCGCAAAAATGGATATTTCCATACGAACGGCAGCTGGAAGAACCTAAAACATTCTACTTCCTGAAGGTTCTTGAGCTTTAACGCGTTCTGAAGGCTTTTTCTGGAAAAGGGCCGCACATGGGTATAATCATCCCAGAAAAACTTCATTTGCGACTGCCAATCAGGAGTCATTAACACCACAATTCCGCCGGGCTTTAATACGCGGAACGATTCGTCGAGAAAATTATCCGTGTTGTACACATGTTCGATAACGGATTTCGAGAAGATGAAATCGAAAGAATTATCCTCAAAAGGAAATCGATCCTTTTCAATGTCGCACTCTCGAATATCGAAGTAATCTAAAATCTCTACGCACTCCTCTCTTTTATCGATACCAAAAGCCTCAATCCCATGCCTTGAAAAAGCCACCAAATGATTCCCCTTGCCGCTTCCAATATCCAAAAGCTTTTTCTTGCCGTCGGGATGAGAGTCCATATACGATTTGAAAAATCGCTCATAGAGATAATCACAGAGCTTTTGCGGATATTCGTTTGCTCCATACTCTTCTCTAAAATATACTGTTTCCAAATAATTAGGCATAGGTAGTTAATTTTTGATTTTCTAAAAAGCGTAAAAGAGGTCGGAATTTCTCTTCTCCGAGCAGCTTCTCGGCAAAAGCAATATCTTCTCTTCGGTCGATATCCGCTACGCGTTCGGTGATAAACGCGCGTATGCGAAGACCATGGAGCATACCGGTCTGCTGCAACACTTCCGGCCGTATTACGTCCACATACCCATTCGGATTGTATGTTTTTGGAAGAAATTGTCTTCCCCGATTGTAATACTCTTCGTTTTGTGCAAAATCTTCCTGCCCAAAAAAATGAATATACTCGCCCTCTTTTCGAAACAGCTTATAGGCGGTGTGTTCTGACTCATGCGCGCTGCGAAGAGCAGTAGCGTGTTCGTCGCCAATGATCTCTTTGATGGCCTTATCAATAAGCGCGGGCTCTCGCAACGGAGTGGTAGGACGAAGATGCACAACCAGATCTGGCACATATCCTTCGTATTCTTGCAGCCAGTCAAAAGCGTGACGAAAAAACTCGATATCTGGAGAATCGTCTCTGGCATATTCTGCCGGCCGCAGAAAAGGAACTTGGACGCCGTAGTGTTTTGCAACTTCCGCTATCTCTGAAGAATCTGTACTCACCAAAACTCTTGAAATATACGGCGACATTTTGGCGGCAGCTATAGAATAGGCAATCAACGGAAACCCGCCCAAATCAACAATGTTTTTCTTGGGTATGGATTTTGAACCCCCGCGTGCCGGTATCAAAGCTAAAATCTTTTTATCTTTATGCATAGAGCTGTTTAAAATATTTCGATACAACAAACTTCCGCAGACCCAAAAAGGCTGTCAGATACACTGCCGCGCCAACAAGAATCAACAGCACAACATGCATGTGAGATAAAAGCAGATATTGCAGTGTCACATACATAAGAAATGCTGAAAAACCGGACGTCAACACCGTAAACCCAACGCGTGCAAGAGGAAACCGTAAAGTGGTAAACTTTTTTACAAAAACCATAATAACTATCAAAAGCAAGCTATAAGTAGCTACCGTTGCCCCTGCTGCTCCATACAAACTGTACCGGGGGATAAGAATTAGATTTAGAGCTACATTTATTCCAGCTCCAGCAAGCGTAATCCAAAACATTTTCCCTTCATGATTTAAGATAATCATTACATCGTTAAACGGCCTATACAAGAAATTAAGCCCCGCGGTTACGACTAAAAATTGAAGGGCCAAAATAGCGGGCGTGAAATCTGCAGTGTATAGAAAGAGGATAATGGTTGATGCTAACACGATTCCACCCGTTACCAAGGGGAAAGCAAGCGCAAGCATTATTTCCAACTCGTAGTCCCACATTTTCTGGAAAAGTCGTCCTGACTCTTTAGACAGCTTGCTTAGGGCAGGATAAAAACTCGAGGCGATAAGGCCCATGAGGATTAAAGCCAACAATACAATTCTTTGGGCAGCATTATACCACCCTGTTTCCGCAAACATACCCGAGTAGCCAAGCATTACTGAATCGGTATATGCATACAGCATGGCAAATGTACTACTTAACGCTAACGGTAAAGACATTTTTAAATACTTTTTCCAGATAGAAATATCATATTTCAACTTCAGGCGGAAAATCTTTCTTTCGAAGAAAACATATGTCGCCAAGAGAGCCAAAAAAGCAGATACAAGATATACGTAGCTTAAGTTCTGAGGTGAAGGGAAACGGAACAAAACAAATAATCCCAAACTTAACATAAGCAGCATCTGGACGCTCTCCAGCAAAGCCTCATATTCCATTTTCTGTCGTGCGTGGAAAAAAGAGTACGCAGTACCGATAAGACTATTCAGTAACAAGAAAATCCCTATGATTACAGTAAGTATACGTACTTCCGACGATGAAATCGTCAAAAAACTTACTGTTGCAATCAAGATGAATGTTAATAGAACCAATATAATTTTCAAACTAAGGATTGCATAGAATTCGTCTTCCCCTTCCTCTTTTTTTGCAAATTCACGCGTAATGATAGAGGGCAATCCAAGATGGGAAAGTATGGTAAAGAGAGATGCAAAAGCCAATGCAAAGGTGATTTGTCCATACCCTTCAGCTCCCAAAATGCGGGCGGCATAAATCAACAAAACAAAAGAAAGCAGCTTGTTAACCATACTACCTGCCGACCCCCAAACAACATTTTTAAAAATCGTCTGCTTGAGCGTTCCGTTCGTGAACAAGAGATTTTTTATTTCGATCCCGTAATTCATAAAGCAGCTTGTGCAAGCATTATGTTATTTACCGCATCCAAAACGTCTTGAGCTCTTCCGTCTGGCTCTACCTTACACCTTGCATCTTTCCCTGCGTACCCTGTTTGTACCAATACTGTTTTGCAGCCAGCGTTCTTGCCGGCCAAAATATCCACCGTCTGGTCTCCTATCATATAGGATCTCTTGAGATCTATATGAAAATCTTTTTGCGCCTCCAGCAAAAGACCGGGTTTTGGCTTCCTGCAGTTACATTCGATTTTTAATTCGGGTCTCTCACCGTCAAACCCCTTTTCCGGGTGGTGAAAACAATAATACGCAGCGTCTATCTTGGCACCCCTCTTTCCCAGCTCCGTTTCCAGTTTTTTCTGTATTTCTTGCACATCCTTCTCTGACATAAATCCTTTGGCGACCATGGGTTGATTGGAAACTACGATTGCCATAAAATCATTCTCATTAATTTTCTTCACCGCTTCCGGTGTAAAATCATACATTTTGAAATCCTCACTCTTCGAAAGCTGGTCAACTTCTTCATTGAGCACTCCATCACGGTCAAGAAAAATTGCTCGTCTTTTATTTTTCAAACTCATTCTAGATATTTTTCCGGATTCATAATCTTTTCTTACTTCTTCTAACCTATTGGGCGTACCCATATCCTTAATGTATTCTGGCGTATTGTAGGCATAGAGGCGTTCTTTTGCCTGCAAAAGCTTTGGCAAAATATCTTTCTCTATGTCGGATTTTTCTCCTTTGGGTATATAAGGGAAAATGCTTGGCGAAAAAATGTACAGGGAGGCAATGCTTAAGTTGCGAAACACGAGGTCCTCTGCGTGCGGCCTTCGCAAAAGCGCCAATACCCTTCCTTCCTCATCCGCTTCCACCAGGTCTGAATCAAACGGGTGGTCATTCGGATGAACCATGAGAGATGCGATTCCCTCTTTTTGTGCGTGCCGATCTGCGAATCTCTGGAGGTCAACGTTTACCATGACATCTCCCGACAGCATCAAAAAATCTTCTTGTATTTCCCCCTCAAGCTGCTTGAGCGCGCCTGCAGTACCCAAAGGCTGCTCCTCATGGAGAAAATGCAAAACAACTCCCCAATCCTTTTGCTCGGCAAAATGCCGTATTTGCTCTCCTAAATAGCCGAGCAGCAGCCAAATCTCTTTGACTCCCTGTTCTCGTAAAAGCTCAATTTGATGCTGGATAATCGGCTTCTCCCCAATTTCCACCAGGGCTTTGGGCGTATTGTTGGTAAAAGTCGCCAAACGCGTTCCCTTCCCCCCAGCTACGATAACTGCTCTTGTAATGCTATTTGACATAATGCCCCGCTTTATCTCTTTCCGACAAAATAGGATTTTGTATCGGCCATGAAATGTTAAATCTAGGATCATCCCACCTATAGCTGAATTGGCGTCCATGGGTAAAATACGTCGATTGTTTGTAGCTGAATAAACCGTCGGGGCTTAGAACCAAATAGGCGTTGCCGTGCTTCGGGGGAACAAAGATCTGCATTCTGTTTTCGTCAGACAAGATGAAAGACTGCCATTTGCCAAAATCTTTTGACTCTTCGTCGCAATTCACGACCACAAAATATAGCTTTCCATATAAGCATGACAGCAACTTGGCAGTTTCGTTGTCCCCATGAATTCCCCGCAAAACATCTTTCTTTGAGTAAGAAATATCATCCTGTACAAACGTCGCGTCAATGCCGTTTTCCTTATAGAGTTTCTCTGAATACGTTTCGACAAACTGCCCGCGGAAATCCGTGAAGATATCGGGGACTACCTGCAGCACTCCTTCTAAATTTGTTTTTGAAACTTGAATCATGCGCTCATTTTATATGGGTTTCTAAAAATTCTTTTATGGTTTGCATGAAGTACTCGATATGCTCTTCTGTTATATCCTGATGCACGCCGATGTGAAGCCCATTGTTTCCAATAAATTCTGCGTTTGGAAACTCGCCTGCCTTATGCCCCAAAAACTCAAATCCTTTACATTGCGTCGGCATGGAAGAAAAGAGCTGTCGTGCGTCAATTTCCTTTTCTTCAATGTATTCGTAGAGCTCACCTCTTGTGAATGGAGCGCCCTCTGCCACTACAAACGGAAAAGCGTGCGGCCCGATTTGCTCATGCGCTTCTTCCCGAAACGTCGTAAGATAGGGCTTAAACGCCTCAAATTTTTTCATAAAGCTCAACAGATTTTTCCTTCGGATTGCCAATACTTTCTCGTATATCTCCAAACTTCCCACACCAACTGCTGCTTCCAGATCATTCATTTTCGCGGAATATCCTATTCTGCTGAATAGAAAGCGGTCTGGGCAATGGCCAAACTTCGCATTGGAACTGCATACTTGGCAGTGGCAGAATTTGCCGTGGTTACGCAACGCCCTTGCGATATCGGCAAAATCACTGTTGTCCGTGGTAATCATGCCTCCTTCCACACTCGAAACCAAATGCGCAACATATGTACTGAAAGCCCCCATATCGCCAATAGAACCAACGTTTTTACCCTTATATATGGCACCGTGCGCTTCAGCCGCGTCTTCTATAACATACAGGCCATGCTGCTTTGCTATTTGGCAAATAGCGTCCATGTCTGCCGGTTTCCCCATTAGGTGAACTGGCATAATGGCTTTTGTCTTTTCCGTAATGGCCTCCTCAATCTTAGTAGGATCGATATTATAGGTTTCTCTCTTCACATCAACAAAAACCGGGATAAATCCAGCGTGCAACACCGCGTTTCCTGTAGATACAAAGGATAGAGCCGGCACGATAATTTCATCTCCCCGTTTTGCGCCAAAATCATGCAACACCGCCAGAGCTATTGTGTCAGCGTCGGTGCCGGAACTTACTGCTACTACTTCTTTTACTCCAACTATTTTTGCAAACCCTTGCTCAAACTCCTTTACATATTTGCCATTGGAAACTCGCCCCGAATCCAGCGCCTCATTTACCAACTCTTTCGCTTTGGGAGTAATTGATATGGTACCAAAAGGAATTCTCATATGTGTGAGTTATGGTAAATAATTTGGCTGCCTCCATTTTCAAACTTGCATTTCACCTCCAAAAAATCCTTAAGCTCCCTTCTTACACTTTCCTGCTTCTCCGGGGGAATAAAGAGCAGCATAAATCCTCCACCGCCCGCTCCCAAAAGCTTTCCGCCGACAGCTCCAACCCTTATTGCCCTTTCATAAAGCACATCTATTTCTGGGGTCGATATCTTATCTGTTAAACTTTTTTTCAGCTGCCATGACTCTCCTAGCAATTTCCCAAATTCTGAAATGTTTCTTTGCTCGTCCTGCAAGATGCGTATTCCCTCATTCACCATATCGCTCATTTCCTGCAGTTCTTTTTGCTTTTGCGGCGTCTTTTCAATCTGCTCTTTCGCCACTTCCGATGCGTATCGGGAAAATCCCGTGAAATAAAGAACAATGTGCGACTCCAACTCTTTCCTCCTTGCCTCACTCACGGCCACGGGTTGAACACTCACGTCATTGGTTGCAGAAAACACGAGTTTATTCAACCCCCCATATGTGACTGCCACTTGATCTTGGGAGCCAACATTTTCTTTGAGCACGTCCCGTTCCAAATGAATTGCTTCTCTTGCTAATTCCTCCTTTGTAACGTTCTGCCCCCGCAAGCCGTGCAAAGCGTGCAGTAAACCCACGGTAAAGGCGGAACTCGACCCCAAACCGGTACGCGCAGGCAAATCTCCATCATGATGAATAGATAAACCCTTATCAATTTTGAAAAATTCCAAAGCCGCCCTTACGGCAGGATGCAAAATCTCATTAGTATCGTTCACCGTCTCAATCTTGGAATATACAATCCGATGCTTATAGGGGAAAAAAGGCGGAAAATACCGAACGCTCAAATAGCAATACTTGTCTATGGCAGTAGACAACACTTGCCCTCCGTGTTCTTTAAACCAAACCGGGTAGTCGGTCCCTCCTCCAAAAAAAGATATGCGAAATGGAGTTTTACTGATGATCATAATGCTCTTTATACCAAGCCATGGTTCTTTCGATGCCTTCATCAAGCGAAATCTTGGGTGCCCAACCCAGCTCTTCTTTTGCTCTGGAGCAATCAAGAAACAAACTTGTTTTGATGCTTGGTTTTGACGTGTCGTATGAAATAGTGAGATTTTTGCCCGAATGCTCAATCATCTTTTTCACTAAGTCTGCTACGGAAATCGCCTCGCCCAACCCAACAGCATACAGCTTAAACTTGGATTCCTGTTTGGCGATTGCCGCCTCCACAAAATCTACTAAATCTGCAACGTGCAGGAGATCCCTGGCTTCAGTTCCCTCTCCCCAAACAACAATTTGACCATTTGGAGGCGCCGTCATCACCTTAGTAAGCGTCGCACCAAATACGTGCGATTTTTCCAAGTCGTATTTGTCATGGGGCCCGTAAATGTTTGAATGCCTTATAACCGTATATTTGGTATTGCCTATTCTTGAATAAAATTCACACATCTTTTCAATGTACACTTTGGTCCAGCCCACACCGAAGTATTTGGGAAGCAGTTCCTGGTTTGCGTCGAAATCCTGTTCAGAAAGCGCAGTATCTGAAGGCTGATACATTACCGTGCAGCTAAAAAAGATAAAGTGAGCAACATTATGCTCAAAAGCCGCGCGCAACAGCAAAGAGTTCATGAGGGCATTATCTGTCACGTGATAATAGGGCTTTTCTACAATATCTTTGGCGCCCGAGGTGGTGGCGGCAGCTTGTATAATAATGTCTTTACCCTCCACTACTCTTGCTACATCATCTTTATTGGTTAAGTCGGCTTCTACCATACGGATGTTAGGATTTTCCAATGGTTCTGCCTGCCAGTAGGTTCCGTATACTTCAAAGTCAGAAAGCGTAGCAAAATGCTCAACTATGTTCCTTCCGATAAACCCCGTAGCTCCGCAAATAAGAACTTTTTTCTTGGTGTTTTGAGTCATAATGTTGCAAACTCCCTTATTATTTCTTCTGAACTTTTTTTGAAGGCAGGGATCAAAGAAGCCACTTTTGCGTTATCGATGTTCCCCACGCGATACCGAAATTCTCCAAATGTAACTTTTTTGCCAAACATATCTGCAGCTTGCGAAAGTGTAATGTTTTTTGAAGCCGCGAGATTGCATATTCCCTTCAAATCCTTTTCCATGGCAACTTGAAGAAACTTGAGTACATCTTGATACAGCACGTAATTAAATTCGGAGTCGGGCGTCAGCGTAACCGTCGGATTTTCATCTTCCTTGATTTTCAGCAAACTGTTTTTCCTTGCGTATGGTCCAAGAAAGGCAGAACATCTCATAATCAAATAGTTTAGGGAATATTCCCTAACAATTGATTCTGAAGCGAGTTTGCAAATCGCATATATTCCTTCTACAGCGTTCACATCAATAACGTCATCTTCTGCATGTACTTCACTGTTTCTCGGATATACATCGACAGAAGAAATAAATATAAATTTCTTGTGCGGGATTGCCGCTAACTCTTTCGCTAAACATATATTGTCTTGAATATAGGAAAACAGTGATTCAGACGTAACCTCGCGGGCAGGATTAGAGGCGCAATGAATAAGTACATCTACTCCTTCTTTCCTTATCTTCTCTTTCTCGTCCTCCGTCGTATCTCTATCCCAGCCCATTGCGTTAGGAAAATTCTCATGCAAATATTTTCCCAAACCGCTTTTATTTCCAGTCACCAATACCTTCATTTGAATACGTTATAGCGTTTCTCAACAATATCCTTGTTTTCTTTGTACCATTGCATTACTTCTTTTATGCCCTCTTCAATGAAAATTGCAGGCTGCCAACCTAAAGCCTTCGCCCTCGAAATATCCATCAATCGTTTTTTGTCGCCCGCGGGCTTTGTTGTATCCCACACCACTTCTGGTTTCTTCTCCATGTTGTTCACAATAACTTCCACGATTTCTTTTATGGAGTACCCCACCCCACTGCCGAGGTTAATGGGATGCCCGGGGCACTTCTCTAACGCTACGAGCATACCCTTAGCCACATCTTTTGCATAGATAAAGTCTCTCACCGGAGAACCGTCTCCCCAAACAACCAAAGGATTTTCTCCATCCATTGCCCTCTTTACCAGAGAAGGAATAACCATGGCGTTTGCAGGATCAAAATTATCATACGGACCATACACATTTGCAGGGCGCACGATAGCAATCTTGTCCCAGCCATATTCAATCGCGTAGGCCTCTGCCTGCAGCTCTCCCATACGCTTTGCCCAGCCAGCAAACTTATCGTTTTCGGAAGGAAACGTTTTCCATACATCGTCTTCATAAAATACTTCAGCTGGCCCATAGACTCCAACCGTACTGGTAAACAAATACCGCTCCGCACCGCTTCTTCGCGCGGCTTCCATCATATTGGTATTAAACAGAATCGTGGGAACGAAAAAACTCGCGGGTTTTTCCCTCGTCATCTTGGGGGATCCTTTAATGCCAGCTAAATGGAATACCATATCCATGCCCTCACATGCCTTTAGACAATTATTCATATCGGTTAAATCTACGCGCATAAATTCTGCTTGAGGATGGGCGCGAGAAGGATCATCCAATGAAGCAATCCTGACTTTTGCTCCCGCAGCGATAAGCATTTCTACCAACGGCCTACCGATAAGCCCAGTTCCCCCCGTAACCAATATAGTTTTGTCTTTATAAAAATCCATATGCATGTATTAGAACGGTCCTTTAAACCTATTTTCCCAACTGTAAAATTCTTCGCCCGATAAATCAGTTGGTTTTAATTGTAATTTTTTCTCGACGGCGCGAATAATACTCACGGCGTTTGGATAAAACGCGTTTTCCAAAGGCCTGGTTGTTGCGCAATGAGTGTGCGGAAACGCGATTCTTGTTACTGGGGACTTCAATCGCCCAAAACACTTTTCCGAAACTAAGGCTGCCACTTCCGCTGAAAATCCACAGAACTCCCAATCGTAATCTGCCACTACGCAATGGCCGGTTTTGTTTACCGAGCGCACCAGAGCAGCTTTGTCTAAAGGATATATTGTTCTTGGGTCTATTATTTCAACCTCTACGCCTTGCTTTCTAGCCAGTATTTCTGCGGCTTTATATGCCTCCACATTCATCCACGAAGTTGCGACTATAGTGATGTCTTTCCCTCTGCGGACAAGACGCGCCTTACCCAGAGGAATTGTATACGGTTCCGCAGGCACCTTACCTTCCATCCAATACAGCCAACGATGTTCCAAAAACATAGTGGGACTGTCATCACGAATAGCAGAGATCAAAAGCCCCTTAGCGTCGTAAGCGTTAGAAGGCATAACAACCTTAATCCCTGGGATATGGGCAAACATTGACTGCAACGATTTGGAATGCTGGAACGCCTGCCCCCAGCCTCTGCCAATAACAGCTCGAATCACCAGTGGGGCTTTTAATACACCACCACTTCCAAACCGCGCTGTCGCTACCATATTTACAAGCTGATTCATTGCCAGCAACAAAAAATCTACCCTGATATGCACGTGTACGGGACGCAGACCGTTTATGGCTGCTCCCAAACCCACGCCCATCATTGCGTCTTCAGACAAAGGCGTTCCAAAAAAACGTTTGGGGGCAAACTTTTCCAACCCTTTCGTTGAGCCAAATATCTTTTTATGATCTGTCACATCAAGCCCATACACAAATACCGAAGCATCTCTCTCCATTTCCTGTCTCAGTGCTTCCGCAATGGCTTGTTCGTACGTAAGCGATCTAAGCATAGACATCTTGCATAAGTTCTTCTTTTTTGAGGAAAGGCGCTTTTTGAGCTTCGCGAATACTTTTTTCCAGCTGCTGGTCGATCTTCTTCTCTACAGCAAGCACGACGCTTTCTTTCATGCCTTCACGGATAAGCCTATCTCGCTGCACTTTTACCGGATCTTTTTCCAGCCAGGGCAAAAGCTCTTTTCTTGCGCGATAGCCAGCATCAAAATCTTCGTTTACCCCAACGTGCTCCAAGTAGCGATAGTATTTCAAATGCAGAAAGCCCGGCATCCCTGACTTTTTCATCTTGGCCAACATATTTCTCGTTATCTCGTAAATCTCATACACATCGGTGGTAGAGGCTTCATCGGTATGGCAATAAAATTGCGAAACTACTTTCGTGATTGGTTTATGCCCCAACCTATCCTTTAATCGGGAGTGTATAGCAAAATCATTATCTTCGCATACAAATAAGATGGGGAGCTTTTTTAAACAAGCGAAATTCAAACTCTCCCAAAAAACACCTTCGTTTATGGCGCCATCGCCGAAAAAGGAAACTACGATATTCCCATTTTTCTTGTAGGCGTTTGCCAGCGCCGCCCCTACCGCGACAGGTATGGTAGTAGAAACCACGGCAGAAGTCATTACTACGCCAGCGTCAGGCAAAGCCAAATGCATGGATCCTCCCTTCCCCTTTGCGGGTCCTGTTGCCTTGCCATACATTTCGGCAAAAAACATATCGCTCTCCCCGGTTTTTGCCAAATACAAAGCATGAGAACGATACGTTCCAAAAGCTTGAGCTTGCTTTCCCACAGCCTCAAGAACTCCCACCACAATTGCTTCCTCGCCCATAGACATGTGCATGGGTGTCTTCATCTCATCTTCCGAATAGTGCTCACGGATTTTCTCTTCGGCTTTCCTGATGAGATACAACTTTTTGTAAAACTCCAGATGCAATTTAAGCATTTTTTTTGTAATACTCTCTCCAATAATTCAAAAGGTCCTGCAGTGTCTGATCAAAGGGAATTTCTGGCTTCCACCCGGTCGCCTCTCTGAATTTATCGGCCGAGGGAATCTGCAAGGTTACATCGGAAGGCCGCAAACGGGCTGGATCAACTTTTACTTCGATATTCTTCACGGTAGAAAGATTCAGTAATTTTTGCAGCATCTCCCCAACCGTCATAGTCTCTACCCCACCGATGTTGTACACTTCTCCGGGAGCACATTTGGTTACCAACAACCAATATGCCCTTACTGCGTCCTTAATATCCAAAAAAGTGCGCACACTGTCTAAATTGCCTACTTTTATTACTGGCTCTTGCAACCCTGTTTCAATAGCTGCAATTTGTTTGGCAAAACTGGATTCCGCAAAAACCTCTCCTCTCCTGGGGCCTGTGTGAGTAAACATTCTTGTCCTTATGGTTTTTATCTTCCAAGAAAGCCAATACTGAAAAGCCAGCATATCTTCGGCAACCTTGCTCACGGCATAGGGGGAGGCCGGGCGGAAGGAATTAGTTTCCTTAATGGGCACCTCATCCTTCTTCACCTGGCCATAACATTCAGAAGAACTTGCAATATGAATAATAGGATCGTATCCTGAAGCCCCCTTGAGTTTCCGAATAGCCTCCAACAAATTTGCTGTTCCTATGACATTCGTATCAAGAGTAGTAATGGGGGCTAAAAAGCTAAAATCCACATACGACTGCGCGGCCATATGGAAAATGATTTCTGGCTTGTGTTCTGCCAAAATGGTTTCTAAAGAAGGCAAGTCCACTAAGTCGCCATAACACAATGTTATCTTCCCCAAAATCTGCTTGATATTGTCTTTGGGCTCCCACCAACGTAAAAGCCCCAGCACTTGAGCATTGGGGAACTTCTCTAGAATATATTCAGCCAAATGGCTTCCCACGAAACCGGTTATACCGGTAATCAGCACTCTTTGCGGTTCTTGCATAGTATCGTCTACCACTTTTCGATAGCCTTTTTAGTTTTATCTTTTAACTCTTTGTATTTCCAATACACCTTCTCCTCCAGCTTGGGGGAAACCAGCATCAAAATATCGTCGCCCCAAATACGCCAAGTCCCACCTACCCGGTGGGCCTTAATAATGCCGTTTTTGATCATTCTTTTCATGGTAGAAGAGCTCACTTTCAAAAAATCTTGGGCTTCTTTGGTTGTGTAAATCTCTTTTGGATGAATCTCTGGCATACCTTGTAAGAACTTCGCCAGTTTCGTTATTATAGCTGCCCCGTAGTGGGCAAAGCTTCACTACGGGGCATACACTAAAAAAGAAAAAATGAGTAAGTCAGCAATACACTCATAATAAACCACCAATCAAATAGTGTCAAGAGGTATCAAATAGTGTCATTTAAAGCAAAAATAAGGCAACCAAAAAGCCCCTGGGGAAAACCCGAGGGGCTTGAACTCTTGAAGGTAGGGGGTTAGTTACGGTTGGTGTGCGACCTTCCCTTCTGCGGCAGGAATCTTGAACACCATCATTCGCACGGGACCTGTCGTGCCCCACTGATGCCACACGCCGGCCGGGATATGGATTGCATCTCCTTCTTTGAGGAGATGCGTCTCTCCACCCGCGATTGCCGACGAGATCAAAGTGGGGTCTGCTGGATTGCTGCCTTCCCTCACCTGACCATTGGCCTTGCCGCCGATGACGAACTCCACCTCGCCCTCGAGCACATGGAAGAAATCGTCATTCGCCAGATGAAACTCTGCGGACCTTCCCGTGACCGCTGCAGGGGAATCAATGCGCTGCTCATGTAAAATGCGTGGTACTCTTGGCATAGTTGCTCCTTTTTGTGGTACTTCTATTGAGGAGGAAGCGCTGTAGGATCAATGCCTCGCGCCTCAAGAACAAAGTTGGCAAAGTCCCGGATTGCCCCCTTCCCTCCAGCGCGCTCGGCAACAAAATGGCAGAGATCCCTCACCACTTTTTCTGCTTGAGCCGGAGCGGCTCGAAGCGCCACGCGGCGCAGCAGAGGGACATCAACCAAATCATCCCCCATCATTGCGCAACGTTCAAACGAACCCCCGAACTCCTGAAGGAACAATTCGGCGGCAACCACCTTTTTGTCCCCTCCCATTCCGGTATAGAGAGAAACCTTTGGCCATCCGCCGTCCCCAATGGTTTTTTCAGAGGACGGCAGAGTATTCCACTTCTCCACCACGCCGGCAACTGCTCTGGCATGATCATCTTTCTCATTCGTAACGAAAGCGACCCGAATACCGATAGCCCGTAAAAGCGAAACTCCTTGGCCGTCGGTGTAGCTCCGGGTCTTGATACGAACGGGGTTCCCGGCAGCATCGTAAAATCCTTCCGTCACTTCAGTCGGGAACAACACCCCATCGACATCAAACACCACAGCGTCAATCTCACACGCCAAACGTCTTACTTCTTCTATTGAGTGCATTTCCATAACGAACCTCCTTTCCCCCCGTTTTATCCGAATGCAGTATAGCTTGAATGAATTGTTAAAGTCAATGAAAAGAAAGTCCCTTCATTGTTTGAAGGGACATCAACCGAATCTACAGGCGCGCGGCTACGAGTAGCAGAGTTGTTTACGGTTGTGGCCTAAAATCTCCAACCATCTCCACTGCTTCTTCGGCCCGCCTTCTCAACTCTTCTTCGCTGATCGGCATCTCACCCCTCAGAAAAGCGAGCACTTCTGCGCGCTGGCGAGCCAAAGCTTTTGGCGATTCGTCCGCTGTATTAACATACAAAGGAGTGTAGCCAAAGGGCGGAATCTCGACTTGCCGCGCGCTCCGGAGAAAACCCTCGAGATCAAAGACGCTCGCATTGGTTGGGTTCCCAACCTCCTGGAGGCGGTACTGGATCCTCCGCCTTACCGCGGCCAGATCACAGTAAAAGTAAAAACATCTGAAATCTACCGCAATCGGCATATCGGGTACCAGCACTCCGTCGCGCTCCGCCTCTTCTCTCTCGATGGCTTGCAGATACCGCTTTGCATCGTGAATCATCTCCACGAAGGGTCGCTGGTGGCTGTCCCGAGTCAACATCATCATCTCGAGGAAAAGGACTTGCGGTCTCTCCACTATGAGTTTTGCCTTCACCACAAACCGAGTCGCCTCATTCTTAAAGACGTGCTCGGTTCTGGTGATATGGGCATCGCTCCTGCCCGGCCACAGAAACTCACGGGTATCATCCATAGACACAAGGACAGCATCCTTGTACTCGGGCAAGCTCATTACCCAGTTTCGAAAGAACGACTTGCCGCTGTACACCAACCCGGAAAAAACCACTACCAGAATCCGCTTTCGGTTCTCCATCGCACTCTTCTCCTACAATATTCAAGCTTAGGGTGTGCAAAAATTTTACATCTAATTCACTTACTTGTCAACTCTCTACGAGAAACAGAAAACCGCCCCTTTGCCTCGCCGAATCCGCCGGATGGCGGAGAAGGCGGGTGGGGCGGTTTTCTCTTCTTTTTATCCGACGAGATTTTTAAACGCGTTACATCTGTCCCGTGAGAAGCTGGAGCAACTGCTGCAAGAGAGCAACAACCTGCTGCTGGAGCGAAACAACCTGAAGCTGCAATGACTGAATTGTTGTTCCACCAACTGACGTTGTTGGAGTCTCACTCGATGATGGCGTTGATTCAACAACGGGCGCAACTACTGTCACAGCAACTCCTGCGGAAGGGGTTTCTCTGTTACTTTTGGTGTCGGTAGCCCGAACTTTAATCGTATGTTCGCCTGCGGTCGGATTTGCCCAGACGTATTTCCATGCATAAGATCCAGTAGAGCCATAGTCTCCCTCACGCACTGCCAAAGCCCACGTTGTGCCGCCGTCCACACTTACCTCTACTTTCTGAACAGAGGAACCACCAGAGTCATTGGATACCCCTTTGATAACATATTCCGATCCCGCTGAAATAGTTGTTGCTGCGCTCGGCGTTGTGAAAAGCGAGCTTGGCGAGGTCTTATCGACAGATACTTCAAGGTTAGCTGGCGGAGAAGCAAAAATAGTAAACGCGGTGCTGCTCCCGCCGTCTATGTTCCCCCCTGCCCTGGTTTTCGTTTGCACATCCACAACAACAGAAGTATTTCCCGCATACGGATTTTGAATATCGGAAACAGTAATCTCTATTGTGTCTGAAGCTGGAGTCACAGCTCCATCTGCCAACCACGCAACAATCCCCTGGCCAGAAACGGTCGAACTCGCAAATATGGAGCTTCCAGTAGAGGAAGGCGCCGTTACCGAACTCGTTGCAGTAGATCCATAGGCTACTGAAGAAGCACGCGAAACGTCAAATCCTGCAGGGAATGTAATCCGTATCTGGCTTTGTATTTCCGTAGAAGAACCGACCTGAAAGCTTATGCGGTAGTCGCTAAGACGTCCTCCATAGCTGCTGTCAACTGCAGTAACTGTTACAAAAGATAGAGGTATCGCCTGCGCGACAGAAACCATCGCAACGCTCAAAACCACCACCAGACCAATTATAATATAAATCTCCTTCTTCATTAGTATATAATTATTTGTATTTTAGCTGAACATTTTTGACCTTTATTTATTATAACCTCTTACCAAACATATGCAACAAGAAAGTTTTCCACACCCCTAAATAGCGACTAAAGACCCGATCATCTGATTCATCTTATTCCGTGTCGTTTGGCCAACATATCCTGTCCCGCTATTTAAACTAAGAGGCGCTAAAATTTCAGGGGCGTATATTTCCTGGAAGCGGATAACAGCTTGTTTCGTTAAGGAAAGAAAATTACCCGTTACAAGACCTTCCGGATACACCTCCGGACCCTGTGACGCAAGAAATTCCTGCAAACATCGCACCTCTTCACCTTGTACTCCAAAAGAAAGATTGCGGTTGAAGCTCGTACACGAGACAGCTTGCGGAGGATTCCGTTGCCCTTGGAGCGCGGCGATCCGAGAACGCAGTTGGCGAATTTGCGCTTGCAATTCTGCCACACGGGCCAAAAGCTGATTTCTTAGCTGCACCTCTTCTTGCGCTTTTGCTTCCGCTTCTCTCTGCACCTTCACCTCCCATGAAAACAAAAACGTATTTTCTCTTCCGCTAAACCCAGAAGTTTTGCCTTTGAGAAAAGGAATAATCGTTAAGGAACTATATGTTTTGTCAAACTGAGAAAAAGTAATTATGCCTTTTTGTTCTTCATCCAAAGAGAAAAATCCAACAGAACATTCGTAGTGCAAATCGCAAAGCAGATACGGAACTTCAAAATCTACCACACTGGTTCCCTCAAATTCCAAAGTAAAGTTCTGCCCGCCGCCAACGAAACGATGCCAGTTTGCGCTCCAAGCAGGAGCTGTATGATTTGTAGAAACAACCGTTTCTCCTCCCGGAATATAGTAGGAAACGGGGGCAACGCGAAGTGACGCCAAATTCGGATTTGCATAACAATACTTACTTCCCACCTCACAGTTGTTAACCAATACCGTTATTGCCCAATCTTGGAATATCTGGGCAAAATCTTCCTTAAAACCGTTTCTTTGCAGAGCTTCATCCAAAGAAGCAATGCCTACTTGAGAGGATTTTAAAGAATCAATCAATACATCTTTTCCGTAATGGTCAACAAGATATTGGACAAACATATTAATTACCCCATAATCTTCTTTTGTGTTGAGCCATTCAGTGAGAGAATTAGTTGGATTTTCCAAAAAATTCCGCACTCTTCTCTGAAGATTACTTCCTTCGTACACATCGTCATACCCTAACAAGGTTGACGCGTACTCTGCTCTGGCTTCATTTAACCATGTTTCTTCTGCTACTCTTCTCAAGAGATCCTTTTGATTAATCGTAATCAAATGAGTGAATTCGTGCGCCAAAAAACTCTTCGCCTCTATTTCCCCGATATACTCGCTATTTAAGTACACCATTTCCCGTGCGTTTGACGTGGGGCTTACTGCCTTTTCGTACACATCGTTCGAACGGAAGTAACCCCCCGCCTCGCCCGCCATTTGATGAATCAAAATCGTAAGCTTTGCATCTTTGTCAACCCCGGGATTTGGTTCCGATCCAAATGTTGAGGTTAACACAGGGTAGATGTGGTTTTGGAATTCCTGCCCAAGCTCAAAAAGAGCTATCCTTAAGTCATTTTGCTCTCGGGGAGAACGACCGCCCCACCAGTTTTTTTCAATATAGAAATAGATGCGATTATCGGCTCGCACAAGTTGCGCTTCTATTTCCTTTCTGCCAGAAATATCGTAAGAACTCTCAACAAAAAAAGTACGAGTTTCCGTCTGTGCGTTTGCATCCAGCGCAAAAACGCTCCCAAGGGAAACTAAGGCACCGAAAAATGTAAAAAGAAAAATGATTTTTGACATTTTCTTCTTTATGCTACCAAACTCTCAGTTCCTTCTCAAGAAAGATTAACCACCCTCAAGAAAAAGCGGTTTGAACTCGTGTTCACTGTACCTTTCTGGATCAGCCTCAATTGCTTTCAAGAAAAATCCTTTTGCCTGCTCCTTGTCCCCCAGGTAAAAATATCCCACCGCAATGTTAAAATAGCTGTCGGCGTCATTACCCCATCTGGCGATAAACGCTTTTGCCATATCAATAATCTCTTCGTATGCTTTAACTTCTTGCGCAACGAACATATAGCGATTGTATTCGAGCCCGCGTTCAAAAAACTCATACCCGACGTCTCTTGCTTTCTCATACTGCTCAAAAGCCTTCTCATACTGTCCTGATACGAAGTAAAAATGACCCAAGGTAACGTATGGGAACGCTTCTCCAAAATAAACCGCCCGTTGGGCATACTCTTTTACAACCCTTTCCGCTTCTTCTGCTTTTCCCTGCGCAAGCAAAGTCTGAGCAAATTCGTTGTAGTATTCCACCCGCCGGTCAGAATACTGGAAACCCTTTTTTAGCACAGACTCTGCTTTATCCAAATCATCAAACCCAAGTTTGTTTGACCCCAAACGGTACATCCTTGACAATATATAGTACATCTGAGGATCATAAGGTTTAGCTTCACTAAACCTTTCGAGTTCTGGCGCCATGAGTTCATAGAGTCTTTTTATCTCTTCGATTTTCCCTGGATCCGTATCTTCGTTCACTCCGTAATCCATAACGCTCGCGAGTTGCCATCCCGCCCTTTTTCTTACTTCCCAATACGTATAGGGGGAATTGATACGAAATGCCTCCTCCAAGAATGGCTCTGATTCTTTGTAAAAACCATTCTCCGTATAAGCGAAAAATTGAAGTCCCGCAGCGTTTGCCTTATAGGGCACTACTGCCGTGAAATAAATAATCGCAAAAGAAATAAGAGCAGCAGGAACCAACGCCAAGTATCTTGTGTTCGCTATCTTTCCGCCCGAGGCGGACCAGCCTTGGGCTGGGTAGTTGGTATTTTGCTTGCCCGCCGTATCCGCCCCGCTGGTGGAAGAGGCATAAATCAGGAATGCCAAAAATGGGAACAATCCTAGATACACTGCCATTAAATCAAATAGGAAAAGACTTTGCAGAAAATACGCAAAGAGTAAGGAGGCAAGCAAAAAACCAAGGACGCGCTGCTGTTTTGCTATCTTGAAGATAAACAGAGCCGCGATGAGCAGCCAGAAAAGGTATGCGGAGAAAACAACAATTCCCCCAGTGGCGAGCGTATCGAAGAACTGATTGTGTGCCCGATCAAACCAGGGCTCTTCAACTCCTATCCGGTAATCATAGTACTTGTTTGCTGCCGCGCCATAATTTTCCAGTCCATAGCCAAAAATGGGCCGCTCTTTGAACGCCTTTAAGGCAATGCTCCAGTTGAGCAATCGTTCCCTTGTGGACCCTTTCTCCCAAATTTCTGTAACTTCTGTTATGCGATACAGCAAGCGTTCCTTTTGGACAAATTCCGTTTCTTTTGCTGCAAAAAGTATGCCTAGAGAAACAAGGCCAAACAATAATATACCGCCGCATGCAAGCACCAACTTTTTATTTTGCTGTCGTAAAAAAAGGGCTGCCAAAAGAGAAAAGAGAAGAAAACCTCCTGCAAACCCCACATATACTCCCCGTACTTGCGTGAATATGAGCGTAAGAATAAAAAAGCCGGCCGCTCCAGCAAATGCGTAGTGAACAGGCCCGGGATAAAAAAACTTTCTCTCGAACACTAGTAGGGAAAATCCAATGGCGAAGAGCAAAAACGCTGCGAAATAAGCCGGATTACCAAACACGCCGTAGAGCTGAAACTGGCTTTCGTGGTTAAACCAGGAATATCCAGAGAGCGCGACGGCAACAACTGTAAAAACAGAAAAAAACATTTTCCAGTCTCGCTTTTCTCTGAACACGGAAACAAACATCAAGAAATAGAGCACCCAGAACCCATACTGCAACACTCCATCTGCCCGTTCAATACTCGAAAACAAGGAATACACAGGATCCACTCCGAAAAACGCAGCTACGAATTGAGCGAGGAAAAATAGAATAATAGCCACCACGAGAATGTTCCTAAAGCTCTGTTTTACGCCGCGCAAAATCGAGGAGTCCCTTATCAAAAGCAGAGTCCAAAAGAAAAAAGCAATCGCCACAAGCGAGCGAAAAACATATGCTTTGCCCGAGATATATGGGAAATACAGCTTCCCTATGAGAATAAACGGCACAACTGCAATAACTGCGAGCAAAAAGAACTGGACGATATAGTGCATATGCCCTCTCAAAAGCTGGATTGCAAATCTTATGTATCTCCCGAGAAATTTCATAGGGCTATTGTACACTATCTGCCTTTTTCTCTCAACCCTTTGTTCCTGCGCAAACCAAAACCCCCACGACTTATCCATAAGTGTGGGGGTGATCGGTTCTTGTTTTACGCTCTACAAGAAAACGTGCAACCAATCTTTACTGGCAAGGCAGGAGCTCAAGTTGAGGCGTAATAAATGAGGTAAGACCCCATGTCCAGGTTCTGGACGGCTGTTGCGCAGTCGCCACACTGGTTCCCCACCTAACCGTATTGAGGTTAATCCCATTGAAGATCTTCGCATCAGGACTTGCTGCTCCACAACCGGTTATGCTCCCGTTAAGCGTAAACGTTTTGGTCGTGCCGCTTCGGACTACGTACGTGTCGTTGGCAGTACTTCCATAATCTGCATCCGAACTGAATGTCTGGGTTACGGTGATGCTCGCCTCATGGCGAAGTGCCGATGATGCCTGCAACCCGGTGGAAGCCGCCGTAGCGCTGTACACCGGAATGTAGATGTCGCCCCCTTGAGCTGTAATCGCGAACTTGATTTCGCCATTAAGCGTTTGAGGGCCAGTGCTACCCGATGGAAGCCCACCAGCAGCCGCAATCGTAGGAGTAGAGGCCAACACGATCTTCGGCGCCTTTATGTAGAAGTACGATGTCCCCGGCTGTATCCCGGACCCTGATACCGTTGCCGCAGCAAAGGACGTCCCGTCTTCAGCATTGATGCTTTGAGCATGCGCGCCAATAATAACGGTAGACGTTGCTCCTTCTGCAAAGTTTCCGCTTGCCTTTCTCAAATCTGCTTTCAGCGTTAAGGTTTTGGTCGTATCTTTCGGAATCGTCAAGTTAATGTTCGTAAGCGTACCGCTTGCTCCGCTGTACGTACTCGTGGAAGACAACAGCGTGCTGCCATCGTACAAGTACACAACGCTCGGAGCGTTACTCGCCGAAGTTGCAATACCGTCGGTATCCCTGTATTCAAGTGTTCTCAAGATAGCATCGTTGTTCTTTGCCTTCAGGTTGAACACCGCGAGCGTAACGCCTGTTGTTTCTGCTGTTTGGTTCACGAGCACTGCGCGCGCCACTGGATTGTCAGCGTGAGCAGTAAGCTCAAGATCTGCGGTACTGGGTTCCTGCACTGTGATTGTCCTTGTTGACAAGCTTGCAGTAGGACCAGTCTGCGTAAGGCCTGCCCCATCTGTTCCACGAACAGAATCAGCAATATGGGTTAAGATGATGTCCTGCGTTGTATCTCCTACCGGCATCCCAGTAACTGCCTTTACTGTTACCGTAATCTTCTTGGTTGCGTCTTTCGGAACAAGTATGCTCAAATCACCCACACGGACATAGTAGGTTGTACCTACCGTAACTTCTACGCTGTTTGATTCGGTTACTGCAACAGTTTTTGAATTGGTTCCGTCACTTACGGTCATTTCCTGAACATAAAGCCAAGGTCGTGCGTTGAACTGCAAATCAAGACGGCTTACCAACACATCAGAACCGGTTGCTTTCACGTCAACAGCTGTTACAGCTTCTGTCTCTCCGGTATTCAGGATTGCTCCGCTCGCTGGGCTGGAATTAATCGTCACAACAAGGGATCCTTCAACTCCCGGCGTTGTAATTCCACTCGGTGTTGGGGTTGCTGTCGCTCCAGATGTTGGAGTCGGCGTTGGAACTGCACCAGAAGCAACCAACATATTTGCTTTTGCTCTGGAAGAAGCTCCAAAGAACCCTGTCCCGCTTGTCAATCCAAGAGGAGCCAACACTTCACTGGCGTAGGTGGTCTGGAATCGAGAAACCGCGTTCGCGGTCAAAGGACCAAAGAATTGGGTTTCTTGTCCCGGAGAACCAACTCCAGTTGTCGCAACACGCGTTGCGGCATTGGCATTCAATAGAACCTGCAGATACATCACATCACTCCCCGAGGAACCCTGTGAAAGATTTCTCGTGAAGGTAAATCCTGCTGGGATTCCTGTCACTCCTCCTGTCGTTCCTCCTGACAACGAAGATATCTGCGCTTGCAATTGCGCGATAGTGTTCAGCAACGCTTGAATCTGCGCCTGCAACTCTGCTGCTGTTTGAGCCTGAGCTGTAGGTACTGCAACCGTTGCAACCATTGCCGCGACAACTGCGCTTACTACAATCTTTTTAACTAACTTACTCATTTTGTCTTTTGTTTTCTTAATTGAACTAATTGCTTATAATCGACTACTACTCTAGTGTTTCGACCTTTACTGTTTCTAATCCCACTACGATATGGTGGGTTCAGCTTTCTTCGTTAATTTGTGAAAGGGTCCAGATATGCTCCAACGCTCCCGCGTAATCTCCCTGCTCTACCGATATTCTCGCTTCTTCAAACAACTCTTTTTGCTCTTCGGTAAGTGAACGCGTTTCCAAATACGCCAGCTCATACTCCACAAGGCGCCTTGTGGCGTCTTGTATCTCCTCTTCCTGCCCCTCACCTATCTTCGTTCCCAAGATCTTTTCTATTTCCGATTTTTCTTTTTGTAATTGTACTATCTGCCTGCTTGCCTGTAAAGCCCTTGAGGGCTCGTTTTCCACAATCTGCACAAATCCCTCTGAAATCTTAGAGGCGTTTGCCTCAAACTCCTGAATTGCCAGCGGAAGATTCTTTACCTTATTCTGTTCTGCCACCATCCGTAAGTCCGACAATCGCTGCTGGGCTAAGGCAAATTCTCGCGCAGGCCGCTGTTCTTCTCCGGCAAGACGCAAATGTACCTGTTCTGCGGCCACCTTTAAGGGATACAGCGTATCTCCCGGTAAACTTTCAAAGACAGTTCTTCCCACTGCCCCACCCGCAACCAAAAATGTCAACACCGGGATAACGAAGGCAGGTCTCTGCGCG
This sequence comes from Candidatus Wildermuthbacteria bacterium, assembly GCA_016181405.1. Taxonomy (GTDB): domain Bacteria; phylum Patescibacteriota; class Minisyncoccia; order Minisyncoccales; family UBA10102; genus O2-01-FULL-48-27b. The sequence goes on from JACOZJ010000002.1 coordinate 90,839, forward strand.
GACCGTACCATGAATTCCATAAATCTTCCGATCCCCCCTACCATACCCCAGAAGTGCTTATTTTGCAAGGGGAAAAGCTCTCTTTGGGTTTCGTTTCCAAGAAGTCGTTGACGAGTCAAAACAACCCATTCTCCCCTAGGCTGTATCTGCTTTAAATAAGAGAGTTTTACAATAAGATCTTTATCTTCCATTGCCGTGTTATATTATGTCGGAAAATCGATAGGACATGTTACACTTCCCCTACTTGGCTTATTGCTACGTAGATGGGACATGCTCTCTTTCTCTCATCCCTTCCCGAAGCGCGCCAAGGGCGCGATGAATCCCCACCCGTACGTTCCCCTCTGTTTTCCCCGCAATTTGAGCTATTTCCGAGATAGAAAGCTCATCTAAATAACGCCAAATAATGAGGTTTTGGTATTCATCGCGCAGGAGGGCGAGCGCTTTCGCTACTTCTTCAATTTCTGCGCTTAGAATCACTTCTTCAAGCAAGGAAGCGTTCTCTTCGGCGAGCTCGCCGACATCCTCAATCGGCACAATTTTCCTACTCGCCTTTTCGCGGTAGTAATCGGCTATGATATAGCGCGCCACCTGGTACAAGTACGCCTGCACGCTCTCAATGGACTTCTTTTGAAACTCCTCGAAACAGCGCACAAAAACTTCAGAGCAAAGATCTTCTGCTATCTCTTGCGATTCAACCTTAAGAAAAATAAACCGGTAAATCTTTCCCACATATTGGTCGTAGATTGCACCAAATTGTTCGGACATATTACTTTTTTTTGGTTTGTCCTATCTGTCCTAGTTTTTTCCCCAAGTTTTCCACAGTTATGATTTAAGCTCATACGACACCGCGTTCCAAGCTCCCTTCCGCTCTACGAGGTTCTTCTGGAGAAGCTCGTCCAAATCCCGTCGTAGCGTTCGTTTTGTAACCTCCGGCAGCACCTTTTGAAGTTCCCATACCTGAGCATTCTCTTTCGCCCGGAGAAACTCTATAATTTTCCGCTGCCGTTGAGAAAGCAGTGGGAGGCCAGATTCTACCCTAGGTGGAGTCATCAACTGCTCTGTTGCCTGCTCGCTCACCGCGCTAGCGGAGAAAGAGGGTTTTTCGTCTTTCCTTTCGATTTTTGGAGCCTCTTCTCTAATCTGCTTTTCTCTTTCTCTCTCTTCCCCTTCTATTTTTACGCCCAGCTCCTGCTCACGAGGAGTCTCAATCCTCTGAAGAGGAATACCATCAAATAACTCAAGAAGTTCCCGTATTTTACCATACTCGGTCTCCAGCAGAGAAAAGTTCCCTGGATGTATCCAGTTCTGTTTTTCTGCTCTATCCAAATATACAAGGAGAATATCAATCTGCCTCTCAAGCTGCGAAAGAAGATCTTGCTTCTTTTCTGGCCTAGTCACCTCTTTATCCACAAGCAGCAGAAGACCCGTCAAAATCTCATTTGCCGACTCCCTGATTTCCTTGACAATCTGCTCCCCTTGTGGGAGGGCATCGGCTACCCTATGAGCAGCGAATGCAAGTTGAATGAAGAAATTTCTGTTCATCTCATCCTTCAAGAGTCTTTCTTATCACTCAATATAGCAAACTCAAAACCCTCGGTCAACGAATGTCCTAGAGAGCTTAAACCTCTATTTCAGCTTTCATCTTCTCGAACGTCACCTCTCCAATCCCGCTTACCAGTTTAATATCCTCAATGCCCTGGAAAGGTCCATGTTCTTCCCGATAGTCAATAATACGTTGGGCAAGCACAGGCCCCACGCCGGTAATCTCCTGCAATTCTTCATATTCTGCCATATTGATATTTATCTTCCCTTGGCTCGCCGGAGTCTCTGAAGAAGGCGGCTGGGTTGGGCTCGGGCTTAACACAACAACATCCCCTACGGTAATCTGATTTTTCATCTTTTCGAAGGTGATGTCTCCAATCCCGCTTACCAGCTTAATATCCTCAATTCTTTGGAAAAGCCCATTGGAATTTCGATAATCTATGATACGTTGAGCAAGCACCGGACCAATGCCCGTAATCTCCTGAAGCTCTACACTGCTCGCAGTGTTGATGTTAATCGGGAAAGAAACCGAAGGAGAGGGTGAAGGCAAGGGTGTGGGTGGTAACGAAGGTTTGGCTGATTCTTCTGTTTCTGAAACAGCAGGCTCGGGGGTAGGTTTCGGAGACGACTTCTGCGGCTGGACTGCTGAAGACGGAGAAGGCCGCAGCCCAGTTGCGCTGGGCTGCGGCTGAAATGCCTGTTCAGAAGATACAATCTGTTTCGGAAACTTTTGCTCTTCAGAATCCTCTTCACGTTCTGCTTCTGCCAGTGGTATCTTTTCGCCTGTTTCCACATTCACTCCCGCAAGCAAAGATGAAGATTCGCTTTCTGCCCATCGGGGATCTTCACCACTCTGATTCACCAAAATAAAAACCCCTCCCGAGGCTATGAGCAATAAACCGAGCAAGATTCCTAGCAGTCTTGCGTGTTTCATAATACATTATTGTATCACGAAAACTGGTACCCCTAAAAGCCAGAGAACGTACGCAACGCAAAAGATGGAATCGCGACAAGGCGGCCATCTGGCTCAAAAGCGCTCAAGCCAACAATGCGCCCCTCAAGGTCAAAAAGAGGACTTCCACCAACGGTACTTTTGTCAAATATATTCGTCCGCAAACTCGTCTCGTCTTTTGCTCTCACGCTCCCCTGGTTAACAATAGATATTAACTGTCCTACCTCCAAACTTTTTGCTACCAGAACAACCGGCTCTCCAAGCTGCAAAGAATCATAATTTGAGAATCCCGCAGTCTGCAGATTTTTGGCCTCAATCTTGATGATCGCCAAATTCTGCCGCAGGTCACGCTTAAGAACCTCCGCCCGAGCAAACTCTTCTGCGTTTTTAAGATATACCCGCGTCTCATACCCTTGCGGTACCAGACTCGCCAGTGTGAAGATAAATCCGTCTGAAGTTGCCGCAAAGCCAGACCCTGTAATCACGCGCCCCGCACTTTTGCTCTCTACTGCTACCACCATGCCTTCGGCTCCGGAGGCAACCCGCTGTGCCGCATCGTCCAGCCGAATCACCACTTCCCGCACTTCCCTGACTACTGTCGTTCTTTCTGACCAATCCTGCACAAATTCCCATTGCTGAAACCAAGCATGAGAAGCCAAATAGGGCATCAAAAAGGCCTGAGCCCATAGGCCGCCCAGAGCGCCCAAAGCAAAAACAACGAGAAGAAGAAACGCTATCAGAATGCGAGCTTTCATTTATCTGCTTTCTGTCTTGACTGCGCGATCTTTTTTCAATCTTGGCATAGCGTATGCCGTTTGGATATCAATTTCCCCCTTTACCACACCAACGATAACTTTACTTTCGCCGCCAACTTCCCCAGATACTATTTTCAGAGCCAAAGGATCAAGCAATGTTTTTTGAATAACTCTCTTAAGCGGCCTAGCGCCCAAGTTTTGATCAAAACCTCGTTCAGCAAGCAATTCTTTTGCCTTCGATGTTACCTCAAGCTCAGCGCCTTGAGTAATAAGCCGTTTTGCTACTTTCGCCAGCTCAAGATCCACAATCTTGGCAACCTCCTCCCTTCCGAGGTAGTCGAAAATAACAATTTCATCTACACGGTTTAAGAACTCTGGCCGAAACTGCTCCCGCAGGGCGACCATTACTTTTTCCCGCGCCCCTTCCTTGCGATTTTCATCTTTTGCCTGCTCGCCCACGAAACCAAGTGGCCCCATTTCCGCGATAAACTGCGATCCGACGTTCGAAGTCATTATGATAATAGCATTCTTGAAAGAAGCAACTCTTCCTTTGGCATCGGTCAAGCGGCCGTCTTCCAAAATCTGAAGAAGCATATGAAATACTTCAGGGTGCGCCTTTTCGATTTCGTCAAGAAGTACCACGCTGTAAGGCCTTCTGCGAATTTTCTCGGTAAGCTGGCCTCCTTCGTCATAACCCACGTACCCAGGGGGAGAACCCACCATGCGGGATACGGAGTGCCGTTCCATATATTCAGACATGTCTAAACGAACCAGGGCGTTCTCGTCGTTGAACAAAAACTCTGCTAAAGCCTTGGCGGTTTCGGTTTTCCCGACTCCCGTGGGCCCAAGAAACATAAAAGAACCCAGCGGCCGGTTTTCTTCCGCGATGCCAGCTCTACTCCTCCGAATGGCGTTTGAGATCGCCCTAATCGCCTCCTCTTGTCCTACGATACGCTTCTTAAGTGCCTCTTCCATTTTCTCCAACTTCCGGGCTTCTTCTTCGATAAGCCGGGTAACGGGAATACCAGTCCACCTGGAAACCACACGCGCCACATCTTCTTCTCCTACTTCTTCTTTCAGAATAGGATGAGATTTTTGATAACGCGAAAGCTTGCGCTCTTCTGCCCGGAGTTTCTTTAACAAATCGGGGAGCTGCCCATACTTAAGCTCTGCCACGCGCTGCAAATTTCCAGAACTCTGTTCACGCTCAATCTCAAAACGGGTCTCGTCCACGGACTTTTTAAGTTCCTTAATGCTGTTGATTACTTCCTTCTCGGCAAGCCATTTCGTCTCAATCGTCTTTGCTTTTTCCTTCAAATCGGCGAGCGAGCGATTCAGCACCTTCAACTGCTTCTCTTTGTCTTTCTCATTTTTGACAGCTTCTTTTTCGATCTCAAGCTTCTGGATGTCACGCTTCAAAGCCTCAAGAGCATCGGGTTCTGACTCCATGTCCAACCGCAGAGAACTCATTGCTTCATCAATAAGATCCACCGCCTTATCAGGCAAGAAACGATCTGAAACATAACGGGCGGCCAGATTCGCGGCTGCTGCCAGAGCAGAATCCTTAATCTTCACTCCGTGATGAAGCTCGTATTTTTCCTTAATTCCCCGCAAAATAAGAATCGTATCTTCGATGCTGGGCTCTGCCACGTAGATTGGCTGGAATCTGCGCTCCAAGGCCGGATCTTTCTCAATATACTTCTGGTATTCCTTGAGGGTTGTAGCGCCAATCGCGCGCAGTTCTCCCCTTGCTAAGGCTGGCTTCAACAAATTCGACGCGTCTATAGCACCCTCGGCTGCGCCAGCCCCTACTAACGTGTGCAGTTCATCAATAAACAAAAGGTATTTGCCGCCAGCGCGATGCAGTTCCTTGAGCAGTGCCTTGATGCGATCTTCAAACTCGCCGCGGTATTTTGTGCCCGCAACCAACCCTCCCAAATCCAAAGCGATCATCTCCTTATCTTTCAAACTCTCTGGTACATCGCCCTTCACTATTTTTTGCGCCAATCCTTCTACAACCGCCGTTTTCCCCACTCCGGCTTCTCCAATAAGTACCGGATTGTTCTTGGTGCGGCGGGAAATTACCTGCATTAAACGTCGGATTTCGTTTTCTCGCCCAATCACGGGATCAAGCTTGCCTTGCTGGGCCAAACGCGTTAAATTGCGCGCGTACTTTTCCACCACCTGATACTTTGATTCAGGAGAAGGGTCGGTAATTCTTGTACCTCCCCGGATCTGCGCCAAAATTTTTAGGGCCGTTTCGTAATCCAATCTGCCGAACTCAAGCGTAGGAATTGTTCCTTCGCCGCCCGGCAAAATCGCGGTCCGTTCCAAAATCTCTTTTGCTTTGGAATCAGTATCCAAAAGCGCAAGAAAAAGGTGTTCTACGGAAATGTATTCGTCCCCCATTTTTCCGGACTCCTGCCGTGCCCGCTCCAATACTTTGCCTAAGTCTTGTGTAAGGTAAAATTGGCCGAAGGGAGTCGGCGCCGCAGATATAGGAAGGCGATCAAGAGCGATTTGCGCCTTGCGTTTCAAGCCGTCAACATCCGCTCCGATTTTTTGGAGCAAGGTTAAAATCACACTCTCCTCTTGAGTGATAAGCGCAAAGAGCAGATGAAGAGCGTCAACCTGCTGCTGACCGCGTTCTTGCGCCACATTCTGCGCCTGCAGAATCGCCTCTTGTGCTTTATGAGTAAAATTACCCGGATTGTTTGTCATCATAAATATATCAAACCACAAGTTATGGGTTTTTGTCAAATACTTTTGCGCCGAACACGTTATTCTTCGCGTTCTCCAAGTACGACGGTCAGGACGAGTTCCTGATCGTTACGTAAAACCTTCAGCGTTACGGTATCTCCCGGACTATACGCCGGCCGGGAAGAAACTTCGTTGTACTGCTGCAAAATTTTAGCAAGAGAATTCTGCGGCGTAATCTTTTTAGCGTCAAACTCCAAAATAATATCATCTGTCTTCAAGCCGGCTTTCGCTGCTGCGAATCCATCAGGCACAGTCCTCACCAAAGCGCCGTAGTCCACCTGCAGGTTTTCTTCCTTCTGGACCTGGTCCGTTACTAGCACATACTCAACCCCCAAGAATGGATAAACGATTTTCCCGAGTTGCTGAACCTGGTACAGCCCTCTCTTTGCTCTGTCTGAAGGTATGGCAAAACCAATACTCTGGGCCTGTAGAACAGTCGCAGTATTTACCCCGACTACCTCGCCCGCTAAATTCAGGAGCGGCCCGCCCGAGTTTCCCCTATTGATGGCAGCGTCCGTCTGCACAACGTCCTCGATGGTTTCCACAAATCCTCCATCGTCTGAAGCAGTAATGGTGCGGCCAAGCCCGGAGATGACGCCCACCGAAACTGTGTTGCGAAATTCACCCAATGCGTTTCCGATTGTAATCACGGTCTGCCCGATTTTCAAATCGTCTGAACTCCCGAGTTTCGCAAAAGGAAAGGGTGAGGATCTTTCAATCTTGAGCACTGCCAAATCCTGCACTGGATCCCTTGCCAACACCCTTGCGGCATAAGACTTTCCATCGTTGGTATACACGGTATAGTCAACATCGTCGCGCGCAACCACGTGTTTATTGGTAATAATTAAGCCGTCTGCTGACACTAAAAATCCAGAACCTCCTCCAATCTCCCGCCGTTCTGTCCCTCTCTGCTCAAGTTCAGGAACACGAAATGGCGATGGCTCACCGAAAAAATCTTCGAAGGGATCACGCAGCACCTGCTCAAATACCGGCTCATCCTTTGTGAGGATAACGCTCACCACTGCGGGAGAAACTTCGCTTACCACATCGATAACGCGCTCTCCTTGTTCCGCCCAAACCTGTTGGCTTGTAGGAAAATCCTCTCTCAACGCAGCCAAATCCTGGTTGACTTTCCAATATACTGCTCCCCCCGCCGCCCCAGCAGCGAAAATACTCAAAATAGAAGAAAGCGCAAGAATACGAATAGTTGAAGATGTCATAGTAAACTATATTATACTACAGCTTTTCGAAGTTGGGCAACTGTCTGCGCGATCACCCTTACGGCTTTTTCAATATCTTCCGCCTTGGTATACTTGCCAAGCGTAAGGCGCAATGCAGAAAGCGATTCTTTCTCCTCTAGTCCGAGTGCCACAAGCACGTGCGAAGGCTCCTGCGTTTTTTCAGAACAAGCAGAACCTGTAGATGCGGCAATACCCTTTTGATCAAGCGCTATTACTACATCGCGGCCCTCCACTCCGCGAAATCTGAAATGTACGTTATTGGGAAGCCGATTTTGCGCAGAACCCGTAAGCTCACAATCCGGAACTTTTCGCAACACTGTCTTGATCAGTTTGTCGCGCAGCTGACGGATTTTGATATTGGTAATCGCCATGCGGGGATCCCCCAGCGCTTCTAAAGCTTGACCCATACCCACTATGGCTGCCACGTTTTCTGTGCCGGAGCGCAATCCCGTTTCCTGGCCACCTCCTTGGACTACAGGAGCCACACGAACCCCCTCTCTTACATATAATACACCTACGCCCTTGGGCCCATAGATTTTGTGGCCGCTCAAGGTAAGCAAATCAACTCCGAGTTTCTGAACATCGCAATCCAGAAAATTAGCCGCCTGCACGGCATCCGTATGAACAAGCGGCAGAGCCGCTTGTAATTTCGAATTTCGAATTTCGAATTTCGAACTTTTGAAACTGCGAATTGCTTTCGCAATTTCTGCTATTGGTTGTATAGTTCCGATTTCGCTATTCGCGTACATTATCGAAACCAGCACAGTGTTTGGCTGAATCGCCTTCTCGACATCCTCCGCCCGGACAATTCCGTCTTTCTGCGGCTTTACGTATGTAACTTCCGCAATCCCCTCGCGCTCCAGCGTCCGGCACGGCTCCAGCACCGACTCATGCTCTATGGCGGTCATAACTATGTGTGGTTTAGAATTTTGTCCGCCAGCTGGCGGATTGGATTTTATTACGCCTTGAATCGCGAGATTGTTTGCCTCCGTTGCTCCTCCGGTAAACACCACTTCTGCCGCCTTGCAACCCAAAAACCCGGTCGCCCGCTCTCTGGCTTGTTCAATTGCTGCCCGTGCTTTCTGCCCAAAGCTATGCGCGGAAGACGGATTGCCATAATATCGCTTTAAATACGGCATCATAGCTTCCAACACCTTTTTATCTATAGGTGTGGAAGCGGCGTAGTCTAAATAAATCGCTTTCGTCATACTCTTGTTCTACCAAAAAATTTCCAGCACATAAAGGTGTATTGTCATGAAGAGTTACATAGATGAAGACTACGCTTTCTCGCCCCCCTTGACTCATAGCCCCTAGATGCTTAGAATTTTATATGGTAAGGCTTGTTTAGCGGACAAGAAGGGAGGGAAGGATGATCTGCGCCTTGTGCAAGAAGCACATCAAATGGGGGCAGCAGAAGAAAACGCTGCCCGACAAAACGACCGTACATACAGAATGTCTCTTCCCGCCCCGGGGCGCCCTCAAAGAGTGCTGCCCAGAGTAGCAGGTCAAACGCGGAAAAAGGAGTTAGTCCTCTCCTCTCCCGCGTTTCTTTTTTAATATACTTTGGAAGCGCAGCAAAAACAAAACCGCCGCAATGGCGATTATAAAAATGGAAGAGGGACGCCATATAGGTGTCCCTTGAAGTGCTATGTGGGGAGGAGGCCCCTGGTTCCCGCGGGCGGGGGAGGTATTGCCGGTCATCGCACCAGCACGCCGCCGGGGAGGGAGGGGTGATTGAGACGAAGGGGCCTCCTCCCCAAAACCTACATACGTATATATAAGCTCATGGGGAAGATACCTTTCCACTTCAATACCCTTTCCTCTGTAACCATACTCCGCCTCTATGTATTTTGTCAATGTCAATCGTTGCCTGCATCATTCTCTCAGTAGCGCTCGAGCCTCTTCCCAAAATGTGGGGTCGGAGGCTTTTTCCTTGCGCCAAAACCACCACTCTGATCCCCAGAGATAGAATTCTTTGAGGCCGGTGCGCTTTGCGTACGCGATGTTTTTGCGGAACTGCGCAAGATTGAACGCCCTATCTTGTTCTTCCAGCGAGGTGTCGTACAAAAGTTTGCCCGGCCCCCATGGTTCTGCCTGCAACTCGCCCACCATAACTTCTTTGCCAAAAAGCCCTCGTACATACGCTGCTTTTCTCGCGTAAAATACCGGCGGCAAAGGATACTCCACATACCTGCTGATTTCGTGGAACCATACTTTCCGGTACATTGTGGTACTTACTTTATCCCCTATTCTGCCTGCCTGAATCCAAAACGACAGCTCGCCACTGTCTGAGATCACTACAGGATGATTAGGGTCCAGCGCCTTCACGAGGGCCACTTCTTTTTTCAAAAACCGCAGGTCACGCCATGGGCAGTCGCCAAAAGGAAACAAAGGCTCGTTTTCCACCTGCCACGCGTAGAGAGCGGGTGAATCTTTGTAGCGCTGCACCACTGCCTCCAACAGTTTCAAAACTTCTTCTTGCTGTTCACGTTTAAGCAATCCTTGCGCCCACTCTGGTATGTGGCACTCGGGCCAGCGCATCGTTTTCATGCCCACAACTAACAAAAGCTGGGCATTTCTCTTTTCAGATTCCGCGACCTGCCAGTCCGCATCTGCAAAAGAGAATTCTCCCTTTTCTGGCGCAAGCTCATCCCAATCAAGAGAAACTTTTAGGCGCTTCACTCCCAAATCATCCAAAAGCGCAGAATATGTTGCCCGCCAATCCAAACCCAAAGCCACAGCGTGCTTCTTTGAAAAATTTGCGCCCCACGTGATTTCTTTCGCCTGAGGAACTGAACCAGCGAAAAGATAGACCGAAAATATCCCTAGCGCAGCTGCCACACCAAACAAAAGAAAACGGAAAACTTTTTTCATAGGGCAAGAAGAAGCAATCCTATCCCAATAAAAGCTATAGCGACCAGTTTTTGAATAATTGCAGCTCTACCAATTTCTTCTTTCAGCACACGCGGGAACTTAAGCGTAATTGCGCTTGCTAAGAGAAGCACAAACACATACTTGACGCCTTCCAGGGCATTCACGAAAGCAATATAGGCAAAGGGAACCAGCGCCACTGCCCAGTTCTGCAGCACAAAGCCGGCTGTTGCCAGTATCTGATTTCCCGCAAACAAAGAGAGCACGTGCACAGAAAGCATTTGCTTCTCAGCCCCGCGCCTTTGCATCATATTCCAGAGCGCCCCCCGTAACTCTCCAGAAACTAAAAGCAACAACGCTCCTCCAAAAGTCCCTGCTATTATCAAAAGGAAGGCAGATAAAAATGACCCCACTCCCTCATACACAAATTTTGAAAGCACCACAAAAAGAGAGAACAGCAAAGATGCCACAAACGCATAAAGGAAACCTGCAAAGGAAAGGAGCTTGCCTTTCTCAAGCGTTATTACCACACTGCCTCCCACCAGCAGCACGAACGCAAGCATGTCTATTCCATTCAATTGAGCCCGGCCGAGCGAAATTGTAAAGAGAAGGGTGAAAACCGGAAGCAGCCCACCTATAGCAGGAACAATTCTTGAGGCCTCGATTTTTTTGAGTCCGGTGAAAAGCGCAACCAGCGCAAAAATTTGGATGATCCCTGCCATCATTGCAAAGAGAATAATCGGCCATGCAGGAACTACGAGAAACCCAAATGGTATAAGGAGAAACGCAAGCCCTCCAGATATCCCAATGACAAAAGCATATAACTTGGGGTTTGGAAGCGGGCCTGCCAAAAGATACTTATCTATAACCGCCACGAGCGCAAGCAGGAAATATGCAGCGATTGCAGCTAAAATCCACATACGAGTTTCTTTATGTTCTCTGCGCCGTCTTTGGGAATTTCCACAAATCCTTGCATCGCGGCTTCGGCCAGCGCCCCCTGTCGTATAAGATCAGGCAGCCACTGGTACAGAAGTTCGGGTTTCTTTTGGTCAATCCCGGCGCCGATGTCCAGAAGCCACCTGCGGTTAGACACTTCCTGGGATCCAATCGGAGGCGCGATGATAATAGGGATTCCCAGACTTGCATAAAACACGAGTTCTGACGGTTTGGTCCACAGAATGTCAGTTTTGCTCAAGATTTTTGAAAAATTCTTGAAATATTTCTTTTTGCTGGGCGAAGAATGCAGAAACACGTTTTTACCCGATCGTTTTCTAAGATTTGTGGCAACCTCTCTGTGGGTGCCGGCGATCACATGAAGCTCAAGCTTTTTTCCTTCCAGCAACGATTTCGCTCCCTCCATAATGTCTTTCGCAAGCTCGGCCTGCGCGCCAGCTCCCCCAATGGCAAACGTGAGAACTACGCGTTTTTGAGAAACCCCCCTTACCTTACCTACATACTGTTCAACTGTTTTGCCATACTGCTTGAGATACCTGTGTTCAGAATCGAGCGCTTCCAAGCGTCTGCGTACATCTTTTTTTGCCTTTGCAAAATTCCTCTTCGTAAACTCTTTTGGCAGAGGGAAACCAGTAACCCTAATTTGCTCTTTTTTTACTCCGTAGCGGCGCAATCGTGCTGCCGCTCTTTCGGTAGAGGCGCAATAGAGAATTTTACTTTCTTTGGGCTTGAGCGGAGCCCATGCCCTCGAAATATCTGCATCTGGAATAATTAAATATATAGGCCCTTTATATTTCCAAAACTCTGCCATGTGGGCCGGAATAAAAAATGTGGTGACGAGAGGCAGAGGGTTTTTATTAAGACGCGAAATAAAATCTTCGCCCCAGCGCTTCTTTTCAAAAAGCCGGTATACCTGCTTTACCTGCAGAGTTGGAGCGTCGATGCTTTCGTTGTTCGGGTAAAACTCTTTAATTTCCTGAAACTTATCAAAAAACGCAAACACGAAATCTCCAAGCACCGGGAATTTCTTGAATCGGGAAATGGTTTCGTAAAAGCGGCGGGAGTCTTCCCAGATTTTTTTGTCTTGTCCCGGAATTCCGGGGTAGTCATTTGCCGCAATAATCTTGCCATTCTGCGCAATATCTTGAAATGGCAATGCTGCCCGCAAGTGGCCATACCCCATATCTGCGGCCACGACCCACACCTTTTTCTTTTTTCTTCCGAACATATTTCACTATTGTATCCCTTCAACGCTATTCAGGGCAAGACAAAACCTTCACGCTTCTTTCGAAATCTCCACCAGAAGAAGGCGACAAACGCGTAAAACGGCAAAAGCCAAAAGGCCGAGAAATTTTCTGTTTTTACAGCCGCGAAAGGAAGGTCGGCAAAAAAATCAACGATCCAGAGGATATACTGCACGAGAATACCAACAGGGAACGCAAGGAGAAATCCCACCGGTCCAAGCAATCCTCCAATCATGAGAAGAAACCCCAAACCCATAAGCAATGGAATAACCGGCACTATGAGAATATTGGTAATAACCGAAACCAGAGAAACCTGACCAAAATTCCAGATGAGAATTGGGAGCGTAAATATTTGGGCCGCGAGCGTCATGGCAAGAAGCTCGCGTGCTGGAATTTTTTTGGGCAGAAAGGAAAGAACCGTGGGGAGCAATACGATCATCCCAAATACCGCCAAAAAAGAAAGCTGAAATCCCACATCTCTCGCAAGAAGAAAAGGATTGAGCAAAAGCATCGCAGTTGCCGCAAAAATGAGAGCGCGCAAAGCTACATACTGCCTTCCTACATGTTGGCCGAGCAAAAACATTCCTCCCATAAGCCCCGAGCGCACAGCAGAGGGCTGCAACCCCGTAAGCACCACGTAGAAAATCACCAGCGCCAACGTAACGTAAAAAGCTTGCTGACGCCACAAGCCCAACCATATGAGCAACGGCATCATATACATCGTAAGGATTGCAATGTGCGCGCCCGAAATAGCAATAATGTGGCGAAGACCGGTAGCATTCAGATCTTGCGCAAGCCCTTCCGACATTACGTATTTATCTCCTAAAAGCATTTCCACCATCACAGAGCTGAAACGAGGAGAAAGATGTTTCTCTAAAACCTCCCGAAACTCCGCCTTAAGATTGAAAATCACGGCCATAGCTCTTTCGCCCACGTACTCATACACTCCTCTTTCTTTAATCTCAACCTTTGGTTCTTTCATAAGAGCGTACACGCCATCTTTTGCTAAAAACGCAGCATAATCAAAATCGTCGAATGATTCAGGCTCCCGCAGTGTCCCCGTAATGACGACTCGGTCGCCATACGAGAGCTTCTCTCCTGCATCAAACGTAATGAGAACATTCCCGCTTGAAACAAAATCCGGCTTCACCGTGACCTGCGTACCACTCGCTCTTACTATAGGCTGCTTGATAACTTTTGCTTGGAAGACAACATCCTCGCCGTAAAATTTCTGCAGTTCGTTGTCTATATGTGTTCGCTCGGAGGCCTCGTAAATCCACAATCCGAAAGCAGCGCATAAAAACAGCGCTCCCGCCGCTGCAATCTGTTTACGCCTCCAAAATACCGACACCAAAAAAATTCCGCAAATAAAAACAGTCAGAATACCAATCTGACCAATTCTCCAGGAGGAAGCGAAAGCGACGCCTGTTATGAAAGAAAGACAGCCAAAGAAGAACGTTTGCGAAACCGTCATTCTGCAAAGCCGGTTGCAATAAGAGTAAGGCGCACTTCACCCTGCTTTAAGCTTTTGTCTTGCACTGCCCCGAAAATGATTTTTGCTTGGGGAGAAATGTCCTCTTTTATTTGTTGGGCGGCTTGTTGAATTTCTTGCAAGCTTACGTCATCGACTCCCGCGACCTGAAACAGAATACCCTTCGCTCCCTTTATCGACATATTCAGAAGCGGAGAATGCAGCGCGGCTTGGAGCGCCTGCTCCATGCGTTTCTCACCCTTTGCCCGCCCCATACCAAATACCGCCTTCCCCGAACTCTTCATAATGCTTTTCAAATCCGCAAAGTCCACATTGATAATGCCGGGCAGCACAATTAAATCGGAAATCCCCTGCACCGCCTGACGCAGAATTTCATCCGCTTTCCAAAAGGCCCCGAGTACCGACATATCCTGATCGGCAAGCTTTAAAATTTGGTCGTTGGGGATCACCAGTAGGGTATCCACTTTCCCCTTAAGTTCATCGAGTGCCCGCTCTGCGAGCTTTGTTCTCCATGATCCTTCAAAGGAAAAGGGCCGCGTGACTACAGCAATCGTCAATGCCTCTTGAGAACGCGCAATCTGGGCAAGCACAGGAATGGCTCCTCCGCCCGTGCCTCCGCCAAGCCCGGCAGTCAGAAAAACCATATCTGCGCCCTTCAAAGCTTCAGCCAACTCTGATTTGCTTTCGAGAGCGGCGCGCCTGCCAAGTTCTGGATTCATGCCGGCCCCCAATCCGGCCGTTGACTCTTGACCAATTCTGATTTTCTGAAGAGCACGGATTTTCTTTAGATCCTGTACATCGGTATTTACCGCAATGAGGTCAATGCCTTTAATCTTGCACTGCATCATGCGGTCGATGGCATTTCCTCCGGCTCCTCCTATCCCAACTACTTTGATGATTGTTTTTTTCTCCATACCGATAAACTCGAACTACGGGATAAAGGGTCTTAACATTCGTCGTACATTCTGCATCAAACCTGTCCCCACATGAATTCCCCCTTCATGGTGACCATCTGCTGTCGCCCCGACAAGAAGGCCTATCACGCCGAGAAAAGCGGGGTCTGACTGGAGGCTCACCACTCCCTGCGGTTTCCCAAGCTTTACAGTAACCTTCAGCTCTCTCTTTGCTTCTTCAACGATCTTGGGAAGTTTTGCCCCTCCTCCCACTAACACCACACCACCCGGCAACATCCCCTGCCTTGAAATTTGTTTTAGCTCTTTGTTTACAAGCTGAAAAATTTCTTTGACGCGCGCTTCAATAATCCTGCGAAGAAGCTTTTGGGAAACTGCCAGGAATTTTCCCTCGGCAATCTCTACTCTTTCTCCCCTCTTCCCCCGTTGCGAGGATCCAAATCCCACTTTTATGCGTTCTGCAATATCCGGCTCACACCTCAAACCAATAGCAATGTCGTTAGTAATATTTTCAGATCCCACGGGAAATACTGCCGTGTGAATTAAATCTCCTTGTTCATATACCGCAAGGCCGGTTGTTCCCGCGCCAAGATCGAGCGTTGCAACTCCAACTTCTTTTTGCTGAGGGGTAAGCACCGCGGGCGACGACATTAAAGAAGTAGGAACAGTTGCTCTAATATCCAGATCGGCGCCAAGCACCGCTTCGTGAAGATTTCGGATATAGGGCGTGAATCCACACACTGCCAGTACATCCGCCTCCAAACGCACCCCCTTCATCCCCACCACTTCTTTTACCTGCTCTTCTTCGTCTACCATGAACTGCTGGGGAAATACATCCAGAATATCCTTGTTTGAAGGAAGCGAAAACGCCTGGGCCGCCTGCAATACTCTATCTACATCCTCTGAAGAAATCTGTCCATCCGCTCTGGATACTGCCACAATTCCGTGCGAAGGCACACAAAATATATGGCTCCCGCCTACACTCACAACCACCTCTCGTATTTTCTGCCCGCTGATGGCGGAGAGGCGATCTTTGAGCGTTTGGATTTTCTTGGTTACCTCTTCTATCTTTACCACTGCTCCCTTGCGCACCCCGGAAGAAATTTCTTCACCAAACCCTAAAATCTCCGGGTCGCCCCCTTCTCCTCTTTGCTGAAGCACCGCCATCTTAATGCTATGGGTGCCAACATCCAACCCCGCAATGATCTCTGGCCTCATTTACCTTAAATTAAGATTCTTTACGCGCGAAAGATACCAATGTTCTTTCTGCTCCATTTGTTTAGCTTCTTGCGCTTGCTCATGGTCATAACCTAAAAGATGCAACAAACCATGAATAAACATCCAGGCAAGCGCCTCTTTGAATATCATACCATATTTTCCAGCTTCTTTCTGCACCTGCTGGGGACAAAGTACGATTTCTCCCAAATATTCTTTACCTTCGCTCGGGATTCTCTCGTTTCCCGCAGGAAACGAGAGAACATTCGCTACAGTATCCTTTTTTCGATATTTCTTGTTTAAAGCTGCTGCCCTCTTTGATCCTACAAGAGCAACGGAAACTTCAGCGGCTTCTTTCCCTTCCTTTTTTAATACACCTAGAGCCACTTTTCTCAAAAAGGCTTTATCAATAAAACGCCGTGTGAGATTGTTGACCTCAATCATTTGTAATCCTCTATTGTACTAATCTTGAAGTAGGCGCGCAATGAGACCCTTCTTGCGAGCCACATGAACCATCCACAAGAAAAACGCAAGCCCAAACGCAAAATAAAGAGCATTGAGTCCTGTTGCCCATAGAACGTCCGAGAGCGGAAACACTTCCTGCGTGAGGACCTGCCGCATTCCCTCAAACAAATGCATGGTGGGAAGAAAGAATGCTACTTGCTGAATGAACTCGGGAAACACAGATACCGGATAATAGACCGCAGAAAACGGAAGAAACATCATAGGGATAAAGAACGCCAAAATCTCAAATGCGGGGCCGAAACGCAACAGCAGGCCTATGGCGATTAAGCCAAGCGCCCAGCCGAACACGAAAACATTCACGAAAAACGGAATCATGTAAAATCCGAGGGCCCAGATATCAAGCGCGTATAATAAAACAGCAAGGCCACCAATATATATAAAAGTAAGAAATCCCTGCACAAGAGAAATAAGCGCCAGACCGGCGATAAATTCTTTCATTGCAACCGGAGTGGCGAAAAAATTCATAATGTTGCGCGACCACACGTCTTCCAAAAACGATATGCTGAAAGATTGCTGCGCCCGTATAAACAAATCCCAAAAGAGAAGTCCCGTGAGCAAGAGAAACACGAAATCAATGCGCGCGTCTTTTGGCGCAAGATCGCGCAGCCAAATCGTTATAAACCCCCATAGGAAAAGCTCAAACGTAGCAAAAAAGAACAGTCCAAACATTCTGCCAATGCTCCTGCGTATTAAAATGATATTGCGGAGAAAAATTCCGTATACGTGAAGAAAATTCATGTCTTTGGCGAAGGTTGCCCTGCGATAGCTATAAAAATATCCTCCAGATCGCCGCTCTGAAAGGTTTTCTTGAGATTTTCCGGAGTGTCATCCGCCACAATTTTTCCGTGAGCCATAAAAATCACACGGTCGCACATCGCTTCAATCTCACGCATATTGTGAGAAGTCCAAAGAATAGTGCCATTATTCTCCTGCATTTTATAGTAGATTTTCTGGCGCAAATCCCTTGCCACCGCGGGATCCAAAGAAGCGGTCGGCTCGTCGAGCAGAAGGAGTTTCGGATTATTCAAAAATGCTTTCGCCAAGACAAGCCGCATTTGTTCCCCAGTAGACAAACTTCCTGTCCTGACGTTACGAAACTCTGCAAGATTAAATTCCTCTAAAAGAGATTCCGCTGCCGTTCTCCATTGTTGTACCCCGTACAAAAGAGCGAATATCTTGAGATTCTCATAGGGAGTGAGGTTATGAGGAAGCATTGAGTATGCAGTAGCAAAGTTTATGTGCTGCAAAATTTCCTCTCGATGCGTCTTCAGATCCTTTCCAAATATTTCAATAGACCCTTCTGTTGGTTCCAGTAAAGAAAGAAGCATATGAATTGTTGTACTTTTGCCCGCGCCATTGGGCCCTAGCAATCCCACAACCTCGCCCTCCTTTGCCTCAAAAGAAATGCCATCCACCGCTGTGGTTTGCCCGTAGGTTTTTACAAGATTTTCTACTTTCAAAAGCGTAGACATATAAAAACATCGTATCTCTTTCACATTCTTATGTAAACTTATAGAATGAAGTCATGAAAGCTGTTTTTGCTTTTGCCATTTGTTGCCTTGCGCTTGTGCTGTTGGTTGGCGTGTTCGGATTGTTTTCTACGATGCCGGGCGAAGCGAGTCAGTTCTTTTCTGCTGCCCTACGCCTTTCTCCGCAGCAAGAACCCAAAACTGTCACCCTTCTTTTTGTGGGCGATATTATGTTGGATCGCGGAGTGGAATGGCAAATCCAGAAGAACAACGGCGATTGGACTTGGCCATTCCAACACATCGCAGATCTTCTTGGAGCAGCCGATCTTGTGTTTGGTAATCTCGAAAGCCAAATTTCAAATACAGGAAACAATGTAGGAAGCGACTATTCTTTCCGCGCAGACCCCGCTTCCATAGAAAGTCTTGTGTATGCCGGGTTCGATGTGCTTTCGGTAGCGAACAACCACAGTTTTGACTACACGAGAGAGGCGCTTGAAGATTCACTGGTACGCCTGAAAAAGGCTGGCATTGCTCCTGTAGGTGGCGGACTCTCTAAACAAGAAGCATACGGGTTAGTTGTAAAAGAAGTACAAAACACAAGAATTGGCTTTCTCGCCTATACCAATTCCGGCGCTCCTGCCTGGGCCGCCCGCGAGAACCAAAGCGGCATTGCGTGGGTAGATTGGGATAATCTAGAAGAGGTTATCGAAACTATAACGGCGGCAAGCACGCAGGTTGATATTCTTATAATTTCCCTGCACGCGGGGGAAGAATACCAAACAGAACCAAACCAATTTCAAAAAGCATTCTCGCAGGCCGCAATTGAAGCGGGAGCGGATGTTCTTATCGGCCACCATCCCCACGTCGTGCAGTCACTCGTACCACATCCTAAGGGAAACTCCGCACGGTCTCCATCCGACCAAGCCGAACTCGGCTGGATTGCCTACAGCTTGGGAAATTTCTTATTTGACCAAGATTTTTCTCAAGAAACCATGAAAGGAGCAATTCTCAAGCTTATTGTTGAGGACAAAAAAATAAAGGAGATCTCTCTCCTCCAAACCCGTCTCACTCCTTCCTATCAAGTCGAACTCATAGAATAGTTACCCTGCCAGCTGCACGGAGTTCACGTAATAGTTTTCGCCGATTTTACGCACTTCAATAATCTCTATTTGTGCCAAGCGCTCTCTCACAATTTCCACCCGAAAACGGAAGGTTCCTTCTCCTAGATTCTCTCTTTCCTGAACTTCATATTTTTCCACGCCTCCTAATACAAAAAGTCCCTGCGTAAGCTGAAGCATTGTCTCTTCGGTCACGTACCGCGCAGCTTTGCTTTCGTCTCCTGTAACGCGAGCTTCGAGAAAAGCCCAAAGTGTTTCTCGCGCAGCCCGCTCTTCCATCGCCTGCTGTTGTTGCTCAACTCTTTGTTCCAATCCCTCAATACGCCGGCTCTCCAGTCTTTGATACTGCCAAACCAAAACCCACTGTCCCGCAACCAACACGATAATCGCAAGCAGCAACGTTCTCCACACGCTATCTTTTAAAATTTGGTCGCGCAACTTTTCTGCCATACGATTACGCCAAGAGTTCTTTTACAAGAGCGCTTACCAAAGCACCATCGGCCTTGCCCTTTACACTCGGCATGAGAACAGCCATAACTTTCCCCATATCTTGCGGAGTCTTAGCGCCCGTTTGTCCGATTGCTTCCTTTACCAGTTTACGAATTTCTTCTTCTGAAAGCTGCTCGGGCAAATATTGTTGGAGTATTGCCATTTCCTTGCGTTCCTTTTCCGCCATTTCTCCTCTCCCTCCTTTTGCAAAGGCCTCTGCTGCTTCCTTGCGCTTTTTCACCTCGGTCAAAAGAATGTTTTGCGCTTCTCCATCCGTTATTTCCAGTCCCCGCTCTTTTTCTTTGTTTATCAAAGCAGCCAGAAGCATGCGTAACACACTAACCTCCAACTCATTTCTTGCTCGAAGAGCATTTTTTAAGTCGTTCTGTATTTGTTCTTTTAACTGCATTATCTGCGGCCCTCGTGCGGCTTAGTTTGGCCTAATTTTAAGGCGCGTTGATACTCGACTCGCTTCTCCAGCCTTCGCAATGCGCCTCGGCGCTGTATCTGTTTGCTCTTTTCTCGAGTGCGAAAACTGGCCTTTTTCACTCCCACCAAAATCCCGCTCTCGCGCAACCTTTTGGTAAAACGCCGGATCAAGGATTGATTGGTTTCTCTCTCCTGTTTGTTGATTTCAAATGCCATAATTCAATACACTCACTACAGATATAATTAACCTGCAAGTAGATGAAGGTGGAGGTGGTCAACTTCCTGGCCCCCTTCTTTGCCCACATGCATTGCCAGCTTATATCCCTTTAAATGGTTTTCCTGCGCGACCTTTTGAGCCGTCAACAACAATCTCCCCATCAACTCCATATCATCTTCTCCCACTTCCCTCAAGCTCGGTATATGTTTTTTGGGAATAAGCAGCACATGAAAAGGCGCCTTAGGGTTACTATCGGGGAACACAATAAACTGTTCGTCCTCGTACACGATTTCAGCTTGGGTTTCTTTTACTGCGATTTTACAGAAAATACAATCTTCCATGCCGCTTATTTCTTTATTCTCTTTTTCACTTCCTCAACCACATTCGCGAGCTTTACTGTATCTTGTTCCCCCGTATCCATTTTCCGAATCACAATGGTCCCGTCGAGCACTTCTTTCTGCCCCAAAATTAGCGTATACGCAACCTTCAACTTATCTGCGCGGGCTAACTGCGTGCGAAGCGAGTCGCGGCCAAGGGACTCTGCAACCTGAATTTTTGCTTTTCGAAAATCTTCCAGGAGTTTCAAACTCTTTTTCTTCGATAGATCTCCAAGCTGCGCAAGAAATATCTCCGCGGTGGGCTCTGACTTAGGGACAAGTTGCATTTCCCTTAACAAACCCACAATGCGCTCTACCCCAGCCGCGGCTCCGGAAGCCGGCACATCTTTCCCTCCTAGCAAACGCACCAACCCATCGTACCTCCCTCCTCCCACAAGTGCATTCCGCTGGAGAACCTCTCCTTTTTCTTTTGTTTGTTCCATCGTCTTTTCTGAAAAAATCTCGAACACGGTTTTGGTATAATAATCAAGCCCACGGACCAGATAGGGATCAAGATGATAAGGAAGATCGGTCTCATCTAGAAACTCCAGCAGGGCCTTAAAATGATTTTTGCATTCTTCGCACAGATGGTCGATAAACTGAGGAGCTTGTGAGCGAATCCGCTGGCACTTCTCTTCTTTACAGTCTAAAGTACGAAGCGGATTTTCACGGAATCTCCTTCTGCAATCGGCGCACAAAGAAGTCTGCCGCGGCCGCAAATAATTGGAAAGCATTTTCTTGTAATAGGGACGGCATTGATTGTCTCCAATACTGTTTACCTCAATAATGAGGTGGGAAAATTTGAGCTCCTTGAGAATAATATAGAAAATTTGGATGATTTGGGCGTCGAGCGCAGCTGATTGTTCGCCAAACACTTCAAAATCCACCTGATGAAACTGCCGGAATCGCCCCGCCTGCGGATGCTCATAACGGAACAAGGGGCCATAGGTATACAGTTTTATCGGCTGGGGCAAAGCAATCATCCCATGCTGGATGTAGGAACGCACGATCCCCGGCGTAAACTCGGGCCGAAGCGCGAGCACGTCGTCTCCCTTGGTCTTCAACGTATACATTTGCTTTTCCACGATGTCCGTGGTCCCTCCTGTTCCTCTTTCGTATAACGCGGCGTCTTCCACAATCGGAGTCATAATCTTGCCGAACCCATAGAATTTTGCCACATCATCCACGAGAGCCCAAATCTTTTCATACAAAAACTGATCTTCGGGCAAGATGTCATGCATTCCGGTAGGCGTTTGAAATTTCACTTTTTTGTTCATAATGGTTCGTAAGCGGGCTGTTCGACTTTCGCGAATGCGCTTAAGGGAAATACACGAATTAAAACGCGGCCGATAATCAAATCCCCAGGAAGTGTGCCCCAGCTCCTCGAATCGGAAGAATAACGCCGATTATCCCCCATCACAAAATATTCATTTTCACCAAGCGCAACCTTTAGCGATCCTAAGGTCTCAGAAGTAATATACTTCTTCTCATCCAGTTGTACTACTTCTTTCCCCCGGGAAATAGTTACCTGCCCATCTTGCACTTCCACGGTTTCGCCGGGTAGGCCGACAATTCTCTTGATATATCGCTGTGAAGGATCGTTGGGAAATTTAAACACGATAACTTCCCCCCGCTCCGGACTCCGAAAATGATAAGAAATTTCGTCCACAATCAAATAATCCCAATTGTGAAAATTCGGTTCCATGGAAGCGCCACGCACCAAAAATGGCTGGAATACAAACCAACGCAGGACCAGCACCAACACGAAAGCAACCAATGCGATCTTTCCAATCTCCCAAAAAAAGGAGAAAACATTTCTCATAACCCTCTTATTATACCAATATTTCTCATTTTTACAAGCCCCATGATATACTGATTTTATGATTCTTATTGTTGGACTTGGCAACCCGGAAGAACGATACCGCTTCACCCGCCACAACATCGGTTTTGTGGTAGTGGACGCTTTCGCGAAAAAAAACAATTTCCTCGCCTTTATATACGACAAAAAATCCAATACTCTTATTACAGAACAATCTATTGAGCAGCAGAACATTATCCTCGCCAAACCCCAAACCTTTATGAACCAATCGGGCAGGGCGGTCGCCTCACTCTATCAAAGGTATCAGATTCGTGATTTCATTCTTGGCACTGCGGGCAAAACAGAAATACAGGGCCGGCATTTCCAGGACCAGATAGGACTTCTCGTCGACCCGGTAAAACTTCTGCGAAAATCAAAATCGATTCTCAAACCATTTGGTCTAAGACAACGCGTGGCTGGATTTAGGTATATGATAGTGATCCATGATGACATCGACCTGCCTCTTGGGCGAATAAAAATTTCTGTCGGAAGCGGATCCGCGGGCCATAAAGGCGTAGAGTCGATTATCCGCTCTATCGGCACGCAAGACTTCGTGAGGATTCGAGTGGGGATTCAACCCATAGAAGGAAAGCCGCCCGAAGTAGAACAGTTTGTTCTTAAGAAATTTTCAGAAGCAGAGGCGCATACTCTTGAAGAGGTAATACAAAACTCATCCGCCGCCATCGAAACCATTATTTCCTCAAGCGTCGAGCAAGCAATGCAAGATTGGAATTAATCATTTATACTCTGCCTCTTTCAAAATACGAAGTTTTCTGTTATGTAAGATGGGGATGCAGGAAATCCGCCCATCTGTAACAACCGCAAGAATTTTAATAGTATCAATAACCCCCTATTTTTTGGAAAAGGGGAATGTTTGGTTTCAGGAGAATTTCGAAAAGATTTTAAGGGCGCAAAAAACGCAGGCGTTTTTCCAGGACAACGCACTCTTGCTTGAAAAAGACCAGCAGTATTCTGTTTCTGAATTTCTGCGCAAGCTCGACGAACTTGGGTACGAAAAAGTTCTCCAAATAGAAACTTTGGGCGAATTCAGCCATCGGGGCGGCACCATTGAAGTATTCCCCATTAATGACCTCCACGCGTTCCGGATTGAGTTCCTTGGGAACCGCATAGAAAATATTGAAGTACTCCCCCTTGCTATAGCAGATGCACAAGGAGCAAAGAACATTCTCAAGAAACGGCTCAAATCGCAAAAGTTATTCTCCGATCTCCATGGGCTGAAATTCGGAGATTACATTGTCCATTTAGACCATGGGGTTGCCCTATTCGGAGGAATCGAAACTATCCAATCACAGCAGTACTACGCGCTTGAGTACGCGGCGGGAGATAAACTATTCGTACCAATAGGGCTGGAACGAAAGCTCTCCCGATACGTAGGATTTTCAGAGCCGCACATTCCTCGCCTGGGATCTCTTACTTGGCAGAAAACAAAAAAGAGAGCAAAAGAAGAAATTGAGAAATTAGCGAAGGAACTCTTGGAGTTGTATGCAAAACGAGAAATAAGTTTGAGGCCTCCGTATGAGGTAGAAGAGGATATTGAGCAGAAGCTCAAAGAAACGTTCCCCTACGAAGAAACGCCAGATCAAATGCAGGCACTGGAAGATATTTATAAAGACTTAACCGCACCAGAGCCAATGGACCGTATTGTGTGCGGAGACGTGGGGTTCGGCAAAACAGAAGTGGCTTTACGCTCAATGGTACGCGCCGCGCACAATGGGTATCAAGCAGCGCTTTTGGCTCCCACTACTATTTTGGTGGATCAACATTACAAAAACTTTGAATCTCGTCTCAAGAACTTGCCCATACGCCTGGCGGCGCTTTCCCGGCTGCAGTCAAAAAAAGAACAAGCAAAAATCCTGCGCGATCTCAAGGAAGGCCAGATCGACATTATCGTTGGAACGCATCGCCTTTTATCAAGCGACGTAAATTTCAAAAACTTAGGGTTGCTCGTAATAGACGACGAGCAGCGTTTTGGTGTGAAGCAAAAAGAAAAATTCAAGGAAATGCGCAGCTCGCTAGACGTGCTCTCGCTTTCCGCGACCCCAATCCCCCGTACGCTATACATGGCGCTTTCCTCGCTCAAAAAAATCAGCTCCATTCAAACGCCGCCCGAAGGCCGCTTGCCCGTGCAAACCACGATCATCAAACGAAATGAAAATACCGTAAAAGAAGCGATCCAAAAAGAATTGGCTAGGGGCGGACAGGTGTATTATTTGCACAATCGTATCGGAACCATAGAACAGGTAAAAAAGCATTTAGAAAAGTTAGCCTCCGAGGTTTACCCTGAGCGCAGTCGAAGGGCCAGTTTTGTCATAGCTCATGGGAGAATGCGCGAAAGTCAACTCATAAAAGTTATTGAGGATTTCCGAAACAAAACCTTTGACGTGCTTCTCGCCACCACAATTATCGAGAACGGCCTCGACATGGCAAACGTCAGCACTATTATCGTGGATGACGCGCCAAAACTGGGACTCTCGCAGGCTTATCAGATAAAAGGCAGAGTGGGCCGCTCAAATGTTCAGTCATACGCATATTTCCTCTACGGCGGGCGCCTCGGCGAAAAAGCAAAGCTCCGCTTGCGCGCACTCAAAGAAGCAGAAGAGTTAGGGTCGGGCTACAAAATAGCCCTTCGTGACTTGGAAATCCGTGGCGCCGGCAACATCTTAGGCAAAGAGCAAGCCGGCACCGTAAACACCGTTGGATTAAATTTATACTGTCAAATGTTATCGGAAGCGGTGGAGAAGATAAAAAGTTTCGACGCTGTGGAAAAATTGAAAACAGTGGTACAGTAGAAAAACTTGCGATTTTCATATGAAAAAATTAGTTATTGTTGAAAGCCCCACCAAGGCGCGAACTATCCAACAATTTATCGGTAAAGAATACAATGTCTTATCGTCGTTTGGACATGTTCGCGATTTGCCCAAGAGCAAATTAGGGGTTGATACCGAAAAAAACTTTGAACCAAGCTATGTGATTCCCACCAAGGCAAAGAAAACCGTATCACTGCTCAAAAAAGAATCTGCAAAGACAGACCAAGTCATTCTCGCAACTGATGAAGACCGTGAAGGAGAAAGCATTGCCTGGCATCTTGCCCAAACCTTGGGCTTGAAAAGCCCAGAGCGTATCGTATTTCATGAAATTACCAAGCAAGCTATACAAGAAGCTCTGCAAAATCCCCGGAAAATCGACCAGAACTTAGTCGAAGCCCAGCAAGGCAGAAGAATACTAGACAGATTAGTAGGATACAAACTCTCCCCTTTTCTCTGGAGGAAAGTTGCGCGCAGGCTGTCTGCGGGAAGAGTGCAATCGGTTGCCGTACGCCTCGTTGTTGACAGGGAACGCGAAATAGAAAAATTTAAGGCAGAGGAATATTGGAGCGTTGAAGCTCTTTTCGAGAAAGAGAACAAAGAGTTTGGCGCGCAACTTTCGCAAAAAGACGGAAAACCTCTTGGAAAACTCGATATTCACAGCAAGCAAGAAGCAGATCAAATTCTCAAAGAATTGGGAGGAGCGATATATACGGTAGCCTCCATCGAAAAGAAAGAGACGAGAAAAAATCCTTTGCCGCCCTTTACCACCTCTACGCTCCAGCAAACGGCAGCATCCCGGCTTGGATTTCCCGCCAGACTGACCATGAGTGTCGCCCAGCAGCTCTATGAGCAAGGAAGAATTACGTACCACAGAACAGACTCTTTAAACCTTGCTCAGTCGGCTCTTGCGGGCGCAAAAGAACTTATTTCGAAAGAATACGGACAAGCGTATTGGGCAGGGAGCTTTCGCCAATTCAAAACAAAATCAAAAGGAGCCCAGGAAGCGCATGAAGCGATCCGCCCCACAGACCCCGATCGCAAGCCGGGTACTTTGCGATTAACTCCCCAACAAACAAAACTCTATCAGCTCATTTGGCAACGCTTTATAGCTTCCCAAATGGCGCAGGCGGTGTTCGACGCAACCAGCATTGATATTCAGGCCAACCAATATACCTTTCGCGCAACAGGCCAAATGCTCAAGTTTCCCGGATTTTTAAAGGCGTATTCCATGAAGTTTGAAGAAATGGACTTGCCCGCCATAGAAAAGGGAGAAACGCTCAAGTTGCAAAAACTGCTTGAGCAACAGCATTTTACCCAGCCTCCGCCTCGGTACAATGAAGCGAGCTTAATAAAAATGTTGGAACAACACGGCATTGGGAGACCATCAACTTACGCGCCCATTCTCTCCACGATTCAGGATCGTAATTACGTAGAAAAAGATGACCAGCGTCGCCTTCGACCCACGGAGATTGGCATTGCGGTAAACGACTTGCTGGTGGAACATTTTCCGGAAATTGTGGATATAGACTTTACCGCGGAGATGGAAGAAGACTTGGACAAAATCGCGGAAGGGAAAAAAGAATGGCAACCTATGATAAAAGAATTTTATGGACCGTTTGCCAAGAACTTGGAAAAAAAAGAGGCAGAAGTATCAAGACGGACAATAGCAGTGGAAAAAACAGACAAGATATGCCCAGAGTGCGGCAAAGCACTTCTTATCCGCTTTGGCAGATATGGAAAATTCTTCGCTTGTTCCGGCTTTCCTGAATGCAAATATACTGCTTCGCTCGGGGAGAACACCATTGATGTCCCCTGTCCGAAATGCAAGAAAGGACAGCTTGAAGCAAAACGCACAAAACGGAAAAAGATTTTTTACGGATGCAATCAATATCCTGCATGCGACTTTGCGCTGTGGGACAAACCCACTGGAGAAAAATGCAAAACATGCAACGCTCTCCTCGTGGAGACTGCCCGCAAGAAAGTGAAGTGCTCAAACTCCACTTGTCCTACCAACCAAAAATAGGGGTTTACAAAGTTCTCTTTTTTCAGTACACTATACTCTATGCCTGGGTGGCGGAACTGGCAGACGCAATGGACTCAAAATCCATTGAGAGCAATCTCATGTGGGTTCGACTCCCACCTCAGGCACATTGTCACCTCTTGACGGGAATCGTAAAGTACACAGTAGTCCCTTTGCCTTCTTCCGATTCAATCCAGATTTTGCCCCCGTGTTTTTCAATGATGTTCTTGGCGATAAACAATCCTAAACCGCTTCCGGTAGGCTGCATTCGTATAGCGTTCTCCGCGCGGAAAAACTTGGTAAATAAACGATCTACCTGAGCCTTTGACATTCCTATTCCTGTATCTTTTACCAATACAAGAATTTCATCATCGTGGAGAGTAAGCTCAACGTCTACCCGTCCCTTTGCATTCGTATATCGCACTGCGTTTACAATAATGTTTGATAAAGCCAACCGAAATTTACTCTCGTCAAGCGCAATCATGGGAAGCCTATGTGATGACTTGTGAAACAAAAGTTGCACTCCTCTTTGATCGGCAATAATTTTTGTTTCTCGCACGATATCTTCAATGAGCGTCGCAGCCGAGCCCTCTGTAAATTTATAGTCGAAACGCCCCTCCTCTATGCGCACAACGTCCAAAAGATCGTTTACCAAAGCGATCATTCGCTCGTTTGACTTGTACCCCTTTTCCAAAAGTTCTTTTTGCGCTTTTTTCAGCGGTCCCGTGTCCCCCTCCAACACCATGTACAACACCCACTTTAAAGCAGATAAGGGAGTCCTCAACTGATGAGCCGTGATTGAGAGGAACTCGGATTTAAGACGAGAAACAGCTAATTCTCGCTCATGCCCCTCTTTAAGAGTTTCCAGCATCCGGTTGAAGGCACGAATAGCTCGATTCAGTTCGGCTTCCGAACGCACCGGAATTTTATGCTCATAGTCGCCTCGTTCAATCCACCGCACTCCTTCGAGAAGATCCAAAATGCCTTGCGATACTTTCTTGGTAAGATGAAATGCGAAAAAAGCTCCTAGAGCTAAGACACCCAATGCCATCGCGAGATACCAAATCAAAATTTCTCGGCGTTCACGCGTAATCCGATCGAGCGACATGCCCACACGGCTAAACCCAACCGCTTTTTCGATCTCGCTCTCGCGCGCATGATCTCTCCCCTCTCCGTGCGCTTCAATAGGCGCAAAAAATTCGTAGTATGCCTTCCCATCAATTTCCACCTGGCGACGTATGGGGCCTTTTGATTCTTGAAATATTTGTTCAAAAAACGCCGAACTCAAATCGCCTTCTGCATTTGGAATATTGCTTTTGAAAACAAGAGGGCGCCCTTCGCGATCGTAAATCCCCAGAAACACAACATCTTTTTCACCCAGATGCCCTCTGACGGCCACATCAACAAATGCAGCATCAGCGTTGAAACCTATTTCAGCTGAAAGAGCGTCCACAAGAGACTGTCCTTGATGCACAAGTCCTTCTTCAAGAATAATTGTTGAGCGCTGGATAAAAAACAAAAAGAAAATTGAAAGGGCGCTGAAAAGAATTACTCCGATCCCAAGGGTAAAGTGCCACCCATAACTCTTTCGGATAGAATATAAAAAAGGAAAAGACATCCCTATTCTTCAAAAATACGTAAAACGATTTTTTTTGATTGTACTATGACCAGAAAGAAAAGTATATACAAAGAGAGAGGACGACGGAAGACTATTCCGCCGTCCTCTTGTTTTTCACTCACGAATACGCGCCGCTATCGTTTCCGCTTTAAGGATTTAGTCCAACCCTCCAAATGTCTTGCTGCTACATCGCGCCCTCCCAACCCAAACGCCAAAGCGACCGCAACCGCAAGGGAACCTAAAGTAAGACCAAAGGCAATACTAATAATCTCGTTTGCCAAGCCCATCTGCCGCAATGCCATAGCTCCCGTGAACACAAGAATTGCTATTTTCGCTGCCAAGGCAAGCATATGCGTTTTGCCTTTTCTCCCTGTCGCTATTGCGTGCGAAGCTACATTCGCCAGGTAAAGACCTATGGCGAAAATCACGAGACCCAGAAGAACATGTCCGGAAAACACGATGAATTCAGCTACAAGCCCTGCCACCACTTCAAAGCCCAAAAGCCGCATTGCTTCGATAAAAGAAAACAGAAGGATGCCCACCAAAGTAAGGTATCCGACGATCTCAGATGGTTTTTGCGTTCCATGCATTTCCTTTCCCAACCCCAAAAGCTCCAGCACGTTATCGAATCCTACGGAATCCAGCAAATTGGCGACAAGCCTGCTCACCAACCGCCCCACGATATAGGCAAACACCATAACTATACCCGCGGCAAACACAGACGGAATAGCGGCAAGAATAATGCCAAGCATATTGCTCGCGGGATCCGTGACCGCGTCCAGCCCGAGCGCGTTCAAACCTGCTATAAGTACGGGAATCAACACCAACACGTACGCCACAACCCCAAGCATTCCCGATAAAGTCTGACTTCCCAATATATGCGCAATGCCAACTCTATCTGCCAACTGGTCTGCTCCCGAGGCACCCAAGAGATTGGTCACGATACGCTGCACAATGCGCGCCACAAACCATCCCACGAGCAGCAAAAGTCCTGCGGCCAACAGATTGGGAAGAAACGTTACCACCTTATCAATCATCCCTTGTATCGGCTCTAAAAGCCCATGAAGCGCTAAAGCGTCCAAAAGCGCAGGGAGAAACAGAAGAAAGATAAACCAGTACACGGCGTCAGAAAGAGTTTGCGCCAGAGGCGCTGCCTTTTCGCGCCGCACCCCCGCCTGCACTTCCAACTGTTTGTCAATCTTTGCCAGACTCAACACGCGCCTTGTCACAAGGCGCGAGGCGCTTGCCAAAACCCAAGCAATCACCAGCACAAAACCAGCTTCGATCAATCGTGGGATATACGAGGAGATTTGACCCAAAAAGTTATCGAGCGAAGAGGCGACCAGCGAAAGCCCGAGTGTCTCAAAAAACGCGACCAGCGCGAACAGCAGAATAAAGTAGAAGACGATCTTTGCGATCCACCGTTCTACCATAATGCCCTCTGCTTTGCTTCCCATAAGCCAAGAGGCAATGCGTTCATCCAAAGTAGTCCTTCGGAGAGCTCCACGCACGATTCCAGCCACAAGCAATGCGACAATCCATCCTAAAAGCAAAATCGCCAGGGCGCCCACTAAGGTTGGCAAGTAGAATCCAAAACCTAATGCGAGTTCATTCAAAAAATCCAAAGCATTCATTGATATATTACATTGTTAAATAAAAATTTCTTTCGTGCGACCATTCACGAAATGATTATTTCATTATACTAGAAGCAAAAGAATTACAGAAGCGTTTTTTCCACAGAGCAGAGATTAGAGAGCAAACATGCAATGGTAAGAGGCCCAATGCCGCCCGGCACCGGCGTAATCGCCCTCACTTTTTCAACCACCGAGTTAAAATCCACGTCGCCCGTGGTAGTCCCGCGATCTAACGAAGTACCAGCGTCAACCACCACAACCTCCTTTTTAAGCATTGAGGGTTTAATGAGTTTTGGTTTCCCCACGCCGGAAATAAGAATATCCGCCTGCCGGGTAAAAGCGGCGAGTGATTTTGTTTTCTCGTTCACGGAAGTAAACGTTGCCTTGTTCATTACGAGAGAAAGTATCGCGGGAAGGCCCACTAATCTTCCGGCTCCTACAACTACAATATGTTTTCCTTGCCACGCGATATTGTAATACTCGAGCAGAAGCATGATCGCATGCGCCGTAGGAGGAAGGATGGGCAACTTTCCAAGCGCAAAAAGACCAAACGCGCGCGAGGAAAGCACGTCTACGTCTTTTTCCACCGGGATGGCATCCAAAATTTCCTGCGTATTGAACTTTGCAGGAAGGGGCAGCTGGACAACGATGCCGGAAACCCGCGAGGACTTACCCGCCTCCTGGACCGCTTCCCTCACTTTCTTCTGCGACGTACCCTTGGGGAAAGAAACCAATTCAAATTGAACGCCGACACGTTCTGCGGCCTTTCCCTTCTCGGCGATGTATTGCGCAGAAATTGCGTTCTCTCCTACCCGAAATACCATCAACTTCAACTTTCCTTTCCGCTTTTGCTTAGCTAGCTTCTCAATCATTTCCTCTGCGATTTTGTCTCCATAAAGCAACCGTGCCATATTTAAGGAATGGGAAACTTTTTACAAAACAAGGCGACCTCTTTTTTCACGCGGGGAGCGGATTCCGGAGCGGAGATTACTTCTGCAATCCACGAGGCTATCTGCTTCATCTCCCGTTCTTTCATTCCGCGCGTTGTCACTGCCGGAGTTCCGAAACGCACACCCGAAGGGTTGAATGGCGTATTAGGATCAAACGGAATGGTGTTGCGGTTTGTCACGATGCCGGCGGATTCCAACAACTCCTGTGCCTGCTTCCCCCGAATCTCTTTATTGCGAAGATCCACCAGCATCACATGGTTATCGGTTCCGCCAGAAACAATTTCAAAATCGTGCGCCTGCAAATGCTTTGCCAGCGCCTGCGCGTTTTTCACGACTTGTGAAGCATATCTGCAAAACGCAGGCGTTGCAGCTTCTTTCAGGGCAACACCTAACGCAGCGATCGTATGATTATGCGGCCCGCCTTGCAATCCCGGGAACACCTTTGGAAAAATCTTATCACGCAACCCCTCCCTGCAAATAATCATAGCTCCTCTGGGTCCGCGCAAGGTTTTGTGCGTGGTTGTGGTAACAACATCCGCGTGCGGAAACGGACTCGGGTGCGCTTTCCCCACTATAAGCCCTGCGATGTGCGCGATATCGCACATCAAATACGCGCCGACTTTCTGCGCAATTTTTCCGAATGCCTCAAAATCGATAATTCTTGAGTAGGCGCTATACCCGGCAATAATCAGCTTTGGCCTTGCCTCAATGGCAAGTTCTCCAATTGCTCCGTAATCTAATCTCTGGGTTCTTTGGTCAACCATATAGTGAACAATATGAAAATCAATTCCACTCAAACTTACAGGCGAGCCGTGCGTCAGGTGTCCGCCGTGGCTAAGGTCGAGAGACAAAATCGTATCTCCTCGGTCGAGCAGCCCACGATATACCGCATAGTTTGCGGGGCTTCCGGAATATGGCTGCACGTTTACGGCCCAATCTTCTCCGAGCCCGAACGCCTTTTTTGCCCGCTCTTCAACAAGCGTCTCCAAGACATCCACATTCTCCATACCGCCATAATATCTTTTGTAGGGCCTTCCCTCCGAATACTTTGCTATATAGAGGGAGGAAAGAGCTGCTCTTACTGCCCGAGATGGATAATTTTCAGAAGCAATCAAATCAATGGTTTGGGCCTGTCTCTTTTCTTCTCTTTTGATGAGATCGAAGATTTCTTTGTCTTGCGTTTGAATAGTTTTCATAGAAAATTATTTTCGCAATATTTCGGGAGGGTTTTTTGTTATATCAATAACCGTAGAGGGGCGCGCTTCTGGCAGTTTTCCTGCGTCCAGCAACACATCGGGCTGGAATTCTCGCTCCTGGAGTTGAGCCAAAACTTCTTTGCTGTCCAAACACGGGGGCTGACCGGAAACATTCGCTGAAGTACCGGTCAATGGCTTCCCAAATTTTTCTAAAATTTCGTCCAGCAGAGGGTATCGGGGAATACGAATTCCAACTTTTCCTTCTTTTTGGAAAAATTCAGGAAGTCTATGCCTGCTTTCTAGAAGTACAGTCACATTTCCGGGCCAGACATCGCGCAGATACAATTCTTGTTCGGGTGAAATCTCCGCCAACTCTTTTGCTGCAGCAATGTCTTTCACAAACACCGACAACGGTTTCCCCTCTTCCCTTCCTTTTATCTGGAAAATTCTCGCAACAGCATCTCCGTTCATTGCATCTGCTAATAGCCCATACACCGTATCGGTCGGGCACGCCACCACTTTCCCTGCTTTCAACAAAACCTGTATCTCCCTCATCACTTCCTCAATAGTGTCTTTCGCAATGTGGACAATTTTCATTTATTTTACAACATTTTCTGGCTTCATATAGCATGTTGTATGATCCTGCAGATCTTTAAACACATGTGTAGCAGGTCCCACCACGCAATTGGCTCCGATGAGCGCACCGGGCATCGTGCCCGAATGAATACCAAACGCAGAATTATCGCCCACAGTTACCCCAAGCTTGGGAAGACCGTATATCGGTTTTTTGTCGAGACGAAGATTTCCCGTAATAAATCCTGCCCCAAACCTGCAATTTTTCCCGATGATGGAATCACCCAAATATCCTGAGTGGAATGTTGTTCCCTCTTGCACAATAGAATGCTTCATTTCCATGAAAGCTCCTGTCTTACAATTCGCTTCCAAATTCACCGGCCCGCGCAGTACATTATGATGTCCAATCAAGCAGTTTTCTCCAATATATATCGGACCCTCAAGTATGGCACCATCCCTCACCTCTGTATTCTCCCCTATAGAGACAGAACCTTTTATGACTACGCCCCTCGCGATTTTTGCGCTTGGAGCGATATATGTCTTGAAATAGTTAGAGGCAAAGAGATACTCCATAATACCGAACGAATCCCACGGATACTTCAAGGTTAATCCTTTATTTTCAACAACAAGGACAAAAGCATTTTTGTCCTTCACGTATTCATTGGTCGCATCCACAATATCCACCTCATGATAATCAGCAAGCTTCTCGTAATACGCGAAAAAGTCCGGAGTAAGGAGTCTGGCGCCAGAAACCGCAATATTCGAAGGCTCTTCCCCCAACGAGGGCTTTTCAACAATCCCCAAAACTTTTTCGCCTGCCAGGCGGAATATCCCATAGTCTGAAGGATTCGCCACTTTTGACCCCACAAACACAGCATCCACTCCCCCTTTCTGCTTGGCAACCATTTGCGCAACCAACTCTTTTGCCCCTACCTTATTGCCCCACAACACAATAAACGGCTCTTTAATAAAATCTTTTGCTTGCCACAAGGCGTTTCCCGTACCTAGCGGCTCTTCTTGCACGATATAGGTAGTCTTTACTCCCAAATCATTTTCTTTATCGAGCATTTCCTGCATCGAAGAGTTTTTGCCCACCACAATTGCTACGTCTCGAATATCGTTTTCTGCAAGTCCCTTCAAAGCCCAGTAAACCAAAGGCTTCCCCAGAAGTTTAAATTGGGATTTGTGAATGCCGTTATTCAACGGCCAAAATCGCTTGGATTCGCCCGCAGCAATAATGACAGCCTGCATGATTTGATAATAGCCGAACCACTCCAAAAAGCAAGCTAGAGATAGGTGTATATTGACTGGCGCAGTTTGTCTTGCGGCACCTTGTATGGAATGTAGTCTAAAACGTACACAGAAGCTCCCAAATGCGGAGCTGTTTTGATGGTTTCTTCCGAAATGCCAGCAGCGAGAAATTTCTTTTTCACTACTGTATCTGAAGGGTACAATTCTGTGAAAGGGTATGCAGCTGCTCCTTTTGCAATCTCCCGTATCATTAAGTTTTCTTTGGTGAAAAAGTTTTGAAGCGCAAGAAAGCGATGCCCGACTGCTTCGTCTCCCACAGTCAAAATAACAAATCCTCCGTCTTTGGCGAAGTTCTTGACTCCATATTTCACGAATGTTTTCACGCCCTTGTAGGTGTAAGGAGGATTACAAAGAAACCCGACAATGGGCTCGCGCACAACGTTTTTCCCGCTGGCATCTGCCCTTTTCACTCGGATATTCAACGCATATTTTGCAGCTATATTTTTGATGCTAGCCAGCAACTCTTCGTCAGCATCAATAACTAAAGAAGAAATGTTTGGATCCGCGAAAGACAGCAACACGGAAATAAAATCGTCATCGCCCACAAAAAGAAATGTTTCAGGGAGAGGGAGATTCTCCAATATTTTCTTCACTTCAAATATTGCTGTTGCTTGAGATATTGGCAGCTGATCAAATTTGGATTTCGTCCTGAACACCTTGATATTCTTCAGCAAATCTGTCACCGAGGCATTCGCCTTTATTTTTACCCCCAGCTTGCGCTCTATAGTACTCTTAATTTCTTCCTCACTTTGAACACGCGGCAACATGCTCAAAAGATCTTTCTTAAGGACGATAACCTTACCATTCTTATCTAATTTTGCGAGTTTTGTTTTCTCAAAGAACTCTACAAATCCTGCACCGTATTCAGAATCTCTCGCGATAATTTTCACAAAGTCAAAAATACTTGCAGAATAAATCGCCGTTTTCAGATCTCTTAAGAACACAAAAAAAGAAGGCCTATAATAGGCATCGTAAATCTTCTCGATTGCCTGATCGTTAAGGTTATCCGTTCCATCGGCACCTTTAGCTTTCCTCACATATGCAACGAGAATATCCCTTTGGATCTCGAGAAACTGGCGATAAAACCTCCGCAACTCCTGTATGTCTTGTATTCTACTCATAAAACATCTTCCCTATTCCCGCGCTCTATCCTGCGTGTGTTCACCTTTTGTGCCGCAAATTTTTCTACCAGATACTGTACTGCTTTTTCAGTATCCATTAACCCGCAAGTAAAAACATCGACTGCGGCGTAGCCGCATTCTGGCCACGTATGAATAGAAATATGAGATTCAGCAAGCAAAATATAACCGGTAATACCGTGAGGGGAAAATCGGTGAAATTTTGTGTGAAGAATGCTGGCACCGCAGATGCGGGCAGCTTCCTTCAGCGACTGGGCAACAAACTTGAGATCGTCGAGCTTTTTGCACCCAAAAAGCTCTGCAATAATATGTGTTCCAAGATGTGTTTGTTTACTAATCCTCTTTGGGGCTGCCATATTCTTAACCCACAAGCAAAGAGGCTCAACCGTGAGCTCTTTTCAATGCGTTTGTTATCTTCGTCGCTGTTCATAAAGCGATTCGTTCAAGAATAACACAAACTCTTAGAGCTTGCAAATAATCCGAGCCAAAACATCTGAATTGTGGCGAATAAGACCCACCGGCCGCAGCACATCCTCTTCAATCACCTTCAATCCATTCTCTTTCAGCTTCTTTTTATCGTATTCCACGAAATGCGCGTGCGCCTCCTCATATTTTTGAACTCGTTCGGGCGCCGGCCTTTTCGTATTTACAATAATATGGGTAAGCACTCTTTCCCCAAGATATTTCTCAAGCGCATCTACAAAGTTTTCCGCGGAAAAACCGTTGGTTTCGCCAAACTTGGTCATCAAATTACACACAAACGCTTTCTTTGCCTTGCTCTCGCGCACTGCCTTTGCAACGCCTTCTACTAAAAAATTCGGCATAATGCTTGTGTACAAATCCCCGGGCCCAATCACAACAACATCTGCCTCCTTAATAGCTTCGATAGCTTTGGGATTTGCCTTACACCTAAGATCGAGCCGTACTTTTCTAATCTTTAAATTTCCATCGTGCTTAGGGATATCGATATTTGTTTCTCCCCGGATAACTTGACCATTTTCAAGCTCTGCAAGCAGTGTGCAGTTATCAAGCGTGGATGGAATCACTCTGCCCTGAATGTTCAAAATACGGCCTGCCTCCTCGATTGCTTTTTCAAAACTTCCAAGCTGTTTGGCAAGCGCCGTTAAAAACAGATTGCCGAAGCTGTGTCCACTCAGCCCACCCTCTGCAAAACGAAACTGAAACAAATTGGATATCGCTTGCGGCGCGTGGGAGAGAGCGACTAACGCGGGGCGCACTGAACCTGGCGGCAACACACCAAATTCTTCCCGGAGAACCTTGGTAGATCCGCCGTCGTCTGCCATGGAAACAATCGCGGTTAAGTTCACCGGATATTTTTTCAAACCCACAAGCGCCGTGTACGTTCCCGTCCCCCCTCCAATAACGACAATATTTTTCGTTTGGCTCATACCTATTCAACCGTGACGGATTTGGCGAGATTGCGGGGTTTATCTGGATCATGACCGCGCAGAACTGCCATATAATAGGCAAATAATTGCAAAGGAATCACGGAGAGCAATGGTGTCAATGCCTCTGGCGCGCGCGGGATATACAGCACATCATCTGCGATTTTCGCGATCTCCTTATCCCCTTCTGTTGCTACTGCGATAATTGGTCCCTTACGCGCTTTCACTTCCTGAATGTTGGAAATCATTTTTTCATAGACGCTATCTCGCAGACAAAGTGCAAGGGTCGGTACGTGCTCGTCTATAAGCGCTATGGGGCCATGCTTTAGCTCGCCGCCAGAAAATCCTTCCGCGTGCACATATGAAATTTCCTTGAGCTTGAGAGCCCCTTCCAAAGCAATGGGATACTGATACTTCCTTCCTATATATAGCATGCTATCTACTTTCGCGTATTTTTCAGCAAGCTGCTGCACGGACTTCGTATCTTGCAGGAAACGTTCTGCAGTTTCCGGAATTTTCTTCAGCTCCTCGGTAAGTTCAGGTAGCAGGGTTCCTTTTTGATTTGCAAAAAATACGGCCAAAAGCGCAAGAAGCGTCAGCTGCGACGTGAATACTTTCGTAGAGGCAACGCCGATTTCAGGCCCTACATGATTATACAATCCGGCATCAACTTCGCGCGCGACCGAAGAACCAACCACATTGATGATGCCGAGAGTCAATCCTTTTTGCCGCTTCACTTCCTTGAGCGCACCCAACGTGTCTGCAGTCTCTCCTGACTGGGAAAGAAAAATATACGCCGTTTTGTCATCAATAATTGGGCTGCGGTAGCGAAATTCCGAAGCCGTATCCGTATCCGCCGGCACTTTAGCATACCCGGAAATCAAATACTCGCCCACGAGCCCCGCGAGATACGCCGTTCCCATACCAATGATGTGTACGCGCTCAATCGCATTGAGACGCTCTGCAACCTGTTCTACCCCCCCCAATTTTACCTCCCCAACTCTCTCTCCGAAGCGGCCGCGCAGCGTATCAGCAATGCCTTCCGGCTGTTCCATAATTTCTTTGAGCATGAAGTACTCGTATCCTCCTTTTTGCGCGTCTTCAATTTTCCAATCAATAACATCTATGGGCTTTTCCACGCAATTGCCGTCGATATCCTGCACGGCATAGCCGTCTTTTTTGAGCACTGCCATTTCACCATCGGACAAATATACCACTTCTTTGGTTATACCCACTACGGCCGAAGGATCAGAGGCTACAATATATTCCCCTTTTCCTACCCCAATAAGGAGAGGAGCAGAATTTCGAACAGCTATCAATTGTCCAGGGTCATCTTTTGCGATAATAACCAGTGCAAAAGCACCCTTCAATAAAGGAATAACTTTCCGCACGGCCTTTGCGAGATCGCCCTCGAAGACATACTCGATTAAATGAGGGATAACCTCAGTGTCTGTCTCTGAAACAAATGTATGCCCTTCCTCAACAAGTTTCTCTTTGAGCTGCTGGTAATTCTCAATGATGCCGTTGTGCGCTACCCAGATATTCCCCTTGCAATCAGCGTGCGGATGGCAGTTTTGTTCGGTTACACCTCCGTGTGTCGCCCAGCGGGTATAGAAAAGAGAGGGCGAAGCTTTTATATGCATACCTTTCACTCTTTTCTCAAGATTCTCAATCTTGCCTACTGCTTTTACGCAAAGTATCTCCTTCTCTTGAGGATCGTACGCGGCCATGCCCGCAGAATCATATCCGCGATACTCGAGTCGCTTTAGCGCTTCAAGCCCCTCTTGTATATCCTTTGGTTCCCCAATATATCCAACAATTCCGCACATATAAACAGATTATACACGAAAAAACTACAAAAACCAGTCTTTAGGGCTTGTATACTACAACTTGTTTTATTGCGAGCGTCGCCCTCCCGACTTCCTCATCCCACATTTTGAACCCAACCCCCCCTCGCCCAAGAACCGGATCCAAGAATTGTGTCCGCACAACAATCTCATTATTCACCAAACATTCCACATTTCTTCCCTGCACTCGAGCCCCAACCTGAAACGCACCTTTAAAAATTGGGGAGATTCCCCTAATGCCCTGGATAACGCGTTTTTCCCCATCTACAGTTTGCTCAATGTGAACGAAATCCTTCCCAAAATTGCACGCCGCGTTATTGTCCACATCCTGAAATCTCACCCAAATAAATACCCCTGTTTGAGATTCTGATTCCACAACAGCTTGAATTTCATAATCGGTCCACGCGCCACTTCCATCTAAAAGTGCAGAGGCGCCGGCCTCATCCTCATTTGCGCGAAGCACAAGACCTTCAACACCTCCAAGCTCAAAAGATCCCCATGTGGAAAGCCACCCCCTGTTTTCAGAAAGCGCATCGTAGTACGGCAACGTTTTCGCTCGTCCATTCTCTAGTACTGCAAGTAGCTCCTCACCGCTCCAATCAGCTTCAGGCTCAATGCGCTTGATCAGAAATGTTTCCGGGCTTGGGTGATTCTGCGTAAACCCTTCCCCCTCCCACCACTGGTAAAAACCATAGGAATATTGCTCTTTTGCTCCTTGCAACAGAATATCTCGTATAGACTTTAAGCTAGGATCGAAGAAAAGATTTTGTCCGAAATCACCGAAGGGGAATGCAACCGTTACAGCTGATGTTCCAAGCGATTCCTCAAGTTCTTTTTTTGAACTTTCGAGGTCTGCGTAAATTCGCTTACGAAATTCTTCTATTGTTTCTTGCCGCTGTTTGTCTTCGAACCAAAGCAAGTTACTGTAAAAATGTCCTTCTTGCCCATTCGGACCCACAGGGTAAAGCTCATGCGCAAGTTTCCCATGAGACTCTAAATTCCACCTGCCAGTGCCCTGCATAAATTGCAATTCTTTTTCCGTAAGATAGAAGTGGCTTGCCTTTCCATTTTCACCGAGCGATTGACTCGTAATAACGAACATGAC
This sequence comes from Candidatus Wildermuthbacteria bacterium, assembly GCA_016181405.1. Taxonomy (GTDB): domain Bacteria; phylum Patescibacteriota; class Minisyncoccia; order Minisyncoccales; family UBA10102; genus O2-01-FULL-48-27b. The sequence continues at coordinate 130,885 of JACOZJ010000002.1, forward strand.
AGCCTCGTAGTCGAGCGCCCGCAGGATCGGATCCACAGGATAAAAGCTGTCTTTGCGGCCGTCGTCGAACGTCAAAAGGAAAGACTTTTCTGGCAAATCCTGTTCTCCTTTCATAAAAGCGCGAAATTCTTCGAGCGAAACCGTTTCCCACCCTGCTTTCTTAAGCACCGCCATATGGCTCCGAAAACGCCCCCCGGTTACATTAGAGCCGTCGGGCTCTGAAGTAATCCCGTGATATACTAACACCGGAATTGTCTGTGCTTTCTCGCCTTTCTCATCAATTGGTTCTTTGCCCGGTAGAGCAGAAAAAAGAGAGGCAAAGAAATTGCGGTTTCCATTTTCCGAAAGCATCAACTCATACCAAGGATATTTCATAAGCATTCCAAGATAAGAATCTGTCGCATATACGCTCTGACTCAGCAAAAAACTTCCGCTCGCAAGTCCAGCCACAATAAGGAGCATACTAAGCGAGAATATTATTTTTATTGTCAAAAAATTAAATACTCCCATATGTAAAGGGAAAGATTATCGCGTCCCCCATCGCCGATCACGTAAACGGAAAATAGCGTAGAACAAAATGAATGAAAGCAGAATCATGTTAAGGCCAGCCCATGCAAATACGTAAGGCCAATACTTATTCTCTCGCTCGAAATATCGATAAGCGAGAGTAACAAGAAGAGCGATAAGAAACATGCCTAATACATAAAAAAGCGGGGAAACTCCATGCACAATAGGGTTATAAACGAATGCGCGTATCGCGATAAAAGGCGTCATCAGGGTAATGAAAAACAATGGGAAAAAATAGGTGAACGCCACGAAAGCGTCTTTTTTCACAATAAATTTGCTCAAAAACAGCGAGTTAACAAACCACCCCTTTTTCCATCGTACTTGTTGGCGAATAAATTTGTATAAGGTATTTGGGACAACCGTATACGCCCGCACCGAATCTGAATATATGGTATGGAAATTGAGCCGGAGAACCCAGTTGGTGAGTGCGCGATCGTCCCCCCATGTTACCGGAGCGCCAAGGAACCGTTCCTCCAGCCACTTATCAAGAATTGGCAGAACAATGCTTTTTCTGTACGCCGAGGCGCATCCGCTGCAGCAGAATACATGAAGAAATGTTGATTCAGCTGCCTTTAAGATGCGGAAAGACACGAAATAATACGCTGTCTGCATTTTCGTTATAAAATTCTCACCTGCGTTTGCGGGCTCCGTATGCGCAGACACCGCCCCTACCCTTGGGTTGCGAAATGGCTCAATAATGTTTCGGAACGTATCTGGGCGAATGTAACTGTCGCTGTCAAGCTGAATCACAATTTCCCCTTTTGCCAAACGGAAACCTTCTGCCATTGCATGGCGTTTGCCTTGATTCTCCGCCCAATTCACAACGATTAATGAAGAAAATTGAGGCTTTAATGTTTCTAAAATCGCTCCGGTACCATCGGAACTCCCGTCATTAACCACAATCACCTCTAATTTCTCTGGCGGGTAATTTACAGCAAAACATTCAGAAACGGTTTTTCTGATAGCCTGCTCTTCATTTTTACATGGAATAACAAAACTCACTGACGGTTCGTATACACCTATCTCTCTTTGCGTGATCCGCGAGGTTGAATATCGAAACAGAAACGAAGCTAAAATTCTCGATAATTCGAAAGTCGTTACGAAAACAGTATAAAACAACAATAAAGGATCTGAAAAAAATTCTGCCGCTGTTTTTGATTTGACTAAAACAACGGAGAACAACGCGATACTGGCTAGCAGAAAAAGTATAAGATGAAAAGAAAGAGATCTCTTCTCCTTCTGTGATTTTATTGGCTGTTTTCGAAGAATAAGCCGGTTTGCCATACTTATCTTCCAATGCCTTTATAAATAATTCCTGCCTTTTCAAAAGCCTCCTTCTGGAAGAAATTCCGTCCGTCAACGAGAACTTGCGTTCCCGCCTTTTTGCAATATGCGGGGCTCAATGCGGCAAATTCACGATGCGGTGTCGCAAGAACAACTGCGTGAGCGCCCGCCATCGCATCCTCCAAATTCTTTGCTATGGATTTTTGTTTAAGAAAAGGATCGAAAGAATAAACATTCGCCGCATACTCTTCTTTGAGCATTTTAATAATCTCATACGAGGGGCTCTCCCGATCGTCATCAATCCCAGCCTTATATGCCAAACCCAAAACTGCGACTTTGGCATCGCGCGTAGACAATCCTGCCTCGTTCAACCCCTGCACCACCAGATCAACCGTAAACTTAGGCATAGAACGGTTAATTTTCCGCGCCAGCGATAGGAAATCGTGGTCAAACCCGTTCTCTTTTGCGTAATCGATCAAATAATAAGGATCCACAGGAATGCAATGACCCCCAACGCCGCATCCAGGATAATGAGCGAGAAATGAGAAAGGTTTCGTTGCGGCGCCCTCGATGACATTAACCACATCAATGCCCATGCGGGCAAAGGACATTGCCAGCTCATTGGCGAATGCAATGTTAATGTCGCGAAAAGCATTCTCTACAATTTTTACCGCTTCTGCCTCCCGCAGAGATTTCATTGGCTTAACCTTGTCGCCTATCAGAGAACGATAAAACGCAGCCGCCTTCTCGAGACTGAGCTTATTTAATCCGCCCACTACTCTCGGGATATTCCCCACATTCCATTTTGTATCTCCGGGGTTGATACGTTCCGGACAATGTGCCACGAAAAAATCTTTGCCCGCGATAAGACCGGAACCCTGTTGAAGTATAGGAAGCAGTATTTCTTCGGTAACACCCGGATTTACTGTAGATTCCAAAATCACAAGCTGCCCCTTTTTCAAGAAAGGCGCAAAACTTGTTGCGGCTGCTTTCACTGGCTCAAGATCAGGTAATTGTTTTGAGGTAACTGGTGTAGGGACACAAAATACCACTCCTCCAGCGTCTCGAAGCCTTGCGAAATCTTTTCCTGCATGGATGCGCCTGTTTTTCTTTATCTCTTCCCTGAGTTTCTGAAGTTTTTGTTCATCGATATCGACTCCCTCTACCCTATAACCTTTCTTCGCGGCCAAGAGACAAAGGGGCCAACCTACATACCCTAAACCAATGACCCCAACTGTTTTAAAAGGTGTTGGGGAATTCATATACTATCACTGACGAGGGTTTGTTTTAAATATTACAAAACCTCCCATAGCAGTAGGGAGGTTATTCTATTATTCTCGACCTGTTGAATTAAAGTTTCCGCACTTTGTAGTCGTCGAATTCTACATCCATAAAATCTGTCCGTACGCCAACATATCCTTCGCTAGTAATCGCCGATCCCCCATAGCTTTTCCCGTCATCAGTTACTTGGGCAGCTACTTCCCATACGCCAGTATTGTTTTTATCCACATATAATGTGATATCCACGCTTCCGTTTAATCCGTTCTGGACCACACTGCGGAGGCCGATCCATTTCTTCCCAGGGATAAGGTTTGGATTTGTGTCGCGGTCATAAGGAGCATCCGCCCCATATACCCGTTCGGAAGCTAGCGTATAATAAACTCCATTTTTCTTTTTCTTGATCACTGAATATCCATCTTCCCGAATACCCGCATAATAGAGATTATCTCCATTCACGTATCGATTAAACAGTAGCACTCCACTCCATCCATCCCGTTCCGGGCTTTCTGACATATTAATTCTTGTAATGCGAAATCTTACTTGCTGTTCAAAGTTTTGCCACGTACTTCTGCTTACAAGCCGAAAAATGTTTTGGGGATGATATCCATTGTCAGTATCGATAGGGTTAGCAGAAGCGTAGTAGAGGCGCCATTTTGAAAGGTCGGGTAATTCTCCTTGCGCTGTTTTCCCTACCCCATCTTTTAAAAAAAATTGGCCGCCTGAGTTGAGCCACCAATAAGGACTCCAACTTTCTCCCATAGATCCTGCTTCGTCAAGCGTGCCATCAACGCTAAAACTATATTGGAAATAAGATCCAACAGAAGCGGAAACAGCGGCGAATACACTTGGAGAAGAATGAAGGAAGAACGGAACCCCAATAAAGAGTAATATTCCAACCCCACCCGCAAATACAAATCGTTTCATTTGTCCCATTTATTATATTTGCAGCTTCGAGGAATGTCAACGAGACAGCTTCTGTTTAATCGCCGAAGTTTCCCAAAGTCTCGAGGGGTTTTACCATATAATCCCGAAATTCTACATCCATAAAATCAGAACGAATCCCCCCATATCCTTTTTCAAGAGCCGGCCCTCCATATGTTTTTCCGTCGTCAACTGCCTCGAGCGCCGTCTTCCAACCTTCTTTTTCTTCTTTTTGCACTAAAAGTCGAATGGACACTATCCCATTCTCTTCGGTCTTAGCGACAGTTCTCAAACCGATCCAGCGCATTCCGGGAATAAGGTTTGGAGTACTATCTCTGTTATAGGGAGTGATGCCCAGGTAGAAGAAAGGTGTGTACGCTAACGTATAGTATATTCCTCCTATTTTCTTTTTAATCACTGCTGCGCCATCCTGTCGCAGTCCTGCGTAATACAAATTATCCTGATCTTTATATCTTAAAAATAAAAATACGCCGCTCCACGCATCACGTTCCGGACTTTCTGACATATGAAGCTTCACGATGCGCGCGTACACAGTCTGATCGCCATTTTCCCACATCGTTTTACGTACCAAGCGGAAAATATTTTGGGGGTGATATCCACTGTCGGTATCAACTGCATTTGAGAAAAAATATCGAACCCTCCACCGAGAAAAAGGCGAAAGCTCATCTTGAATAGTCTTGAATCCCGCTTCTGTCTTTATAATATATGCGCCAGAATTCACCCACCACTCCTCGTTGGAACTTTCTTCCATACTTCCTGCCTCTTGTACTAACGATGTCTGTGGCAAAACTAATTTTTTTGCAGACGATCCTAACCAAACTAGAGACACCACTCCGGCAAAAAGAAGTATCCCAAATAAAAAAATCTGCAACTTCTTATTGGATACCCGCATGCAAACAAAATAAAGGAGAATTTGCTATCCGTTACACTACTATGTTCACCAATCGTCCAGGCACGAAAATAATTTTCTTGGGCTCTTTTCCCGCAAGATACTTTTGCACTTTTTCGTTTTGTAGGATCAGCCGTTTGGCTTCTGACTCCCCAAGCGCAGCATCTACTTCAATAACGTCGCGAACCTTACCATTTACCTGTAAAACCAGCTTCATGCGCTCCTGCTGTATTTTCTTTGCATCATATTTCGGCCACGGCTGATCATGCACACTCCCCTTGTTGCCAAGCTGTTCCCACAATTCTTCTGTAATATACGGAGCAAAAGGAGCCAGTAGTATTAAAAACTTTTCAAAATCAGCCCTTTCTATAAGCTTCCCTCCTCCTAGCTCCCGACTACCATGTTGGTCAATTTCTGGTTCTTTAAGGAAAGAATTTAATAAAATCATAAGCTGACTAATCGCTGTGTTGTATTTTAGGTTTTCCAGATCATCAGTTATCTTCTTAATTGATTGGCTCAATACGATTTTCGTTTCGGGTTCTGTCCGAAATGATACACCAGAATCATTTTTCCAATTTTCAAAACGTTTCTTATCATTAAGAAGTCTACTTCTTAGCTCTGGCAAATACTCCCATACTCTATTCAAAAACCGATACACGCCGATTATCCCTTTGTCGCTCCAGTCTCCTCCTTCTGTGAACGGCCCGAGAAACATTAAATACATCCGAACCGTATCAGCGCCATATTTTTCAATAAACTCGTCGGGATTTACCACGTTCCCCTTCGATTTTGACATTTTCGCCCCTTCTTTTGTAATCAATCCGTGGGCTCTGAATTTTTTGAAAGGCTCCTCGAACTCAAGCAATCCCAAATCATGGAGTACCATTGTAATAAATCTGGCATAGAGAAGATGGAGAACCGCGTGTTCTTGCCCGCCAATGTACATATCAACCGGAAGCCATTTCTTGGTAAGCTCTTTTTCAAAGGGAGCCTTTCCTGAGCGAGCGGAGCGAGTGGAAGGATAGCGCAAGAAATACCATGCTGAATCCAAAAAAGTGTCAGACACATCTGTTTCTCTTTCAGCTGGCCCTTTGCACTTTGGGCACTTCGTGTGTACGAAACTTTTCACAGACGCCAAAGGAGATTTTCCTGTTCCCTCCGGTCTGAAATTTTTTACATAGGGAAGCTCTACGGGGAGATCTTTTTCCGGAACCGGAATAGCTTGTGGTGAGTCTGCCGAACCACATTTGGCGCAATAAACAATGGGTATCGGCGGTCCCCAATACCGTTGTCTTGAAATCAACCAATCTCGAAGATGATACTTTGCCGTTTTCTTTCCTTTTACAAATTTCGTAATTGCCCACTTTGCTTTTTCGTTTGGCGTTCCATCAAACTGCCCAGAACCAACAAGATGCCCCAACCCTACATACGCTTCTTTAAGAACTGGGCATATCTTTTCTGGATAGTTTTGGCAAATGACTTGCACTGCTGGAAGATTATATTTTTTTGCAAATTCCCAGTCGCGTTGATCGTGCGCAGGCACAGCCATAATGGCTCCAGTCCCGTAACTCGCGAGCACATAATCTGCAACATACACAGGGATCTCTTCTTTGTTCGCTGGGTTTACCGCTTTTATCCCCTTCAGTTCAACTCCTGTTTTCTCTTTTGCAAGCTCCGTACGCTCCAATTCATTTTTCTTTTTTGCCGCTTTGCGATATTTCTCAACTTCATCCAAATTTTCAATTTGATCTTTTACCTGATCAACTAAAGCATGCTCTGGTGCCAATACCATATACGTAGCTCCGAAAAGAGTGTCAGGACGAGTCGTGAAAACCTCTATTGTATATTTTGTATCTTGCACCTTGAAATTAAGGAGTGCGCCTTCGCTTTTACCAATCCAATTTCTTTGCGCGATTTTGGTGCGTTCGGACCAATCAATCCAATCCAAGTTTTTCAAAAGCTTCCCTGCATATTTGGTAATTCTAAAAAACCACTGTTCAAGTTCTTTTTGGATAACTTCTGTTCCGCATCGCTCGCATTTCCCATTAATAACCTGTTCATCTGCAAGAACTGTTTTACAGGATGGGCACCAATCCACTGAAGCCTTTGCTCGGTACGCAAGTCCTGCCTTGTACAGCTGAAGAAAAATCCACTGTGTCCATTTATAATATTCTGGCTGTGTGGTATCCACTGCGTGATCCCAATCAAAAAGAGACCCCAAGAGCTTAAGCTGACGCTCAAAGTTTTTTGTGTTTCGCTTAATTAAAATACGAGGATGAATTCCCTTTTTGATGGCAAAGTTTTCTGAATGAATACCGAATGCATCATAGCCAATGGGCTCAAACACATCATTCCCCTGCATTCTCCGAAATCTTCCATGAATGTCAGACCCGGTGAATGCGTACACATTCCCGACATGCAATCCTTCGGCAGAAGGATATGGAAACATCATTAGATTATAGTAGGGTTTCCGCCGGCTGGCGGATGCGCGCTTCAAATTTACGTTCCAGCGCTTCTCTTTCTCCCACTTTTTGCGCCATTTTAACTCTATTTTTTGGGGGTTGTATTGCGCCATATTCAATTCGATTCTAGCTTTCAAATCGCGTTCTGTCCATACAAAAAGCCCTTGGCACGAAAAGCGCCAAGGGTCTGCCATCCTCTAGCCTGAAGCTAGAACTTGGGGAGGACGTACCACTCGGTAGTACCCCCCCATATACCGCAACACGACGCCGCACCATATGCACTCGAGAACATTATGCTCTGGTGAGGCGCCGGATGGGTAGCAGAAAGAACAGAGGAACTTGAAAGAGTGAGCTGCACACCCCATCGCCCAAGGTACGCTAAGGCCTACGGTGCTGCCTACGCCGAGGCCACCGTTGAGATCTACCTTCACGCTTGCGCGGGCCATCCGACTCTTCGTGGATACTATCATCAGGAACTCCTACGCCACGAATAGTAATCTCATACTATATCAAAACCATTCATGCAAGCAGGATATGCACCATGTGAATCTGCTATAATACGTAACGCAGTGGGCATAAAAAAATTCCAAAAGATTATTTTGAGCTGGTACGCCAAAAATAGGCGAGATTTGCCGTGGAGAAACACAAAAGATCCCTACAAGATTTTGGTTTCAGAAATAATGCTCCAGCAAACACAGGTTTCGAGAGTTCTGCCGAAATACGAGGAATTCTTGAAAGCGTTTCCCACCCTTGAAGTTTTATCCAAAGCACCAGACAAAAAACTTCTCAAGGTGTGGCAAGGCTTGGGCTACTGGAGAAGAGCGAAATATCTCAAAGAAACGGCGAAAACGCTTTGTGGAGCGAAAACTGCGGGTTTGACGAGACGCGAGGGTTCTGTCCCGAAGGAATGGGTAAAGCGCGAGGAAAAGCCGCAGTTTGAGCGAAATTTTCCAAAGATACCCGAGCAGCTCGAAAAACTTCCCGGCATTGGCCACTACACTGCCCGAGCCCTTGCCTGTTTCGCATTCGGCTCGCGAGAAGCGTTTCTCGACACCAACATCCGCCGCGTATATCTCCACTTTTTCTTTCCTAACCAGCAAGATGTACCCGACGAGACAATTCTTCCCCTAGCTCAAAAAGCAATATACTACATTTCTCACGGCCGTGGAAATCGCACTATACCTCCGAGGGAATGGCACTACGCTTTGTTCGACTATGGCGCTCTTGTTCTCAAGGACAGAACAATAAACCAACGCAGTCGCCGCTACGCAAAGCAGAGCAAGTTCGATGGATCCTTCCGCTCGTTCCGAACACAAGCAGTAAAATTCCTCCTTTCTACCCCACAGAACGAAACGACTCATAATGCCCTGAAGAAATACATCCAAGAACTGCTCGATCAAAAGGAGGCTTCATATTCTTGTGCAAGCATCATTGATTCTCTCCTCAAAGACGGCTTGCTAAAAAAATCTCCAACTCATTATTTTCTCTAATTTCCAAAAGGAAAGCCGAGGGCGCTACGCCTCGGCTTCAGGATCTGAAATCCCCTCTTATGGAGTCCCGGACTCATCCAGGAATCTTGCTGCCAGCATGGCTGCCTGAGTGCGGTTGCTCACGTCCAGCTTTTTCATAATGCGCCCGACGTGAGTTTTGACCGTGTTCATCGAGATCACGAGTATCGCCGCGATCTCCTTGTTCTTCGCGCCCTGCTGCACCAGGCGCATAACCTCCAACTCTCGAAAAGAGAACGCCGGCGAACCATATGGAAGCCCACTCTCGCGCACAACCGGCAACTGCAGTAGCTTGCGCCCCAAGAGCGCAAGCGCCGTACGATTCTGTACACCTCCCATCTTCCACCTGATAGACCTTATATGGGCGCTAACCGTGGATTCAGAAATAAAGAGAGCTACTGCAATCTCTTTATCGCTCTTCCCCTGGCATACCAAGGCAAGGACTTCCAGCTCTCGCTTTCCCAATGCTTTCTTACTCACGACATACCCTCCTCGGAAATATGCCATTGTAAGGGATATACTCTATTTATTCAAGATTATCCTCAAAAACAAAGGGGGCGAGACCTTACGGCCCCAACCCCATTGCGTCTCCCACTAGAGACGCTTGGTAGCGGTTTTCTACTCCCATCTTTCGTATAAGTCCACTTACGTGGGCCTTGACGGTACTTTCTTCTATGCCCAAGCAGGAAGCAATTTCCTTGTTTCCTGCTCCCCTTCGGAGAAGCTTCAAAACTTCTACCTCGCGATCGAACAAAAGCCTCTTTGCCAATAGAGCTTTCTTAGAAAGTTCGTCAAGAACCTCTTTTACAAACTCTCTGGTAGAACGAGTCAGCTCATTCGCGAATCTTGGATCTAGCACAAGATTGCCATTTTCTCCTCGTTGGATTATAAGTCGTGCAAGTTCTCTTTTGGTGGCTAATCCCACTCCCGCAAGGACTCCGTCAACCCGGCCTTTTACTGTCTGTTCTGATCGCCCAAACATGTGGCCAATGTCCGAATTAGACAATCCGACTGCGGCAAGGCATGCCATCTCCAGTTCCTCTGGCGCCCATTCTGTGCCGCTGTTTTCCGCAGACATGGCTTCCCCCCTCTTCAGATAAGGTGCTTGATATCTTCGTTAAAGATAACTCGTTCGAAAAAATAGGTAAACTCCTAAAATACTTTTCAAAAGAAAACAAAAAGCCGGAGTACGCACTTGCGCTAACCCCCGACTTGCTTTAGTGGGCTACGGCCCCGATGCGTTGGATATGTTTCTCGGCGTACACAGCCAACTTGATACGTTTGTGCACGCCGATCTTTTGCATGAGGGCGCGCACGTGGGAATGTGCTGTGGCTTCCGAGATTCCCAATTCCTTCGCAATTTCTTTGTTGCTGCAGCCTCGCTGGACGAGGTATAACACCTCCGCCTCGCGGGGAGTCAACGTATTCCTGTTATGTGCAGGACTACCCCTCGCCAGCTCGTCAAAGAGTTGCTCAATCATCTCCTCTGGGAAAAAGGTGCCGCCAGAGGCAACATGCTTGACCACCTCAACCAGTAGTCCCACATCCGTATCCCGCCCGACATACCCGCAGACCCCGGCCTCTGCCATCTTCCGGGCAGACGCGAAACTACATTCCGAGAAAGGAGAGTACAAGACAACCCGTAGCTCGAGCATCTCGCGCTTGAGGTACTTCAGCGCATCCATGCCTGCCAGCTCGTTGCTCATGAGCATAACGTCTGGCTGGGCTTCCCTCACCCGAACACATGCTCCTAGGTACGATGCGGCTTCCACCGGTCGGACATTCGCTTTCGCCATGAGGTGCGCCAATCCCTCGCGCACCAGCGTACAACCTTCCGCGATCACAACTGTAATCGCCATACCCCACCTCCAGCCAAAGTTCATGCTTCTCTATATCTATAAGACCAAAAATAAAGCTCTATGTCAAACTTCCATCGGTATGATATTGTGCTATACTGAATCCATGAAACAGAGGTTTTATCTGGGCGTAGAGGGTGGAGCCACCAAAAGCACGGCCATTCTTGTAGACGAAACAAGTCACGTCCTAGGGGAACGCAAAGGCAAGGCACTCAATTACCAGTACCTTAGGGAGCGACGCGTCAAACAAAATCTCGCAGAGTTGCTTAATCCCTTATTGAGAAAAGTCCGCGGTGGCAATATCTCCGCGGTGTTTGGATTTGCAGGGCTCGATACCCCAAAAGACCAAACTGTATACACAAAGATAGCACATTCTGTATTGCCAAAAGGATCTTCTTTGCAGGCGGTAAACGATACAAAAATTGCCCTTGAAGTACGGTGCCCTAAAGAAAAAAATAGAATCCTTGTGATTTCCGGAACCGGCTCCAGCGTCTATGGAGAAAACGGAAAAACAAGCGCCAAAAGCGTGGGCTGGGGATTCCTTTTGGGAGACGAGGGAAGCGGGTATGAATTTGGGCTCAAAACCCTGAAGGCGGCTATGCGATCATTTGATAAGAGAGGAGAGAAAACAATTCTTGAAAAGCTTATTGTACAGAAGTTCGGCGGGAAAACAATGCTGGATGTTGTGCCCGCGATTTATGAGAAAGTAGGCAACGAAAAGCGCAATACGAAGCGTTATGTAGCCTCATTTGCGCCGCTTTTGGACGAGGCGATCCTCCAGAAAGACACCATGGCGCTCGCTATCCGAGAACAAGAAGTAGAAGAACTCTTTCAGGGCGTATCTGCTGTCGCAAAACAACTTGGTATTGCAAGCGCAGAATTTTGTCTTGGTACCACAGGATCTCTATGGAAAATGCCTGGATTTCAAGAACAATTTAGAAAGAAGATAAAAAAACATTTTCCTAAGGTTTGCTTCTCTACAAACACTGACTCTAGTGTTTGGGGCGCTGTTTTGCTGGCAAAAAAATTGATCTAAAGGAAAAGAAGAGCGGGCCACGATTTCTCGTGCCCGCTTTTGTTGTTGATGCGCAAACGCATCTTAAGGTGCAAAAAGGCGTTCAGCCTTCTTCCAGTCGATCAGTCCAGCTTGGTCGAGCTGGGTGACCGACGGGATAATCCGATCGTTGCGCACCTCTTCTGGAACAATGGGTTCCTCGGTGGATGGGATCCACCCCATGACGATTGGCCTCGCCATGAGTGTATTGTTGAGGCGAGTGATCGTCTCAACGGTCCACGTATCAAGCGCTGATGTTTCTTCGAAAGGGAGCATCAGCAAGAAGTTGGAGATCTGCTGCTGCATAATCGACTCTTTCCTGTCGTTGTTTGCAGCATCGAGCCGCGGGTTCGGGTTCCCCACCTGGACAACCGCATCAACTCCTGGCGGCAAATGACACGCGCAGTAGTCCTCGGCGTACAAGGAGGTAACCGTCTCCTCCAGATAGCTCGTCGCAAATGGCCGGCGCATCGCAAGATCCCACCTAAGGACAAATTCTCCAGTGATCATCCACTTGTGCCCGCCAAGACGATAGCAGATTTCCTTTGCTCGCCTTCTTATTGCCGGGTCGATGCGCTCCGACCCAGCGACGCTATCAAGCATCCAGCGAGCGGTCATACATCGCTCGTTGGTACGACCAAACTTGGCCATTTTGATGTACTGGGCATCGGGCTTGGTTACGATTCCGTACCCGAGGTATTCCCAGCACTGATAGCGGCGGAACTCTGCTATCTCTGCATCATTCTGGCCAATCCAAGCGGGTTTCCGGCCACCGCACTTCGCAGTAATATACCAATAGAGGTACCCTGCAAGAACTGCAACTCCCTTTCCTCGTGGTCGATCCCTCAAGTTAAGGATGGGGAGTAGCCTGTTCCAATCAAGGATATCAAGGATACCGTCGCTGCATGCAAGGCGCACACCCTTCTTGCCGTAGCGGCGCACTTCCTCGAGGGCATCTTCGTCGCTGCCGTTGTCCATGACGAGAACGGATCCCGGCGTCACTCTATACTTCTTTACGAGTGTCGTGAGGAGCGGCCGAATGACCGGTCCATTCTCGCGCATTGGGACGACGAGCCCCAAGCTTCCATCGCGCAGAAGACGTCTGATCGCACTACTGCACTCTTGAAGATTTCCGTTCTTCGGCGTGAGGTAGCCACGGGCGAGCTCTACGCGCAGACGTTCCAAACTTCCATTGATGCTGGCGTTTTCATACGCCAGCGCGACGCGCTCTGCGTCTACTCCGTGCTGAAGCTTCAGATCATCATCCTTCATGGTCACGTCTCTATCTCCTTCCGCAACGCTCTGCGCTGCTAAATTGTAGGGTGCTATGGAATCCGGAAAGGATTGTTTCCGGACTTTGCTTCAGATATCATTTGTCCCACAAGCAGGTTCCAACTCACAAAGTTTGGAGCCGCCAACGGTTTTCCGGTGTCTGCGTTATAATTCTCGTGCATCCCACCGGACCTTTTGATATCTTCCAAGCAAAGCCTGGAAATAATCACTGCGAGGCGTTGCGCCTCTCGCTGAAATCCGTAATTCAAAAGCGCATGCATTGTCAAATAATTTACGATCGGCCACACGGGTCCCTGCCAGTTTGAATAAGGTTTTATCGTATTCGCTTGGTTATAATCTGGATCGTCCTTCGACAAACATCGTACCCCATATCTTGCCCAAAGGTGTTTTGGATTCAAGATATATCGCTTTACCATCTGCCTTCCCCGTACTTGAGGAACTATGCCAGCCCATAAAGGTATGACGTTCGAGTAGGTAACACGTTTCACGAATTCCCCTGTTTTTCGATCGCGATTATAGAAGATTTCGGCTTCTTTATCCCAAAGATGTTTAAGAATTGCTCTCTTCAGCATTTCTGCTTTTTCCCGATATTTCTGGACATCTTTTCTCTTTTTTAAGCGCTTGGCAAGAAATGCAAGAGCAAGATATTCCCGATAAAGAAATATATTAAGATCTGCGGCTAAAATGCTTCCGTTTTCATAACCATGCACCGCAAGATTATTGTCAGCGCCAGATTCCATTGCGTCATACCAACACCCCAATCCAAACTCTTTATCGAAGTAAACTTTCTCGCGATATTCTACTGCCTTTTTAAGCTTCTCCCAATACGAAAGTACCCAAAAGAAATCTTCTAGATATTTCGATGCAAAATAGCATCCCTGCGCAAGAAACGGCTTTATATGCTTCAATCTTCGATCGACCCCATCAGGAGTCAGGAGACCCGGCGTAAACCCAGTCAGCTGAACTTTTTCCAAATAATTTAACGCCCAGTTCTTCAGATAAATTGCTTCGGAAGGGATTTGTGAAGCTAACGCCATTCCTACAAAGAAACCGTCCCAATCCCATTGCTCTGCATACGGCCCTCCTGGCACAAGATAGTCGTGTTTAAGGAAACCTTGCGCGCGCCGCTTCACAAGAGCTTTCCTGTAATCAAGCTCTTTTTGCAATTGTTGTTCAAAATTCATGCTTTTTTGTCGTTTGTCTTCTTTCGGGGAAACAAATCTGATTACGCACATTGCACCACTTGCCTTCAAACATATACCCTGCAAGCTTACCTTCTTTTGCCAACTTCGGGAATATATCTTTTTCAAGCGACGCAATTTTCTCTTTGGGAATGTAATCGAAAATTTCCGGACTAAAACAGAAAATACCCGCTGAAATCACCCGCGAAACCCCTTCCTTTTCTTTTGGCTTTTCTGCAAAGGCAACAATTTTCTCTCCCTTCATCTCCACCGCCCCGTATAAAGAGGGGTCCTCAATGGAAGTTAAGGCAACCGTAGCCGTCGCATCTGCTTGTGCGTGATAGGCGGCAAAATCCACAAGGTCGAGTTCCACCACTACGTGGGAATATAATACAAAGAATAAATCGCCCCCCACAAATTTCTTTGCCGACAATACGGCGCGCGCAGTCCCAATTTTCTCTTCCTCCTGCAGCTGGTATGTAATTTTTAAGCCATACTTTGAGCCATCGCCTAAAGTTTTTTGTGCTTCTTTCTCACCCTTATGGAGCGAAAGGACAACTTCTTTTATGCCGTGCGTTCGCAAAAGCTCTAACCCATGCTCAATTACCGGCTTGCCTTCGAAAGAAGTAGTACAAACAAAATCTTTATGCCCTGCGATAATAAGGGCTTTTTGTACATTGGCGCCAAGCGCTTGGTTCAAAAAATACTCGATGGCGTGCGAACGGTTCCGAATAGTCTTCCCGTCTATCGCGCGGTCAAGTCTTTTTAAGATGTCGTTTTTGAGGGTTATGGCAATTTTACTGCGCTGCATAGGGGGAGCTCTCAAATTATCATACTTTATCATACTTTTTCCAAAACTCTTGTCAACCCCCTTTTATTCTTGACTAGTTATCCACAGGTGATAGTATGAAAAGCAATCTCCGGGAGCCTATCCCGGACTCTATGCAACAAACAAAATCTCCTTCTGAACCTCAAGACGACTTACGCAATAAGCATCTCCTTGTAGTAAACTCCGGATACCGAAGAAAAGAATTTATTCTCAAGCGTATCCAAGAACTTGGCTGCAATATTATCCTCTTGAACAAAGAGAGGAATTGGGCGCAAAAATACGTAGATTCTTTTATTCTTGCGGACACAAACAATCACTCAGAAAGCCTCGAAGCTGTAAAAAAATACGCCGAGCATAGCCCTATTGATGGCGTTATTACTTTTTGGGAAGACGACGTGCTGCTTTGCGCCAAAATCGTGGATATGCTTGGTCTCCCCGGTATCCCCTACCGAGTAGCGAGAGTGGCAAGAAATAAATATCTTTTCCGGGATTTCTGCAAAGAGGCCGGGCTCCCAACACCTCAACACCGTACTATTTCCTCGCAGGCCGATGTTGATTTCGTGATAGAACACTTTAACTTTCCGGTTATAGCCAAACCAGTATACGGCTCAAGTTCGGCTTTAGTAGTGAAGATAGAGAAGAAACGAGATCTCCAAAAAATAATCCGGTATATTTCAGAGAACATTTCAGAAAAAATGGAATCTGCTTTGATGGCAGGATCTCAAATCTTTGTAGAAGAATATCTAGACGGACAAGAGGTGGATATTGATATGCTCGTCCAAAATGGAAAGGTAAAATTTCACTCCATCACCGATAACGAACCGACCGACGAGCCGTTCTTCATTGAAGTCGGAGACTCCATACCCTCAAGTCTCTTGGAAGATAGCCAGCAAAAGCTGTTCGAAATGGCATCGGAAACGCTTGAAAAACTGGGAATCCAGCAGGGATGTATACACTTTGAAGCAAAGTGGACCAAGAGAGGCCCTTTCCCCATTGAGGTAAACCTTCGCATGGGCGGAGACTATGTGCACTCTTTGGTGAAAGGATGTTGGGGTGTGGATCTTGTGGAATACGCGGCAAAAATCGCTTTGGGCTTATATATTAAGCCAGAAAAACCTACTCAACCCTTACAGTATCTTAGGGGACAGTGTTTTCTTTCCGATTATTCTGGCGTTCTTGTCGAATTAGACGTCGACGAAGAACTCTACAAAAAACAGTATTTCGAACAGTTCTACTTTCTGAAAGAAGTGGGAGACCCGGTACTTGTACCTCCCGAAGGCTATGAATACTTAGGATGGGTAGTCGTGAAAGGAGAAAGCCCTGTGGTCGCGCAAAATAATCTAGAGGAGGCGCTCGAATGTGTCCGCTATACCGTGGCGAAATATCATCCCACTTCCTCGGTAGGTAAAACTATCAGGAAAACCCCTCTCTCCTTAGCTTCCTTTGCACGAGAACAAATTAAAGCTTCCGCATCTGTAGAAAGAGTGAAAGCCTTCAAAAAAGAAGGGCTCCACGTGGGAGTACTCTGCAATATCTATACCAAGGAAACTTCGCAAAATCCTGTGGAGAAAGAAGCAGAAGAAGATATTACTACCTCCGCGATTCAAATAAAAAACGCTCTTGAAAAGAAAGGGCACACCGTGGAGCTCTTCAACATGAATCAGCTTCTCCCCACAATAAACCGTCTCGCGAGAAGAGACGTGGATATTGTGTTTAATGCTTGCGAGCGAATCAACAACTCCAGTCTCCTCAAACCCCATGCTTCGGCAATATTGGATATTTTAAATATTCCCTATACAGGATCCAACCCGGTCGCGAGAGCCATTAGCATTGATAAAATCATAACAAAGAAAATTCTTAAGTATCACGGCATCCCCACTCCGGAATTCGACTATCTTTTTTCTGTTGACGACAAAATTAATCCCGAACTGGAATACCCCCTTATTGTAAAGCCCGCAAACACCGACGACAGCATCGGAATCACTCAAAAATCAGTAGTTACCAACGAACAAAAACTCTATGCGCAAGTAAAAGAAATCATCACGGTATACAAGAGGCCAGTGCTTGTGGAAGAGTTCATCCAGGGGTCAGAGCTCGACGTGGGAGTTATTGGAAACCGCGGCAACATCCGTGTACTCCCCATCGAACGCACTCTCTTCAATAAACTACCACGCGGAAAATGGGGAATTTATTCTTACGAAGACAAATGGGGAGAAGGAAATATTCATGATTACTTCACAGTTGAATCGCCTGCTAGGATCCCCAAAAAGCAAATGCAGCTTGTTTCGGAAATCGCCATAGACGTATTCAACGCGCTCGGCTGCCACGACTATGCAAGAGTCGAGATGCGCATGGACGAACAAGGCAATATCTATGTCATCGAGCTGAATGCCCACCCCACCCTGGAAGAAGGAAGCTATTTTGGAAGAGTCGGGAAAAAACTCGGGCTTTCATTCGGCGATATTCTGCAGGAAATTATTGAAGCAGCCGCGGGACGCTACGAAAACAAACCTCCTTTTTATCATCTTCAAGGAGGTATCGAAATCCCTCTTGAGACTATTCCACCGACAAAGTAAAAAGCACTCTCGCGTTCTCTGTGGTGGCGCGAGCCACGTCTTCAAAACTTACCTTTTTGATGCGCGCGATTTCTTCTGCCACATATCGTACGAACGAGGGTTCGTTTCTTTCTTGTCCCGCCGCAGGAGGAACAAGATAAGGAGAATCTGTCTCCAGAACAATGCGTTCAAGCGGGATAGATGCAATAACTTCTTTTGGATCCGGCAAAGCCGGCACGTCTTTGAAAATCAACCCATTAAATCCTACATATAACCCGAGCTCAAGAAATTCCTGCGCCTGCTCTGCAGTACCTGTATAGCTATGAACCACCCCCCGCAAGTGGTTAATAGTTAGCAGTTCAAGTAAGTCTTCGTGCGCTTTCCGGCAATGAAGAATAACAGGCAGGCCGAATTCACCTGCCAGATCCATCTGCTTTTGCAGGATTTCCTTCTGCTTTTGTTTGATTTCTTCCCGCCTTGTTTTGCTCTTCGGGAAATAATAATAGTCCAACCCAACCTCCCCTACCGCCACTACTTTCCCTTTTGAAGAACCAGAAATAAGTTCCTTATACGCCTCGTAATCGAATTCTTCCGCCCGGGTTTCAAACGTTTCCCACGGCTGCTTTGCACCAGCATCCTCTGATTGAGTTTCCAGCACCTCAACCTTTCTTTGTTCTCCTACATGAATCGGATGCAAACCAATCGCAGCATATACCCCGCGTTCGTAACCCTCCGCAATTTCCACGGCCCTCTTTGAAGTGGAATATTGGGATCCTGGCATAATAATCCAGGTGTTATCCCTAAGAGCGCGGAGAATTACCTCATCTCCATCCTCCTTAAAGGCACGAAAATTTACGTGCCCATGAGTATCTATAAGCATATACATATTTTTAGCTTATTCGGGAAAAAAAGAAAGAGGGCTCGTGTTTGCTACACGAGCCCTGAAGTTAGGGATGTCTGGATGAGACTTGCCAATTGCGCGAGCCCCTCCTTCATAGAGGAAGGATGCAACCGCACAATCGCGCAAGGCTTCGCACTGCGCGGAAACCAAGATGGAGATTCTCCCTCTGGAACATCTGGAATAATGGCGGCGAATTTCTCTTTCCACTCCGCAGGCAATGCTTCCTCGCCTCCCTTCTTAAGAACGATCCTCGGCACTCCCATTGTCATGGATTGGATTTCATGCAAGAGACGAACCCAAGCCTCCCCTCTATTTCTCCAGTCGTCTAAGGAGAAAACTATATGGGTTTCCATAACCCCCCCCGAAATGTGCTTTAATCCTGCGACTCGCCTCAATCTCTGTTTCTTAATATAGGAAACTGGGGCCAATCCAGAATGCAATAAAAAACTCCCGTGTGTCGGGAGGTGGTTTTTTGATACGTTTTACTGCTCTTATTACATACGTTTATCTTTCAACCTCCCACACACGAAAAAATAGCCCATTGAGGCATTATCAGCTTTGTATTGGTATGCTCTATGCGTGTTGGATAGTGTGTTCATGCTCGAATTCGTTACTATACTCCCCGACACTATGGCATGTCAAGAAAGATTTCCACAAGGGATATACTAGGGCTCGCTCTCTACTGAAGAGAGCGAGCCCTTGCTCACCGGCTTGTTCATCCGGCAACGGGGGTATTGGTCGCACCGCGCTTCAGCCCTTCTAAGTAATAGATATGCGTCTGAAGCTGAACAGCCAGACGAGATTGGCCGCAGGACTTTAAAATCGCTATTGCTCTGGCAACTACTCCGTCTTCCGCTTCCTCCTCGTCTTCCATATCCAGGATGGCACGAAGGACGGTGATTTGGTCCGCGACCGGCATTTTCTCTAACGCATCGACGCCGGATCTCCTCCGTACTTGTCAGAAATACGTTTCACCTCGTTGTAATCGGACCTTGCGAGCGCCTCCTCCTGCAAATGCGCGAGAAAACGTTTGAGTGCCAACGTAAGTTCCGAGGGCAACAATAACACAGATCGCCTCCCCGCTATGTGTGCTCTGCGCTGACTATATTCAGCGCATCGAATGAGTATCATTTACATGTTAGCCATTCGTTAGGCTCAATAAAAATTTGCTGGGGCTCGTTCTCTTGGTTGAAAACGAGCCCCTTAATCGTGCTTGCTGCCAAACTACGGAGCAACTAGGGCAGGGGATGTCCGAACAGCGGCAAGCCTGCCCTCCAGGCCAGAAATACTGATCCCGATCGCGTCGGCTCTGTCGGCGAGTCGCTTCTCCTCTTCGTAAGAAAGATTGTCTCTCTTCATTTCGGCGCACACCCGCTTGAGAGCACTCTTCTTCTTTCTAATCCTCCGCTCAATGGTACGTATCCTTGCAATTTCCTCGGCAACTTCTTGATCGACGCATTCCATGACCCGCCTCCTGACATGTGCTCTGCGCTGCTGATGTTCAGCGCATCGAGTGAATAATACTTGTATTACCCTTTCGATGCACTTAACAAAAGCGGCCTCCTTTAGGAGGCCGCCAGTTAAAGAATTTTAAATGTTTCTCTTTAGCAAAAGGCCTCCCGGTTCATGGGGCTAATAATGCTAATAATTTCATTTACCAAAGAGGTATTCTGCATACTCATAGAAATATACTATCAAGATAAAATATATTGTCAACCCCAAAAAAAGAATGGGTGTGGTGAGGCGAGTTGGACTCGAACCAACACCCGTGCGACCCCTCAAGTCGCTGCTCACCTAGATGAGCTATCGCCTCACCGTTTAGCAAAGCTACCCCTGAACCTCAACGGGTAGCTTGTTGAGGGTTTGCACGAAGTCTTCGACAATTCGCCGCACGTACTCCCGGTACTGGAGTACTTCATCGGGGCTGATCACCTGTTGCCCCTGTGCCGTGAGCGTAATGCTAGATTGGAAATCTGTTGATGGATCTCCGGAGTCTCGTGTCAGGATAGCGGTCGCCGTCGGAACCTTGCCGATCTCTGCGGTTACCTTAAGCTGATCGACTCTCCACTGCTCGTGCATATCAAACCTCCCTTGAATGTGCTTGCGCCTTGAGCGCACTGCGGATTCACAACTAGATTTGCGAACCCAATTATAGACTCAAGAAATGGCTGGCTCCCTTGCAATGCATTGCTGCAGAGCAAGGGAGCCCTTGTATTCACCGAGGAGCTAGACGTCCCTCCAAGCTACTTGTCGTTCTCCTTGGAGGGAGGGGTAAGGGGCAGATTGGAATCCCCCAATTCCTCTTCTTCCGCCTCGGCTTCGCCAAAACGGTTGGTGAGCCACTCACGGGCAGCTTCTTCTTCGATAGGTCTACCGGTAGATGACTGTACCACGACGAATGCTCCTTGATTGAACTTTGGCCCGATCACAACGAGTCCAACGAGACCCCTTGCAACTTCAGTTCCTGCTCGATACGCTGGAGCCTCTTTTGCAAAGCCTCCTTCTGCGCAAGATCAGCAGCTTTGGGTATGCGTTGGTACTTCAGCTCCACTGCGTCTGCAATCAGTTTCACATGCGCGCCTACTTCTGGCGGTACATCTACCATTACCCACCTCCTCATGGAAATTCCGTGCCCGGCAAAGGGAAGAGAGGACGGAAGTATGGCATGGGTAACCAACGTTCCGCCCCTCTCTTTAGAGGATCTCTGCGTGAAGCTGTTCACGACACGCAGATTTCCTTTTTTAGGCAACAGCACCCGCTGCTGCCGCATCAGGCCTCGGGGTGATTCCGAGCCTGAACATTATCCTAAAAAATTTTTGAAGAACAATGTTCAATCCGGAAAACAAAGAACCTCCCTTTGGCTGGGAGGTTCGTTGAAATATCGAAGCTTTATTTTACAAATTTCTTCCAGCCAAATTAAGGGGTTTCGTAACACCCAACAAGACAACCAAGACAATCATGATATTCTGAATTTGGCTGAATAAATTCTGCCGCATAAATCTTTGTTTGAATATACACGACCCAAAGAATGCTGTCAACCCCTCCATTAAAATAAAGGGGCGAGGTTTCTTTCGAATCCTCACCCTTCAAATGTGGCCTTCTCATGCCTCGGATCATTGGGGTTTCTCCAGCGCAGTGGTACTCCTCACCAGAATAGGGTGTCGAATGGACTTGCCGTCAGTGCTGATTTGTTCAGCATCCACCACGACATAGGTACCGCGGTCTGCGGAAATAATTCCTCGGTAGAGTATCCCACTGATTTGGAACTCAACCATCTTGCCAACGAGCGATGATACTGGAATGGCAGTCGCCATGATCTCCTCCTTCTGAGAGTTTGCTGGAGGGACGAGGCAAGTTGCTTTCGCAACCCCTCGCCCCTCCGCCTTTCCGGGAAGTTCGTTAAGGAACGAAGTAGGGCTTCTTGGGCCCCTCGGCCCCGATAAATGCCCGATGGCGAGCCCGTCGGTCACTCCTGGTCACCTGCCCCTTGCGCTGGAGTAGGGCAAACCCGACTCGGCAAGTCCGCACTTCCACGTCGCACGGGATCATGCCAATGAAAGCTTCTGGAAGCAACACATACTTGCACTGCCTCTTCTGAAGCTTTTCCACCGCCTCCCTGGCAGTGTTGCATGTAATACGCCTGCGTGGGGGCGTCTTGTAAAAAAACGCCTCCACAGGAGCTATCTCCACCGCAACGATAGAAAGAACTGCCATGATACCCTCCCCTCAATCCGCTTGTGGGCGAACGCCAGGCCAGATTTGGTTTGTAGCCTGGTAAGAATCTCATCCGCCAGCTGGCGGGCAAACTCCTATCAAGCTGCAACAAAAAACCCTCCCGGCTGGGAGGATTTTTGTTTCGGATTTAAGCTTGTTCTCTTTTGCTTTTCCTACTGTAAATCTCCCAACCTTAGTAAGGGGGTAAAGAAAGCAAAAAAGAAAAAGTTTTTCGATGCGCTATACTGCATATTCTGTATACCGGCAGTATATACCAACAAGCGTTTCGTGTCAACCCCATTAGAGGCAAAGGCGCGCTGCGAGCCCTCGCGGCCTCTAACGGGGAACCCCATCTCAAAAAATATGGGCAGAATCCTTTTACAAAAGGATTCTGCCCCGAAAAGAGCTATGCGCTGGGGTCTCTACTCCCAAAGCGGAAAAAAACGGAAGCAAAGCGTACCATTGTCTGCAATCCAGAAGGGCAGGATACGCGACCAGAAAATCAGCTCCTCAAGAATCATATCTTCGGTTTCCAGAGAAAAAAGCTGCCGAAGGGCCTCCCGCACTTTCTGCTGAAAACCCCTCTGCCATATCTCTTCCAGCTCATTCGGAAACTGCCGCGTAAAGTCCAAAACCTCCTGCGGAATCTCCATCCATCGCGGCGGCCACTCACAGTGCCGACCCCACGTTTCATCCCTTGTACCGGCGTTGCGATGCAACAGAAGCCCCGTTTCCATCTCCCCGCTCCTTTTGTGCTGTTCGCTGGGAAATTGCGAGAATCTCCCAACCTGCAACACAAACAAAAAACCTCTGGCAAAGTCCAGAGGGTAAAATGCAAGAAAAGAATTTAAGTATGTTTACGCGTCAAACTTGGACTTTGCTTTTAGATATTGCAAAGCCCACCACCATACTCGCACGCTATTTTTTATTTGAGGCGCGCTCTTCATATGCTCTATATTACTTTTATACGTAGTGTTGTCAAGCGATAATCCATTTATCTTTGGGGAAAGTCGTAAAATTTTCAAATCCATCTTTCTTGACGAGAATATCGTCTTCAATGCGGATGCCGCCAACTTCAGGATAGTACAATCCCGGCTCAATGGTAATCACGTTTCCCGGCACAAGCTCATATTCTCCCCTTTCTCCTAGCCGCGGCTCTTCGTGCACCTCCAGCCCTACGCCGTGGCCGGTATTATGGATAAATCCCCTATCTCCTACGTCATATCCTGCGTCCAACAATATCTCTGCGCATATCTTATGGATATCGCTTGCTTTCTTGCCGGGAGCTATGGCGCGCATGCCTTCTTCCTGGGCCTTTCGCACCGCCTCATACATTTTTTGGAGTTCTTCTGCCGGAGTTCCTTTTACAAAGGTTCTTGTGACATCTGCGAAATACCTTGTGGCGCGGCTCTTAGGAAAAATGTCGCAAACAATTGGCTCATGCGGCTTAATTGCGCCTTCCCCGGGATGATGCGGAATCGCAGTCTGCAATCCAGAAGAAATAATTATTCCTTCTTCGCTTATCATACCTTCTTCAAACAGCAACTTTTCAACTTCTTTCTTCAAAAACTCGCTTGTGAGAATCGCGCCGCTATAGAAAATATTGTCCTTTTTGATAACAGACTCTCGCAAAATCTTTTCAATGAGAGCGAATGCCTTTTCGGTTTTTTGGACACTCGAGCGAATCGCCTCCACCTCATCTGCCGTTTTGCTGGCCCGCTCCGGGTACAAATGAATCCGGGGAACAAGTTTCACTCCCTTGGAACGCAGAAAGTCAGCCAGCAAGAGCGGAAAATTATTGGGCACGGTGATTATCTCTCCTAAAAGCTCGTACTTTTGCAGCAAATACCATGCTAAATTTTGAAGGTTATCTTTGCTTATCTTTAGCTTTGCGGCCTCCTGCGCAAGAGGATTAAGAAGCTGGACTTCAATGCTTTGATTTTTATTCCTTTCCTGAAACAGACCGAACTCACGATGATCCAGAAAAACATATTTCTTCAGGCCCAAATCAATCAGAAAGAATGGATCCGCAATATCCATTCTTACCGTATAAAATACATCCCGGTTTTTCGTGCTGTCGTAAATGAGTTTTGCCATTATGCAATCCGGGGAAAGAGAGCTTCGCTTTTGTGCTCCTGAATTTGTTTTTGGATCTTCGAGGCGGTCTCGGGCAAAAACGGCTTGATCAACTCGCCTATTTCCGTAATCGCGAGCAATAAATCGCCGATTACTTCTTTTTGCTCTAGTGATTCAACCCAAGGCTTTTTATCGTCGATATATTTGTCACAAAAGTGAATAATCTCCCAGATTGCAATCAAAGCATCGTTAAACCGAAACTCCTCGAACGCGTCATTCACTTTCTGCCTCGTTCCGTTTAGAATTTCCTGAAGTTTTTTATTTTGAATTTGTTTCGGATTTCGTGCTTCGAATTTCGGGTTTATCTTGTCTACAAGAGTCAGCACTCTCGCAACGAGATTCCCCAGCCCTCCTGCCAAATCCGCATTATACCGCGTCTCAAACTTCTCATAGCTAAAATCGCCGTCTCCCGCAGATGGAATCTCGCGCAACAGAAAATAGCGCACGGCGTCAACGCCATATTTATCGACCAGCTCGAAAGGATCTACCACATTTCCTAAACTTTTCGACATTTTCTTGCCGTCTGCCGTAACATACCCATGCACAAAAAGGGTTTTTGGCAACGGCAAGCCTGCCGACAAAAGAAATGCAGGCCAATACACCGCGTGAAAGCGAATAATCCCCTTGCCGATTACATGCACGTCTGCCGGCCACCATTTCTTGTATTTTGCATCACCTGCCTCGTCGGCAGACGGGTCTGAACCAAACCCTATGCCCGATTGATAGATATTGAGGGCATCGAACCACACGTACATTCGCTGGCTTTCGTCTCCCGGCACGGGCACACCCCAGTTTTTAGCGCGCTCGTTGGACCGTGAAATGCTGATATCTTCAAGTGGCTGTTTTAAAAAGGCGAACACTTCATTTTTCCTTTCAGCAGGAACAATTCGCAACTCGCCCTTTTCTATTAGCTCAACCAACTGGGATTGATAACGAGACAGCTTGAAAAAATAGTTTTCCTCCGACACCTTCTCCAGTTTCTTTCCGGGGTGCTCAAAACATTCTCCATTCTCATTGAGTTCGTCTGGAGTATAGAAGGTTTCACATCCCACGCAATACAATCCTTCATATTCTTTTTTATAAATATCGCCCGCTTTTTCGCACAGATCCCACAGCTTCTGGCTTGAAATATGATGCGCCTTGCTGCTTCCTTTCTGAAATACATCAAGTTGCACGAAGAGAGCCCCTGCCAATTGCTGAAAAAGCTTGGCGTTCTCATCAATAAATTTTTGTACGGGCACCCCGGCTTTTTCTGCTGCCTGCACGTTTTTTAAAGCGTTTTCATCACTCCCGGACAAAAGCAAAACCTCCTCACCCTTGAGGCGGTGAAATCGAGCTATTACATCCGCCTGAACAAACTCTAAAGCATGCCCAATATGCGGACGCGCGTTTACGTATGGGATCGCTGTGGTAACGTAAAACTTTTTCATATTATTCTTTCCACTTCCAGTTTTTCACTTCAGGCATATCCTCGCCATGTTCGACAACATACTTGTGATGTGCGTCGAGTTTCGTATCCATAAGCTTGAGCAATGCCTTTTCTCTCACTTTCTTCTTCGGCAGTGAATTGACGACATACTGCACGAGATGGAAACGGTCAATGGAGTTCAAAACAGTCATGTCGAAGGGCGTCGTCGTCGTTCCTTCCTCCATGTAACCGTACACGTGCATGTTTTCATGGTTCGGCCTCGCATAGGTGAGGCGGTGAATGAGGGATGAATAGCCATGAAAGACGAACGTGATGGGCTTATCTGCAGTAAACAGGCGCTCGAACTCACCATCGGTGAGACCGTGCGGATGATTTTTGTGCGGCCGGAGCGTCATGAGGTCCACGACATTAACAACACGCACTTTGAGCTCCGGCAGATGCTCGCGCAGTATCGAGACGGCCGCCAAAGCTTCAAGCGTTGGTACATCACCGGCGCATGCGAGGACCGCATCCGGTTTCCTGCCGCCGTCCGTGCTCGCCCACCTGACAGCCCCTATTCCTTTGCTGCAAAGCTCCATTGCTTCGCTCATTGAGAACCATTCTGGCATCGGATGCTTCCCCGCGACGATGATGTTTATCTTGTGCATCGTCTGGAAACACACATGCATAACAGCGAGCAAGGTGTTGGAATCGGGCGGCAGGTAAGCCCGCACGATATCTGCTTTTTTCATGTAGATGTGATCGAGAAAGCCGGGGTCCTGATGCGTAAATCCGTTGTGTCCCTGCCTCCACACGTGTGAAGAAATAAGATAATTCAAAGATGCCAGCGGCTTTCGCCATTTGAGATTGCTCGCGATGTCGAGCCATTTCGCGTGCTGATTAAACATCGAATTGACGATGTGGATGAACGCTTCGTAACACGTGAATAGGCCGTGCCGCCCCGTAAGGAGATACCCTTCAAGCCATCCCTCACACTGGTGTTCGCTTAAAACCTCCATCACCCGGCCCGAGCGCGCCGTAAAATCGTCCTCGCTTGAATATTCGCCCATCCACTGACGATTCGTCGCCTCAAAGACGGCACCGAGGCCGTTCGAGACCACTTCGTCAGGACCAAAGAGCCGAAAGTTGCTCGTGTTGGCTTTAATGACATCGCGCAAGTATCGTGCGAACACCCTCGTGGCGCCCTCACCCTCGGCCCCACGCGTCTCGACAGGGACAGCATATTTCTTGAAATCTGGCAACGTAAGCTTCTTTAAGAGAAGCCCACCGTTCGCGTGGGGATTTGCCCCCATGCGCTGTTTCCCTTTCGGCGCAAGCTCCGCAAGCTCTGGCAAAAACATGCCCTTCTTATCAAAAAGCTCTTCTGACCGATAACTCCTCATCCACCTAACAAATTCATCAAAGTGCTCCTTGTTGGTCTTGAGATCCGGATAGATAACCTGATGGGATCTGTGCGTGCCGGTATTGCGCCTACCATCTATTTCCTTTGGCCCTGTCCATCCTTTTGGCGTGATGAGTATGAGCATTGGCCAACGGGGTCGCTCGATGACACCCCTCTCGCGCGCGTCAGCTTGTATGCGTTTGATATCCTCTATGGCGTTGTCGAGCGTCGCGGCAAAAGTCTGATGCATCGTATACGGATTTTCGCCTTCCACAACATACGGCACCCAACCGTAACCGCGAAAAAGTTCATTGAGCTCCTCTCGCGATATGCCGGCAAAAATAGTAGGATTAGCTATTTTATGCCCATTGAGATGCAGTATGGGAAGCACCGCGCCATCGGTCATCGGATTAAGGAATTTATTTGAATGCCACGCGGTCGCAAGCGGACCCGTCTCAGCTTCGCCATCGCCCACCACACATGCGGCGACGAGATCGGGATTGTCAAACACCGCGCCAAAGGCATGCGAAAGTGAATAGCCGAGTTCGCCTCCTTCGTGGATTGAACCAGGGCATTCGGGCGTAACATGACTCCCCACGCCGCCCGGAGACGAGAACTGCTTGAAGAGTTTCTTTAACCCTTTTTCATCCTGCGTAATACCCGGGTACACCTCGCTATACGTACCCTCAAGATACGTGTTTGCGATAAGAGCCGGTCCCCCATGCCCGGGACCGGAGATATAGATCATGTCCAGATCGTACTTTTTGATTACCCTATTCAAATGAACATAGATAAAATTCTGGCCCGGCGACGTACCCCAATGCCCCATGAGGAGCGGCTTGATATCCCTCTGTGAAAGCGCTACGCGCATCAGAGGATTATCACGCAGGTAGATCTGCCCCACTGAGAGGTAGTTGGCCGCGCGCCAATACGCGTCCATCTTCTCGATAGTTTCCTTTGGCAAATAGTTTTCTCTTTTTATCTTACTGTTAGGCATAATGTAATTTACGATTTCACTTGAGACGCAACAATAGCCACGGTGTGAGCAATCTCCTCGACCGTTGCGCCACGGGAGAGATCGCTGATTGGCTTCTTCAACCCTTGAACTATCGGACCGAGCGCTATCGCCCCCGGGACCAATCGTACAACAAGTTTGTAGGCAATATTTGCAGCGTCCAGCGAAGGGAAAATAAGTACATTTGCATGCCCACCGAGCACATTGCCCGGCGCTTTGCGAGCTGAGATACTTTCATCGAGCGCGGCGTCCACCTGCATCTCTCCATCCACGATAAGTTCAGGTCGCCGTTCTTTAACAAGCGCAAGCGCGTTCCGGACCACACCAACCGAGACACCGCTCCCTGAACCGTGCGTGCTGTATGAAAGGAGGGCCACGCGCGGCTCATCTCCGACGACATCAAACCTCGCATCAGCTGCGGCGACAGCGATATCTGCAAGCTGTTCGGCCGTGGGATCTGGAACTACGGCGCAGTCGGCGAATGTCAGGATTTCTTCGCCCTCCCCTCCGCGAAAGGGCGGCATAATCATGTACATCGAACTCGAAACAGTTTGTATTCCCTCAGCTTTTCCTACAAGCCAGAGTCCCGCGCGAAGTACTTCCGCGGTCGTTCGCGAAACACCGGCGACCAGTCCGTCTGCTTCGCCAAGGCGCAAAAGATACGCCCCGTACCAAAGAGGATCATGCGCGAGTTTTCTTGCCGTTTCAACAGTAAGCTCATCCTTAGTGCCAACTTTGGACGAACGCACCTCAAGCAGAAGCTTCTCAAGCTCTGCCGCGCGAGCCCCATCTATCTCCACAGAGATTGGCTCTGCGAACTTCTTCTCTTTGATCTGCTCCATTGCCTGCTGAACGCGTTCATCGTCTGGCTCTGGCAGGAGAATCTTTGGCACGTGTCCTTCAGCAGGAGAGGTAAGTTTTGTTAGAAAAGTATTCATGTTTCCCTTATATTATTTGAGGTTACCACATTGGGCAGCAAACAAAAAATACCCAGTTTGGGTACCGCGAAACAAAAGCAAAGACGCTACTTTTGTTTCGCTCAAAACGTCATCTCCACAAGGTTTTTATGGACTATATTCTGCGTGTTCGCAACCCCCCTGCAGCAGCGAAAACTCCTTCCCCAGCGGGAAAAGGATTTTTGACTTCCCTTTTTTCCTCTCAATGATTGCCTCATGCGATATACACGTATTGTAGGAAATTTATTCTCTTCCGTCAATGCGTACGATCACCACAAACTCGCCTTTTGGAACTTCCCGCTTGAGCTGTTTTGCAACTTCTGCGGTGGTGCCGCGATAGATGGTTTCGAACTTTTTCGTAAGTTCCCTTCCCACCACGATACTATAATTTTCAGCGGCCGGTGAGTCTCGTAGTATCCCCTGAAGCTCTTCTAAACTTTTTATAATACGGTAAGGGGATTCGTAGAAGATAACAGGATGGGACGATGTCGCTACTTCTTCGAAGAATTTTTTGCGCCCTTTTTTCACCGGAGGAAAACCGAGAAAGAAAAACCTATCCATGGGAAAACCGGCAACGCTGGCGATTGCAGTTAAGGCAGACGGGCCGGGAATCGGAATAATTTTTACTTCGGGCAGCTCCTTGGAAACTTCTTCGATGAGTTTGTTTCCTGGATCTGAAATTCCGGGGGTGCCTGCGTCTGAAACTAAGGCAAGATTTTTCCCCTCACGCAGATACTGAAGAATTTCTTGCACCCTTTGAAGGGCGCTGTGCTGATGATAACTTATCAAGGGCTTCTGTATGGAATGCCGTTTGAGCAGCACATTTGTTACGCGCGTATCCTCGCATAAGATATAATCAACCTCGCTCAACACGCGCAACGCCCGCAACGTAATATCTTCAAGGTTCCCGATTGGAGTAGCGACAATGTAAAGTGTTGACATGCTAGACCCTCTCTCCTATGACTACCGTCTTCTCCTCTTTGCGCTTTTTGAGAAAATCCCGCAGGAATTCATAAAAAACTCCTGCTAAGGGAATAGCGAGGATAGCCCCCATAATTCCCCAGAACTGAGCCCCAATCGCAAGAGAAATGAGCACAAGCACTGGCGGAAGACCAACAAAGCGCTTGGAAAGAAGTGGCTCCAAAACATTGTTTTCAATCTGCTGAAGAAGCGTATAGGCAAGCAGCACGAATAAAGCTTGCAGGGGCGACTCAAGCGCTACCAAGAGCGCGATGAGAAACCCTGCTATCAACGGCCCAACAATAGGAATAAAGTTCAACACTCCCGCCATGGTACTCAAAGAAAGTCGGGAGGCCTCGACGCCAAATACCAAAAGCGTAACGTAGGTCCCGAAAAAAATAAACGAAGAGCTTATCACCCGTATAAGAAACCAGGCCGAAACCTTCCGCTGGGAACGCGCCCAGATGTGCAGCGCCAGATTTTCATATTTTGGAGGAAACAGCAAACCGATTATCCGTTCCACCGGCCGATTTTCAAGCGACAAAAATATTGCCACGCTTATAACGAAAATTGTTGAAAAAATGCCGCCGAAGATAGCAAAAAGCGCCTTAAAGATATTAGCCGTATTTTTTGAAGCATCTTCGGTGAAGGCATCCACAAAACTTTGAAAGTCTTGGAAGGTTGCTACCCCTAGCCCCTCAAGGGAAGGAGAAATTCGCTCTTCAAAGTATTGCGGAAACTGCTTGGAGAACTCCTGGATTTCGTGAATAAATATAGGCGCCGTGGCGAATATCACATACGCGAGAAATCCAAATAAAGATAGATACATAACGAGCGCTGCTAAAACGCGGGGGATGTGCCATTTCTGCAAAGATGCGATGACTGGCTCAAACAATACCGAAATAATCAAACCGAACAGCACCCACACCAAAATTTCGCGAATCAAAAAAACCACGTACACTAGGAAACCCGTAAGCGCGAGCTTCACAATCGTACTCCAAGAAATATCCAAAAGTTGATGAGACCCGTTCATATTTTCAAAAGGGGAGAAAATATCGCCTCCTGGCGATACGGCCCAAGTACCACCAAGTTAAGCTTCTCTGGCACAAATAGATCGTGCGCCACCGCCTTAATGTCTTCTGGCGTTACTTGACTTATCTTATCATACAACTGTTCTGGAGTTAACATAAAACCTTCCAAAAGTTCCTGCGCGCCGTAAAAGCTTGCCTTGGCGTTAGAAGACTCAAGCTCAAGCGCAAGTTTCCCTTTTTCGTATTCTTTTGCCTTTGTCAGTTCCGTCTTCGATATACTCATGGTTTTGAGCCTTTTGTACTCCTTAAGGATAGCTCGGATCGCCTGTTCTGCAGATCCGTTTTTCACGCCCGCCGTGGTTACGAGATAACCGGTATCGGGATTGTTTTCGCTTGCCGTGGAAATATCGTACGCCAAACCGAGTTTTTCCCTCACCTCCACAAATAAACGAGAACTCATCATCCCCCCCAAGGTTACGGCGGCCAGCAGCTGGGCAAAACGCCGAGGGTCAGAAAGATCATATGCCCGCACGCCAAGCGCAATGTTTGTTTGGTTTGTTTTCCGCCACTCTACCAAAAGCCCGGGAGATTGCTGCGTTTCTTTTACCGGAACTTTAGGTGCGCTCGCCGTGGTGCCAATGCGCGCAAACGCCTGCCGCGCTTTTTCGATTGCCGGTCTCTGTTTTATATTCCCTGCGACGCACACGAGCGTATTAGAAGCCGTATATTGGCGCTTCATATATTCCCGCAGATCACTCTGTGAAAGTCCACCGATACTCTCCGGCGTACCTACAATATCCCAGCCCGCGGGTTGGTCGCCGTACAAAAGCCGCATCCACAAATTATCAACGTGCCGGGCAGGATTATCGCGATACATATGCAGCTCCTCCATCACCACTCCTTTTTCTTTTTCTATTTCTTTTGCCGAAAGAGTTGAATGCAGAAAAATGTCTGCCACCCACTCCAATGCCAAATCGAAATGGGCGCTGTCCACCTTCGCATAATAGCCGGTGTAGTCCTCTCCGGTAAAAGCATTGTACTGACCACCAACCTGATCGAGCGCTTCCGCAACCAGCAGAGGCGCGGGGCGCTTTATCGTGCCCTTGAAGAACATATGCTCTAAAAAGTGAGAGATGCCGCTTTTGTCTTTTGTTTCGTATTTTGAGCCGGTTCCCACCAAGACTAAAACGGTCACCGTCTTGGTGCCCCGTTGCGGAATCGTAAGAATCCGTAATCCGCTTTTCAGCGTTGTCTTCTTAGGCATTGAAGTCTATGCGTACTGTTTCTACTAACTCTTTAATCGATATTCGTTTTTGTTCCATGGTGTCGCGGTCGCGGAGAGTAACATCGTTATGTTCGAGCGAGTCGAAGTCTATGGTTACGCAAAATGGCGTGCCAATTTCATCTTGCCTGCGATAGCGCCGGCCAATGGCGCCGACCTCGTCGTACTGGCAGAAAAAATGCTCTTTAAGCATGTTGTAAACCTCTTTTGCCCTTGCTACGACCTCCGGTTTGTTTTTCACAAGAGGAAACACCGCAACCTGCACCGGTGCCACCTTCTTTGAAAGCTTCAATACTACTTCTGATTCCTTTGCCGCCTCCGTGGTGGTGGTGCGGGCTCCTTTTACCTCTTCATAGGCGTCTATGAGAAGGGCGAGCATGGCGCGCTCGATTCCCATGGTGGGCTCAATCACATACGGAAGGTATTTTTCAGCTTGCCCTGAGCCGCGTCGAAGGGTTTCGTCGTCCCGATACGAAAGGTCTTTCCCCGATGCTTTTATGTGCTGCCCCAAATCAAAATCGGTACGGTTGGCAACTCCTGCAAGCTCACCCCATCCAAACGGAAACTTATATTCAATATCTACGGTGCGCTTGGAATAATGCGCCAAACTTTCTTTGGGGTGCTCGTATCTGCGCAAATTCTCTTTCTTCAATCCCAAATCAAGATAAAACTGCTCCCACGCGTTCAGCCAGAAATCAAACCACTTTTCATCTTCTCCGGGTTTGCAGAAAAATTCAATCTCCGCTATTTCAAACTCGCGCGAGCGAAAGAAAAAGTTTCCGGTGGTAATTTCGTTGCGAAATGATTTTCCCGCCTGGGCTATCCCAAAGGGCAGTTTCAGCCGCATGCTTTCTTGCACCAGCTTGAAATCCACAAACATTCCCTGCGCTGTTTCAGGGCGCAGGTACGTAACGTTCGAATCGTCTTCCACCGGCCCAAGAAACGTCTTGAACATGAGATTAAAATGCTTTGCCGGCGTAAAATCGCGGTCGCCGCATTCAGGACACTGATTTGGTTCTTTTGCCTCCCCCTGCCCTACAAAACGGCCGTCTATCATGTGGTCTGCCCGGAAACGGCTGTTGCATGATTTGCATTCAATAAGAGGATCGGTGAAATTTTCCACGTGGCCGGACGCCTTCCACACGTCAGGATGCATTAAAATGGTGCTGTCGAGCGCAACTACGTTATCCATCTGCTGGACAAATCGGGAGAACCACTCTCGCTTGATATTTTGCTTCATTTGGGCACCCAGAGGCCCGAAATCCCACAAGGCCTCCACGCCTCCATATATCTCGCTTGAGGGAAACACAAACCCTCGTCTTTTCGCCAGCGACATGATTTTTTTCATTGTCTCATCCATGCTGCTATTCTAACCACATTTCACTTTAGCGCACAACACCCATACTTTCTGAAATCGAAGGATCATCGGGCAGTGTAGTGTCTATGGGGCCGTCTGCAGAAGAAACTAACTGGTCAACAAACAAATCTTCTCCCGTAATACGGGCTTCGCCTATCAACTCCGCGGCCTTCCCCCGGTGAGTAGAAGAGGGAGTAAACGCTATCTGGAATGCCACAGAAGAATCTTGAACTTCCGGATATATTCCGGCGCCCGCGGGGAGATCTCCAATCTCCCAAACAATTTCTCTGGATGCAGAGTCAAAAGTAAGAGCGCTGCTTTCTGGGAAAATACTTCCAGTCAACTCTACCCCTGGAGGAAGCACTGCTTTTACCCTCGCCGAGCGCACATCGGAGTATCGATTTTTAGCCTGCCAGATAATCGTGTACGTATTGCGCTGGCCTACCTGCAAAGGGTGCACTCCCTCGTTTCCAAACACATCGTCGGAGAAAAATCCTTTTTGGTCGATAGCCAAATCGGCGAGAAGTTTTATTTCAAACTCCGCGCTTACTTCAGAAAGCAGCACTCGGTTTTTCATAACAAGATCCTTGTCTTGAGGGCTAAAAGTTTCTACTTCGTCTTTCACGTTCACCCAGAATTCCACTTTGCCTTCTTCGCCTTTCCCTAAAAAGCGCAGCCGCGGAACATCTCTTGGTTCCCAGGTAATGGAGTTGTCCCCCTTCTGGAATCTTCCTCCAACTACCTTTACATTTTCCAGATCAAACCCGCGGCCATCGAGCGTAACAACTAAAAAGAGGTTTTCCAAAATTCGGTCGGTAGGATTCCGGAAAGAAATCTCGTAATGCAACACGTCGCCCGCGGAAGCCACATAGTTTGGCGAAGAGTTCACCGTCTGCGTGAGAAGCAGCTGTGGCCGAGTAATCTGCACCCCTTTGGTAATCTCGCGCATAACAGTAAACCTTCCATCTTTCCAGCTTCCGATCACCGCCCGAAACATCTTTGTTTCCTGCACATTTCCGTCTAAAACGCCCTGTATGGCGATGCGTCCGCCTTCTGTGCGATTGAGCAGCCCTATATCCCACTCATTGTCTCCCAGAGAAGGAGGGTTAGCGCTCTTAAAGGAAAACCCCTGCGGGTAGTCTATCTGAATGCGGAGATCTGACAACGGATATTCCAAGTTTGAAAAATAGTTCACTGTAATCCCGAACTGCTGGCCAGCCTCCGTGCGCGAAGGGATGTCAAACTCAAAGTTCAGGGGGACAAACGAAATCACCGAAGTAAAAGTTGTTTCGGAACGAAAAGAAGCATTGAGGTTACGGGGAGTATAGCTTAAGGAAGCCTTTGCCTCCTTTACTTCCTTCTCTCGCCCGAACAGCCGCGCTGAAAACCGCAAGGAAACTTCCTCACCCGGGTTGATATCATCAACAGGTTTGGTGACGCGTATGTCTCCGCCCTCGGATGGAATGGAGCCTTCGGGATATTCAAAAATCAAGGTTGCGTTTACCAACTGGCTTTCTCCGCCATTTTTCCACCGCACTACATAGGTAACTTCTTCTCCCATCTGCACTTCTTCCGGCGCTAAAATTTCAAGCCGTATGTCAGCGGTAGAAAAAACATTTTTCTGCCAAACCCAAAATCCAGCAACCGAAACGGCTGCTGCGGCAAAAAGAATGGCATAAACAATTTTCAAACGCATGGATATATTGTATCAATTTTGCAATATCTGCGAAAGGTGCTCTTGCGATATTTCGCGCAAACGAGTTTCATTTATACCCCGAAAATCAATATCCTGCAAGGTTTCGCTGTCGCTCTTCAAAAGAACTCCGATAAACTCGGCAATACTCGGATCTTTTACGACGATTTGAGCGAGGGAAGGCGAATACCCTGCGGAAGCAAGAAGATTCCAAAGAAAATAATAAGCTAAAATTTTTAACTCGCGCCCTTTCAGCGCAGGCCGGTTCAAAACCGAAAGCGTTTCTTGCAGCAAATTCCAAATCTCCTCATCCTGTTCCTGTCCATGCAGCAGTTCATCGGCAACCTGCGCGAATCTCTCCATGACACGCAATCTCTCCAAATTTTTGCGAATACCAGAGTAGAAGCAAACACAAACGGCGTCGGTAATAGTTTTATACACTTTCCCTTGGATAAACTCGATTTCCGCCAGATAAAAAAGTTCCAGCCCTCCCCGGAGCTTGGAAGTAATCTTGCGTTCGGAAACCGCCCGCAAGCGCAGCTTGCCAAAATCTTTGGTAAACACCGTAAACACGCGATCTGCCTCGCCTATATCCTGCTTTCGCAAAATAATCCCTTGAGTGCGATAGTGTGTAGCCATAGACAAGCCTTACTTCGCGCTTCCCGCTTTCCGGATGCCGAGCCGAAGCGTTCTGCCTTCGGCAGAAAACTCCTGTTCAATATCGAACTCCTCCTTCGAATCATCGCTCTCTTGCATCTCTTTTACACCCACGGCAGGCATAATCATTTTCTGATTCTCCCGCAGAATTTTTCTCAACTCTTCTGCCCCTTGGTAGCGCAAGTAAATCCTGTCTTGCGGCTTGTATCCCGCTTTCTTTCGCATTTCCTGAATATTGCGCAGGATCTCGCGCAGCAATCCTTCTTTTTGCAACTCGGGCGTAATTGTCGTATCCAGCTCCACTTCTCCCTTTAGATTTTTATCAAACGTTACCTCCTTTACATTCAGTTCGTCTTTTATCAAGCCCATAAACTCTCCCTTCAGTTTGCTCTTATCACTTTTAACTTTTAACTTCTGCAGCGGCTGGCGTACCTTTATCCCCGCCTTAGCCCGCTCTGCCAATCCCTTTACCACAAACTCCCGAGCTTGCTCCATTTCTTTCTCAAGCCTTGCACTAATCTTTTTTGAATCTGTTTTGGGCCAGTCTTCCCAATGCACACTCCCCTTACCTCCAACCTCGCCATAAATATGTTCGCTCAAAAACGGAATAAAAGGCGCAGTTAGCTTGCTTGTTTCCAAAAGTACCGATCCCAATACAAAGTATGCATCTTGAAACTCTTTCGCGTTGCGGGGATTTTGAAAGCGCTGTCGAGACCGCCGAATATACCAGAGAGATAAATCGTCAATCACAAAACTTTCTATTGCGCGCGCAGCTCCGGTAATATCGTATTCATCAAACCGTTTTGTCGCTTCTCTAATAGTGCTGTGCAACCTTGAAATCACCCACCGATCTAAGATATTTTTCGTTTTGAAGTTTTTGGCCTTAGGACTTGCTTGAGCATTGAACCTTGGGGTTTGGGATTTTCTGTACGTTTCGTAAAACACAAAGGAATTCCACAGAGTCAAAATAAACTTGCGCATCGTCTGCTGCAAATCTTTTTCCGCGAATAATTTAGGATCCCATGGATGGTTTAACGTGAAAAAATACCAGCGTAAGGTATCCACGCCGTACTTTTCAATCATATCCCATGGCCTAACCACATTCCCTTTGGATTTGGACATTTTCTCTCCTTTCTCGTCTAAAATATGCCCAAGTGAAATGACATTCTTATACGGCGCTTTCTGCCCCAAAAGAGTGGCTACGGCAAGCAACGTATAAAACCACCCTCGCGTCTGATCAATACCTTCCGTAATGTAATCTGCAGGATATGGTTTAGGCGCCTTGATACGCCCTTGTTTATCCGCCTTAGCTTTGTCAGCCGCAGAGGCAAACGGCATAGACCCTGAATCAAACCATACATCCACCACGTCTTTTACGCGCTTCATTCGTCCTTTCTCGCACTTTACGCAGTCAAATTCGATCGCATCGATATATGGCCGGTGCAAATCAATTTCCATTTCCTCGTTGTACGGAAAGCGGTGAAATTCAATGGAGCGCGCTTCTCCTGTTTCAATCGCTTTTTTCATACGAAACCGTATCGTTTCCTCCCGCGAATACCCTCGCATTAACCCTTCCAACATCGTTAAGGGCAACTCATGACTTACCAGCAAGATCGTCTTGCCGCTATACTTCTTCTCCATATTTCCCATGAACTTATATACGCGCTTCTGCACCTGGAGATACGTCTCTCCTTCAGGAGGCCCTTCTTGAAATCTTCGCAGGTAATGCTGGAGAGGCGTTTCGCCCTCTCTCCGGAAATACGCCCCAAATTCATCTATATGCTTCCCGTTAAATATACCCATGTCGCTCTCTCGGAGTCCTTGGTCGTATTCCACCTTCAAACCAAGTTCGCCCGCCACAATTTCTGCTGTCTCTTTGGTACGCAGCAAATCAGAAGAAACAATCGCATCTATCTTTTTCTTTTTCAAAAGATTGGCAAGTCCCTGTATTTGTTTCCTCCCTTTGGGCGTCAATGGAGAAGGATTTTTTTCCGGCCAAGACGCGCTTACATTTGTAAGCTGCCGCTCTGAATGCCCATGCCGAAGAATATAATAGGTGTTGTTCGGCTTTTGCAGTTGCTCCAAGTCCTGCACAGAACCAACTACCTCTCGATGGGCGCATATGCCGCATTCCCATACGGGCAAAGGAGTGCCCCAATAGCGCTCGCGGGAAAACGCCCAATCTTTTACCTCTGCTAACCATTCACCCATTCTGCCTGTTTTAATATGCGGCGGAACCCAGTTGATGCTTTTATTGTTGGCAATCAACTGTTTTTTCACCTTCTGCATGTTCACGAACCAGCTGTCCTTAGCATAATACAGCAAAGGAGTAGAGCATCGCCAACAAAACGGATATTCGTGCTCGTACAGTTCTTCTTTGTACAAAAGATTTCTTTTCTGGAGATCTTCGATAATCAAGGGTTCAGCTTCCTTCACAAATACGCCCTTCCATTGAGGAACCAGCTCATTGAATTTTCCTTCTTCGTCTACCGTATGCCTTTTGGGAAGGTTCACTTGCTGGCCCAGCTTATAGTCGTCTTCCCCATACATAACCGCTGTGTGCACGACTCCTGTTCCTTCTCCCTCCTGCACAAAATCAGCGGCATATACTTTGTGAGAAACAGGGGACTTAAGCGGAAAAATATCAAAAACTTGTTTGTACGGAATCCCTATCATTTCTGCGCCTTTAAAAACATCCTGTTCGTTTTTCGGGGTCTCGGCTAAAATTCCTTTTTCCACAAGCAATTTATAGCTTGCAAGACCAAGAACAAGCCAACGCTTTTCTCTCTCAGGGTCAGGAATACAAACATAATCGAGCTTCGGATTTACCGCAAGCGCAACATTACCCGGTAATGTCCAAGGCGTAGTTGTCCAAGAAAGTATAGAAGTGTTTTCCCATTCTTTATCTGGAGGGATAACTTCGAATCGTACGTAAACAGATTTTTCTTTGACGGTTTTGTAACCTTGGGCAAGTTCATGGGAAGATTCTGGCGTGCCACACCGCGGACAATACGGCACCACTTTGTAATCTGTGTATAGCAAACCCTTCCCCCAAAACTGCTTGATAATCCACCACAGGCTTTCCATATATTCTTTGCTGTAGGTAATGTATGGATTATCGGTGTCCAGCCAAAAGGCGATGCGCCGCGTTAAATCATCCCATTCCTTTTTGTATTCCCAGACCGATTGCTTGCATGCCTTGTTGAATTTCGCAATGCCGTATTGTTCAATTTCTTTCTTGGAGCTAAGCCCGAGCTTTTTCTCGATCTGCAACTCCACGGGGAGACCGTGCGTATCCCAACCGGCCTTTCTTCCAACATAAAATCCGCGCATTGTTTTGTAGCGGCATATAACATCTTTAAACGCGCGGGAAAGCACATGGTGAATGCCCGGACTTCCATTCGCCGTAGGAGGCCCCTCATAAAACACGAAGCGCTTCCCCTTTTGGCGCTTTTGCAACGATTTCTCAAACGCCTTTTGCTCTTTCCAGCGCTTGAGTATTTGCTCTTCCAATTTCGGAAAATCCGCTTCCATACGCCTTACGGTATCATCTTTGAAGCGAATTTTCAATTTTTACATTTTCTCTGGAGCTTTAATACCAAGAAGGTTAAGAGAGTTTTTGATAACTTGTGCTGTGGCAGAAGTGAGTAAAAGACGGAATTGCTTTTGCTCATCACTCTCTGCCTGCAATACAGAATAGGTATTGTAAAAATGATTATAGCGCTGGGCTAACTCAAAAACAAAATTGCAAATCAAATTCGGAGAGAATTTTTCCCCTGCTTCCTCCACTACTTCAAGAAATCTATATATCCATCTTAAGATATCCAACTCTTCTTTCGCTAGCTCCGCTGAATTTCGAATTTCGAATTTCGAATTTCGAATTTTCTGCGCTTTGCGCAGAATACTCTTGCATCGTGCGTACGTATATTGAAGGTAAGGGCCAGAATCTCCCTCCAGACTCAACGATTTTTCGAAGTCAAAGATTAGATCTTTGCCAATGCCCACCCGCAAGAATGCGTACTTTATCGCTCCTACCGTTACCATTTCCAGAATTTTTTCTTTTTCTTTGTCCGTTATCTCACTGCCAGAACTTTCAGCGATTACCCGAGCTCTCTTTTTTACTTCTTCCAGCAATTCTTCTGCCGTAATTACATTTCCAGTCCTGCTCGACATTTTTCCTTCTGGAAGACGCACCATGCCGTGCCCGATATGTTTTGTTTTTCCTGCTAATTCGGGATTTATTTGCTTTAAAGCGGCAAGAAGAAC
The DNA here is from genome assembly GCA_016181405.1 of Candidatus Wildermuthbacteria bacterium. Lineage (GTDB taxonomy): Bacteria > Patescibacteriota > Minisyncoccia > Minisyncoccales > UBA10102 > O2-01-FULL-48-27b. The sequence continues at coordinate 171,364 of JACOZJ010000002.1, forward strand.
CTTGAAATAATCGCTTACTTCGTTTCCGGTGATAACAATAGAGAAATCGTAGCGAAAATCTTTATATTTTGTGGGGGCCAAACCCAATTCTTTTGCTTCATACGTGGGAAGTCCTTGCGAATTGATGAAGACACGATTGTGCAGCCCATATTTTTCTCCTGGGAAAATAATCGCTCCTTCGCTTTCTTCAAATACTCCTTTTTTGAGGTTTTCTTGCACCAGCTTTGCACCAACTTTTCCAACCTCGCTTTCAAAATAGTAAAAATCAAATTTCGTGCCAAGACGTTTGTAAAGAGTTTCAAAATACTCGAGGCTCCATTTCCTTCCTATCTTATACAACTTATTTATTCCTTTGTCTGAACTCTCATATACAGCCCTATTGATTCGCTGCAACTCTTCTTTTTCTTCGTCCTCTGCCAAAACTCCAGCCGCATAACACATTCCTAACCAACGAGCTTTAGCCGACAAAGAATCACTCTCCTTTGGCATCTCGTGGCTCAACTGCTTCATTCCCCAAATTGCTTTTGCCACATGCATGCCGACATCTCCCTGATAGTTTGCTCTTTTTGCGTTTGCTCCATTTGCTTCCAAAATTCTTGAGAGCGACTCTCCAACGGTATTTGTATAGAGATGCCCAATATGAAATTCTTTAAAGGGATTTGGATCGGTAAACTCAATCATTACTTTCTTCCCTTTCAGTGATGGGCTTTTGCCAAAATCATCTCCCTCTTTAAAAACTCGAGCCAATTCTGAAAACAGGTAGCTTTTCGATATATAGAGATTAATAAAACCGGGGCCGGCAACCTCGACCTTGTCGAACAATTTTGAATGTTGAACTTCTAACTTTGAGACGATAAGGTCAGCGATTTCGCGGGGATTTTTGGCAAGCTGTTTTACCAATTGCAAAGCAACAGGCGTCGCATAATCCCCACGACCTTCCTCCTCTGGATGCTCTAAAGGAATCTGCTCAATGTGAGCAGATCCGATCTTGCCCTCTTCTTGGAGCTCTTGGATAGCCTTCCCTATTAATTGCTTAATTGTCTCTTGTATCATTTATTACAGTCTATCCTGTAGCACATTTTTTGTCTAAAATAAACATTGCCCAAAAGCTTAACCCAATGCTACAGTAAACTCATAATGGCGAACTATGCGGAAAACAGGAAAGCGCATTTTAACTACGAAATCTTGGAAACATTCAAGGCAGGGTTAGTATTGCAGGGACAAGAGGTAAAATCGGTAAAATTGGGGAGAATTCAGATTGCAGGATCGTATGTGGTTACCCGCGGGGAAGAGCTATTTTTGCGCGGAGCAACCATTTCTCCCTATCAGCCCGCGAACGCGCCCGCTGGCTACAATCCAGAGCGCGATAGAAAACTCCTGTTACGAAAAGAGGAAATCCGATATATTCTTGGAAAATCAAAGGAAAGAGGCTTGACTTTAGTACCCTTAAAGGTGTATAATAACAAACGCAATCTCAAGCTTGAGTTTGGCTTAGCTCGAGGGAAAAAGACGAGAGACAAAAGAGAAGATATCAGAAAACGGGAAGCCAAGCTGCAGATTGAACGCGCCTTAAAATACGAGTGAATATGGGGATGTCCAGCTTTGACAGCGAGCCAAAGCAATTCTCGCGATGGGAGTACGGCCTCCTTAAAACCGAGGCAATACAACTGCCAACATTTTTAAGCCGGCACAACCGGCTCTTGCCTACGCATAACGCCAACAGGCGAATTTGCAGGCCATTCGCTCTTTGACTCTCGATAAAAGAAGCGGGTGTCAACCATCGAGATAGATAGCTTTTTCGAAGGTCCGGGAGCTATTGATCTTTAAGGACCATCAAAGAGAAAGTGGGTTCGTCCAGTTCTTGCACTCTCTCTTTCAAAAAACTGGACTATCATCGTAGATAGAATTTCCTCGTCTCGCTGGACGCGGGTTCGACCCCGCCATCTCCACCAAACAATCAACAATCACTTTGCAGAAACGCATTTACATAAACAACCAGATACGGGCTACCGAAGTAAGGCTCATTGATGAAACCGGAAAGCAACTAGGAGTCTTGCCTCTTGCAGAGGCCCTCAACCTTGCCAAAGAACGAGGTTTTGACTTAATCCAGGTAACCGAACGTCTGGAACCTCCAGTGTGCAAACTCGGTGATTATGGAAAATATCTTTATCAGCAAGAGAAGAAAGCAAAAGAAACAAAAAAGCAGGATAGTGGTGAGCTAAAGGAGGTCCGACTCACCTTTACCATCTCAAGCCACGACTTGGAAACGAGAGTAAGGCAGGCAGAAAAGTTTTTGCAAAAAGGAAACCGTGTTCGCATTACGCTTCGCCTCCGAGGCCGCCAAAACGCCCTTGAAGGATACGCGAAAGAAAAGATAGAAAAGTTTATGGAAGCGCTCACTGCTCGAATTTCCGTCAAGAAAGAAAGAGAGCTAAAAAAAGAACCGCGCGGGCTATCCATTATTGTAGTTAAAAGTTGAGGATAGAAAATATGGCAAAGCAAAAAACAAGAAAGGCAATCACGAAACGCTTTAAGATAACCCGCACTGGGAAGATTTTACGCAGACCAACCGGACAAGACCATTATCTTGCCAAACGTTCGTCCAAAAAACGAAGGCAACTAAGAAAGTGGATTGAGTTATCAAAGCCGGAAGCTAAAGCAATAAAACGGCTGTTAAACAGTTAGCATTTCATTACTATGGCTCGAGTCAAACGAGGGACTATTTCTCATAAGCGTAGAAAAAATGTCTTGGCAAAAGCCAAAGGCTTTCGCTGGGGAAGAAAATCAAAATACCGCCTTGCGAAAGATGCCCTGCGCCACGCTGGAGAATATGCGTACCGCGACCGCAAAACAAAAAAGCGGATATTTCGACAAGATTGGCAAAGAACATTGAGCGGCGCCCTGGAATCTCAAGACCTCAATTACAGCAGATTTATTTCTCTGCTCAAAAAAAATAACATATCGCTCGACCGCAAAATTTTGGCTCAGCTTGTCAAAGATTATCCTCAAACATTCCAGCAACTCGTGGAAAAAATTAAATAGCGCCTTCTTTCTTAAGGAGTCTTCTCTTCTTTTGTATCCCGAAGCGATATCCTCCAATCTTGCCGTCGGCCCTCACGACACGATGGCAGGGAATTGTTTTCAAATCGGGATTTTTATTAAGCGCATTGCCCACTGCGCGGAACGCTTTTGGGTGCCCAATTATCTCTGCAATTTCTTTATAGGTCCGGATATCGCCTCTTGGAATTTGCCTTACAGCATCATACACCCTTTGCTGAAAGGAAGTGATGCGCCTTTTCGAGGACTTGTTTTGCATTTTGGTAAGTAAGTTTCTCTTTGGCCTGCTCATAGGGAAGCCACTGGAAACCCACATGCTCATGGGAAATTATTACTTTTTTCTGTTTTGTCTGCGCCAGATAAAAAGCAACGGTTTTTGAAATTTTCTGCCCTCCAAATTGAAACCAATAGCGGATTTCTTCCCGAAAACCATCAAACAGTTTGATATCTTTCAGTCCGGTTTCTTCTTGTACTTCGCGGAGAACCGTATCTTTTTCTTCTTCTCCTTTTTCAATATGCCCCTTTGCCAAATCCCAATATTCCCCCTTTGCTTTTTTGGAAGAGGGATAATGAAGAAGGAGATACATTGATTCCCCTTTTTCGATACGGAATATAATAGCTCCGGCTGATTTTTCTTTAGGCATACTACTTAAGCAAAGAAAGCATTTCTTCTAAGGGATAGCTGTTAATAATATCTTGCTGCTCTGCCCAGCCCCGACGCGCCTGCGCAATTCCGTATCTCAAGTACCCAAGGTGCGATATAGAGTGCGCGTCAGAATCGATGGCCATTTTGCAGCCGGCTTCCGCGGCTTTCTTTATGTTGCTGTCTGCGAGATCCAAGCGTTCTGGAAACGCGTTAATCTCCAGGATAGTCCCTGTTTCCTTTGCCGTCGCAATAACCTCGTCCATATCCACTTGATATGCTTCTCTCTTGGCGATAAGCCGCCCCGTTGGGTGAAACAAAATGTCGGCATGAGGATTACCCATCGCTTTTACGATTCTTGCGGTCATATCTTTCTTGGTCATTTTGAAATTTGAGTGCACGGAAATTCCCACCACATCAAGTTTTGCAAGAACTTCATCTGCAATATCGAGCGTACCGTCTTTTCTGATATTTACCTCCGCCCCTTTCAAAACTCGAAACTTTTCTCCTTGCGTTTTGAGCTTTTCATTTATCTTATCGATTTCGCGCATTTGTGAAAGCAGTTTCTTCTCGTCCATCCCGCCGGTCATTGCGAGGTCTCGCGTATGGTCTGTTATAGCTATATACTCTAACCCCTGCTTTTTCGCTTCTCTTGCCATTGCTTCAATAGAATCTTTTCCATCAGTCCAATCGGTTTGGACCTGCAAGTCCCCTTTCAAAGAACCGTAAGGTATGACTTTGGGAAGCCCGGGGAGTTTACCCTGAACTTGTCGAAGGGCAGCGTCGATCTCCCCGCGATCCTCACGGAGTTCAGGTTCAATATAGTTCATGCCCAAAGCCTTGTACACGTCTTCTTCCGTATTGCAGGCAATGCGCTTTTTCCCCCGGAACAGCCCGTATTCTGAAAGCTTATACCCCTTGCTTGCCGCATACGTCCGGAGCCGCACATTATGCTCTTTGGAACCCGTAAAATATTGCAGCCCTGCTCCGAATACTTCTTCTGGGAGAACACGCATATCGATATCGAACCCTTCTCGTGTGCGCACGGAAACTTTCGTTGCCCCCTTTCCCCAAATTTTTTCATACGAAACTACGGAAAGAAAATGTCCTATAGCTTTCTCCGGCTTTTTGCTCGTTATCAAGATATCCACGTCTCCGATAGTCTCTTTCATACGCCTTATCGATCCTGCCGCAACCGCGCGCGTAACAAATGGCGAACCCTCGAGCTTGCCCAGCAAAACCTCCACGTACGGGAAAATAGTGCCGAGCAGCCATCGACCCTTAGAGCGTTTTACAAACTCAATTCCCTGGAGAATGTTTTGCTCCGTTCTCTCGCCAAAATTGGGAAGCTTTCTCACCTTGCCGGCTTTGGCAGCCTTTTCTAGATCGGCTATCGTTTTTATTTTCAGGTGCTTGTACAGGTCACGCACCATTTTAGGGCCCACCCCCTCAATACGCGTGAGCTCTTTAATATCGACTGGGATTTTCTTTCGCAATTTTTCGTATTCTCCTATAGCTCCTGTTTTGATATATTCCTCAATTTTCTCCGCCATTCCCTTCCCCACCCCAGGAATCTTGTCTAACCCCTTGATGCCTTCTCTTTTGTAAATATCCTCAACTCTTTCTTGAAGCGTTTCCAGCACGCCTGCGGCCCGCTCGTATGCTTGCGGCTTAAAGGACACATCCTCAATTTCCAGATACAAAGCAATAGTTGAAAATAGTGATGCCAGTTCTTTATTGTCCATAGCATTCATCCTACAACTCCCGTTTCAACAAATAAAGGTTTTCTTATTTGGCGTTTTGTTGTATATTCCCTAAATAAAAGCGCAAAAGATGATATCGCATATTCTCAAGAAAATCGCAAAGCTCTCGCCCATTCGCTCAATGCTTTTCTTTTTTTATGGCCGGGCTGCTTCCAAAATGAGTAAAGAGCTTGCCGCCTATATTGCGCCTGGGGATCGTGTCTTGGATCTCGGCTGCGGCACTGGTATCATTGCGAGTACCGTAGCCAAAACGCTCAACGTATCTTTAGTGGGCACAGATGTGATAGATATTCGCCAGGTAGATATTCCCTTCGTTCTTTACGATGGGGAGAAACTTCCATTCCCCGATAAAAGCTTCGACATAGTGTTAATTTCGTACGTTCTCCACCACGTTGAAAAGGTAGAAATTCTTCTGCAAGAGGCACGCAGGGTTTGCCGAGGAAGAATTATCATATATGAAGACACTCCTCAAAATCTCTTCCATCGGGCTTCCTGTTTTTTCCATGGCTTTTCTTATGGCTCTCTCTTCGGCATTAAAAAGAAATGCGCGTTCCACACAAGAAAAGAATGGCTCTCGCTATTTCAAAAGCTCCAACTCTCACTCGTGCATACACAAAAAATAAAATTCTTTAACCCTGTTCATATAACTGCGCGAAATCTCTTCGTTCTTTCTCCTGATGCTTCATAACTCGTGCCCAAGCGCCTTGATTGCCTTATTCCCCTTCTGAAACATCAACTTTCCCAAAAGGCGTACGCCGAAGTGGAAAAGCAGTGCCAAACCCGCAACCGCAAACAACATTTCAACGGCGCGCACTACGAGCGCGAACGCTGCCCCCGTGCCAACTCCCAAGCCGAAAGCCCCAAATGCAATTGCCTGCAAGATATCGTGAGCGCCTAGGGCCGCGGGAATAGGCACGAGAATCGCAAGGTAGTAAAACGCGTGTATCGTAATAGCGGGGAGAATGGCAAAACCTTTTTCGAAGAAAAAAATTATGGCCCATGCCCTTGCTATTCCCGCAATGCTCTTTCCCAGAGACAGGTAAATTCCCTGCCAGAACGCGGGATTTCGTAGCTGGAAAAACTGAAATATCTCTTCCTCCACCTCCTGCGCTCCTCCAGTACCCTTCCAAAAAAATCGCACGATACTCTTTTTTTGAAACAAACGGATGTAAAGAAAAGCGAGGAGAAAAAGCCACCCTCCAATAAAACCAATCGCAGCAATCATTTTTGCGGAGTAGGAAATATGATCTCCCATAACCAAAAATATAACGCCTCCCGCCAGCACTACGAAAAGATTCGAAGTGATCTCAAGGATACGGTCAATAAGCACGGAGGCCATTCCTTTTGCTAGATCAATACACTGCTGCTCTTTGAGCGACGAGGCCCGGAACAATTCATTCCCAAAGAGAAATACGGGCGCAAAAAACCAAAGCGCAAAGCCGGCAAGATACATCTTTACCGTCTCGAACAATGGGATATTACATCCCTGTCCCTTGAGAATAACGTGCCATCGTAAAGCACCCGTGAGGATAAATACGCCAGTCAGAAGAAAAATAATGAGGGCGTTGAGAAAAGAGAGAGCCCGAAGCGGCTCCCAAACCTCATTCCAGCCCACGCCGCCAATTAAGAAACCAAAAAGCAAAACCCCTGCCGCTAAAGTACCTAAAACGAGAACCAACCGTTTCATATCAGATGATGTATTATAGCAAAAGAAGGGGGCGGGCGCATCAGTGATGCAACCCGCCCTTCGAGCACTTTGTCAGGCGCTCCTTGTGAATCTCTCTAATCTGGGAGTAAACAGTCTAGGGATATTTGGCTGCTCTCCCGCTCTTACTATCATCTGGGCGAGAGCGCGGGCTGCCCCAGGAATCCCTGGGAACCCATGGCCCCCGAATCCGCAGATCACATACTGGTCGTGTGCACCTGGAAGGCGTCCGACCACAGGGAGACCATCTGGAGACTCCCACATGATGCCCGTCCATTCATTGGTTACCCGGGCATTTTCTGGAAGTCCGAGGTCTCGTATTGCGTAGCTACGCAACGCTCTCCCTATGACAGGATTCACCCGTGAATCATCTGTTTCCCCTTCTTCACGAGAAGGAGAAATATGCCTCATCCCCCCCAAGAGAAGGCCTTTCCCCCGCCAAAGGCCATACACGAGGCCATCGGCAGTCCCAAAACCTATCTCGCGGTGAGGAACAGGATAAAATCTTGTCAGCTGCCCCCGGATGGGCAGAAAACCGGGAGCGAGGGCAGTAGCCGCTTCTCCGAGAAACGGTCTGTTTGTTGCATGGACAACGATTTCTGCCCTCACATTGCCTTTAGAGGTTGTAAGGATGAACCCACCACCCTCCTGAGGGGTGATGTCATACACCTCCGTCATCACTCGGATTTGGACGCCTCGCTGACGGGCTGCATCCGCAAGTCCTAAGATGAGCTGAACAGGATGCACCTGGGCAGCCTGTGGCTTGAACAGACCGCCGGCGAACCCCGGAAATCCAGCCTCTGTACATTGCTGAGCATCCCATAATTCTGGCGGGTGGTCGAGCAATTCGAGTAAGGCTCGGCGCTCTTGAAGTTCGAGGAGCTCTCCTTCTTCTTTCGCGAGAAAAACGTATCCTGAGTTGCGAAGGCCGCAGCGGATATGAAACCTCTCGATAAACTCCTCAAGTAGTCGAGCGGACGTGATTTCGAAGTCTAGCCATGCCTTTGCAGCCTCGCGCCCATGGAGCCGGCTTATGGTTTCCACGGGGATGTTTCCGGGATTGACGTGTCCGCCATTGCGACCGCTTGCTCCTCCTGCAAGTCCATCCTGTTCAAGGATTAGGACTTCGTCCTCCATGCCAAGAAGAACCAACCACAGAGCGGTCAGCACGCCTGCCAGCCCGCCCCCCACGATCGCAACCTTCGCCACCTCTCCCTCAATGGCGCCGGAGGGAAAGCCGTCGCGGCGGCGATCCCACCAAATAGAGATCTGCTGCGCTATGCCGAATTTCTCCCGTACCATTGTCGTTCTCCCCCCTCACCCATAGTGCTTGGGTGAATAGCTTTTAGATACCCAAAAGAACTGTGAAACTTATATACTCCAAAATCTCCCAAAAATCAAGGATTTAGACTCGGACACATATCAAAACTCTCTACCCACCTATTTGTGGAAGAGCCTGAAAATGCGGATGAAACTTCGAGAAAATACCTTCCGTATTTAAGCATTCAAAAAATCCTTTTATTTCTTCCCGGGTTCCTAAGGCAAGGTAATATTCAAACGTACGCACGAGACGATCTGTACACAACAAAGCTTTTTGCAGATTCAGGTGGAGCCCCCCTTCTGTCTCCTCGAGACCTCCGCCCCCCAGAAGCGCATCGAGAAAGGCGGCGTATCCATACAGCAAATTTTCAAAACGTCGGCGTTTGTCAAACGCAGCAAGATAGTATAATGCCTGACATATTTCGGCAAGCACCATTGCTTCGAGATCTTTTTCTGTAATAGCATTTTTTAAATAGAGGAAGCCCGCTGATTTTATCGTGAGGATATCTCCGTATACTTCGTCGATATACGCAAAGTATTCCTGAAGGCGAGTCACCGCGTCATCATAACGCACGAGAGAACGGCGCATTTCATCAATAACAGAAATCCGTACCAACGCGTCCTGCATCTGAGAGACACTGCGGCCTTCCTGAGTTTTTTTGTCAAAAGCGCGCTGGAAAATTGGCTGCATCCACTTTTCCACGCGCAATTTTGCCATTGAGAGAAAGACCGTTGACATTGTCCCGTGCTTTTTTATCAGCTTAATGTCCGCGGAAGAAGGCAGGTTATTGGACATAAATAGATAGTCGGCATCAAGACCGGCGAGCAACAGAGTGTCTTCCGCACGCACGCGGATCTGCGACACCGTAGTCTTTTTTGCTCCGGGCAAGAACGTAGGAATACTGGTTAGGATAAGAGTTCTCATCCGAGAAACCTCTGCCATACGATCTTCATTTAACACTCCTATCCATGCAGTATACGCGCGTTTTTGATGAAAATGCCGGTCAAGAAAACGATCAAAGGGACCTAGAACGCAACCAATTTTTGAAGTGTTTGTTTTGAGCCACAAAATATTGCTTTTATCAAAGTTATCTTTCAGCAGATCCTGCGCACGGGCTACAAGATATGCCTTAAACGCTTTGTCGTCGCTCAAGGCGGCCGCCTCTTTGAGAAGTTTCGCAACGTGTGTGAGTTCTTTCCTAAACCTCTTGCTATAAGGGACTGCCACAAGTTTCCCCGCCTTGTTTCTCTCCACAAATGTATACGGGCTCAAAATCGAGGGGTTTTTCTTCGCTGCTTTTTGGATTTCCTCCCGGGTGGCGTCGGACGGATAAAAATTCGCTCCCGGATACTTAGAGTTTTTTTGCGCCTCGTATAGGGGGACAATAAGCTTTGCTGCGGCGGTCAGCTTTTCAACAACTTTCTTTTCTCTCGCGGATAATCCTGAAGGGCCTGGTTTAAATATTTGAAGGGAAGAAGACATGAAAAATGCGTTACTCGTATTGAACTTTTAGCACTTTGCATACATGATTCACCAACTCGGTTTTCACCTCTACAACATCTCCCACTATTGCACCCAGCAGCCTCGCTCCGAGAGGAGACTCGTTGGAAATTTTCTTTTGTACGGGGTCTGCTTCAAGTGTACCCACAATAGTGAATTCATCTATTTCCCCTCCGAGATCAACCGTAACGGTTGCTCCAAGCCACACTCTCTGTTTTTCCTTCCCTTTTGGCGCACTAATAAGTTCTGCATTCTGCAGGACGTTTTCGTGTTCTGCGATTTTCGCTTCAAGCAAACTCATATCCTCCTGAAAGGCAAGATATTCAGGGTTTGCTTCTTCTGAATGCAGCAGGTTAGGTGTTTCTCCCATTGTTTTTTGGCGCTTAAAATCCCGCAGCCTTTCATATTCTGCTTTCACTTTTTCTAATCCCTCTTTGGTTACGTAGAATTTGTCGAGCATCATGGTTGTCATAGGAGTTTTTGATGAAAAAATCTGGCTTTTGGCTGCCAGATTTATTGATTCGTATTGATATGCTGATGTGCTACCGAGTCAATAAATCTGGCCACTAGTTTGAAAAATGGCTTTTACCAAGGGGATATATGAAAATTGAAACCTTGTATCAATACTGTTCATAGGGACATTTCTATTGTATAAGACCAAACAAGTTTGTCAAGATTTGTTTAGTTTTTTAAGTTTTTTGCTGAATATACTTTAAAGTATGCAAGGAAATTCACTATAGCGCAAAGTTATTCACAGTATCTTCATATTGTACTCTTTGAAGAAATGCTGTCAAGGTTTGATGGGTTTTTGAAAAATAGGTCAAAATTTTGGGGGAATGGTTTTGGGCAAAATGGGAACTTCTCCCGTAGAAACGACTGCTTGCCTTACTCCGGGCAAAGCCCGTATTTCATCCTCCACAAATGCCTCTATGTTTTCCAGGTTTCGCGCGAGCAACCCCACGGTAAGATTGTATGCTCCCGTAATCTTTGCCAAATGGTACACTTCCTGACACTTCTCAAGCTTTTCAATTAGTTGTTCGAGGGTTTTCCTATCTGCCTCAACATTGATTTGGGCCGCTATAGTATAAAATTGATCGGCCTGCAAAGAAGCATATACCCGTATAAGTTTTTCTTTCAGAAGTTTGTCGACTCTATTCTTCACTGCCACAGAGCTCAAGCGCAGCTTCTTGGCAACTTCAGTAAAAGATTCCCTGCCGTTTTGCGCCAAGTACTGAATAAGCTTCAAGTCTATGGCATCGAGCTCTTCTAACCCCCAAATCGCCTCTGCGGAATATTGCGCTACGGCAAAATCAGCCATTCCTGTCCGGTCAAAAAAGCAAGCGAACTTAATATCTTTGATATTCCACTCCTTCTTTTTCATTCGGACAGCCTCCATGGAACGTTTGTATGCCTTTCCTGTTACGATATCGTTGTTCACGATGAGTACTTTTCTTCCGCGCACCAATTTTTCGTCGAGATCTGCCCCGTCATCATCCATTGTGGCAAGAACCATATTGGTCTTTTTCCTTTTCTTTAACCATGCAACGAGCGCCTCGCCATAAAATATGCCCTCGGGCCGCAAACAAAGAATGCAAACATCATCCTTCCATAAATAGGCCTCGATGTCCTTCCCGACCGTATCAACAAACTTTTTGAGCGTTTCGAATTCTAAAAGATTGACCATGCGAAAATGTGGCAGAGTTTCTTTACGTAAATTATACACGATTCCTGGCAAAAGGAAAGCATTGACAAGAATAGACAAACGGTGTTCGCTTAAGTCAGTACGTACCTCGAGGAGCGTTGCTATGGTAATCCTGTCAGCCGATCCGTCCATTCGTTACATCCTCGTGGACTTAGACGGTACCACCTTCCCAACCGAGGGCCCTCTGCCGGAAGATTTCTACGAGCACCTTAGCATCTTCTCGCAGCTCATCGAGAGAGCGAATAGGGGAGAATTTCCGAAGATCGGCTTCTGTACGGGCCGAGAGCTGAATTACGTCGAGGGTGCAACAAGAACTCTAACCCTACCGGATGGCTGGTCAGTACTGGAGAATGGGCTGTTTATTTACAACCTAGCAACAGGAGCACGAGTAAATCACCCACTCTTGACCCCAGAAGTTAGGGCTGTATTCCAAAAAATCCGGGAGAGAATGTGGATCATTGCCTACCGCTTTCCCGATCTAGAGGCATACCTCAAAAAAGAGGTGCACGTAGCGCTGGAGCGGCGCAATCGTTGGATTAACCTCGCAGAGTATGTCGCTCCGATCGAAGAAATACTCATAGAATTCAAGGAACAGATGGACGTGGTTTGCTCGGGCCACGCCATCGACTTGCTCGTCAAGGGCATCAACAAGGGCTCTGGGCTACAGGAGCTGTGCGATTGGAGCGGCATATCTCCTGAAGAGGTTCTTATCATTGGAGATTCTCCCAACGACTTTCCCGCGATGGAGCTTGCAGGATCTATAGGATGCCCCTCCAACGCCGACAAAGGATGCAAGGAGTTTGTACGCAACAAGGGCGGACATGTTTCACTCCTCCCTTATGTGGTGGGAGTAGTGGATATCATCAGGCACTACCTCCCAAACGCTCGACAAGCCTGACCAAAGAGTCGGATAACCTCCGGCTCTTTCTATTGCAAAGTTATTCTTTTTGTGTTAATGCTTCAAGCAAGAGAGCCACCTGCCCTTCCAAGGACAGGCAGAGCCTCCAGGCAAGTTTGGGAGGGTAAGATGGCGCAACGGAGGGGTAAGTCAGAGCGCAAAACGGAAGAGGTGGAAATCAAAGTTCAAACCAACCTGGACGAACCGCGCGGACGAAGGCGAAAAGCTGAAATCACGCTCTCTGCAGGGTGGCAGGAACCAGGCATCGAGGTACGCCTGATCGAACACTTCTTTGCCCAAGTCTACCGATTCAGTAATTTCGGGGGGGGAATGGTCGGAAAAGGCGACTCCACCCATCACCTGACCGAAGACTTGGGCATCTGCTGGGGCCAAGCATTCAAAGAGGCCTTGGGAGACAAGGCGGGCATCATGCGTACCGCATCCCACATCATGCCCATGCAAGGCACGGTTGTAACCGTGTCGGTAGACCTTAGTGGCCGACCGTGGGCTAACCTAGCCCTTAACATGGCGACCACCCCAATGCGGGAGATGCTCCGACATATCCTTACCGACATGGCTATACACAGTGCTTTCGACCTCTTTGTGAAGGTCGAGTATCTGGGCGACAACGCGATACAGGACGAGCACCACGCCATCGAAACGGTGGGAAAGGCACTTGGTAAGGTGCTCAAAGAGGCTACACGAATCGAGGGCACGGAGATCTTAAGCACCAAGGGAACGCTAGAGTAACCAGGGTCAGGAGAAACACTTCTCTTGACCCTTTTCTATTTACTCATTAAGGAACGCAGATATAGGGCACCTTCAACGCCCCTCTTAATATAGATCTGAAAGTATGCGCGCTCTTTTCTTGGAACGCTGGAATATCGCAAAACACCCCACCAGATTCCTACCAACAAAGCCGCGATAACCGCCCAATAAATCTGTGTGCGATCAAGTTTCTTTTTGTACGCCGTGTCTGCTTCAGCCAAAAAGTGTTCAAATATTTCTTGACTCATCCGAGGAGGATTAAAAAAACTGTCGCGGAACACATACCCAAGATCATAATAAATCCCTCCTTTTTTATTTAAACCGGCATACTCAAAATCCAAAAGGCGCAGAGTACCATTCTTTGGAACAAGGATATTCTGGAAAATAATGTCGTTGTGAGAAGAAACTCCCTTAGGAATTTCTTGGAGGCGCTGCTCTGCCTCTTTTTCAATAGCAAGAAGCTCTACCAGCACCCCTTTGGAGAAAAATTTGCTCAACGAATGGCGCATTGCCTTAAGACGATACTTTCTTATTTCATCTTGAAATACATTGTACGGATTTACAAACCTCACTCCGCTCCCGTGGAAAGCGGCAAGTGTTTTTGCCAAAGCTCTCTGGTAGCGCCTCTGCCTGAAATGTCGCATAGTCAACATGCTCCCCTCCAAAAACTCGCTCACCATAGTCCCATCTGGCACGGCGAAGCGTTTTTTGCTTGCGGGAGCTAAGATATTTTTTCTCTTGAGAATGTAGAGCCGATATTCAGGCAAAATGCGCCGCAGTTTTTTATTGCGCGCCATGACGAGAATATTTTTACCCTCGCTAACTCTATCTACGATATCCTCATGTTCCCAAGGCAAGCGCACAAAATATTTTTCCTTCCGGTACGCTACAACAAAATTTCTATTCGTCTGTCCGCCTAGTTGCTTTACTTGGATAACCTCTGGCTTCCATCTCCGATCCAAACGACATATAAGTTCCAAATCCTCCTTGCCTATCTTTTGCATAGCTCAAAAAAGGGATTTCTGCGGGGTAATGGCTTGCTGTTCTCCCTGTTCAAATATTTTAATCTTTCCATACTCTCCGTCGTATCCTGGCTCAATTTGCACCCTTCCCTCCCTAACCCTCGTGATTCCTTCCGCAATTTCTGGCAAGGTTGCACTCCGCAAAGTGGACTGATCCGCATCCAGCAGAACTTGAAACTCGCTTCCCAATGCATGAATAAGCTTTTCATATTCCTCTCTTACCCTCCTGGAAATAACCCCTATGCCCAAAGCATCTGCAATAATTTCTTCCAACGGTATTAAGCTCTTGAATGGGATTGTTCCTTGGGGCGTCGTACCCTCGGGCCTATCTGCCAATTCTGCTACACGGTTGAGGACCCCTATGGTCAACGGCCTGCCGCATTTTGGGCATACATTATTGTGCTCTTTTGATTCTTCGGGCTTCATGCTCACTTGGCACAGCCGGTGGCCGTCATAGTGGTACTTTCCCTCCTCTGGGAAAAACTCTACCGTGAACAAAAATTTGGAAGGATCTTTTTTCTTAATTGCTTCTGTAATACCCTCGTAGCTCACCTCCGTATCGAATACGTTAGCTTCTCTCCCAATTTTTGCGAGCGAGTGGGAATCAGAATTGCTGATGAGCGTAATATTATCCAGCTTCGACAACCTCCAGTTCATCGCCGGATCAGATGACAATCCGGTTTCAATGGCGTAAATATATTTTGCATATTCATCAAAACATTCCTCGATTGAGTTAAACCCCGATTTGGAACCAAACACACTGAACCACGGAGTCCACGCGTGCGCCGGAATCACTATACAATCCTCGTGTGCATCGAGAACGATTTTGAGCACTTCCTTTGAATCAATCCCAATAATAGGCCTTCCATCGGCTTTCAAATTCCCCCTCCAGCCTAATTGCGTGTTAATTTTCTCTACGGCCTGAAACGATGGGGCGAAAATCAAAAGATGCACCCTCCTCCCTCGCCCACCTTTCGAGTAAATGCAGCTGATTTCCGTGGTGAGCAGGAAACGTGTTCCCGTAGCGCTTCCCTTCAACTTATACAGCCCCGATTCTGTAGGCTCTAATTTTTCTTGCAATTCCTTGAACCAAACGGGATGCGTGAAATCGCCTGGACTAATAACGCTAATTCCCTTGATCTTTGCCCATGTATCCAGATTCTCCACATTCATATCTTTCGATGTTGCCCTCGCGTATTTGGAGTGGATATGGAAATCACCAACAAATTTCATAGAAGTGCGGGGTGGCAAATATTTTTTTCGTAGTTTGGGATTCTAGAAAGCCATTCTCTATTTGTCCATTCCCAACGTTCTTTCAAATCGAAAAATCGTTCCAAGTCGTGTTCATATCCCTTAAGCTCTTGAAACTCTATTTCTCCCTTTACGCCGCTCCATTGATGATTGCACAGTCCGTTTCCGCCGGTTACCCGCGCCGTTTCATACTTCTCGCGCATTTTCGCAAAACATCCCAAACATTCTGCGTACTGATCGACTCGCAAAATCCAGCGCTTCTTGCACATCCGCCAACTCTCGGATTCCATTGCGTTGTAAGCATTCATGTACGCAGCCGTTTGCAAGCCATATTCTTTCGCCACGCTCGTGCTTGTTTTCAAATCAATAATACTCAACACTCCCTCGACCTCAGCCACGATATCAATGGTTCCCGCATATCCCCGCTCCAAATCCAGAACCCTTCTCTCAATATCGGCCGCGGGATTCCTGATGGCAAAAGGATATTGGGCCCTCCACTGCCGAAAGGTTTCAATGCTTACCATAATACGCGCGTCAAACTGTTCCTCCTCGCCCTTCAGAATTTTCCCTACGGCTTCGTGCATCATTGTCCCCCAGAGCGCTGCTTGTTGGAATCCAAAACGCCTCCCAAAAATATCTCCTTTTTTTAAAAAATAAAATCCGCTCGCCAAAGCGGTGATGGACGTTACGCGCGGAAACCAAACCCCATCGATTTCGTATCCGAATTTTTCTTTAAACAAATCAACGGTCATTATATTGCTATCCCAAACATTGTTTTCATAACCCAACCCATTCCGTATGCCACCGAGGAAGCGACCACTCCTATAGCCAGCATCTCAAGTCCGGCTTTCAGGAAGCTTCCCTTTGTAATATACGTACGGGCGGCGCCTACAGAGAAAAACATCGCCGCCGCCAGAGCGCTTGAAAAGATGAACTGTTGTGTCCCTGGAAAACGAAAAAGGTAGGGGATAATCGGTACAATCCCGGCAATTACAAACGCTCCAAAAGTTACCAGCCCGTGCTGAAAAGGTGTTGCGAGTCCTCTCGGCTGTTTTGCCATCTCTCGTTCGGCACGGATGGCGAGGAAATTCGAAGCACCCATGGAAAATCCATCCGCGATCAAATTTACAAATCCCAAAATCACAATCACTCCTGGAGACAACAGTGCCCCGGCAGCCCCTGCCACCACCGCAAACGTGGTTACGATGCCGTCGTTCGCACCGTACACAAGAGCTCCAATGTACATACCATCGCGGAACTTTTTCCAAAATGCTCTCATAAGATTCTCTATTCTAGCAAAAACCGCAGCTTAAAACAACCGTGTTAAAACCCAAACTCGCGTATGGCAAATTCTGTAAATTCGCCCGTGGGCTCTTCTTCTGCAACATCACACCGCTCCACTCTTGCTAAGAGCGTACCCTTTTTGCACCACTCGATAAACTGTTCCACATGCTCTTTTTCTCCTTCTACTATCAATTCTACTCGTCCGTCTACAAGATTATGCACCCAGCCAGCAAGCATTAGCTCACGAGCTCTTTTTTGCGCCCTCGCCCGGAAAAATACTCCCTGCACCCGACCAGAAACAAATATGTGCACTCTTCTCTTATCCATTGCGTTATAGGTTAAGAAATGGAAAGGCGAAAAACTTGAGGAGAGCGCCAAGAACCAACAAAACAGCTGCGCCAAAAAGGATAGGCCGAGGAATTCTTATGCTGTATTCTGGCTCCCGATCTCCTTTTTCTTTTATGGTTCGATAAATCAAAGCTATTACCGAACCCTCTAGGGCTGCCACAAGGGCGCCTACCACGCCGATCACAAAAATGAATTCCCGTAGCCCCAACAGGAAAAGCAAAATCGGCGAAAAGATCGCCACCGCGACAGAAATGCCATATGGTACTTTGTAATCATATCGAAGCGAGTTTTTCAGATAGTTTCCCAGCACCAAAAAGGAACCTGCTATGGCAACCAGTCCAAACACAGCGCCAAGCACCACCACTTTTTCTCCCAGAAGAGGAATAAGTCCACTCAAAGCATCCTGCGAAGTTGCGGCCCCAGAAACTCCAACGACAAATAGGGTAAATGCAAAAAATAATCCCCCACAAATTACCGACGACCATACAATGAGATTGTCTAAACTTCGCTTTTCGGATGTATGCTTAAAAAGCTCTGCAATTTCAGGAATGGCGGATAACCCTAAAAATGAAAACAGCACAACACCATAGGGTAAAAACACAAATGAGGAATTAAAAAGCATAAAATTTTGCAGTTGGAAGTGGGGCAGCGTAAAGACGAAAATAACTCCCACTACGATGAACAAAATAATATCCATAAGAAGCTCTGTCTTCGCTATTGCCTGAATGCCGCGCAGAATAAACAATGAGAGCACAAACCACAAAACAACAGCAAAAGCAAAGCTTGAAAGAGGAATAAAAGAACCCAATGCGATATACAAAAAATCCCCGCCAATAATAATGTATGCAAGCAGAGCGCCTACACTTCCCACGATCGTGGAAACCGTTACAAGTTTTTTTGCCCAGCCTCCAAGATAAAGAGAAGCATACCCTATAAGACGGTGTTTTTCTTTAGTGCGCAGGGCTATCTCGCCAAACATCAAATGCAGTATCATCACCACTCCCCCAAGGAGCACGAAATAAAAAACGCCTGCAATTATTCCACTTTTTGCGACCACGTACGGCAACCCAAAGATCCCCGCTCCCACAATAGTTCCCACTAACGTGGAAAGCGCAAGCAAAAAAGGATTGCTCAATATCCGCTTCATTTCCTTGAGTATAACAAAAAACCGCCTATTGGGCGATCATTCTATAAACTCACCTTGTTTCCATGGTGAACCTTTTGTGCTCCCAGGGGGATTCGAACCTCCATCTCAGCCTCCGGAGGGCTACACTCTATCCATTGAGCTATGGGAGCGATGTCCTTCAATCATAACATCTGCATGGCGTTGCGTGAAACACGAATAAGCCCGGAACAGGGGACAATTTCAACCCCCTGCTTTTCAAATTCGTCTAAAATAAGATTCATCCCAAGCGAGTCAGAAGACATGTGGCCCGTAACAATGATATTCATATTTGCAGCTTCAGCCTCTTTTTTGCTCTCTTCTGCCAAATGCATATCTACGATAGTGCCGATACCTGCCTGCGCTATCTTTTCATAGAGCTTGGGCGCAGGTTCAGTGCCCCCGGTCATGCCTACATAAATGGTGCCGCATCGATTCTCCGGCCTCCCGGAAAAAATCTTTGGTCCCATGCCCATCTCTGCTGCTTTTTTATATTCTTCAATGGTGTGGAGGAATTTCATTAAATCTTCGACGCGCTCTGGACTCTCTGCCTCGAGCTTTTCTCGCAGGAACCTTGCCACCTGGTTATCTGCGGCAGTATGAACACACATAAAATTCACTCCGAGCAACCGCGCAGCATCTACTGCTCTCCAGTTATTCCGCGGATTCCACATACGAGAAACCTCAGAACTCCGCTCCCTCGTAAAACTCTCTGCGATATTGATAGGAACCCCATACGAATACAAAATATCCGCCTGCATTTCCATTACCTCATGCATATCTTGGCTCGCTCTGCCTGAAGGATGATGGGAGATTACTAAATCGATGTCGCCCAGCTCTTTTGCAAGTAAAATCTCCGCAGCATCAATATCGATGCCCACAAGCGCCTTTTTAATTTCCCGATCATCTGCCACGTGGAGAACGCGCGTGTCAGAATAAGGATTTTTAAGTGATTCGCTGTCGGCTTCCTCTTTTTCGTACCCTGCAAGCCTTTCAAACTTTTCCCGCCTTCGTTCCAGCAATTTTCCCACACGCTCCCTGCCGCGAGGATCAGCGTCAATGCCTTTTTCTATAGATAGTTCGTATATGTCATCAATCTTCATGCTGTTTTAAGAAACCGAGGTTTTGGTAGAGCTCCTCTATTTGTTTAGTTGCTGCTGCGGTATCTGCCCCGGTTTTCCGGATTCTTACCTTTTCTCTTCGAATATACGTTTTTATGCTTTTTGGGATTCTCATTTTTTTCTTCATATGCAATAAAAATCAGCTTTACAGCCGTCGCTTTTAAAGCATAACACTTCTGCGCTTATTTGTCCAGCTTCGCGAATTCCTCTTCGATTACGCGGCGCTCGTCCCAGGGAATTTTTTTGCCCCCAGCCACGGCAATAACGTCCTCGCTTCCCTTCCCGCTCACTACCACTGCATCGTCCTCTTGGGCCATCGTGAGCGCCTTTCGTATAGCTTCACGCCTGTCCATCACTTTCTGTACGCTTTTTTGTGCACCCTCTTCGATTTGGCTAAGAATTTCAGCCGGGTCTTCGTCGTAGGGATCTTCGTTCGTCAAAATAATTTCATCGCAATATGCACCAGCAATCTTACCCAGTACAGGGCGCTTCCATTTGTCGCGGCCTCCACCGCACGCCCCAAACACGCAAATCATTCGTCGAGGATGAAATAAGCTTCGCACACCACTATACAAATTTTCTAGTGCTTTCGGGGTAACAGCGTAATCAATCAACACGCAAAATGGTTTCGTGAATACGGGATCGGTTCTCCCCGGCATCCGCGGCATTTTTGCCAAAGCATCCCGGCATGTTTCTGTGGAAACACCATGCGCCAATCCTACACAGATTGCGGCCAGGGCGTTATACGCGTTGAACTGACCTATGAGATTTAGATGAATCAATGTATCCCCTATAGAGAAATCTGTCCCCTCCTTTGTTTCTTGCACATCATTAGCAAGAATTGTTTGTGGTTTAGAGCTTGAGGTTTGTTTGAGACTTGATTCTTGAGGCTTGGAGCTTACGCCATACACGTATATTGCTTTCGAGGGAATCTGAAGAAAATAGATCGCGTTTTCATCATCACCATTTATCACGTGCACGCGCTTAGCAGTAAAAAACAATTTCTGTTTCTCTGCCCGGTAGTTTTCAAAAGAGCCATGGCGTTCAATATGCTCTGGTGACAAATTGGTAATGACGGCGGTATGCATGTTCAAAAAACGATGACGGTGCTGCAAAATTCCTTCAGAACTCACTTCAATAACCGCGTGCGTACATCCCTCTGCGACAGCCCGCGCCAAGAACTTTTGCAGGAACATTCTGCCCGGCATACTCATTTTGCGATGATTCTTTTGCTTCTCCTCACCTATCGCAACCCAAACAGAAGAAGTGGCAGCGGTTTTATAACCAGCTTCCTGCAGAATTCTTCTAATCATCTCAACTGTGGTGGATTTGCCATCGGTCCCAGTAACCCCAATCACCGTGAGACGCCGAGCTGGAAATCCATAAAGGATCGCACCCAACAGTGCCCACAAAAAATGATACCAACTCAACGCGAATGGAGGGATAATGCTCCGCAAAAATTCCTTGAGCTCTTTCATATTCTCCCAATATATCTGCTTTCTCCCAAAAAAGAAAGGAGCGCTTTGTATCGCTCCTGGAACTCTTTCTACGATGCCCGCGCCTTGAAAGGATTGGGCAGGCCCTTGCGCGAAATCACTTCTTCGGTCTGGGCATCCCTTGACGGAGGAAGGATCTCCCCGCAAAGAAGCCGCCGCTCTGCTTCCTCCACAATCTGTTGCCTCGTTTTCTGGATGTCATATGCCATCTGGAGAAAACGAAAACGGGCAGGCGGAGGCAGTCTCTTGAAATCCGGACCTCTGTTCTCGGGGAATCTCCCGCGCTCAATCTCGTAGTCTGCCTCGAGCTCCTCCACATATTTGTGCGCCAGTTCCATCGTAGGCGGACGCTTTTGTTCCGGCGGGAACTTCGGCTTCCAGCCCGGATCCGGAGCCCATGCATACGCCTCGCCGGATTCCAACGCGCGGAATACTTACCCGTGGAGTTCGTGAACATCGTAAATGTTCACCGCCTCCACCCAGGCACATGCCCGATCCAATGGCGTCTTGCCCCCATCCCAACCGGAAAGACAAGATCGATACAGTTCGTGCGGAGTCACCTCATAGTAAGGCATTTCGACCTCCTATCGCGCGTCAAGAACCGCTTGGGGAGGCAGGATCTCTCCTGTTTTCACCCTTTTCGTTGCTTCCTCTAGGATCTCTTGCTCCGATCGCAACAAACCGTAGGCAGCCTGGGCGAACGCAAGCCTTGCAGCGGGAGGCAATTCCCTCAACAGAGGGAGGTTCTCGCTTCCCGTGAAAGCCTGCCCTTCTCGGAATGCGGCTATGGTCTCGTCAATGAGCTTGTCAGCAAGCTCTGGGGTGAGCGCTTTCTTCCCAGGTTGGGAAAAGCTCCCCATTGGATCCGCCTGATAGTGCTCAGCCATTCCACTTATGACCAAGCCAATGAACTCTTGAACCAAGGTATCAAACCTTACGGAGGCCAACGCCTCCAGATAAGCATATGCCCTGGTCAGGGAGTGTGTCGTCGGCAGATGGGTGATTTGCACGGCATTGGTGAGTCCATCGTTGAAATTCCTTCTCACCGCTCGAAGGAACTTCGGATCTTTCATATCCATAAAACACCTCGCAAGCACAGAATGGTTTGTTCTGTACGCTCTGTACCTTATATTTTTTCAGATGTAAAGAAATACGCCACTCCGCGAGAAGTGACGTTTGGTTTCCGCGCCATGAATCTATGGGTCAAAGACGCGGCGGACCCGTCGGGTCGTCCGAACACGTTGGTCCGGGCAGTGATCCGGATCGGGCTCATATCGCCGTTCCGGATCGGGGCGGGGTGCGGTCTCCGGTGCAACCACTGGAGACCGCGTAGGCGTAGTTGTTACCATGCTACCCCTCCTGTTCGTACCCATTAAACGAGCATTGCTATATCTTAGCATTGCAAAAAGACTCGTCAATCACGCGTTTTCCTCAATCAAAATAACAAGCCCCGCGCTGCATAGAAAATGCAGACGGGGCATCGAAGCGTCTCCTACGACACTATCTCCGCTATAGTGGGCTCGGACCCTTCATGGCGCGAAGAGACGCTTTTGAAGGAAGAGTACCCCTTCGGGATAGAGTCCTTTGGTGTGGGACCGTTGTCCTCCGAGATCGTCTCCCAGCCGATGGTTCTACCATCGGCATCTTTCTTGGGTTTCTGCTTAAGGGTCTTCACAGAACCCTCCGTTCCTGAAGTGCGCAGCAACCTCTTCGTTGACGCACTTCACATGCTTGAGCTCGGTACCAGAATCTCGTCTTATCTCGACATACGCATCTCCCTCGAATACCGGCCTTGGGCATCGGGAACACAACCCAAGGACCATGGGCTTTTTCACTTCCATAATCTCACCTCGCGTTTCTCGAGCGCCGCCGGATAAAATGTACACCGCACCCCCTCTCCCCCCTCCCTGCTAGGGAAGAAATTGGAGTATTATAAACCATTCCCCATGGGGGTTGTCAAATGGTGGTCTTTGTGGAAAAACAAATACTACTGCCGACCGAAGAGTTTGAGAGCTTCTTTAATTTTTTGTTCTGGATCTGCAATTTCTGCTGGGAGGCGCGAGAGAGCGTCTTTGGCTTCTGCTCTGGAAAATCCAAGAGAAACAAGCGAATCCACGGTTTCGTCGCCCGAAGAAACACGTTTCTCTCCAGTAAAATTCCCCAGCTTCCCCGTAAGTTCCAAAATGATCTTCTGGATTTTCTTTTCGCCAATACCCTTAATGCCCTGGAAGTACGCAGTGTTGCGCTGCTCAATGGCTTTTGTTGTGTCTGCTGGTTTGCCAAGCGATGCCAACACCATAGCAGCTTTGGGCCCAATGCCAGAAACATCGCGAAATACCTCAAAAAGTTTCAGCGCCTCAAACGAGGGCAAGCCATACAGCTCTATTGTTTCTTCTTTTCGCACCTGAAGCGCGCAGAACATTTCAACCTGCTCCTGACCTTCTTTGAGCTGCATATACAACGCTTCCGGCACAAACACCTTATACCCTACTCCGTTGGTTTCAAGTATGATATAATCAGAATCCTTCAGAAGAATTTTCCCTTTTAAGTAAGAAATCATAATGGGCGCAAAAGCGAGCATCACAGCTTTTTCGCAGACGCGAGGGTCCACTCCGCAGGAGGGGTAAAGCGCAAGAAAAAGCTGTGATGCGAGCGTTTTCTTCACTATACATGCAATTTAAGCTGGTTTCAAAATTCAATCCAACGGGCGACCAACCGCAAGCAATAGAAAAACTTGTAGCCGGCATTGAGTCTGGCGTCAAACACCAGGTGCTTTTGGGCGTAACCGGATCTGGGAAAACCTTCACTATGGCGAATGTGATTGAAAAAACCCAGAGGCCGACGCTTGTGATTTCACCAAACAAAACTTTGGCCGCGCAACTCTATCAAGAATTCAGAGAATTCTTCCCGAGAAACGGAGTGCACTATTTCGTCTCCTACTACGACTACTATCAGCCCGAAGCATACATTCCCCAATCTGACA
Source organism: Candidatus Wildermuthbacteria bacterium (assembly GCA_016181405.1). GTDB lineage: Bacteria > Patescibacteriota > Minisyncoccia > Minisyncoccales > UBA10102 > O2-01-FULL-48-27b. The sequence continues at coordinate 195,388 of JACOZJ010000002.1, forward strand.
CCTATATTGAGAAGGATGCGAAAATCAACGACACCCTAGACCGCCTGCGACATGAGGCGGTACAAGACGTGCTTTCAAGAAAAGACGCCATTGTGGTAGCCTCTGTTTCCTGTATTTACAACATTGGATCTCCTGAAGACTACCAGAACATTGCCTTAGACATCAAGGCAGGCCAAACAATCGAACGGAAAAACTTCCTTGGCCATTTGACATCCCTCCAATACCAACGGAATGATATCGAATTTAAACCCGGCACCTTTCGTATCAGGGGAGAAATAATGGAAGTTTTTACCGTAACCGGAAAAGAACTTGTGCGCATCGAAATAACTGCCGATCGCGTCGAAACGCTCGCAGTTTCCAGAGATACCACAAATCCTACATGGGAAGCCAGAGAAACCTATCGTTTCTTCCCTGCGAAATTTTGGGTCACGCCTCAAGACAAACTCAACATAGTAATGGAAAACATTCGCTTGGAACTCCAAGAGCGCCTTCAGGTATTAAGAGCGCAGAATAAACTTGTGGAAGCCCAGCGATTGGAACAGCGCACTAATTATGATTTAGAGTTAATACAGGAGTCGGGGTATTGCCACGGAATCGAAAATTATTCCCGCCATATGGAATTTCGTTCGGCCGGAGACCCTCCGCACACGCTTCTGGAATATTTTGGGAAAGAATTTCTTGTGATTGTCGACGAAAGCCATCTTACCCTTCCCCAAATTCGCGCCATGGCCGCGCAAGACAGAGCACGAAAAGCAGCGCTCATCGAACACGGATTCCGGCTGCCCTCCGCGGTTGATAATCGTCCTCTTACTTTCCAAGAAACATTTGCCAGCATTCCTCAATCCATCTATGTTTCTGCCACACCTAGTGAGTTTGAACTCGCCAAATCAAAAAACAATATCGTCGAGCAACTTCTTCGTCCTACTGGTTTGCTGGAACCCGCTATAGAGATCCGGCCAACCGCAAACCAAATCCAAGACGCCATAGAAGAGATTGAAAAACGCAAAGCGAAGAACCAACGAGTACTCGTACTCACCTTGACCAAACGTTTAGCAGAGGACATTGCAGATTATTTGGCGCAAAGGGGTGTCGCCGTCCAATGGCTGCACTCTGAAGTAAAGACACTCGAACGCCCAGGCATTTTGGAGGATTTTCGAAAAGGCAAATACGACGTGATCGTTGGCATAAACCTTTTGCGAGAGGGCCTTGATTTGCCAGAGGTCGCTTTAGTTGCAATTCTCGACGCAGACAAAGAAGGTTTCTTGCGCAATGAAACCACACTTATCCAGACTATGGGGAGGGCCGCCCGCCATCCTGAAGGTATGGCTATTTTATACGCAGATACCATAACCTTTTCCATGAAAAATGCCATTACGGAGATCGAGCGCAGAAAACGCATCCAGCAAGAATACAATGAAAAACATCACATTACCCCCCAGCCCATTGTCAAAGATATCAGAACATGGGGGTTTGCCGATGCAAAAGAAATAACAGCAGCAGAGTTCGGCCCAATTCAAGACGTTAAGCTTCTTGAGAAAGAGATGAAGGAGGCGGCCAAAAATCTCGACTTTGAGCGTGCAGCCCAAATTCGAGACTTGATAAAAAAGTTAAGGCGTGCTACACTCTCTTCATATGCCAATTACGAAGTCAGCAAGAAAGGCTCTCCGACAGAGCATAAAAAGAAAAGCCCGAAATCTCAAAAGAAAAGCGGTCTTTAAGGCTTTGGTCAAGCAGGAGAAGAAACTTCTTGAGCAAAAGAATGTACAGGAAGCTCAAAAGCTTTTGCCTCAACTCTATAAGGCTTTAGATAAAGCAGCGCTCAAAGGAGTCTTGAAACCGAATGCCGCAGCCAGAAAGAAATCGCGGCTTACCAAACTCTTCCAGAAAACGGCAAATCCTACAAAGTAGCAAAAAGAAGGTCGAACACACCACTGGGCTCTCCCTTTCCCGTCTTGAGCTGCTTTTCAAGGATAAACAATTTTTCGTAGATACTCTTAAGTTCTGACAAAGAGAAGTTCTGCGCAATCTGCATCCCCTTTTTTAGTACATAGGGGTGCAGTTTTGTTTTCTGCAGCATTGCGCCGTATGAAAGTTTCCGTTCTGCCATATCGCGAATCTGCAAGAGCGTTCTGAATTGGTATTGCAGCATACTAGACAGATAGGAAGGAGGGTCGCCTTTTTGCAAATGGCGATAGAGAAGGTTAAGCGCCCGCTTTCTATCTTTCTGGGCAGCAGCCTCAACCATCGCGAACACATCAGTCTCCTCTTGCGAGTTCACGAGCAGCGCCACGTCAGACTCCCGTACCTGCCTCGAGGAGTCAAGGCGGGCGGATGTGTTTTGGGTTGATCTTTTCCACGCCGCAATTTTTCTAATTTCATTGGAAAGCCGCCAAAGATCGCTACCCGCCGCCCGAGCCAGCGCCTCCTGAGCCTGCGGAGCAGCTTTGAAGCCGTAGCGTTCAAACTCCTGGGAAATCCACAGCTTTAATTTTGCAGGCGAAAGCAGCAGAAATTCCTGCTGCTTTGCATTCTTCTTGAGCCAACTGAAAAATTTACTTGAGTTTTTTGTTTTGTTCTCGGCTACTTCAAAGAGAATGATGATATGCTGCGTACTCTCTGCTAATCGCTTTCTTCGTTCAAACAGAAATTCTTCAAGCGCGCTGTTGGCGAATACGTTTTGGAAAATGAGCAGTTTCTTTTGCTCAAACATCGAAATACTCTCCAGGGCATTTTTTGCGTCTTGGAGCTCGGTGTGAGCACAATCAAAATACTGCACGTGGACCGCGTGCAGGTATGTTTTTTGATACTTCTCTTGGATCTCTTTGAATTTCTGCCGGGCCCGATAGGTGTCCGGCCCGTAAAGAAAGAAAATCATTGCCCTTGCTCTTTTGGCTCCTGAAGGGTACCTCTAATCTTTTCCACGATCTCCCCTGGCGTGAAATGCGCTTTGATAAGATAGTCTTTCGCGCCCAAAGCGATTCCCTTTTGCATGTCATCCCTCTGTCCGAGATTCGAGAGAATAATGACAGGGATTGAAGCCAAGCTTGGATCTTTCTTCATGCGGCTCAATACCTCGAACCCATCAATGCCGGGAAGAATAAGATCAAGGAGCACAAGATCGGGCTTATCTTTCTGCATCTTGGAAAGCCCTGCCTCTCCTTCCGGAGCCTCTGCCACATCATATCCTTCTTTCCCAAGCTTTTGGATAATAAGCTCGCGCAGGAATTTGTCGTCTTCAATAAGTAAAATTTTAGCCATATGGGTGAAATATACTATGCTGGACCAATTTGCTTCTGCACTTTTTCCAGTACTTCCTTCGGGTCGAATTCGGTTTTCACCAGCCAGTCCCGAACCCCTACCTCTTTTGCTTTTTCAATTTCTGCTTGCTGGCCCGAGTTTGAAATTATGATTACGGGGATCTTTTGCAATTCTTCATCTTTCTGCATTTCTGCCAATACCTCAAAGCCATTCAGGCGCGGAAGCACAATGTCCAAAAGCACAATGTCGGGACGCTCATCTCTAATTTGCTGTAATGCGACTTCGCCGTCACCTGCCACGAATGCATAATACCCTGCTCCCCTTAATTTTCTTTGCAATAGATCCGCAATCAGCTGCTCGTCTTCCACCACAAGGACTTTCTTCATCTTCTATTCTATCTTACCTTTCTTTTTCCGACAAGTGAAGACTGTAGAGGAACTTTTTCCACAGGGAGAACAAAAAAGAACGTAGCGCCCTTGCCTTCCTTGGACTGAAAAGAAATCTTTCCTTTATGCGCCGCGATAATATTTTTCACGAGGTACAACCCCAATCCAGATCCTTCCGTATCCACAAGCTTCGCATTGTTAGCCCGAAAGAACTTTGTGAAAACGCGCTCGTGCTGGTCTGATGGGATCCCGATGCCTTCATTTGCAACCGTAACCTGCACCTCTTTGGATTTTTGAAGATAGGAAACGGCTACCATAACTCTGCCGCCTTTCTTGTTGTACCGGAGAGCGTTGTCAATGAGATTCTGGACTGCGAGCCGGACCTTTTCAACATCAATAAGCACCGTGGGAAGCTTGCACTTGGGCTTGTGCCACTCAAGCTTAACGCTTCGTCGTTTCGCCTCTTCTGTATACAGCCGCACCACTCCTTCCGCAAGTTCTTCCATCTGGGAAGACACGGGTTTATACACATACCTTCCTTCCTCAATGCGCGTGACGTCCAAGAGACCGTTGACGAGATTAATCATGCGCTCATTTGACTGATACGTTTTCCCCAAGAAATTTCGCTGCTCTTGCGTCATCTTCCCCATACTCCCGTCCAGCAGCATGTGGAGAGCCCATTTAATGGCAGAGAGGGGGGTTCTCAGCTGATGGGCGGCGAGTGAAACAAATTCTATCTTGAGCCGCTCCATTTCCTTCTCTCGCGTAATGTCGTGCAAAGACACAATGTTTCCTCGCAACTCCCCTCCTGTCCTTATGGGAATGCGAGCAACCTCAAGCACCCGACGATTCCCTATTTCCACCTCTTCCATCCCCGCGCCCTCCTGCTTCCGGCGCTGCTCTACTAGGCCCACGATACGTTTGAATGAAGGGAGGATTTTTAACTCTTCCGGGCGCTTGCCGAAGATATCACTGCCCGCGACCCCAAGAAGTTTCTCGGCCCTGGGATTCACCACCTCCAGAACTCCTTCTTCATTGAATAGCAGCAGTCCGTCGGTAAAATTTGTAATAATGGCTGCGGTGCGGTTCCGCTCTTGTTCGGCAGTCCGCCTTGCCTTTTCTGTTTCCTCCAGCATATCCATTAAGGCCGACCGGCTATCCTTAAGCTCGTCGCGGTATAGAATATTGCCCACCGCGATCGCGACCATATTGCCAACCGATTCGAAAATATGCCGTTCGCCCGGAGAATACGCGTGGGATTCCGCAAAATAAAAATTGAGTATGCCAAACAATTCCCCCCGCACCATCAAGGGAAGGCTCGCGATAGAAAGAACTTTCTCTTTGATGGCTAAATCGATAAGTGTTTCGGAAAGTCCAGATTCAATTCCTGGAAAATCATACGTATGGACGTCCGAAAGAAATACGGGTTTTTTTGTAGAAGCTGCCCTTCCCACAATGTTGCCTCTGTTGATTGGAAGGGGATTTCGATTAAAACTTTCTACGTATCTCTCCGCGAGCCCCTTGTGGGTATAAATAAACAAATGCTTTCCGCCTTTCGTTGGGCGCCAGATCGCAAGTGCGCTTGTGTTGAGCGCCCCGCCGATGCTCTGGGAGAGTTCGTCTAAAAGCTCACGAAGGGATTTCTCCCCTGTGATGCTCAAAAGCTGGGTGGTTCGCTGAAGTCCCGCAAGCTGGCTCCGGCTCACCTCCAACTCTTGCCTGCTCCTCTTGAGCTTATCATAGACATCCTGGTTCTCGATTTTACCTCCTAAAAGGGAGGCAACAATGCGTATTGCCCGAAGTTCTTCTTTGCTTAGCTCCCGCCGTTCGCCGAAATAGAGATTCAGCACTCCAACCAAACGCTTGCCTTCAGACAATAAAGGATGGGCCGCCAACGTGCGGAATGAAAGCGCCCCGGAGAGTATGAGTTTTTTCCAGTGCTCGGGCACATCGGAACGCTGAAGAATGTTGTGCTCCACAACCGTATCCCTATTCGCAAACACCTTTCCTACCACCCCTTCTCCCACGCGGGGCCGATGTTCTTCTTTTAAGAAAAATTCAGAAAAAGCCGGCGGGAGATTGGAGTGCGCCTCAAGGCGAAGGCGTTTTCCATCCTCTTCCAACAGCCATACCGCAGCGCCTTTCGCGCCTAAAGCCTCTTGCAACAAAGGAAGGGCTTGCGCGAAAAATCGTTCTAAATCTTTGGAAAGAGGCCAGTGAGCGGAAATGCGTTCTAAAAGCTCGAGCACCCAAGAAGGATTCTCCATAACAAGAAGAGGTATTGGAGGGAAGCGCCTCTTTTAAAGAGCTTTTCTTCCTGCCTGTGCCACCTCTTGGTCTTGGTCTGCCATTCCTCCAGCTACCCCTACGGCGCCGATCGTTTTATCGCCGGACTTGAGCGTAAGCCCTCCGGGGAATACGACAAGACGTCCGCGGTCCATGCCGGCCAACCCATAAGCGATTTTCCCCGGCTGAACCAAGGGGGCGATTTGGTGAGTGTCAAAGCCGGTGGCTGCCGCCGTATAGGCTTTATCTTGAGCAAGGGTGATCCCCGCAATCATGGCCCCGTCCATCCGCTCTTGCAGCACGAGGTTTGCTCCCTCGTCCACTACGGAAATGACCATGGGAATGCCAATTTCATGCGCCTTTACCTCGCACGCCGCTACGATTTTTTTTGCGTGATCAAGAGTCATCGTATGCATCGGTAGAAATAATTATTAATAAGACCTTTCGTGTATCCTACGCTCCACTTCACAGCGCAAGTGTTTCCAGTTCGCCCCAGTTGCGTCCCATGTTCACATCTACCCGCAAGGGCACCTCAAACCGCCAAATGTTTTCTAGGAGCTCTTTCACAGAACGACTTGTTTTTTCCACTATACCATCGGCAATCTCAAACAACAACTCATCGTGAATCTGCAAAAGCATGCGAGCTTCCTGTTCCGGAAGCGCAAGATCTTCTTGAATCCTCACCATTGCCATCTTTACGATGTCGGCCAAACTTCCTTGAATAGGATGATTTTGCGCCATACGTTCTGCCGCGGCTCGTAGTTGGGGGGTGCTCGAGTTTACCTCAGGAAGATATCTCCGCCTTCCAAACATAGTTTCCACGTATCCATGACTTCTCGCGAATTCCTTGGTTTCCTCCATATACTCATATACCCTCGGGAAGCGTACAAAATATTGGTCAATAAAATCACGGGCTTCTTCAAAAGGAATGCCGGCAGATTTGGCAAACCCTTGAGCGCCCATGCCATAGAGCACGCCAAAATTCAGGGCCTTTGCGCGAAATCGCATTTCTGGAGTCACCTCTCCTTCCGGGACTCCGAATACCGAGGAGGCGGTCATAGCGTGAATATCAGCCTTTGCGCGAAAAAATGAACGCATCTGTTCGTCGCCCGATAGATGAGCCGCAATGCGCAGCTCCATCTGAGAATAATCAAACGAAACCAACGAAAACCCTTCTTCTGCAATGAACCCCCGGCGAATGCGCTTTCCCCACTCCCCTTGCTTGGGAATATTCTGCAGATTGGGTTCTGCGGAGGATATACGGCCTGTCGCGGCGCCCAACTGGTCAAAATGCGTGTGTACCCGGCCGTTTTCGTCCGCAAGCCTGGGAAGTGGTTCTGCGTATGTCGTAAGCAGCTTCTGAATTTCACGGTATTTTAAAACTTCTGGCACCATGGGGTGAGCTCCTGCAAGTTTTTCCAGCTCAGGTGAGGCGGTAGAAACTACCCCTTTGGGCGTTTTCTTCAACCCCTTCACCGGAAGCGCGAAATCCTGGAATAATACCGCTGACAGCTGCTGAGTCGAGCTAACATTAAATTCTTTCCCCGCGTACGTATGGATTTTTTCTCGCAAGACATCCAGTGCTTTTCCCATTTCATGAGAAAGCGCTTGAAAGTAAGGCCGGTCTATCTTTGTTCCAGTTTCTTCCATTTTGCGCAACACCGGAACAAGCTTCTTTTCCAACTCATAAATCTTCTTTGAGAATACTTCTTCACGGTACAGTTGCTCAATTTTTTCATAGATTTCTTGCCTGCCTGCCGGCAAGGCAAGCCCGCCTTGCTGTGAGGCAGGGTCAGCCGTCTTTCTGTTGATTTCTCCAAACGAAATCTGCCCATGCTGGCGCGCATTGGACGAGGCAGAATTCTCCGCCTGACTCGCCTGGAACCCATTCTCTTTCCCTAGTCTTTGCGCCAAAGCGTGGAATCCAAATCGCTCCAAAACTTTTTGTATTTTCGCAGCATCCTCCCGCCATGCCAAATCAGGCAGCCGAAAGTCTATAGGAGCTGCCTTTTCTATGGTAGCCAATTGCTGACTTAAAAATGCCTGCTCTTTATAATCAGTAAGCAACTTTGCAACTCTTGGCTTTATCTTTCCTTCTCCCTCTCCTGCCTCAAGAAGCGCGTAAAGATTCTCCAACGAGCCAAACTTATTCAGTAACTCGATCGCGATCTTTTCTCCTATGCCAGTAACCCCAGGAATATTATCTGAAGGATCTCCGCGTAGAGCCTTATAGTCGATAATCTGCGCTGGCTTCAATCCTCCAAACCTTTTTTCCACCGCCTTTTCGTCATACAGCACCGTATCCTGAATGCCCTTGCGCATAGTGTACACCTTCGTTTTCTCATTGATAAGCTGAAACGCGTCTTGATCCCCAGACACGATTATTGTTTCCACGGGCGGGTGAATCTGCCGACGGGCGGCCAATGTCGCAACGGTGCCGATGTAGTCATCTGCCTCAAACCCCTGTTTCTCGTACACAGGTATTCCAAGTTCTCCGAGCGCTTCTTTAATGAGTGGGATTTGCGAGTACAATTCATCTGGCGCCTTCACTCTCTTTGCCTTATATGCAGAAAAAGTTTTTTGCCGCTTTGTGGGTCCGGGCGCGTCGAAAGCGGCGGCAATGTAATCTGGCTTGAATGCCTTGAGCACCTTAAAAAATACCAGGAAAAATCCATATACGGCATGCACGTCCTCACCCTTTGGCGTGGTCAAAGAAGGCAAGGCATGCCAAGCCCGATGGATAATTGAATTAGCATCTATAATAAGAAGCGTTTTCTTTTTTTCGGTCATATCCCTAATGCACTAACGATATTGCTCTCTCATATTCTCCCTTTGCCTGAAACTCCAATAACAATATATCTTTGGGAAGGATATTTTGAATGCGCTCGGGCCACTCAATAAGTACGATATTCCTTGGGTCTGAAACAATTTCCTCCCAACCAAGCTCAAGGATATCTCTCACATCTTCAATCCGATAGCAGTCGATATGATACAGTATATGGAACGAGGAACCCGAATCTGGAATTTTATATCTTTTGATAATAACAAATGTGGGGCTGAGGATTTTTTCTATAACACCCAGGCCTCGCGCGAATCCTTGCGCAAACGTAGTCTTCCCACTCCCCAAGGGGCCTTGTAATCCGACCACAAGTGCCCCTTCAGATCCTTCTTGGGGAACCGCAATATCGTGGGCGAATTGTTTTGCGAAATGCTGCGTTTTTCGTGTAGATGAGCTTACAAAAACCTTCATAGACAAAAATATATCGTTGACTTTTCGCCGGGGATTCGCTACGGTTAAACCATGAATGTGGAACGACTTCTTGAAGAATCGAAAACTATCGCGGTCGTCCTCCCTCTCGAAGCTCCAGTAAACGACACGCAAGAAGCACTTCTGCTTGCGTGCGGCCTTAAGAAACTTGGCAAGCAGGTTTCCATTGAACACTCCCAGGCGCCTCTTGAAACGCCCTCTCCAAATGAAAGAACTTTTGTTGTTTCTCTCAAAGGGCTTGCCCCCCGCGTAGCAAGGTTGCGCTACGAAAAAGATGCCAAAGACCTTAAGCTTTATTTTACCCTAAGCCGAGGCGAACTTTTCCCGGAAGCTCTTTCTCTACAGCTTCAAAATCAAGCAGACCTTACCATCATTGTAGGAGACCAGCCCCTTGAACGCAACAATGGCCAGCTCCCCTCCGTGAGCATACTTTCGGCAGTAGAAGTGAAGCAATCTCTTCTTAATCTCTTGCGTGCGCAGGAGAACGCGCAAGCGCGGCTTCTGGGAATGGCATTATCCCAACTCGAATATATCTCTCGTTTGGATCTTTATCTCATTGCCCTTCATGAGGAACACCTCCAAAGCATGCATTTGGAGTATAAAAATCTTCCTCTTTTAATCCCCGAACTCCGAGGAAGTTTTGGCGATCAATCTTCATACCTTTTCCTTTTCGACTCTCCTCTTGGTGCGCAGGGCGTGTTATGGAGTTCTTCACCACGCCTGCGCGCGAAGTTTCGCGATATGAGCGGAGGAGAACAGAAGGGATTCTGGGTCCTTTTGCACCCCACCCCCTTATCAAGCGAACAGCTTAAACATGCCTTCTTATCCTAACCCTCCTCAAGAGACATCCGAAGAAAAAACCCGGGCACAACTTACCGGACAAGTTCAAATTCCCCTCCCCCTTATTGAAGAGATTCGCACAAACGTGCAAACTCTTGCCCAACTAAAAGAGAGGCTTGCGGGGATAGGGCCAGATGGAGTAACAAATTTCCTCCATACCTTACTGGTAGCATCCTTACTTCTCGACGCCTCCGATGCGCATATAGAGCCTGAAAAAGAAGGGGTCCAGCTACGGCTCCGTATTGATGGACTCCTTCACGACTTAATTAAACTTTCTCTCCCTTTCTATAGAACACTACTCTCGCGCATTAAGCTTACAGCTCAAATAAAGCTTAATGTCCCAGATAAACCGCAAGACGGAAGATTTTCCTTTGTGCTTGGAGAAACGGTTGTGGAGGCGCGCGTTGCCACGCTTCCCGCAGAGTATGGAGAAGCAGTTGTGCTCCGCGTGCTTAACCCAAAGAATTTAATCGCGATAAGTGAGTTAGGGTTGCGCCCGGAAATTCTCCAAGTCCTGCGAGAAGAACTCAAAAAACCAAATGGCATGATCGTGGCAACCGGGCCGACAGGATCTGGAAAAACCACAACACTCTATGCCTTTTTAAAAGAGATGCAGAAGCCGGAAATTAAAGTTATTACCATTGAAGACCCAATTGAATATCATCTGAAAGGGGTTTCTCAAACCCAAGTTCATCCAGAGAAGGGATATGATTTTACCACGGGATTGCAGGCGATTGTGCGGCAGGACCCTGACGTTATCTTGGTAGGTGAAATTCGCGACAAGGCGACCGCCCAGATCGCGATTCAAGCCGCTCTTACCGGACACCTTGTGTTTTCTACCCTCCACACTAATGATGCTCCTGGCACCGTTTCCCGGCTTGTCAGCCTGGGGGCTCAACCCATAAACATCGGAGCTGCCTTAAACGTAATTATTGGGCAGCGCTTAGTGCGAAAAGTCTGCTCCCACTGCACCACCTTTACAAAGGCAACTGCTTCTGAACTTGCGCAAATCAAAAAAGCCCTCCAAGGGGTAAAGGCGCCAGAACTTTCTTCCCTTGCAACTTTGCAACTCGCAAGGGTCCATGGCTGTAAACAATGCAACGAAACGGGCTACAAAGGGAGAATTGGATTATTTGAGGTTATGCTTGTAGATGGAGACGCAGAAGAGTTTATCCTCCAGAAACCCGCAGTTTCTGCTCTTCGCAAATTTGCAATTGCAAAAGGGATGATAACCGTATATCAAGATGGGCTTTTGAAAATAATTCAGGGCCTTACCACTTTAGAGGAGGTGGTTCGAACAACGGGTAAAGAAAAATCATAAACCCCTCAAAGCTGGGGACCATTTGGTGTTCGGAACGCAAATTTGGAGTTATCCTAAGGAATAGTTCAGCATTACCCGTACTACCCTTCAAACGATAATTCCAGGTCCCCAGCTTTGAGGGGTTATTGGTAGAGATAGGACATGTCCTATTGTGTTCTATTATAAAGCATAGTAAAATGTTTGTCAAGGACCCAACAGAAGAAGTGCTAGAGAAGAATCTTCGTCCCAAGAGATGGGACGAGTACTTAGGACAAAAAAAGGTAAAAGATACCCTCAAGATTATCATTGAGGCAGCAAAAAAAAGAGCAGAACCTCTCGAGCATCTTCTTTTCTACGGAAGCCCAGGCCTTGGGAAAACAACTCTTGCCCATGTTATTGCGAATGAGTTGGGAGCGAACATAAAAATCTGCACGGGTCCAACGCTCGAAAAAGCAGGAGACCTCGCTTCTATCCTAACCAATCTCGAAGACGGCGACATTCTCTTTTTAGACGAGTGCCACCGCATGCAAAAATCGGTGATGGAAATGCTCTACTCGGCTCTTGAAGAATTCCAACTTCACCTTGTAATGGGAAGGGGACCCATGGCTCGCACCATGGACCTGGACCTCCCGCGCTTTACCCTTATTGGAGCTACCACACGCATGGCTCTCCTCCCTGCTCCCCTTCGAAATAGGTTTGGAGCAATCTTTCAGCTTCAGTTCTATACCCAGGAAGAAATCGAGCAAATTCTTCGCCGCTCCTCAGCGCTTTTGCATATAGCCGTCGATGAAGATGCTCTTCGCCTTATCTCCACTCGTTCGCGCTATACCCCCCGCATTGCAAACCGAATCTTAAAAAGAGTACGTGATTTTGCGACTATAGAAGGATCTGATACCGTTACAAAAGGAATTGCGGAAAAGGCTTTTTCTTTTTTGGAGATTGACGAGCTTGGTCTTGAACCCGCAGACAGGAAAGTTATAGAAGTACTTATACACAAATTCCTTGGGGGTCCGGTGGGAATTCAAGCATTGGCTTCAGCAGTATCAGAAGAAGAAGACACGATTCTGGACCTCTACGAGCCCTACCTACTCCAACTGGGGCTCTTGGAGCGAACTCCTCGCGGCAGGATTGCAACCACCTTGGCTTATCGTCACTTTCAAGCCCCTCCTCCCCAAACAGAATTACTGTAAACATATGAGTGGCCATTCACACGCAAAAAAAATAATGCACGAAAAGGGCGCTGCCGACTCCAAGCGGAGTAAGGTTTTTTCGAAGTTAGCAAAAGAACTCACGATAGCGGCGCGGGAGAGCGGAGGAAGCGATCCCATGACTAACCCAAGGCTTCGCACAGTTATGGAAAAAGCAAAAGCCGCAAATATGCCCGCAGACAACGTGGAGAGGGCTGTAAAAAAAGCTGCGGGAGGAGACGCAAGCCAACTCGAGGAAATATTTATCGAAGCATACGGACCAGAAGGGATTGCTCTTTTAATTTCCGCAATTGGCGACAATCGAAACCGCATCATAGGGGAAATTAAACAGGTGCTTCAAAAAAACCAAGGCAAAATGGTAGAAGGAGGGGCAGTGCGCTGGCTGTTTGAACGACGAGGAGTGATAACAATAGAAGCGCAAGGAGACATCCCCCTCCCTAAAGAGGAGCTAGAACTGCTCGCAATCGAGTTTGGCGCGGAAGATTTCTATTGGCACGACCATGCGCTTGATTTGTATGCCAATCCCTCAACACTCGCCTCCCTCAAAGACAAGCTGCAAGAGAAAGGATTTTCTGTCGTAAGTTCCCTAGACTGGGTTCCCAAGGAACGTATTCAAGTAACCCCGGAGGGCCGCGCGGCCGCAGAACGGCTGTTTGAAGCGTTGCGTGACCATGATGACGTGCAGGACATCTATTCAAACTTATGACCATTATTGGCATTGACCCTGGCTCTGAAAAAACAGGCTATGGTGTCATTAGAAAACTCCCTCGATCCAAGCTCGAATGCCTTACTTATGGCTGTATTACAACTCCTCGGACGCAAACAAGAGCAGAACGCCTCCTATCCCTGGAGAAAGAGCTATCTTCGCTTTTATCCCGTATAAAACCAGACGTAGGGGCGGTTGAAAGCCTATTTTTTTTCAAAAACCTCAAAACCGTAATGCCGGTAAGCGAAGGGCGGGGAGTAGCCCTTCTTTCGTTGGCGCGGCGCAAAATCCCAGTCTATGAATTTTCCCCGCTCCAAGTGAAAATGGCTATTGCGGGTTATGGAAGAGCGGAAAAAAGGCAGGTGCAGTACATGGTTAGAGAGATCCTGCGCTTGGAAACTATTCCAAAGCCGGATGATGCGGCAGATGGCTTAGCTATAGCTATAGCCTGCTCTTTCAGTTTAAGGGGTTGACATATCCCCCTTATACCGATACAATGGAGCGCAGATTTCAAAAAAGGTCTACGGGTTAATTCGTTGAGAAAATTATGATAGAAACAATCTTTTCTGTTGACGGCGAGGAAATAGAGCCGGGCACCGAAGAAGGAGGGGATGAAACAGCCGGAAATGAAGGAGAAACAGAAACTCCTTCTAGTGAGCCAGAAGGCCGCTTGGAAGATGGCGAAGAGGAAGAAGAAAAGAGCGAGGACGAAGGCGAAGCTGCATAACCTAAGGTATTGAAGAGAAAAGCACCCTTTTGAGGTGCTTTTCTCTTATTATACAACTTTCACGAACCTTCTTTTTCCTGCCTGAATAACCATTCCTTTTTTGAGCTGCACAAGCGTATTTGGGTTGTCTTCCACCCTCTTATCAACTCTGATTCCTCCTTGCTTAATTAGCCGTCGGGCCGCTGATTTTGAGCTTGCGAACCCCGCCTCCAAAACAAGCTCGGTAAGAGTCAGGGATGCTCGTGTTGTCTGTATCTCCGGGATGCGTGAGGGATTCTTCTTCTCCCGAAACACCTGATTGAACTCCTGCGCTGCTTTCTCCGCTAAGGCCTTGCTATGGAAAAGAGTAACGATTTCCTTTGCGAGCCTTTCTTTCGCATCTCGCGGCGCAAGCCCTTCCATTTCTTGGGGTGATACCTCGCAGCACAATTCAAAATAGTGCGAAATAAGATCATCCCTCAAGCTCATGAGCTTCCCATACATCTCTTGGGCAGAATCGAGAATATTCACGGTATTTCCGTAACTTTTACTCATCTTCCTCCCATCTAAGCCCAAAAGGAGTGGCGTTGTAAGGACATACTTTTCTTTGTCATTGTAGAGCTTTTGAAGCCGTCTTCCTATAAGCATGTTAAACATCTGATCCGTACCCCCCACTTCCAGATCAACATCCATCGCAACAGAATCATACCCTTGGAGCAAGGGATACAAAAGTTCATTTACCCATACCTCCGCGCCCTTTTTCATCCTGTTTTGAAACATATCGCGCTCTAAAAGCTGGGACGCGGTAAAGCAGGACGCTATTTTCAAAAATTCTTCTGGTTTAAGTTTGGAAAGCCAGTCTCCATTGCACTTTACCTTCGTTTTTGATAAGTCCAAAATCTTCCCTGCCTGCTTCTTGTATGCCGCCATATTCTTCCGTATCTGCGCCAAAGAAAGCGGTTCTCTTGCTTTATCTCTCCCCGATGGATCTCCAATCAGGCCCGTAAAAGTTCCAAACAACAGTATGACCTCATGCCCGAGTTCCTGAAACTGCCGAAGTTTTCGCAAGACAACCGCATGCCCTAAATGCAAATTTACCCCCGTAGGATCCACCCCAAGGTAAAGACGAATCTTCCTTTTTTTCATCAAAGACTCCAACCCTTCCCTGCTAGGCAAAATTTCCTCTACCTGCTTTGAGAGCGTGTCTCCAATGCTCACCGAAACCTTCTTCATTCGTTTTATTCTATCACCGCTTTAAGGGATTGAAAATAGAGAGAAAAAGTGTTAGACCTAATGTAAGACAAGATGTCAAAATCACGCCACTACAAGAAAATCTATCAAAAAGATGGGCAGAAGAAAAGATGGACATTCACCATTCTTCAAACAGCACTCCTTGTTGCGCTCATGATCCCGGTGCTCGCCTTTGGGAGTTTCGTCTACTTTGCCAAAGACCTTCCCCGTCCAGAACGGCTAACCGAAGTTACCCTTGCCCAACCCACGAAAATTTATGACCGCACCGGCAATGTTCTCCTCTACGAAGTATACGGAAATGAGAAACGCCAAGTGCTTCCCCTCTCTGATATTCCTCTTCATCTTCAACAAGCGGTTATCGCTACGGAGGATGCAGAATTTTACACTCATAAAGGGATAAGCCTTAAGGGCATGGGGAGAGCTCTTTTAATAAACCTCGGCTTGCGCAAATCACAATTCCAGAAACCAGGGGGATCCACCATTACCCAGCAGCTCGCCCGCAACTCCTTTCTCACAAGCGAAAAAACAATCACTCGAAAAGCGCGGGAGCTCGTTCTCACGCTGGAACTCGAGCGGCGCTACTCTAAAGACGAAATTTTAGGCTTTTATCTTAACCAGATTCCTTTTGGTTCGACCGCCTACGGCGTAGGCACGGCAAGCGAATTATACTTTCAGAAAGCCCCTAAAGATCTTAGCCTCGCCGAATCTGCTGTTCTCGCGGCCCTTATTCAGGCGCCAACCTATTACTCCCCTTCCGGACCCAACAAAGATGTTCTTCTCACGCGCAAAGATTATGTGCTCTCGCGCATGATAGAAACGGGCTTTATCACCGCAGAGGAAGCAGACCAAGCAAGGGCGGAGGAAATCGTCTTCCAGGACGTTTCCAATACGATCCGCGCCCCCCACTTTGTACTTTATGTACTCGACAGCCTCATGAAAAAGTATGGGGAAGAGTTCGTGCGCGAACAAGGGTTACGCGTAGTGACTTCCCTAGATTGGGATCTCCAGCAAAAGGCGGAGCAGGTGGTGAAAGAGGTGGCGCAGCAAAATGTCGCGTCCGGAGCACACAATGCCTCGCTTGTGGCGCTCAACCCCCAGACAGGCGAAATTCTCGCTATGGTGGGTTCTAAAGACTGGTTTGCATCTTCTTCTTCGCCAGAAGGCTGCACGTCAGGCAAAAATTGCTTTTTCGACCCAAAGGTGAATGTGGCCACTGCCCAACCGGGACGCCAGCCGGGTTCTGCGTTTAAGCCCTTCGTGTACGCAGTCGCTTTCCAGAATGGCGCAAACGACAAAACAGTAGTTATGGACGAACTCACAAACTTTGGGGTTTGGGGCGGAAAAGAGTACATCCCCCAGAACTATGATGGCAAGTTTCGCGGTGAGGTTACGTTGCGGCAGGCCCTTGCACAATCACTAAACGTCCCTTCAGTAAAAGTGCTGGTAGATATGGCGGGAGTTGAGAGAAGTGTGCAGTTTGCCAAAAGTGTCGGGATTGGGACGCTGCGCGACCCTTCTTTCTACGGACCAGCCCTCGTGTTAGGAGGCGGTGAAGTTCGTTTGCTAGATATGGTTTCGGCTTATGGCGTATTCGCCGCAGAAGGAGAGAAATCTCCTCCCGTAGCTATTCTCTCTGTCGCCGATGCACGAGGAAATACTCTAGAAAAAAATCAAAACACTCCGATTCGAGTTTTTGCGCCAGAGATTGCGCACCAAATTACAGATATTCTTTCAGACAACGAAGCCCGCGCTCCAGTATTTGGAGAGCACTCTCTTCTTTTTATCCCCTGGGCTTCTGTTGCTGTCAAAACAGGGACAACTCAGGAATACCGGGACGGCTGGACTATTGGATATACCAAAGACATAGTTGTAGGTGTGTGGGCAGGAAACAATGATAACAGCCCGACGAATCGAGAGCCGGGCGTAGCGTTAGCCGCCCCTATATGGAACCGAATCATGGCCTACGCGCTTACGCTTTAATAGGCATCACAACATAGAGATACCCCCCTTGTTCTGCTGGCCGTAGAAGCGCAGGGCCATCTTCCCCGTTCAGCCCGAAATCTACACGTTCTCCGCGTATTTGCGCCAAACCTTCACTCAAAAACCGCCAATTAAATGCAACTTCCACTGGCTCCCCGGATATCTCTCCCTTAAGCGTTGACTGGTGGCTCCCAGCTTCCGCACTTTCTGAAAGGAATGTGATTTCTTTCTTTTGTGGGTCGGCGCGGAAGCGCACCTCTTGTGTTTTCCCTGCGAAAATCCCCGCCGCCTTTAGGTGGTTAAGAAATTCGTTCTTCATTAGGGAAACCTGTGTTTTTTGAGTAGAAGGAATTATGTCTTCGTAATGCGGGTACTCCCCCTCAATAAGCCGAGATACGATTTGAATGCGCAAGCGCGAAGGGCTTTCCGCAGCTTCATACACAAACACGGCTTGCGTAGGAGAGAAGTAAATTGTTGTTTTACCTGGGCGCTCTCCTAGGACTGCGATGATCTCGCGAACAGTTTTTGCTGGAAGTATAAAACTTCCTTCCGCGTTTCCTTCTTTTTCAAATGTAAACCTGCGCTCGGCTAAGCGAAAACTGTCGGTTGCTGCTACGCGAGCCGCCTTCTTTTCAAACACAAAAAGAACGCCTGAAATCTCCGGCCTTACCTGACTTTGCCCCACCATCCCCACCACTTGGCTTAACCCACCACAAAATAAACTGTTTTCCACCTCCACCGACGGTTCTGACCCCTCTTGAGAAGGAATAATAGGAAAATCTTCTTCACTAAGCGTTTTTAGTAGTACCCGATGATCTCCTGTAGCAACTGCCAGTTGTGATCCCTCGAGCTTAAGAGAAATTCTATCTCCCAGAGAAACTGCTAAAAGGGAGGAAAGAGGATGTCCAAGAAATACCACTTCCCCCTCTTTTGTGGTTGTCCCTAAAAACTGGTATGTAACGCCAATTTGAAGATCGGTTGCGGAAAGACGTACTCTTTCTTTTTTTGCGGATAGCAAAACATTGCTAAGAATTGGGAGTGTTGGGGATTTTGTCGCGATGCGATCAGCAATCTCCAATCCCTCTTTGAGGTGAGTCTTTAGCACCACTGTCTCCATAAAATGTAATAAGTAGTATATATTAACTTTACTGTTATTGGGATTGGGGATTTGTGGAAAAACAGTATTTCTGCCTTTTTTTGTGTACTTTTTGCCTTTGTTGATTGTGGATAAAAAGGGGATGCAGAGGAGGGCAAAAAAGAGGACGGTCACAGCCCCCTATCTCTCCCCTTCTTTATCCACTATATATCCTCTGTTTTATTAGGTTGATTTCATCTAGAAGAATTTCAGATTCTTGAAGTTCCTTCCCTATTTTTTCACAAGCATAGATAGCTGTGGTATGGTCTTTCCCCCCAAATCTTTTCCCAATCAAAGGGTAAGAGCTCTTTAGCTCTTCGCGCAGTAAATACATTGCGATTTGGCGAGGCCTTACCACTTCTTTTTTTCGAGAAAGAGCGCAGAGTTCTTTCTCTTTTAAGTCGTAAAACTCCGCAACCATTTGGATGATTTTTTTATGACTTACCACTTTGTTGGGGTTTTGGATGACGCTGTGCAAGAGCGTGCGAGCTTCTTGAAGCGCAGGCATTTTCTTATTAAGCCTATAAAAAGCAAAAAGTCGATTGAGGGCACCTTCTAATTCTCTGATGTTTCTTTGAATGTGTGCCGCAACATACTCACATACATCATCTGGGAGTGTCATGCCATGTTCTGCAATTTTTGTTTTCAAAATGGCCAAGCGCGACTCAAAATCGGGGTTGCCAATGTCGGCAATCATGCCTCCCTCAAAACGCGAGCGAAGGCGCTCTTCAAGAGCGGGGATTGATTTTGGGGGACGGTCAGAAGAAAAAATAATTTGTTTGCCGTGTTCGTATAAAACGTTAAACGTGTGGAAAAGCTCTTCTTGAGTTTTGTCCTTCCCTGCGAGAAATTGAATGTCGTCTATAATGAGGATATCGAGATCTCGGTATAGGGAGCGGAAGTTGTCCATTGTATGATTGCGAATTGCAGAAACCACGCCGGTGGTGAACCGTTCAGATGACATATAGCGAATGCGCTTTTCAGGAAAATCTTTGCCGATTTGCGTGCCTATTGCTTGCAAAAGGTGGGTTTTTCCAAGGCCTACCCCCCCATACACAAAAAAAGGATTATAAACGGAACCAGGATTCTTACAAATAGCAAGGGAGGCGGCGTGGGCCAATTCGTTAAACGGCCCTACAACAAATACATCAAACGTATATTTTGAATTGAGGTTGGTTGATCGATCAACCCTAAGTTCTTCAAGCTCAAGCTGGGAATCAGTAGAAATACTAGGGGCTGGGCGTACAGGGGGTTGTTTGGGTTGTGCGGGCGCCCCGACCGTGTACTGAAGCTCCCGTATTTCACTGTCGATTCCGCGAATCAGGTGGAAAATGAGCTTATTATATTTATTCTCAAGCCACTCTTTTGAGAAATTATTTGGTACGGATATAAGAAGTTGCCCATCTCTTTTTGAAAGGATGTAGGTATTTTTGAGCCAAGTGGCAAAGTTTGCAGGCGAGATTTGAAATTGGAGTTGCGCAAGCACGGCTTGCCAAAGCTCTTCGTTACTCATAGGCACTATTATAGCATACCAACAAAAGTGAAGAAGTAAACCTAAAAAGAGTTCGTTTGTTGATAACTTGTGGATAAGATGGGGGTAAATTGACCTTTTGCCTGTTTCCTATTATACTACCTTTATAGAACTATGAGTATCACATATCAACCAAAAAAGAAAAAACGCAGACGCATGCACGGTTTTTTGCGGCGAGCCAAGTCGAGAGCAGGGAAAAACGTAGTGGCGAGAAGGAGAAGTAAGGGCAGGAAGAGGCTTACCGTATAATGAATCCCGTTAGAAGCCCCCATAATATGACGGGTTCTTCAAGCGGGAAACGGAAGAGAGTGTCAAGCTTAACTTCTAACGGGATGAAAACCAGGGATTTCCGCAGGGTGAGTTCGCAAAAACTAAGCAGTAGGGAGGGCGGACTTCTCTTGAAGGTTGGCTCCGGGCAGCCAGGAGCAGCCCCCCGATTGGGAATAGTGGTTAGCAAAAAGGTGGCGAAGCTTGCAGTGCGGCGGAACCGCATACGGAGGGTGCTTAGAGAAGCAGCAAGAAAAGAGCTGGAACTTATGGGAGAAGGGAAAGATTTTGTCTTGATTGTGTTGCCGGGGTTTGAACCCCCGAAGATGAAGGAGGTTCAAGCGTTGCTTCACCGCCTCTTCAATAAAGTTTCTCTTCGATAACTATGGATTTTTTTATCAGTTTGTACCACATTTTTTTACAGCAGCCGATATTCAACGCTTTAGTTTTTTTATCGCAAACAATACCCGGGAAAGACTTTGGGGTGGCGGTTATTGTGCTTACACTGCTCGTGAGAGGCATTTCCTACCCCTTGGGAGCGCAGGGAGTGCGAGCGCAAAAGAAATTGGCCGAGCTCCAGCCTAAAATAAAAGAAATTCAGGAAAAATATAAAAATAAGCGGGAAGAGCAGAGCAAAGCAATGTTTGAGTTGTATAGGATGGCAAAGGTGAATCCCTTTGCGATGTTCTTACCTCTCCTTATTCAACTGCCGATTTTTATCGTTCTATATCAAACATTTTCCCACGGCATCCAGGCAGAGCAGCTTTCTGCGCTCTATCCCTTTGTGGCAATGCCTGAGAAAATTGATCCAACGCTTTTTAATCTCGTGGACCTAAACGAACGTTCCTATGTGCTCGCCTTTCTTGCGGGGGTGTTACAATTTTTGCAGTTTAAACAATCCAGTGCCGCAAAACCAAAGAGAAAGAAGGGAGAAAAGCCCGATATGGCTTCATTGATGCAATCGCAGATGACGTATATTTTCCCGGTTGTGATCGTGTGGATTGCCGCGTCTATGCCCGCTGCCTTTGCCTTATACTGGGTCTCCAGTACTGCATTTACTTTGTGGCAGTACTGGTTTATTGCGAAACGAGAACGGTATGTTGAACAAAGAGCAATTACAAACAATTGAACAAGAGGTTCACCAACTACTCGAGAAGCTTGGTACGCTGGGAGATATAAAGGTAGCGCAGACAGAGGGGGTAGAAGGATGCACGGTTGAAGTTACGATCCGGGTGGAGGAACCAAAAATGATAATCGGGGAAAGGGGGCAAACGTTGTTTGAGCTTCAGCACATCCTCAAGCTTATGCTGCGCAAAAAGATCGCAGATCCCTTTTACTTGGCACTCGACGTAAACGAATACAAAAAGAACAAAGAAGATTATCTCCGGGATTTGGCCAAAACTACGGCAGATGAGGTGGCTTTGCTCAAAAAACCAAAAGAACTTCCGTCGATGCCTGCTTCAGAGCGCCGCGTCATTCATATGGCGCTGTCTGGAAGAAGCGACGTGACTTCAGAAAGCATTGGCGAAGGAGTAGAGAGGAGAGTTGTCATTACTTTTCGCGGAGCATCAAAATAACTCCTGCCAACCAGAAAGGAATAAAATTTACTATCGGGATAGATTCTGCTGCGTAGAAAAAGAGCGCACGCTTTAGGAGGCGCTTAGATGCAGTTTTCCCCATGGCACTCGTTATTCTCTGTTGGGTTATTTGACGTCTAGGCTCAATTCCTGCTCTTCCCATGCGAGCGGTTTCAACTCCTTGCCGGTACATTTCTTTTGCTTCATCTATGCGCTTGCCTCGGTGCACCATCCAAGCAATGAGTATGCCGCCCAAAACAATATTAACTCCGGCGGCAATAATGCCAAGGTCCAAACCCATAAAGAGATAGCTCATGATATCGAGGATGAATGCGAGCGGAAGAGCAAATATGAGAAAATCAGGGTCAAACGGGGAAACGCCTGCGTCAGATTCCGGCGGCGTCTCAACTTCCTCTTCTTCCCGATCAAGCTCTGCGACGTCTCCATCCGCCATAATTAAAGATTATCGGATTGATTATTGGGGGTTTGCGCAGATTCGTCGGTTTTCCGTACGCCAAATTCGGGCTCTCCTTGCTTGCGCTCGCGCGCCTGCCGACGCGCAATTTCTTCTGGAGCTGTCGTAATCATTTCGTGCTCCGCTGGGGAAGCCACCACTTTAATTGCCACGTGTTTTTGCCCCGCGAAAAAGATGCCTTCTCCCACGTCGGTTTCAAGCAAAAGGTTTTTCTCTTCGGAGGTCAGGGCAAATGCTTTTTGCACCGTTTCAATGGATGCCGGCGACTGCTTCATTAAAAGTTGAAGCGATGAGTTGGTGATAATAGGTTTGCCGTATTCAGAGCGCATAAAGTCATCCACGTCCTGCGTAATGGTGGTTACGCCCAGCCAGTATTTACGCGCGCGCTTTACGATGCCAAACAAGAACGATGCTCCGTCTTCGGTCTGCATAATCCACCACGCTTCATCCAGAACAAAGATGCGCTTTTTGAGTTCAGAACGCACCGTATTCCAAATATGGCGCATAACAATATAAATCGCCATGGGGCGTAAGCTGTCTTCCATTTCGCGAATGCCGAAAGAAACAATGTTTCGGTTCAACGAGATGTTGCTCGGCTGGTTAAAAAAGTTGGCGTAGGTGCCGGTCGTGAATTTTTGCAGGCGCCGCACCAGAGAATCGGTGCCTTCCATAGTCCGCAACACTGACTCTAAATCCTCCATGAGGGGGATTTTGTCTTTCCAGGTGGAAGGGTGGCTTGTAGGCGTAATATCTTTGGCGGCGTACGTTTCTGTAATAGCACGGTCCATGATGGCGTCTTCTTCCGGGGTTAGGCCGCCCAAAGCAATGCGCATCAACCCTACTAGATTAATTACGTTGGAGCGCAGGATATCGTCAGTCCGTTCGTCTTCCCGTGGCTGGGGGAGGTCGAATGGATTGATATGATTGTCTGATCCCAGGGAAATATCAAAAAAACTGCCGCCCGCGGTTTCAGCCAGCGTCTTATATTCGTTTTCCGGGTCAAGAACAATTACGTCTACCCCCCACATTAGATAGCGCAGGATTTCCAGTTTGACGGCGTACGATTTTCCAGATCCCGACGTTGCGAATATGGTGGAGTTCGCGTTCTCCAGAGAAAAGCGGTCGAATAAGATCAAAGAATTGTTGTGGCGGTTTATGCCGTACATAATTCCTTCGCTTGAACTCAAGTCAAACGATACAAAAGGAAATACCGAAGACAAGGGCTCGGTGTTCATGGAATTATGTACCTGCAGAAGATCAAGCCCATAAGGAAGGCATGAGTGAAAGCCTTCTTTCTGCTGGTACAGGGCTGGCTTCACATACATTAAGCGCGATTCAAAGATGGAGCGAAGCGTCGTTTGAATTTCCCGCAACTCTTCTACAGTTTTTGCGTACACGGTGATATACAGGGCAAAGCGAAACATGCGCTCTTGCGCTGTCTGGAGCCGATCGCGGAGAGCTTCCATGTCCTGAAACGCGGTTTCCAGTTCTGGATTGCGGACGAGGCCTTTTGCCTCTTCGTCCATAATTTCAGACTGTACTTCGGTAACTCTCCTGCGCAGTTTTTTTAGAATGTAGCCAGTGTCGACAGGATGCATGAACAAAGAAATGTCCATGGCAATGTCGAGATTAATGGCGCTGGAAAGCCACGCGGTGCTCAAATAGCGGGGATATGAAAAAATGAAAAACGATTTTACCAATCTGTTCCCAAGCAGAATGTTTTCTTGTTTTACGCTAATGGAGGAGGGCGCGATAATATCTTTTTCCGTAATAGGCCGGGTTTCAAAAATCTGTTCCCGGGTCGGAATTTCCTCTCGCTTTGCTGTTTTAAGAAATGGTAAGGATAGTTTCATGAAATCGCTCGGTTTATAGTTCGGCCGTTTTCTTGGTTTGCTTCAAAAGCTCCGGAGGCACTTCAGGATAATATCCCACTTCTGCTTCCTCGGGATGATACCAAGTCCACAGCAATTCCACCAACTCCTCGGAACTCAAGGGTGCCACATGAAGGCCCATTCTGCGCAGGCCCAAAGCCACAAACTCCATTCTCTGCCAAAGCTGGGTTTTCATGCGGTCAAACTCCTCGTCGGTAAGCTTGCCGATTACTTTTGGTTTTGTCTTGAAAAGCTTTGGGCTTAGTTCTCCACCGGGGAGCGCTTCCAAAAGCGCGAACGGCACTACCACAAAAAAGTTTTTCGCCAGTATGGAGCCGCCCTCAATTAAGCTTTCCACAAACTTGCGATATTCCGCTGTTTGTATTTTAAGAAGTTCGTTGGTTTGTCCCTGCTCCAATTCCTTAAGCCGATCGATATAACCGGTAATGTTCAATTTTCGCGATTGTATAACTACCTGCAAAGAAAAATCGAGCGAGTTTAAAAAGCTTTGAAATTGAAAGATAATAGCGTCCTGCTCTTCTTCGGATTTTAACGCAAAGTTCGCAGAAGAAACCAAAAGAAGGCCTCGGATGGAGCGGTTTTGCAACACAATGGTTCCCTCTCTAATTTCTTCAAATTCCAAAAAATCTTGCGTTGAGCTTGCCATACCAACATTGTAGCAGATTTATTTCTTAGTTTGAACCTTTACAGCCAAATCGGCTACGCGGCTTTTCCGGACCAGCTCTGCTTTTTGCAGGCCTTCCCCGTTGGTGCGCGGATTTACATATTCCTCTTTCTTAAAATGCAATTTGGTATTCCCTCGCTCCCACACAAACATTTTTGGTTTTGCCATAAAAAACAGGACGTTCACAATGAGCTGGGGAAAGGTTCTTCCTTCCACTGTGCCAAAAGCGAGCATGATGCCCGCCCCCTCCAAAAGAATAGCTAGCAGGACAAATAAAATAAAATAGTCAGCCGCGATGGCAAACCAAAGCACGAAATTGATCATAAGCGGCACGCCAACATATGCCGCCCGCTTAAATGTAAGCGGACCGATTATTTTCGCTTCCCGCTCAATAAATTGTGGAGTTTGAAATTGTGCCATTATTCGGTCGGTTCCCTATACGTATCCGATCCCTTTTGCTCTTCTGTGAAAATCTCTTTTTTCTTTTTTCTTTTTTCTTTTTGCGCTTGGCTCGGCTCTTCTTCTACTATGTATCCGTTTGCGGTTTCCGGAGTTTCGCGGGCTGCCAGTTCGTCTGAATGCCTTGGCGTAGCTACCCCAACTTCTTGTGGAACCCCCGTTTCTCCTGGCTTCGCGTGAAGCTGTTCCAACTGCTGCTTTACCGGATAGAAGATAAATCTGTTTACTTCTTGGGTAATCCGTTGGGCAGTATCGGTGTCCAGCCCCATTTCTTTCATCAGCGCCGCCTCAAAGTTGCGCGGCAGCATTACGCCCATTAACACGAGCCCGATAAGAGAGGCGACTTTGGGGCATTCGTTGATTCCGTACCTTTCGCAGATGGAAAAGGTATGGTCGGCGTTTTCAGCGGAAAATACCGCCTGCTTTAACTCTTCAGGCAGTTTTTCATATATCTTCCACATTTCTTCTTGGTCGTATTGGGGTGTGGGCATAGGGTTGACAAATTTAAACTTATGATATATAATATAGCCAGCAAAGTGGGCTTACTTCCAGTATACACTACTGGAGCCCACTACTAAAATAGGAGGTTATCATGGAGACCCAAGTGTCGCTTTGGACCGTTGCAGCAACGGCGTTGGTGGTGATCGCCATCGCGATAGGCGTGATGGCGATCAGGCCCTTCTTGAAGAGGAGGGGGGTCCCAACCGATACTGTGGAGCAGGTAGCCCCGCAAACGGCACTCGAGCGGATGGCGGCTGAGCGGCGTGCCGCCGCTGAAGATGAGGAGGTAGGAACGGCGAGAGCCCGACGTCTTGAGATGGAGGCTAGACGTCTAGAGCTGGCGGCGGAGAATCCGGTGGATGAGGATGCTCAAATAGAGGTTCTCGTCTCGCAACAATATCTCACCGCATCAGAGCGGAAGATAGAGGCCAGGACCAATAGTCTCATTACCCAGTTCAACTTGTCGGCGGCGGATAAGATGGCAGCATTGGTGACTCAAGCCCGCATCAAACGGGCGGAGGAGGCACACAAAGCGCTCGAAGACGCCATGAAGGTGGCAACTACGGCTACTACCCAGGGTACGACAGTGGCTGTTGGCGCGGTTGTTCAACAGCCGGGATATGCTCTGACCATCAACGGCAACGTTGTTGGGCAGGGGCAGACGCAACTGACGATCCCGGGCGGAGGGGTTACGTTTAACCCCGCTCCTGGAGTTCAGGGTTATCCTGCGGGTACGCAGGTTGCCCTCACGGTGGCCCCCGTCGTCGCTGGGTCCACCGTAAATATCCAAGGTGCTGGACGGCGAGGCCAGACGTGGGTGGTTACGATGGACCGCGACAGGAATGTCGTGGTAACCATCACAGGGCCCGCGCGTCCTGCAGGCGGCCCGGCGGCCGGTGGTGCTGGCGGAGGGGTCCCGGTACCCACGCCTACGCCGTAGTAGCCAGTTCAGATTTGAGGAGAGGAAAGGAGGCAGAAATGCCTACGGATCAAGAGTGGCGAGAGGGGCTCGCCAAGTGGGAGAAGGCCGTGGAGGACCGCGACACGCGCATCCGCGGTCTCAAGGACCAGGTTGCTCGCCAAAAGGGCGAGATAGACTATCGCGACGATAGAATCGGGATTCTCGAGTCTTTGGTGCAGTTGTGGCTACTCGAGCCGCATCTCCCCGGAGACAATAAGCAGTTGATCAAGAGGATCGCGGAGTCCCTGCCTTTCTTCCCCGAGGCGCTCGAGCGCCTCGCTAAGGAGGAGGGATTCCATTCGTCCGTCGACGTCATCATCCCTCTTCCTCCCGAAGCGGGGGAAGGGGTTAAGCCCCCCGTGGGCGATGCCGGGAACGGGAACGACAAGGGAGGGAAGCCGAAGGCCTAGGTCTTCGGCAGCCCGACAAGAGGGAGAAGCGAAAAAGCACTTCGGTGCTTAGTAGCTTCTCCCTCGTTTCAATTTTCAGGGTGCTTTTTATTTCTGCTAACTTTCATTTCTTTTTCATGGCTTAGGTTTAAGCTTTGATTGGGCTTTCTCGGTTTCTTCCCATAGCTCGCGTATCTCTGGATCAGGATCAAGCATCATTTTATCCTTTAAGTTTCCTAGCATCTGATTAAATTGTGCCTGCATGGCTTGCAGAGCTGCTTGTTGGGTTGGAGTACGCGCAGATACCGGATAACTTTCTAGGTCCGCAACCTTTTGTTCTAGTGCCATAACTTTTTGTAGTTCTTGGTATGCGCCTGGGACAGGAGCCTTTTTACCATACTGTCCTGCCCACAGATTCGCTATTCTGCTACGTTTGCTTACGTCATCTGTACTTTCCGCGCCTTCTTTCGGGGCTATCCCAAGGCCTTGCGCGCTCGAGCTTACTTCATAGCGAGCCATAGCTATGTTTCTGGGTTTGCCAGTTTCCTTGTCGATACCAAAATACCAATCACCCTTTTTCTTGTTTTGCTCCAGCGAATTAATGAATTCTCTGCCAAACTCTCTTGCGGCTTGATCTACCTGATTGCCCTTCCAGAATTTATGCGCAGCTTCCATAAGTTGTTTGTCTTTCCACCATCCTTTCTGAAGTTGCTTAATGTCTCCTGCGCTTGTGGCGTCAGTCACCACTTTTGCTCCATAATTCCCAGTAAGGCCGCGGCCTGTCCCTCCTGCGCGTACTGCCTGCACATCCGCCTTCAAATTATCAAATTCTTTTTTACTGATGAGCCCACGTTCCACATCTTCTTCACTGTAGCCGCCGTATGTTCTATCTTTAGGATCAATAGCATTTTGGCTTACGCGATCTTTGATATCAGCAAATCTATCAGACCACAACTCTTCGCGTTCCTCATAGTCGATGTCGCCAGTAGTGGGGTCTATTATGAGGTTGCCCTCATCATCTCTTTTGGCAGAGCGCACTTTTTTGCCGCTTCCTGTTTTTGCCGCCACAAAACCTCGGTCAATTGCGTCTTGCAAATCCGAATTTCCTCTTTCTTCTGCATAGAGGCGTGCTTTCATAATTTCATCTGGCTTCAGCACGTTTCCCTTCCCACCCATTGCGTCAGCATTCATCATGGTGCGAAGCTTCCCTTCCGCGGCAGCAACCGAAAGAATAGCTGCTCTGTCGGACTCGCTTCCCGCCTGCCGCAAGTCGTGCATAAGGCCAACAGCATCCTTGCCGCGCGCTTTCTGGCGGATTTTTTCTTCTCTTTCTTTCTCTTTTTCAACGACAACATTTTGTGCTACTCCATACGCCGTGCGTCTTCCGTACCCGGCTATGCCGCCAAATCCTCGAGCCACAGCCGATCCAAAGCCCTTGCTTTTCGCCCCAGTCGTCTTGTCATAACCCCATCGCGGACTTTCGGAAACAGCCCCTTTTTCTATAGTACTGCGAACTTTTTTGCTTTCAGCGGCGCGCATAATTGCCTGCGCGGCAAGAAAACCAGCGCCAATGGTGGCTGCCTTTTTCGCGAATCGGCCAATCGATCGCATCGGGCCGCCGAACGCGGTGAGAGTGAGCCCCGCAAACAACAGGAAAAGCGCCAGGAACGGGCTTATAAACGCAACAATAGGATTTGATTCCACGCGGCTGAATGCGGGGTCAAATGCGCTGCCCGCGCTGTTTACAAGGGTAAACCCCGCAAGATAGAGAAAAAACCCAATAGGAACCGGAATAAAAGCCCAATGCAGAAGGGTACTCAACCAACGATTCCAGTAGCTTCTTGTGGCCGGCAGAATGGATGCAGCGAATGCGAGAGGAGCAAGTATTGCCAGCGTCCACAAAACAAACGTGCGCGTAAACATAAGGGCAATGAACGCGAAGTATATGAATATGGCAATGATATAGTAGAGAAGAATGCCGAGGGAGCTTGCGACAATTTGTGCGAGGCCAGAACCAGTTATTCCGGAAGCGCCCGGCCACGGCACTGCCCACGAAACTTTGCTGACCGCGCCAAAGAAAAAATTCGCGATAATGTTTGCTATATCAACAACAAGACCAACCAAAATGCCGCTGAAGTTCACCAAAAGGGCTACGATAATAAGCCGGGGAAGGGTGCGTTGAATCTCGTATTCCCTGAAACGGAGAATCGTGGCAAGGCCGATGAATACGAGAATGAGAAGAAGTATTGCGTTCACAAAAGAACGGGATAGTTCCCAGCCCTCCGTAACTACCGGCGTAATGCCGGGTGCGCCCGGCGCAACAGGTATAGAGAGCATATTTCGCACCACCCACTGGAGAACAGAAGCAACCCCTCCGTAGATAAATTCTGCTGCTTCGGCGAGAACGGTAGCAACAACTTTTACGATGCCTGCGGCAATGGCGATGCCCATGCACGCAAAATCAGTTGGAGAGCAGTCGGTAACGCCGCCGATAAGCGCTAGCACTACAGCAGAGCCTATGCCCAATCCGACAAGGACAAGTAAGGGAATGAGTCCGCTTTCGCTCGTGTGATATTCATGCGCTTTTGAAAAACAACCAGAATGCATTATGATATTATAGTATAATGCTTTTAGGTTGTACAAATTTTTCCACAAGGATATAATAAAACAATGCTCAAGAAAATTTTTCTTGCCCTACTCCTTGTCGCAATTGTTGTTCCAGTTTTCGCGTTTGCGCAAGTCAAACTGAATCTTAGCTATCCCAACTTTGGGCCGTTTAACCCGGCAACCAACCAAAGCCTTGGCGCAATCATCGGCTATTTGTATTATTTGATTGTGGGCATTGCGGGCCTTGCCGCTTTTGTGATGCTGATATGGGGAGGGGTGCAGTGGTTGGTTTCCGGAGCTATACCGAGCCAGGCAAGCGAAGCAAGAGACAAGGTGCGCAACGCGATCATTGGTTTGCTGCTAGTGCTGGCCTCTTTTTTGATTGCGCAGACGATTAATCCAGCGCTCACCATTATAAACATGGATTTTTTGAGCCTTGGAGACCGCACTAGTTACGGCAGATGGCTTTTTGGCGGATCAAATACTCCCTATCGTTGCGAATATGTGAAGGGTGAAGATAAGTTTTATAAATGTGAAGGTACCCTCCCTAAGGGAAAGCCAGGTTCAAGCGGGTCAGGAGAACAGTGCGTTGAGATACCGGGCGCATATGATCCTGTTGGTCTCTGCACCGTAAGCTGCACCGCAGCTTTAGGATCTGACGGAGAAAAGGCAGAGGTGACTGTGGCCGGGAAAAAAACTATGTACTGTTGTTATGAGAAAAAGTTAGATACCTGTCGCTACGATGGGAAAGACTATCCTTTGGCTCAAACAATCGATTCTCCTCCCATCTCTCTCAACTATGCGGTTATGAAAACACGGTTCGGGGTTTATGGATGTGATGATGACGGCTGCTTAAAAGCATGGAGATGGTTTTACTCCGACACTCCTGATGTAGAGAATAGCCCCATTATGGATTCTTCTCCCAAAGGAGATACGATCGAAGGACAAATAGGATCTCTTTGGATTAACGGGCCTTTCATTGCGGTCTTGTATGAGCATGAAAATTATGCTGGGAAGAGAATTTGTTTTGACGCGCGAAACCAAACTCTTTATCCTTCTCCTCCGGGGCTATTGATTAGTCGTCTCGATGATTATGATGGGTGGGGGAACGAAACTGATAGCATTAGAATCTTGCAAGATGGAAATTCGGAAATCGACACTGTGTGTCCATACTTTCAGGTAACGCTCTAGTAGTTAATAATAGCTTTCTCAAAAAGGAAAGAGGACCTATTTTTGGATAGGTCCTCGAGTTGTTCTAAGAGATCGCTGTGACGATCTACTCTGTGTGGATTCCGACGATTCTCCACACAGAGTCTGTCTGCTTAAGAAGAAGGGAGGGATCGTGCAGAAGCTTGCTTTTGTTTGTCGTGTATATATCGCGCGCAATCCACAGACTCTCCGCGTCTGCGATCTGCGCTGGAGAGTGGGCAAGCCTTTCAACCGAGAGTCGCTTCCCTCGTGAGAAGTGAAAGGCTCCTTGTTCAAAAACGAGCCCGTCGACACCGCGCCATTCAGGAGCCATTCGCTCAAGCTCCTGTTGGATTCGCGCGGTTTCTACCACATCTGCTTCTACGAGTTTCATTGCTTCATCGATACGACCTCGAGCTGCGAGAAGGATGAAGGAGGCAACGATTTGGCCGCCGTCTGTCATCTCCCCGGGCTTTCCTGGTTTGGTGTAAATGCCAAGGGTGATGCCATTGCCCGGAATAGGCGCTGCGCCAAATTGTGGGATGGGTGTTGGACCAGGTGTTACGATCACTACTGGCAGTGGTGCGGCTGCGTTTGCTGCCGGATTCTGTGCAATGATCGGGGTTGGTTCAGGTGCTTTCGCGGGCGGTACGTTGGCGCCTTTTGCGCCGAGCACGAAGCCGAGTGCAAGTGCAATTGCCACTGCCGCGATGAGGATCGCCGCTATGGCGATTGCCATCCATGGCAAGCGGCGCGGCTCTCCATGAGACACCGGAATCTGGGATTCCTGATGCTGGGGTAGAGGTACTGGGGCTTGTAGGGATTTCTGTGTCATTTCTGGCCTCCTTCTTGCTGGCCGGCGGCATTCGTTTTAGTAGCCCAGTTTGCGTATAGCAGCCCGTGCCGCTGCGTAGTTCGGATAAAGCCCCGCATCTACGTAGATACAGGCTATCCAGGCGTATTGGTCGCCGTTGGTTGTTATAGTTCCTCTGACGGGCCACTGTTCAAAAGGTATTCCCGCCTTGCGGAAGCAGTTGGCGAGAATCGTATTCTGTACGTTCGCAGGCTTTGCCGCGAAGGTCTGCGCAGCTCTGTTGAGGGCTGCTTCGGAAACCCCCCTCTCGGGAAGCGAGATCGACGGCATGCTCCAGGCCCCGGTTGCGAACAAGGTTCCAAACGCGGTGGCAGCCATCGCCACCAAGATGATGGCAATCCAAAGTCCTGTGGGGAATCGGCTAACTCTTTGCTGCATTTCTGGCCTTCCTTTCGTCTGTCAGTATCCAAAAAGTAGGTGCGAACGCCCAAACCTGGGCGCGTTAAAGCTATTTTAATTCTACTACTGTTTTTTGCAATTTGTCAATGTTTTCAAAGTAAAATCTCGTCTTTGGTTTGAAAACGAAAGTGAGAGCCCAGAATCAAATAGCAAGAATGTTTTTAATAAAGTTTCCTCAAAAAGAAAAGAGGAGTCGCGCTGTGCGCAACTCCTCTCGCTCCTAACAGGGAGCGAGTTTTGTGATGTTTCCATCCGCCACTTCTACACACACGCGTGCAATCGCTGCGTTTAGTAGAAGGGATATATTGTAAAGGGCCTCCTTGGGTTCCTGTCTGGCCTCCATGATTGTGATGGCATCCCCACGAGAGAGGAGTCGTCCGGACTTTGTCTCGAAGTGTGCCCTCCACTTTTCTCGATCTGCGACGGGCGCAAATATAACAGCTTCGTCAATTCTTCCACTTGCCGCTAGGAAGTAGATCGCAGCGATTCTTTCCACCACCAGCTTGGGGTTTGTGGGTATGCTGTTAAAAGTGAGAAGGGTTCTCTCATCGTAACGGTAGCCGGAGAATGGAATGATCTTCGGCGGTTCGGGGTAGTAGATACGCCAGGGTTCAAGCCCTGATTTGGAGAGGCCGAATCCGTTTAGTGAGTCGTCTTCCGTGCGCCGGTCCACAAGGCGGACAGCGTTTCCGGTGTCCAGATCGTATACATCGTCGTAAAATACGGCGGACCCGGGGTACGGGCGCCGCGCTGCGCTGAAGCTTCTGATCTCTACGCCCTTCTTGAATGCGTTGGGGTAACGTTCTCGAAGCAGTTTTGCTTGCCGAACGAGCGTTTCAGAGGAGATAGTAAGCTTGAGCGCTTCGTCTATACGGCCGCTGCTGGCGAGAAGGATGAAGGAGGCGGCGATTTGACCGCCATCTGTCATTTCTTCCGGCTTCCCCGGCTTGGTGTAAATGCCGAGCGTAATTTCATTGCCCGGAATAGGCGCTGCGCCAAATTGAGGGACGGGTGTGGGCCCGGGTGTTACTATTACCACTGGCACCGGTGAGACTTGACCGGAAGTCTGCCCTTGGCTTGGGGTGGAAGGAAGCGAAGCCGGGGGTGCGCCGGGCTTGATGATTGCGATAGTCACCAGTACGGTTGCAACCACGATTGCCAAGACGGTAACTCCGCCTACCAAGAAGGCATTTCGAGTCGTTTTGTTCTGTAGCATCGGAGACCCCCTTCCTTTAATTCCGCATTCAGAGAGTGGGCGCAACGCAAATGTAGGTTCTGGGAACTATCGTGATTCTGCCAGAGTTTTCTGAAATTGTCAAATTGAAAACAAAGGTTTGTGCCTTAGGCGCCGCATAAGATGTTATCCTTAAAATTCGTACCAGCGGCCAAAAATGCTTATGTTAAATTCAAAAATGCCCAGGAGAAAATTGAGAAACAGCCAGGAGAAAAGTAGAATGAGTACTCCCTTGATTACCGCTGCCCAGATGCTTCGTACTTTGGCGAGAACTTCCGGGCCGCCAAACTGAAAGAAAAAGATGGCTCCTGTGGCAACCACGAGTATAACAATAATGAGCGGTGTGAGCTTCCAGAGCACGAAGGTGAGTAGGGTTTGCAGGAGTAAGAAGAGATGTTGAGACCCGCATGGATTGGTTTCGTTCCAAGGGGTTTCGGGGTTATCCCGATCTACCCCACAAGGCACCAGGCCATAGGGCGTTTGGGCATCAGCTAAAGATGGTATTGCCGCGATAAGAAGAATTCCGACTGCAAAGAAAAGAAACAGAAGAGATAAACGAGTCATTGCTTTATTATAGAGTGTTTGTGAGGTTTATCCAATCTTGGATTGAGAGAGTTTCTGCTCGCCGGGCAGGCTGCACGGTATTTTGTAAAAGCCATTGTTCTGCTTTTGCGCGGGGGAGGGCAAGTTCTTTTGAC
This sequence comes from Candidatus Wildermuthbacteria bacterium, assembly GCA_016181405.1. Classification (GTDB taxonomy): domain Bacteria; phylum Patescibacteriota; class Minisyncoccia; order Minisyncoccales; family UBA10102; genus O2-01-FULL-48-27b. The sequence goes on from JACOZJ010000002.1 coordinate 229,428, forward strand.
AAATTATTCACAAGTTGCTTTCTGGGCTGCTTAAATCCCGCTTTTACCACTGTGAAAAACTTGGGGAAATCTATGGAATAAGGCTGGGGGAAAGGTGTGATTTTCAGAATGGCAGCATCTACTTTTGGCTTGGGCCAGAATGCCGTTTTTTTGATATAGGAAATGATTTCTGGCGTTGCGTACACTTGTACTGATGCAGCAAGAATACTCATTTTTGGCGGTTTTGCGCAAATGCGCTGGGCTACTTCTTTCTGCACAATAAGCGTTAGCGATTCAGGCTGCTGGTCACTTTCCAGAAACTTCCTTATAGCCGGCGCGGTTATGTAGTAGGGTAGGTTGGCAACGACTTTGTATGCTTTTGGAATTTGAAACTTGGGATTTCCTTGAGTTTTGAGCCTTGAGTCTTGAATATTTGCTTTCAGGGCGTCCCCGTGGATTATCTCTATATTCTTGAATCCAGAGAGAGTTTCTCTGAGTATCTCTACCATTTTTTTGTCTTTTTCAACAGCGATAACTTTTCTTGCCGCCAGAGCGAGCTCTTGGGTTAAAGTGCCAATTCCGGGCCCAATTTCTAAAATGGTGTCGTTGGACTGGATAGCAGAGGTGGCCACAAGTTTCTTGACGGTCCCCCGGTTAATTAGAAAGTTCTGGCCGAACCCTTTGCTGGGCCGGATGCCGTGTTTTAAGAGTATTTCTTTAACAAGACGAAGAGAAGTAAGGTTCATAGGATTATTGTACGCCTTTTACGTGCGTGTGCCAGGCACAATTCTGCGCCTGGCTACAAGGCGCCGTCTGGCGCCTTGTGGATAACAACCTTGACCTGGAGGCAGAGAAGAGCTATAAAAGATACAGTCTATGAGGAAACGGGACGACGAAATCTCGAGTCAGCGTAGAGCACGAACACCTCTTTTGTACGTAGCTCTGGGAGCTATTTTTTTGTTGGCTGTAACTGGAATAAGCTTAAAAGCGCTAGCGAGTACCCCTGGGGTTCAAGTAAATATGTTGCTTTTGGCACAGACTTCTCAGGGAGGAAACGGGCAGCTTCCCTTACAAGTTCGGCCGGCTTCTGTCGTAGCATTTGAAGCTCCAGAACTCGTTTTGCTCGACAAAACGAGCGTGAGGGCCATAACTCCTCCCCAGAACCTAAGCGCGAGTGTGCTGGGAGCTCTTATTGGCGACTCTTCGACCGATTCAGGAAGCAGCCGGGAGGTTCAACATTATGTGGTAGAAAAAGGCGATACAATTGCTTCTTTGGCAGAGCGCTTTGGCATTTCAGCCGACACAATTATATGGGCAAACAATTTAAACTCCTCTTCCCAGCTCACTCCGGAAGAGGAGTTGCTCATCTTACCTACCTCGGGAGCCCTGCACTTGGTGCGGCCGGGTGATACTCTAAGCGAGATTGCTGTGTGGTATAAGGGCGATATAGATGAGATTCTGTACTTTAACGAAATAACTGACGCAAAAGATATTTTCGTGGGAGATCTTCTCATTATTCCGGGAGGAATCAAGCCTGCGCAACTTCCTGCGGGCCGGCTTACGCAATTGGCAGGAGGGTACTTTATGATGCCAGTGCCGCGCTCTTATAAGATTACGCAGGGATTGCATCCGTTTAACGCAATTGACTTTGCAAATGGTTCTTGTGGAGGACCGGCGTATGCGGCGGCTGGCGGACTTGTGCAGAGAGTGGGGTACGACGGCGTAGCCGGCAATTATGTGCGGATTATGCACGACAACGGCGTGGTTACGCTCTACGGCCATCTTTCAGGGCAAACCGTGAGCTCGGGAGAAAGAGTCGGACGAGGCCAGATTGTAGGTTACATTGGCTATTCAGGATATACGATCCCCTCGGGACCACGCGGCTGCCATCTTCACTTTGAAGTTCGTGGCGCAACCAACCCATTTCTAAAATAGAGAAACTATTTGCACTTGCCACAGAGGCGGGCTTCTGGAGAGATTTCAAGACGCTCTGGAGCAATAGGGCTGCCGCAGTTCTCGCATATGCCATATTCCCCTTTTGCGATGCGCTCAAGCGCATCGTTTACGTCTTTTAACTGATTTTCAAAATTAAATTCCAGATGAAGTTTCGTGGAATATTCTTCCACTTCATCTGCGGCTTCCTCCAGATTGCCCTCCGGCACGCGAGGATATTTAGTGTCCCAGTCACCCTTTACATTGGGATCTTTCGTGGCAAACGAACTAAGTTGAGCCTCTAATTGCCCTTTCTTTTTCTGAAGTTGCGTTTTGTACTCCGCAAGGGTTTCCGGGGTGATTTTGTTGTTGTTTTGCATATAGTTATTTCTGGGTTAGGTGCTCAAAGGGAGTTTGGGGTTCGGGGAGGAAGAAAAACTCCTTTTTAAGTTGTAAAATTCTTGTTGCCGAATCCTCAATGTTTTTCTTCAAAGAGGAGTCCTGCTCCACGAGGCGAGATAGAGTTTTGTGCGCTTCTTTTGCGTAGGAGTCTTGCGAGAACATTATCATATTTACTCCGGCCTTCAAAGGAGATACAGCTATGGTTTCCAGGCTGTAATTGTCGAGAAGCGATGGCTGGTTTAAATCATCAGTGAGAATAATCCCTTCAAAACCGAGGTCGGAACGAATAAGCCCTATCCCCTTTGGAGAAAACGAAAATGGGCGCTCAGAATCTAAACTTGCGTAGATTACGTTGGACAGCAAGAGAAATTCCGGTTCGGCGGGCAGAGCGAATACGAAAGGGGAAATATCGGGGAAATCCTGTACAGCAGCGAGTTTGAGTTCTGGGTTAAAAGCAATGGTTCCATATCCCGGGAAGTGTTTCACGGTGGAAAGAATGCCGCCTTCCTTCTGGCCTTGAAGGAGAGCTTTGGCAAGTTGGCCTGCTTCAAGCCTGCCTGATTGGAACGTGCGGGCAAAAAGAAAATCGTGAGGTTCTGTGCTGTCGAGCACGGGGGAAAGGTTTACGTTGACTCCAAGGGATTTCAGCTCCTCTGCGCGCAATTGTCCCACCTCATATGCTTGTTTCTGGTCTTGAATTGTGGACTGGGCAGTTTTCTCTTTTCCAAACGCGATGCGAGAAATAGCGCCGCCCTCTTGGTCTACCGCAATAAACAGAGGCAGAGAAGAATATTCGAGTGAGAGACGCTGAAGGTCGGAAACGAGTTGCTGCAGCTGCTCTATACTCTGAATATTCTTAGATAAAAGGAGAACGCCCCCTGGCTGGAGACGTCTCATGGTATCTTCAAGTTCCCGGGTCAAGGTTGCGTCTGGGAATCCTATCATGAAGATTTGTCCCAAAGCCTGTTCGAGAGAAAGAGGAGGGGAAGGATTGAGAAGATCAGAATCTTGGAGAGCCGCGAGCGTTCTTGATTCGAATGTACTCGGAGAAATGGTTTGGAGCGCTTCGATGGCAGCTGCTGTCGCTTCAAACGAGGACGCAAAGATGACGTACTTGTCCACAAGAGCATATACGATTCCGTGATCCTGGAGAGAAAAGGTCTGGAAGCGGATGTCTACTCCATGCCGGGCTCTTGTGCGCCACAAGGTTGTGTATGCTGGACCCTTGGCGTCCCAGAAAGACATGACAGGAGCCAAATCTTGTTCCATTCGGTTTTCCCATTGCGCAAGTGCCGTTTGGGCTTCTTGCGGTGAGGAAGTTTCCATAATCATCCCAAAACGATTCCCCCGCTCATACGAATAAAGGAAGAAGAATGTGTTTGCAGAAAAGTGAGAGGCAACGTTTTCTGGCGGGGTAACGCCGAACAGGTTGAAGAATGTCTTGCTAGTGGTTACAAGTTCGTTGCTTTCTCGTTGACGGAAAAGGATTTGGGTAAATGCGGGTTGCTGTTCTGTCTGCAAAAATTGTGCAAGAAGAGCCGCGAGGTCACTACCTTCAGTAAATTGCAGAGTTGCAGTATGTGCAGGGTTAATTGCATCTTGTATTTGATTCGCAGGGGTTTGGGGCGAGGGTTCAGGCTCCGGTGTTGGCGTAGAAAGTGTGGGTTCGGGTGATGCTGTGGGAGTAGAGGTAGGAGGAGCAGGAGGAGGTGTCGGCTCCTGGCGAAGGAATTGAGAAATGAATGGGATTTCAGGAAATTGGAAAGAATCTGCCGGGCCGCGGAAAAAGAAAAACCAGGAAGCGAAAAATACTACGTTTAGAGCAACGAACGCAAAGAAAATCACGACGAGCAGGCGTATAAATACTTTCTTTCCTGAAGAAGGAGGCGAGGGAAGGTTACGAATACGCTGTTCTTCGCCGGGAGGGAGAATAGAGTCGCGAATATTTTCAAACTCTTTTTTCCTTTGTGCTTCTTCTTGTTGTCTAGTTGTGAGAGCGGCAGTTCGGATTTTCCGGATTGCTTCTTGCTCCTTTTCTGTTTCTTTGTTTGTTTTGAGCGCTGAAATGCGCTGCTGTTCTAGTTTTGCCTCTTCTTCTCTGACCCGAGCTATATCTTTCTCCATGCCGCGGACTTCCCCGCGCTCCAGATACACGCGTTTCTGCTCTGGACGGAAAGGTTGAGATTGCTGCCTACCTACCGGTCTGTCTGCCGATGGGGGAGACTCATTGTTTTCTTGCTGCGGAGGTCCGCCAGCCCGTTCCGCCTGCGGGGAAACAGGAGGCTGCGGGGGTCTATCCAGACTTTCGCCTCGATTCAGAGGAGTGGGCGGCTGGACGGGCTGAGGAGGTATGCGTAATGGCTGTGCAGATTCGTTGATTGGATTAGGCCTGCTTATGGGTGAGGCAGGCTCGTCTCGGCCGATGGAAGACGAAACAGGTTCAGAGGGAATATTGGGGGGAGGAGTTCCTCCTCGGCCAGCTTCGATGTGGGGTGAGTTTGGTGGAATAGGTCCGTCTAGCGGCGAGGCAGGTTGTTTACGAGGTTCATCCATTCCTCTATATTCTCACTTCTTGAAAATATTTGCTAGCCTCGCAAGAGCTTCATCCTGTGGAAAACTTACTTGGTGACGTTTTGAGCGTCTTTGAGTGAGAGATTAATTCTCCCGAGTTCGTCTATCTCAATAACTTTCACAGGAATTGTTTCTCCAAGCTTTACTACATCTTGCACTTTGTTCACACGGTGGGGAGCGAGTTGTGAAATATGTACAAGGCCTTCTTGGCCGCCTGGAATTTCAACAAAAGCGCCAAACTCCATAATGCGTTTTACTTTCCCCTGGAAAATCTCGCCAACCTGCACCTCTTTTGTAAGATTCCGCACGAACTCTACTGCCTTGTTGAGCTGCGTTACGTCTTCGCTGGTTATAAACACCTGTCCGGTTTCTTCAATATCAATCTGTACGTTGTATTCGTCGGAAATTCGGTTGATGGTTTTCCCGCCAGGACCGATAAGCAAGCCGATTTTTTCGGGATTAATATAAAATGTGGAAATTTTGGGCGCCCATTGGGAAAGCTGCGCCCGAGTCTCAGGTAAAACTTTCGCAATTATCTCATCTAAAATGTGAACGCGCGCTTTTTTCGCGCCTGCCAGTGCTTCTTTGAATATGCTTTCGGAAATACCGTTTACTTTGACGTCCAGCTGAATGGCGCAAATCCCCTGTTTGGTGCCGGCAACCTTAAAGTCCATGTCGCCATGTTTATCTTCCGGACCCTGAATATCGGTTAAGAGTTTGTAGCTGCCTTTTTCATCCATCATGAGTCCCATGGAAATACCCGCAACCGGCCGCTTAATGGGTACGCCGGCATCTAATAAAGCCAAGGTAGAAGAACAGACTGACGCCATGGATGTGGAGCCGTTTGAAGAAACCACTTCGGTTACGATGCGTATGGTATAGGGAAATTCATCGCTCGTGGGTATCACGGGGAGGAGTGATTTTTCCGCCAATATCCCGTGACCGATTTCTCTTCTTCCTGGACCGCGCAAGGGCTTTGTTTCTCCCGGAGCGTACGGAGGAAAGTTGTAGTGATGCATGAAGCGCTTTTTCCCAATGAATTCCATGCCTTCCATAAGCCGTTGGTCGCCGGGAGCACCCAAGGTTAGTATAGAGAGGGTGCGCGTTTGGCCTCGTTCGAACATCCCGGAACCGTGAGTTCTGGGGAGAAGGCCGGCTGACCCTGCAAGAGGGCGGAGCTCATTTAATCCTCGGTCATCCACGCGCTGGTTTCTTTCCAGAGCCCCCTTATGGACGATACGGTCGGTTTCTTCTTCAAAGAAAAAGCCGGCGCGCTTTTGCGTATTTGCGTCTTCGTGTTTTTCCCGCACCAGAGCCTCAAATTCTTTTTTGACCGCTTCAACCTGTGCCATCCTCGCTCGTTTATCGCCCTGGAAGAGGGCCTGTTCAAGTTTTGGCTCCAACCAAATTCTGAATTCTTTCTCTAACTCTGCAAAAGCCGCAGGTTGCTCTTCAGGGAAACTTTTCTGCCTGCCTTCCTCCGCAATAATCTGTTCTTGGAATTCAACAAGCTGAACAAGGAAGGGTTTAGCGAACGCAAGAGCTTGTTCGTAAACTTCTTCTGTAGCCTCATCGCTCTCTGCCTCAATCATATTGAACAAAAATTCTTCTCCCCGTTTTACGCCGGCAAGCACAAAATCAAGATCGCTTTCTAAACGTTCTTGGTAGGTGGGGTTGAGGACAAAGTTTCCCTGTACCCTCCCTATTCTTACTGCCGCAAGCGGCCCCTTCCATGGAATGTCGGAAAGCGAAAGCGCCAGGGAAGCGCCGAGCAGTCCCGACATGTCGGGATCGTTTTGCGTGTCCCACGAAAGACAGGTGCAAATTATCTGCACTTCGCGGAGAAAGTTTTTGGGAAAGAGAGGCCGAATGGCGCGGTCTATAAGGCGAGCCGTGATAATGGCTTCGTCTGAAGGCCTTCCCTCTCTGCGTATGAATCGTGATCCCAAAATCTTTCCCGCCGCGTAGAACTTTTCCTCATAGTCCACTGTAAGCGGGAAAAACCCTTGGTTGGAGAGTTCTTCGCGTGCCATTACGGCAGTTACAAGTGTAACGGTTTCCCCTATTCTCACGAGCACATTTCCGTTTGCCTGTTCGGCCCAATTTGTCAGTTCAAAGCTTACGCTCCTATCTGCAAGTTTGCATGTAAAGTTTTTCATCCCGTACGAAATTTATTTTGTGAATCGCATCTGTTTACCCGAAAGAAATACCCCTATCCTGTGGGGATTTCGTACGGGATTCATCTCGGCATTCTAAGGGGCCAACGGGATTTTTTTAGAAGGTATTTCCCGTCTTCTGCCTCAAGGTCAGTGAAGTCGTCTGCAGCCTCTCTAAGCCGCGATGAGGTGGATTTGCCGAACGCCATTACCTCAACTCTTTTTCCATGATTTTTTAGATAGTCTACGAGGGGCACGTAATCGCCGTCTCCTGATACGAGTACTACGGCATCAACTGAGTCTGAAGTTTTGATCGCATCTACGGCAATGCCCACATCCCAATCTGCTTTTTTGAGTCCGCCGTAATACTCCTGGAGGTCTTTTACTCTTGTTTCGATCCCAAGATTGGTGAGCGCGTCAAAGAACGGTTTTTCCTCACCAGTCTTCGTGCGTACCACATAGGCAAATGCCCGAATAAGTTTTCTACCCGAGACTGCTGTTTTTACGATCTCGCGAAAATTTACGCGGGCTTGATGGAGATTCTTGGCAGAGTAGTAGAGATTTTGAACGTCGATGAATACGGTAACCCTTTGATCTTTATTCTTCAAACTCATAGAAAAGACTATGCTTTGCTCTTGAGGCCGATCTTCTTGAGTAAGTTTCTATATCGTTTTTCGTTCTCTTGTTTGAGGTAGCTCAAGAGGGTGCGGCGTTTTGCCACCATGCGCAGCAATCCGCGCTTGGAATGGAAGTCTTTAACATGTTTCTTCAAGTGCAAGAGAAGTTTAGCGATTTCTTCAGAAAGGAGGGCAACTTGGACTTCGGGCGAGCCAGTATCGTCCTTGTGCGTCTTAACTTCTTCTATAATCTTTCCTTTTTCTTTTGTGGTCAGCATATGTCTTGAGTATACCTCAAAAACCCTAAATATGCAAGTAATAGGTTGCAATGTGCCCCTGGAAGGAATCGAACCCTCGTGAACGGATTAAGAGTCCGCAGCTTTACCACTAAGCTACAGGGGCACGAGTCAAAGTATTGACTCGTGCGGGCGTTTTAGGAAAATTTGCAATTTTCCGTTAAGTAAGAAACGCCCCGGGATTATACATTGACTAGCATGTGCGCCTGCCAGGATTCGAACCCGGAACCTCCACGTCCGAAGCGTGGCGCTCTATCCAATTGAGCTACAAGCGCAATCTGTGCAAATAAATCCTACCACAAAAATTGAAAAATTCAAGGATTTAAGATAGATTAATGCTATGGTTTCAGGAATTCCACGGGAGGTTTTAGAGGTTGTGGGCAAGCTCGAAAAAGCTGGGTTTGAAGCGTATGTGGTGGGCGGGTGCGTGCGCGATTTGCTGTTAGGCAGAGAGCCTGAAGATTGGGATGTAACCACAAGCGCTAAGCCCGAAGAAATCCAGAAGATCTTTCCCGAAAACTTTTATGAAAACAAGTTTTTCACTGTAACGGTTCTTACTTCCAGCGAAAACCCTAAGCTCAAGGGAATTGAGGTTACCACGTACCGTTCTGACCACAAATATACGGATCGAAGACGGCCAGAAGAGGTGAAGTACGCAAAAACAATCGTTGAAGATTTGTCACGTCGCGATTTCACCGTAAACGCGATCGCCCTTCGACTCGCTCCGCTCGCTCAGGGTAAACCCTCCAGTCAGGAGATTATAGATCCGTTTGAGGGACAGGCCGATTTGAGCGGAAGGATTATTCGTGCAGTGGGAAATCCCGAAGAGCGTTTTGCTGAAGACGCGCTGCGTATGATGCGCGCTGCTCGGCTCGCCACGGTTCTGAATTTTACAATCGAAGAGAAAACCAGGAAAGCCATTCAGGAGAAATCGGTTCTTCTCAAAGAAATTTCAAAAGAGCGCGTGCGGGATGAGTTGGTGAAAATCATTATAGCAGCTCGCGCGCGGGAAGGCATCGAGTTGCTTTACGAACTCAAGCTTTTACAGTATAGTATGCCAGAACTCGAGGAGGGCTATGGAGTGCAGCAAAACAAGCACCACAAATATACGGTTTGGGAACATAATTTGTTCTCGCTCGAGTACGCCGCCAAGCAAGAATGGAATTTTGCCGTGCGTGTAGCCGCGCTTTTGCATGATGTGGCGAAACCCCGGGTTAAAGAGGGAGAGGGGTCAGACTCCACTTTTTACAATCATGAAGTCGTGGGTGCCAGTATGGCAAGACAGATTCTCACGCGCCTGAAGTTCTCGGGCAAAGATATTGAGAAAATTACCAAACTCATCCGCTATCATATGTTTTACTACAATGTGGATGAGGTGACCGAATCTTCGGTACGCCGTTTGGTTCGAAAGATAGGCGCAGAGAATATCGAAAACTTGCTCCAACTGCGTATGGCAGATCGCATTGGCTCGGGTGTTCCTAAGGCACAGCCCTATAAGCTTAGGCATTGGCAGTATATGATAGAAAGGGTTTCCCGAGATCCCCTTTCGGTAACGATGCTTACCATCAAGGGCGACGATATTCTGAAATTGCTTGGTGTATCTCCGGGTCCAAGGGTCGGATGGTTTCTTCACATTCTTTTTGGCGAAGTGTTGGATGATCCTAAGAAAAACGATAAGGCGTATTTGGAAAGCCGTCTCAAGGAACTGCATAAACTTCCAGATGACGAACTGCAGAACTTTGCGAAAAAAGCAAAAGAAGAAATGGAGCGCGTGGAAGCTGCGGCAGATGAAAGCGTTAAACAAAAATATTTCGTGAAATAACAGTAATTTTCAAAAGAAGGGGAACGGGGTGTAGTATACCGGCAGTACGCACGCTTCGGGTGCGTGAAGACGGAGTTCAATTCTCCGCACCCCGACAGAGAGGATGAGCGAGGATTCGCCAGCTGGAGGAGACGAATGACGGGCCTATAGTAAAGTGGTATTACGCGGCATTCGCATTGCCGAGGCGGGAGTTCGATTCTCCCTAGGTCCACAATTCCGAATTTGAAGAAAGATTGACCTCGCCCGCGCCAAAGGCGCGGGTTCGGACTGGTATTTTCGCCAAGTCCCGCCAAGGCATTTTGAATTC
>JACOZJ010000006.1 GCA_016181405.1 Candidatus Wildermuthbacteria bacterium
ATGAGCGTGGTCAAGGAATTGAAAAAACTGAAGCCCGATATTTTTGCCAATGGCGGAGACAGAACCACCAAAAATACACCAGAGAAGGCAGTTTGCAAAGTTATTGGCTGTAAGATGGTCTATAACCTTGGCCGCGGCGGCAAAGTCCAATCCAGCTCTTGGCTTTTGAACGCTTTCCTCAACAATTCAAAGAGATAAACACCAGTATGAGTAAATCAGCGATCGCTGATTTACTCATACATACTCATACTGGTTATAATAGGCTGATTGCGGCAGAGAATTGGGTTTTGAAGTTTTCTTCGGAGAATTTCTGGGCGGACTGCGTTATCGTTCTCTGCCAAAGGTCCATTTTTTGGAAGCGTTGAACTGCGTGGGTTAAGCTCTCCTCCGTTTGCTCATCGAAAAAAGCGCCATTTATCCCGTCTTGCACTATCTCCAGGGCGCCCCCGGCTCGGTAGGCAATGACGGCCGTACCGCAAGCCAGAGATTCAGCCGCGCTTAAACCGAAATCTTCCACTTGAGGGAAAATGAGAGCTTGAGAATCGCTAATGATTCTTCTTAAGAGATTCTCATCTTTAATTTCAGGAATCATTTCGATTTTTTCCGAGCGCACGAGTTTCTTTAGTTTCTCTTCTTCGGGACCGGAGCCGATAATCTTAATTGGCAGATCTAATTTATTGAAAGCTTTTACTACAAGATCAAATCTTTTGTAATGAATTAACCTGCCAAAGGCCACAAAATAATTTTCTTTTCCAGGATTTAAGTCGGGGTAGAACATCTCGTTCCAGACCGGGGGATGAAGCACGGCCGCCCCCCGCCCATAAAAATTCTTAATCTTCCTTGCGGTGTAGGCGGAGTTCGCGAGAATCAGGTCTGGTCTTTGACTGGCAATCTTATCCCAGCGGCGAAGATAATTGATGATGGGCGAAGCCAATTTGATGAGGGGCTTGGGAAAGAGAGTGCCCAGCCACTCTCCCGGCTCCCAGGCGTAACGGAGGGGAGTGTGGACGTAGGCAATGTGCTTGCCGCCAGTGTACCTTATTCCCTTGGCCCAGCCAGCCGAGTCAGAGATAATGAGGTCATATTTGTCACCTAAATCAATATTTTCCGCTGCCTTTGCAAAGAGAGGAATGAACATGCGGTGTCGTTTTCGGATAAAAGGATGATTGAGGAAACTCGTTTTTATTTCCCGTCCTTTAAGAAGGTCGCCAAAAATACCCGGTTCATAGAAGAGGGTATAGATTGGCGCTTGAGGGAACATGCGGGCTAGGGCCAGGAGGACCCTTTCCGCACCGCCAAATTGATTCAGGTAATCGTGGACTAGCGCGACTTTCACTATTCTTATTATATAACCCCGCACCTTCTAGCTTTTGGGGATAAAAGGTGCGGGGTATAATTTGAGTGCCATGCCGGGCAGTAGAAACTCGACTGGATTAACGGTTAAGCCCGCTAAAAGCGGGCAAGTCGAGTTTTCACTGCCCGGTGAACATTATCCGATTTGGAAAAGATCAGTAGATGTTATGGGAGCCATTATCGGCCTTTTAGTAATTGTTCCCTTCATGCCGTTTATTGCCGCTGCAATTAAGTTTGATAGCCGGGGACCTGTTCTTGTAAAACTGGAAAGGGTAAGCAGGGGGAAAGTAATCGGGGCCTATAAATTCCGCTCTATGGTAGAGGGCGCCCATGGAATGAAGGCAAACTTAATGGAAATGAATGAAAGAGATGGCTATTTTTTTAAGATGAAGCACGATCCCCGGGTGACCTCCGTGGGAAGAGTGCTGCGGCGTTTTCGCCTGGATGAGGTGCCGCAATTAATAAATGTTTTGAGGGGCGAGCTGGCGCTTGTCGGCCCCAGACCCCACGAGCCGGAAGAGGTAGTCCACTATCCGGAAGAATATAAAAAACTGCTTCTTGTCCGATCGGGAGTGACGGGGCTCTCACAGGTTAATGGAGCATCCAGCTTGCCCTTTTTAGAGGAACTTAAGCTGGATAAGTTTTATGCTGAAAATATCTCCCCGGTGATGGATTTGAAAATTCTTGCAAAAACGGCCGCCATTTTTTTGTTTGACCCCACAGCTGTATGAATATCGACCCGATCCTGCGTGATATCCGGCCCATTCGAAAGGAGGCCGCAGACGCTCCGCCGCCCGAGAGGAAGAAGCCGCCAAAAAAGTCTAAGAGGAAAATCCGCCTTCCTAAGAGATTAATGAGGCCACTCTTTATTCTCGGTCTTGCCGTGCTTATTTTGATGATCTCCGTCATAAGCCTCCAGGCGCTTTTTGAAGACGAGTCCGGCCAAGCGTCATTCGGACGCCTAAGAGATTTAATCGGCACCCTTATAAGTACGAGCTCGGATATTAGCAAACTCAAAGCCGACGGGCTGGGCTTCGCTTTCAATGGCAGAGGAGAAGAGTTAATTGCTCTTCTTAAGGACCTGCAGGGAAATGTGGCGAGATTGGACGCCCTAGGTGTCGGCATAATTTCTAAGTCCACTCTGAAGACCGCAAGTGAAGGACTGGATGCGCTGGTGACCTTTTTAGATAAACCGGAGGAACAACGTTTGCTGGTGCTTTTTTTGAATCCTTCGGAGATGAGGCCGATTGGAGGATTTGCCGGCAGCTACGGAGAGGTAGCTCTCACACGCGGTAATGTTGGAGACATCAAGGTTAACGATATTTATTATCCTGACCGCTTCTTAGCGAAAAGGATTGTGCCGCCGAGGCAACTTCAGAGCGTAACCGTTGATTGGGAAGCGAGAGATGCCGCTTGGTTTTTTGACTTTCCAACTTCTGCCCGGAAGACGATGGAGCTCATTGAGGCATCCGATATCTATGCCAAAGAAAATATCCACTTTGACGGGGTAGTGGCTCTGAATGTGAGAGTAATTGAAGACATTCTCGCGCTCACAGGGCCGATTAAGCTGCCGGAGTATAATTTAACTCTAACTAAAGATAATTTCCTGGAGGAAATCCAGAAGGAAGTGGAGGAGGGCAAAGACAAAAAGCCGGGCGAGAATCCAAAGAGAGTTCTTAGTTCCTTAACCCCAATTTTGGTGGAGCGCCTTAATGGACTGGACGGGTCGGATAAAAATGCTTTAGCTTTGGTTCTTTTTGAAAGAGTCGCAAATAAAGACATCCAATTTTATTTTGAAGACCCTAAAGTGGAAGATTTCGTAAGGAAAATTAACTGGGGCGGGGAGGTCGCGAGCCCACCGGAGAGCGGCAGCGGGGATTATCTAGCGGTGGTAAATATCAATGTGGCCGGCGGGAAAACTGACGCCAGAATCAATCAGGTCATTAAATTAAAGTCAGAGATTGATTCGGGCGGTCGGGTAAATAATCGTTTAACTGTTATTCGGCGTCACTTCGGCAAGGACGATGAAGCGCCTTGGTATCGCGTAAAAAACCAAAACTTTATTAAAATTTTTACGGTGCCCGGTGCGGAGTTG
>JACOZJ010000001.1 GCA_016181405.1 Candidatus Wildermuthbacteria bacterium
GGCGACAAGATGACTAAAATTCAGCATCGCCAAGTTGATAAGTCATACGAAGTGTATCTTGGTTTGTATCAGGGGCTAACCGGAATGGAAGAAGAAAAAAACATTTTCAAACAGTTTTCGCCGGACTTTTTTGATTTGGTTATTGTTGACGAGTGTCATCGCGGAGCGGCTCGCGAAGATGCTTCTTGGCGAGAAATTCTTGATTACTACAAAGGCGCGACCCAAATTGGCTTAACCGCCACACCCAAAGAAACTGCCGATATTTCAACCCAAACCTATTTCGGCGATCCAGTATATACCTATTCATTGCGACAGGGCATTGAAGACGGCTTTCTTGCGCCTTACAAAGTCGTTCGCGTTACTCTGGATAGAGATGCGGAAGGATATCGTCCCATGGCCGGCGAGATTGATAAATACGGCAATCCTCTGCCCGACCAGATTTTCGGCCAGAGCGATTTTGACCGCAAGCTTGTACTGGAAGAACGCTCCAAAGTTGTGTCGCAAAAGATTACTGAATACCTCAAAGCCACTGACCGGATGCAAAAAACCATCGTATTTTGCGTGGATACCGAGCATGCCGACCGCATGCGCCGAGAATTGGTTAACGCTAATGCCGATCTTGTGAGAGAACACCCGAATTATGTCGTCCGCATCACAGGTAACGACGAGCATGGCGTAAAAGAATTGGATAAATTCATTGACCCCGAAAGTCCGTATCCGGTTATTGCCACTACCTCAAAACTTCTCACCACGGGCGTGGATACCCAGACCGTCAAGCTGATTGTCATTGACCAGAATATCAACTCAATAATTGAATTCAAGCAGATTATCGGCCGCGGCACGCGCGTGCGCGAGGATTACGGCAAGATGTTTTTTACCATTATGGATTTTCGCGGCGCGACCGAGCTCTTTGCCGACCCGAAATTTGACGGCGATCCTGTGGTCATTTACAAAGCCAAAGAAAAAGAACCAATTGTGCCACCCGAAGAAAAAGACAGAGGAACAGAAATCGGCCCCGAGGAGAAACCCATTATTGAATACGGCCCGCCGGGAACCGGCGTCGGCATCGTCCGCGACGAGCCGAAAAAATATTACCCCTTGGGCGTGGAAGTAAAGATAATCAACGAGCGCGTGCAGTATATGGACGAGCGCGGCAAACTTATCACCGAATCGCTCAAGGACTACACCAAGCGAAACATTCTGCAAAGCTACACATCGCTCAACGACTTTTTAACCGCCTGGACTAAGACCGAACAAAAAGAAGCAATCCTCAAAGAGCTTGAAGATCGCGGCGTATTTTTTGCCGAGCTTTCCGCCGAAGTCGGCCGGGACTTGGACACCTTTGACCTTGTCTGCCATGTGGCTTGGGGCAAAAAGCCGCTCACGCGCAGCGAGCGGGCGGAAAAGGCGCGCAAAAAAGATTACTTTGCTAAATACGAAGGCAAGGCGCGCGAAGTTATTGAGGCGCTCCTCGCTAAATACGCCGATCAGGGAATTCTTGCCATTGACGACATCGGCGACTTAAAAGTCCCGCCTCTTGATGAATTCGGAACGCCAAGCGAAATTGTCGACTTTTTCGGCGGCCGTGAAAAATATTTAGGTGCAGTGAGAGAATTGCAATTAGCGTTATACTCTTAAATAGATATGAAAAAGAAAAAAGAAAATAAACCTGCCTACGCCGAGGCTTCGGCAGGCAGGCATATAGTGATTTACCAGGCGCCCAGCGGCGCGATTGAACTGCGCGGTGATTTTGAGCATGAAAGCGTATGGGCAACACTTGATCAGATTGCGACTGTTTTTGGTCGTGATAAATCGGTTATTTCTCGTCATTTGTCCAATATTTATAAAGAGAAAGAATTGAGCAGGGAAGCAACTGTTGCAAAAAATGCAACAGTTCAAATGGAGGGCGACCGTCAGGTTGTGCGTGATATTGAATATTACAATCTGGACGCCATTCTTTCGGTCGGTTATCGAGTCAACTCGAAAACAGCCACGCTTTTTCGCCAATGGGCGACCAAAACCCTCCGCGAACATATTACGAAGGGCTACACCATCAATCGCAAGCAGATTGCCAAGAACTACGGGGCATTTATGAAGTCCGTTTCCGACATTCAGGCGTTGCTCCCCGAACATATCACGTTGGACCCAAAAACAGTCCTGGAACTTATCAAAGAATTTGCCAGCACGTGGGTTTCGCTTGACGCGTATGACAAAGACGCGCTCACGGCAATCGGCACAACGAAAAAATCCATCGCGCTTTCCGGCGAAGAACTGACGGGGGCCATTGCAAACCTGCGCAACGAACTCACGCGAAAAGGCGACGCCACGGAGATGTTCGCGCAAGAACGCGCGAAAGGAAGCATTGAGGGCATCGTGGGAAATGTTATGCAATCATTTGGCGGCAAACCGGTATATGAAAGCGTGGAAGAACGGGCGGCGCACTTGCTGTATTTTATGGTGAAAAATCATCCATTCACGGATGGCAACAAACGCAGCGGGGCGTTTGCGTTTATTTGGTTCTTGCGAAAAGCGAAAGCAAAGAAATTCCGCAATATCAGTCCGCCGACCTTAACGGCACTGACGCTTCTTATTGCCGAAAGCGATCCCAAGAAAAAAGAGCAAATGGTGGCGCTAGTAACGCAGTTGCTTAAATAAATTCACCCCGTTAGATATTTATAATTATGTATTACACATATATATTACAGAGCGAAAAAGATAAACAGTTATATACTGGCTACACTGAAAATCTGAAAGAGCGGTTAAAATTACATAATCTAGGAAAAGTCACATCTACAAAAGATCGTTTACCCTTGAAATTAGTTTATTATGAAGCGTGTTTAAACCAGCAGGATGCGACATATCGGGAAAAGTATCTCAAAACTTCTTGGGGCAAACGATATATTAAAGCAAGATTAAAAAATTATTTAATTATCTAACGGGGTAAATGTCCAACATCCAATCAGTCATCAAAAACATCCAGGACATCATGCGCAAAGACGCGGGCGTGGACGGCGACGCCCAGCGGCTCTCCCAGCTTGTCTGGATGCTTTTCCTCAAGATTTTTGACGACCAGGAGCGCGAGCGCGAGCTTATAAATCCCAAATACCGCTCGCCCCTGCCCGGGGAGCTTCGCTGGCGCAACTGGGCAACCGATCCGGAAGG
>JACOZJ010000007.1 GCA_016181405.1 Candidatus Wildermuthbacteria bacterium
GCTCCTACTATTTTGAAGTTGATGAATCTGCCTAAACCGAAAGAGATGACAGGGATAAATTTGTTAAACTTATTGGAATGAAAATCATTCAAAAATTTGCGCTTCTCTTCGTGGCAAACGCCACAGCACTCTACCTTACCACCCTCCTCGTCGACGGCGTGAGCATTCCCTTAAAGCTTGAATCCTTCGCTCTGGTGGTTGCTACCCTCTCTCTTATTCATCTCTTCATCCGTCCCTTAATTAGGATTGCCTTTACCCCGCTCATAATTTTAACTCTCGGCTTAGCCAGCATCCTCGTTAATGCCTTGACGCTTTTCATTCTTGACCTTATCTTACCCACTGTCGCGATTGTCGGGTTCCTGCCTTTATTCCTTACTACTCTTATCGTAAGCATCACCAGTACCATATTCGCCGCTACCTCTAAAAGGTAGATTGAAAAATTTATGCAAAATTCGATAGATTAGGCACATGTCACTCATCACCATCGGACAATTAGCCACGGCTTTCATAGTTATTATTTTAATCCTGCTCCAGGAGCGAACCTCCGGCGCCGGAGGGCTTTTCGGCGGAGGAGGCGGAGAATTCTACCAGCGGCGCCGGGGCGTCGAAAGAATCCTTTTTATTGCTACCATCGCAACGGCCATTCTCTTCACCCTTCTTTCAATCCTCAATCTCCTCTACTAAATTTGAAAGAATTTATAGCCAGGTCTAAGATTTTTGCGCTCGTCCGCGCCCTTTCCAGACGAGAGCAGTTTATCTTTCTGGGAGCATCCGTTATTCTCCTTATCTCTGCCATTACTTACAGCACGCTCTATGTGCAGGCCAAAACCGAAACTGTTGCCGCCGGGGGCGGTAAGTTCCGGGAAGGAGTAATCGGCCAACCCGCCTTCGTGAACCCCATTTTCCCAACCACGGAGGCGGACCGCGACATTTCTCGCCTCGTATTTACGAGTGTTGCCCAGGCAGCCGAGAGTATCAAAAAATCTGATGACGGCAAAGTCTGGAATATCCGGCTCAAGGAAAATATTCTCTGGCACGACGGCCTTAAGCTCACCGCTGATGATGTTGTCTTTACTCTTGAATTAATTCAGAATCCGGAGGCGAGATCGCCTCTCTACGCACAGTTCCAGGGAGTGGCCGCCGAGCGCGTCAGTGAATTGGAAGTAAAATTCGTCCTTCAGAGCCCCTATGCCTTTTTTGAAACTGACCACTTAAATAATCTCCGCATCATTCCCAAGCATCTTTTCCATGACATCCCGGCCGCTAACTTGAAGCTCTCAAGCTATGGCCTCCGCCCTGTAGGCTCCGGTCCCTATGAGATTGTCTCCCACAAGACCGATATGAATGGTGTCATTACCGAGGTAAGGCTTCGAGCTAATGAAAAATATTTTGCCGGGCGGCCAAATATCAATACTTTTATTTTCAAGTTTTATCGCAACAGTACCGATCTTATAAAGGCCTATAACTTGGGACAAGTTGACGGCTTCGGTCTGGGTTCCGCTGAACCGCTGACCGATGATGAAATTACAATCAGGCACGAAACCTATGGGTTGCGCTCTTTCCGCTATTACGCCATTTTCATTAATCCTAATCTTGCGCCTAAGGAACTGGGTGATCTGAAGGTCAGGCGAGCTCTCTCTTTTGTCGTCGACCGGGAGAGAATTGTGGCAGAAGTGTTTAAAAGCCGTGCTACTCCTCTCTACGGCCCGACGAGTTTGGCATCTAACCAATCGGAGAATTCCAGGCCCGAACTGATCCAGGGATTGAAGTTCAACCTGGTCGTCCCGGCAGAACCCTTTCTTATTAAGACTGCCCAAATCGTAAAAGAGAATTGGAGTCAGAAAGGCGCTGAAGTCAGTCTCCAAATTCTTCCGGCCAAGAGTATCCAGGAGGAAATTCTCCGAAAAAGCAATTATGAGATGATTCTTTTCGGCAATATCACCAAAGAGAGCGAGGATCTTTTCGCTTTTTGGCATTCCTCAAGAAGATTTTATCCAGACCAGAACCTAGCTCTTTATCAAAATAAAAACGTTGATGCGGCTCTGGAAAAGTTCCGCCAGAATTTTGACTCCGACGAGCGGGCTAATATCCTAACGTCAATCAGCAATACTATTGCCTCTGACGTCCCGGCTATTTTTCTTTACACTCCCGACTACACCTATATTGCCTCCCCTCAACTGGGGGGATTGGATAA
>JACOZJ010000003.1 GCA_016181405.1 Candidatus Wildermuthbacteria bacterium
GAACACCATGGGGAGAATGAGATTTGGACTGGTAATCATGCCTCAATCGTACCTTAGATGGCGCGTGAGGGGTATTACCGATGTATCTCATCCTCGACACTTTTTGTGTTGCGAGTTCAACCTCCAAATAAAACACAATATTGCTATTCGCTTAGCGCGTGGAGGTGAGAGTCTTATCTGGAGGGGCTATGGGCAATGCAAAGAACGTCCTAAGTTTATCGAAGGGCGTTTTTTGCTATAATACAACTATGAGTTCGGTGTTTAAACATTTACAGAACAGGTCGCTGGCACATGTGATGCGGTTTAACTTAAAGCCCCAGCATTTTCCCGAGAGTGTGTCCGATCACTCGTATTTTGTTGCTTATATCGTGAGCATCCTTTGCCATTTGCTGGGACAGCAAAGTGAGCATACGGTGGATAAGCAGAAGGTTCTTGAAATGGCGCTGGTGCACGATATGGAAGAGATGTTTTCAGGAGACATTGTTACGCCGTTTAAACATTATTCCGCTGAAATGGAAAAGGCGATTGCCAAAGTAAATAAAGAGATGATTGGCGAAGTATTCGTAGATCTTCCCGAAGAACTTGCCGCCCACTATGTTGCGTTGTGGAACGAGGAAGGAGCGGGCGAGACTATTGAGGCGCAAATAGTGAAAGTGGCAGACAAGCTTTCTCTTATAGCAAAGTGCGCAGAAGAAGTACGGGTGGGCAACGAATTTTTCCAGGAGATTTACGAGCAGGGCATTAAGTTTTTGGAACAGTACGACAAGCCGTGGTGGCAGAAAATCAAGGCGCAAATTCTCCCGTAACGCACGCATCGCGAAGCATCGCGGTTTCTCCTCGCGCTTAACCCCTCTGCATATGCGAGAGCGTATGCTTTTCTCGGTCACGCTCGCTTGCTCCAGCGGCAAGCGAGCTCCATCCTCGGCAAAATTTTGCTTTCAGCAAATCCAAGCATTTTGCCTGCGGGGACCTTCGAAAAGCACATGCTCTCGCGCATGGCATAGGAAATATATTTTTAGTTTTTATCTGTCTAGAGCTTTGATGCGGGCGGCTTCCTCGTCCAGGAGCGGGCCTGCGTGTTCCGCGCTGTGGGCGTGCGAACCTTTGTAGCTTGCTTGTTTTTGATCCAAGTGAAGATTTACGATAGCGGTTTTTGCGTCTTGGGCAGACGCGCAATACGCGTGAAATTTTGGGTAGGAGCGCCCTGTTAAGAATCGATGGAATACAAACTCCTGTCCGCCTCCGCCCTCTGCGGCGGGCTTCGTCGGGGTGAAGGCGGGCGAGTAGCCACATTCGCGCATAAATGTATAAAGAGTTTTGCCAGAAAGGTTGATTGAAAATTTCATTGTGTGATATACTATGCATATTATGATACCTCAAAATAGCAAATTCGCGCCAATGTTGTTGGTTGCCATGGTGGGTGCGGTTTTTATTTTTAGCTTATATGTATTTTTGACAACCGAGAATACTGTTATTGTAGTAAATGAAGCTGCGACCGAGCCCAAAGAAGTGGTTGTAACGGGAAGCGAACAGCCCAAGCCAGAAGTAGAACAGCCCAAGCTAAATCCGCGGATTCGCATTTTGGAAACCGGTGTGGGATTCTTGAATGTGCGCGAGAGCGGCTCTACGCAGGCAAGACAGGTAGGTCGTGTTCTACCCGGAGAGGTGTATGAATATACCCAGCTGCAAAACAACTGGTACAAAATTGTGCATCCTGATTTTCCAAATGCGTGGGTTTCTGGCCAGTATGTGGAGGTGGTGGATCGAAGTAGTGACCTGATGGGTGGTGAGTAGAAAACTCCTTTTGAGCTTAATGTCCTATCTCCTCATGGATAGGACTTTTTTTTCCTATCTCCATGAAAAATGTCCCAATTGACAGGTTGTTTTGGGTTGCTAGAATGGGCGATACTTTGCCATGGGACACTTTGTAAAAAATCGAAATAGCGCTTTCATTTTTGGTGTTTTGTTTGACGCGATTTACGCTACAGCACTCACTTTTGTTGTGCTGTTTTTTGGCATAGCTGGTTCGTTTCTTGCTTCGCCAGCCGTGACATACGCAACGGGGGGTGCAAGTGCTGAAATTGAAGTTGAGTTTACTTGTACTTCTGTTGTCGTAGAATCCACAAAAGATATTTCGAATGTGGTGCTTTTGTTCGCTGACGATACAACACAAAAGTTCGACGAACTTTCCGGCCATACCGGGACATTCACTGGCACCGGGGACAACGAAGGCAAAATTATTTCCGCTGTTTGGGTGAAATCGGGAAATAATGCAAGCGGTGATGGCCCAGGATACGGAGAAAAATTTGAGAGTGACGCGGCTTGCGATGGCGGGAATGATGATGAGGAGGAAGAAGAGTGCATGGAAGATCCTGAAGCCGATCTCGAAGGCGCTATAACAGATGGGACAGGAAACGCTACCGTGACAAACAGCTCTGCAAAGTGCACGTACAAAGTGGGGCTTGCGGTCTACGAAATAGGAAAATGGAACAAGCAGACATTATTTGATTCCCACTATCCTGTTATGGCGGGTCCTGAAGAAACGGTAAACCTCGCCGTAGATCTTCCCGAGTGCAACTATCAAATTGATCTTCTTTATGGGGATCTCATTGAAGACTTCCAGGACGGCTCCGTAGTGTACGGGGAGCGTTTGCTGGACGCAGCTAAGGTAACGGATCGTAAGGTCTGCGGCGAAGATGGCCTTGTTATCCGGGGGAGAAAATACGAAGACAAGAATGGAAATGGCCAGTACGAGGGAAGCACCGAGCCAAGCCTTACGGGATGGGAAATTACTCTCAAGGAAACAGACGGCACCGTACTTGAGACAATGGACACTGATGATGATGGCCTCTACGCTTTTTCGGGGCTTGCGGCAGGAACCTTTCTCATCTGCGAGGAAGATCGAAGCGGATGGACGCAAACCCAACCGGCAACCCAGAGCAAATGCCATACGGCAACTCTTACTGACCACGACATCTGGCGAAACTTTGGGAACAAGCAAGAAAGCACCCCTCCGCCTCTCACGTATTCTATTTCTGGAATGAAATTCGAGGATGAAGATGGAGACGGGGTAAAAGATAGCAACGAACCGGGAGTTAGGAGCTGGAGTATTCACCTTGAGACATCGGATGGAAGCGATGATGTTCATGCTACAGACTACAACGGGAAATATAACTTTGGCGGTCTTGTTGCTGGACAGTATACTCTTTGCGAATTCCAGCGGAACGGCTGGACCCAGACACTTCCAAACCCAAGCGTCAATAACGGCTGCTATTCGATCACCATAACCAATCAAAATATTTCCGGAAAAGATTTCGGAAATAAAAGGGTAAGTGAAGAGGAAACAACGATCGTCGGCAAGAAGTACGAAGATCTCAATAAGAATGGACAAAGAGATGATCAAGAGCCCGGTCTCCAGGGCTGGACAATTACCCTGACCTACCCAGATGATACTACCAAGAGTGATGTCACTGGTGAGGACGGGTTCTTTGAGTTCACAGACAACATTGTCCCTGGAACCTACACTCTCTGTGAAACCATGCAAGACGGGTGGGATCAAACCCAACCAGCAACCACTTCCGGTTGCCATACCATCCATGTAGATGAGAGTGACGGCCAGATATGGAGAAACTTCGGGAATGTGGAAGAGGAGGAAGAAGAAGCAACAGCAACTATTGTGGCAACAAAAATTGTTTGCAATGACGAATCTTTGCTTCCAAACTGGGGCGATGTGAAAGCGGATCCAAATATTACCGCTTCCACTGTAACAGATTTTCTTGCCGACAAAGGTGAAGATTGTTGGCTGGAGGAGGGGTGGGAATTTCAATGGACGCCGGAGACAACGTTCAACGATTTCCCAGAAAATCCAGGAGACAACACTGCCGCGGCAGGCAGCCCGTGGGTAACATTTGGTCCCACCGATGGGACAGGAGTTGCCAGCACTGTAGTTCCGCTCGCGAATGTAAATCCCAGAATCTGGCTTCGGGAGGTATGGAAAGAAGAGTATATTCCGTTTACCGGTTTGCATGATCCTGCGGAAGAATCAGACGACGTATCCGCAGAATTCTACTGTCATACGGATGGCATTTACTACGATAACCTTGATTTCGTTTCAAATCCCGAAGACGGGGGCACCTACTACTGTGTTGCTTTTAATGTTCTTGAGGAAGAAGAGCCGGAACCAGAGCCGAGTCCGACTCCCACCCCAACTCCGACGCCCACCCCTGAACCAACCCCGACCCCAACTCCAACACCAACACCAACGCCCGCGCCGGATTCGGGAGGAGGGGGTGGTGGCGGTGGCGGAATCTCAAGGGCTTCCGGATTTGTTGGAATTCCGGTGTTTGCAGCAACGCCAACGCCAACGCCGGGAGGAGTTACGGAGTGCTTCTATCTTAGAGATTTTCTTCGTATTGATTGGGACAACGATCCGATTGAAGTTTTGAAGCTCCAATCGTTCCTCAATACATTTGAAAACATCCCTACTCCATTAACTGGCGTATTTGACCAGGATACGTTTAACGCGGTTGTGATATTTCAGGAACGCTATTTCGACGATATTTTAGCGCCCTGGGGACACGACGCGGGGACAGGATTTGTTTACTTGACGACACGAAAGAAAATAAATGAGATTTATTGTGATAAGTCGTTTCCTCTTACGCCAGAGCAATTGAAGGAAATTGATTGGTTCCGGGCCTTCTTGGAGCAATTGAAAGCAGGAGACCCACCTTCTGGAGATCCACCTAATGGGGGAGAAATAGATCCGCCCGATCCAAGCGGAGTAGAAGCTACGCCGCTCCCGGAGGATCAGGATGAAGATTTAGATTCGCGCATTCGGGAGCAGGTTGGCCTTCTTGGGACAGGGGAAGATAGGAATGGTGGGGATAACTTTTTGGGAGCGCTTAAGTTTTCCTCTCCCGAGGAATGGAGAAGATTTCTTTTCTACCTACTTGGGATTGCGGGCCTCATGACCTTGTGGTGGCTTTTGGAGAGGCGCCGCGCAAGACGAGTTGCGCTATAATGTCCTAACTCAACGAAACGATGTCCTATTTCAGTCAAGAACGGGTGGATTTTTATAGACGTGGCGCCTTTCTAATGCAAAAAGTTTCCCAAAAAAGTTTTCCACAGTTTTGTGGAAAACTGATGTGCAAAAGTTTTTCCAATAACTATTGACACTACTGCCAGGTTAGCTATTCTGACAAATATAGTGTTTTTCTATGTTTTCCCTCGTACAGACATATTGCGTGGGAGTTTGGAATGAAGTTTTCGGTTGTGCGCGCGCGGATTTCCAGTAGAATCTGGGGTCCGCTTTTTCTTTTTGTTGCTGGCATTGGTTTTCCGCTGTTGTGGCGGGTTGGTAACGGAGAAAAGGCGGACTCCGGATTGTACCCGCACGCTGGTGCGAGGCAAGCAAGTTCGGAACGCAAAGGTCGGAAACTGTTAACCAACACAAGGGAAATGTGTTGAAACAAACGAGATGAAAAAGAAAATTATACTAGCTGCGATTGCGTTGGTGGCAGTTGCCGGAGGAGTGGCAGGATTGTCCGCGTTCGAAGCACACGTTATCAACGTAACCGCGAAGATCGAAAACGCTCTGCGTGTCCCAACCGAACCCATTGATTTTGGCACCGTGTTTCCACAAGAGGAACTCGACCGAACATTCGATGTGGCTTTGTCGCAATCTTTCCTGGACGAAAATCGAGTGGATGATGTGGAATACGCGATTCGCCAAAAGCCGAAGTGCGGAGTCACCACAGACAACGGGCAAACATTGGTTGGCCCAACTGGGACTGGCCATGTGAGTTTGGACTCTGAAGATCAAGTTGTTATTGATTGCGGTCCTGCTCCACGCGACTTGACGACAGGCGAAACCTGGGACGTGCTTCCTCTGCTTTGTCCTTATCTCTCAAAGCATGAGATAACAGAGGATGGATCCGAAACAAACAACGATTCTGATGTGCCGGCATTTCATGAGCCATGGACATTCAGCAACCATCAAGTTGTATGGACAGAAGCACTCGGACGGCTTTCGAAGCTTGCCGGGGATACGCTGGATACCTGGAACCTCGACTTGAAAGTTCCATGCTTCGGCGGAAATTGCGCGCAGGACTGGGAGGCGTTTGTGACAGGAATCAACGCGAGCGCGACTCCTGCTCAATATGTTCAGCCGATCGCAGAAGAACACAAAGTGTTCGGATGTGATTTGTGGATTGAGGTAAATGGAGTGAGCGTGGCAGTTCCTTGCGTTCCTGGCGACTTCACGGTGGTGAGTGACACCACGAATACGGTTGAAGGCAACGGAAATGCCGTGGCAGTTTCTTCTCCGCATCCAAGCTGGACGGCTTCGATTCCCGGAGCGACATGGATTTGGTCTGAAGATCCAGTAAGCACCGAAAACAATCAAACGGAGACATTTGTCAAACAGTTCAATGTTTCCGGAACGAGTGTTTCGGCTGCGAGCCTGATGATCGCGACTGACAATACCTACAGCGTGGAAGTGAACGGATCTGCGGTTTGCTCGTCTGCGGATGAAAATAATTTCCAACTCGGAACACAAGACGTGTGCCCGGTGACAAATCTGGTTGCTGGAGCAAACACTCTTGAAATCACCGTGAACAACATAGGAGTTGGAAGTTCAGCAAATCCTGCTGGATTGCTCTACAAACTGTCATACACGACTGCTTGCGGAACATTGGGTTGTGCTGAAAAAGCAGATGCAATGCTCGTGCTTGATCGGTCAGGAAGCGTTGGTGATAACCTGACTGATTTGAAAAATGCGGCACACGCTTTCGTAACCGCATTAAGCCCAGCAACTGACGGTGCTCACTTGGGGCAAGTAAGTTTCTCAAGCAGCGCAACACTGGATGTCCACTTGACAGCCGATGGTTCTGTTGTGGATACAGCAATTGATGCGTTAGTCAGTGCCGGTTTTACAAACCTTGAAGATGCACTTTTGCAGGCAACTGCGGAATTTGCAAATCCAGGTGACGGACATGACCGTGCGGATGCTGATTCTGCAGACTTTATCGTGTTGATAACCGATGGAGCTCCGACTGCGAGCAACGGGCCCGATACCCATGAGCAGGACGCGATTAACGCAGCAAACGCAGCAGACGCGGCCGGAATTACTATCTACGTAGTTGGTGTCGGAACTGATACTAGCACTGCTGATTTCTTGGAAAACAGTATAGCAACAAGTCCCGCTCATTACTTTGACGCGGCTGACTTTGATGATTTGCAAGCTATTCTTGAAAGTTTGACTACGTGCAACGGAGATTAGTTCTAGCTACACTCTGTCCCGTCATTCGACGGGATGGAGATGTGGCTAGAATATAGAAAATCTTGATGGTTGGTCCGCCTCTTCGCTTGAGAGGAAACAGGGGAGCGGGGACGAGCCATAAAGGTTCGGACGCAATAAAAGGTCGAACGAAACTAAGTCGAGAAATAATAACGTACGTAATTAGGAAAAAATGAAAAAGAAATTTGCTTTAACACTCGTTGCCTTTGTTGCGGTTGCTGCAGGTGTGGCAGGATTGTCCGCGTTCGAAGCGCATGTCATTAATGTAACAGCGCAGATTGAAAACGCGTTGCAGGTGCCAACCGATTCCATTGATTTTGGTACAGTATTTCCACAGGAAGAATTGAGTCAGGAAGTATCTGTTTCTCTCTCAAGCTCTTTCTTGGATGAAAATCGCGTGGATGACGTAGATTACTTTATTCGCCAGAAGCCGAAGTGCGCGGTAACAACAGATAACGGAACAGTATTGGTTGATCTTCCAACGGCTACCGGGCATATTGATCCTGAAACTGGAGAAGTTGATTGTGGAGAGGCTCCTGCTGGATTTGAGGAAGAAACTATGGATTGGGGAGTCCTTCCTTCGCTTTGTGAGTACATTTCAAAGCATCCGGATGGAAATCCAACGCCAAGTAATGATGGTTCCTTGAATTCATTCCACACTCCGTGGGTTGTGGGTAGCGGTTCGATTGATTGGACTGATACGCCGGGGCGACTTGCAAAATCAGAAAATGACACAGAAGATACTTGGACGATTGATTTGGCGGTGCCCTGCTTCGGCGGAAATTGCGCGCAGGATTGGTTGGATTTTGTCCGTCGCGTATCGGGCGATGAAACCATGACGCAGGAGGAGGCAGATGCGTTTACGCGGCCGATCGCAGACGAGCATAAGATTTTCGGATGCGATCTGTGGATTGAGGTAAATGGAGTGAGTGAAACGCCTGAACCAGGACCAGTGCGAGAAACAGTAGGAGCTGACCTTTCAAGCTATGTCGCGCCAGATCCAAGCCAATGTGATGTGACAGTGCACAGCGGTGAATCCATCGCGACTGCGGTTGCTGGTGCAAGTCAAAACAATACAGTCTGCGTAGAAGCTGGAACATACAATGAAACTGTGCCTATTGAGATTGTAGGGTTGAGTCTTGTTGGAGCTAGTCCAGTTACCACCACGATTAACGGAGGCGTCATCATTAACGCAGACGGAGTAACAGTAACTGGATTCAAGGTTATTCCTGGAAACACGGAGGGCAGCGTTGCAGGGTTTTACTTGAAAGAAGCGGCTGATAATGCAAGGATTTCCTTCAATGACATTGATGGTACGGGTATTGTGGTTGGAGATCCTCGTGGAATCTTGAATGTGATTGGTACCGATATAGGTGGTGTACTGATTGATAATAACTTCATCCACGATCTTACGACTGGTATCTACACCAATCCACATACAGGTAGTTTGTGGACCATCAGCAACAATGATATTGATGACAACCTTGCTGGTATTGGGCAGTGGAACGGCGCGAACGTGCTGAACAATGAGTTTGAGCATACAGCGGCGGGCTCTGAAGCAATTGGTGTGGATAACGCTTGGGATGCGAATGGCGGCGTAGCGAACTTCAACAATTTCCTGAACGGCACCATGATAAACCAATACGGCGTTATTGCAGGAACGATAAATGCAGAGAATAACTTCTTTAGCACTGGTGCAGTGGTCGCAGTTAATGGTTCGAGTATTGACGCGAGTCCAGAGGAGGGAAGTGCGTTTCCGCATAACTAGAACTGATTGATTTCTGATTGATCTTGCCGCGCCGCCCGCGGGCGGCGCGGCAAGAAAACAAGAAAGCAAGGTCAAACGCAAAGTAAAAAATGAAAAATGGCTAAAGTAAAGATAGTTCTTTTAGGGCTTGGAGTGGTTGCGGCAATTTTTGCGATTGTGCAGTTTATAAACGCCGCAAAGTACGAGATGGTGGTGAACGTGGTCGAAGGAGAAAATGTGCTGGGATTAAACCCAACCACGGAGCGGCTCGATTTTGGCGATTTGTCGAGAAACAACGGAATCGCGCGCCAGGTAACCATTGAGAATGGCGGAGGCATGGATATTTTTGTTGCCGCGTTCAAATTTGGTGAGTTGGCAAGTTTGGTGAAACTCGACCGGAATTTCTTTGTGCTAAAGCCGGGTGAAGAAGCGCAAATTTCTTTGGAGGTTTCTATTCCGCCTTCCGCTGAAACAAAAAAATACGATGGCCGAATTTGGATATTTCGATTACCGAAGCCGATATAATGGAGAATTTTGAACAACATGAAGAGCAAAAGCCAATAAAGAAAAAAGGATCAGTGCTGAAAAGTCTTATCGGGTGGATTGTATATGTGGCATTACTTGTGGGATTGGTTGTGGGCACGCCAAAGGCATTAAGCTATATTTTGAAAAGTGAATATCCCATGGCGGCCATCACTTCAGGATCAATGTGGCCAACGCTGAAAACTGGAGATATGGTGTTTATCCAGGGAATACAAAGCAGAAATGAATTTGAGGTGGGGGACATCGTGGTGTACAAAAATCCCCAGGGGTTTACCATTCACCGCGTGGAGGAAAAACAGGAGAATGCGGTGATTACCAAGGGAGACGCCAACAACACATTGGATACGCCGGTGAAATACGAAGATATTATAGGCAAGACTGTGGAATTTCAGGGAAAACCTTTTAAAATTCCCTTGCTGGGGAACATAAGCATTATGCTCAACAAATAAATCCTCATGTACAGTTACGGAGAAACAATAGTCCCCGTGCGCGTACGCCACAGAATACATGTGGAGGATTTTGGATATGGGTATGGATATAGAAAGTGGACCCTCGCGTCTCGTCGAACCCATAATGTTTTGCCTCGACTCGGCAAGGCGGGCCTGCCTCGCCGATTCAAGGCGGGCAGAGTGTTGCATGGAATGCTTACGCTCTTGCTCGTGGGAATTTTATCCGTAGGCAGTTCCGGGCTTGTGCTTCTTGCGGCTGCTTTTGAATCTCACATAGTGAACGTAACCGCCGCGATATCGCAGATTGATCCCGCAGTGCTTACGTCGCCAGGAGATATTGGTTTTGACAATCCCGATGGAGGCACGAATTTGACTGCGCCCTTGGAAGTCGTGATGACTGATACAGACTCCGATGCGACCCACATTTTTTATACCTATGGTTCAGGCCTTGATCCTTTGAGTGTGCCAGAACCTGTGTGCGGCCAGGCCGATCCGAACGGAGGAGGTGGGGAAATTGCAACCGAGATCATCTCCTTAGCCTTGACCGGCGATACGGTTATTCGGGCAATCGCGTGCGATGGCGCAGATTCCTCGGCCCATCACAGCTTTATTAATACGAAAATTTACGACTTTACCGACCTTGCCTGCGTGCCACAAAGCGTTGAGTTTCCCGCGAATCTCGCGGTGCTTGCCGCAGGCCCCGGCAATTCTTCCAACGGAGACATCTTTGCCTCCGCGAATGTGACCATCAACGGAGACGTGCGCAGTAATGACGATATTAACGCCAATGGCGGCGGAGCAAACCGCACTATTAACGGAAACGCCCTCGCCGGTGATACCATTGAAACCGCCAACTTTACTATTTCCGGAACTGTTGCTACCGACACGCCAGCAACCACTCTGCCAGACATCAACATTCCTTTTTGGCAAGCAAGAGCCGCTGAAGGTGGCACGGTAAGCGGGAGCATTATTATTCCTGGTACTGCGGCTCCTTCTATAGATTTTGGGCCAACGGAAATTGAAGGAAACTTGGAAATCGGCACCAACAACGTGATTAACGTGAAAGGTCCGATATATGTAAAGCAGAATTTGGTTATTAGCTCAAATGTTACCCTCAATCAGGATCCTGCGTTTGGCGATCAGTTTACAGCAATTATTGTTGACGGCACCATAGATATTTCTTCAAATGTGGCTTTTAACGGCACAGGATCTATTGGAACATTTCTGTTGGTTTCCACTTCTGGGCCAAAAGTCGGGGACAACGCGGCAATTGAAGCAAATTCAAACAATTCAGACTTGGGAGATGTGGTGTTGTTTGCTTCGGCGGGAGATGTGCACATGAATTCCAACCGTAACCTGCTTGCCATTTTCGCGACTATCGGCACTTCGGCAAGTAACCCGGCCATTGATTTGGATTCTAACGTGACAGTTAACTACCGGGAACTGCCCGGAACTATTTCTTGCGGTCCGGTGTTCACGCCGCTCGATCAAGTGCTTATCAATGAATTTTTGCCAAATCCCACAGGCGCAGACAACGCGGCCATGCCCGACGGCGAGTTTGTGGAATTGTACAACGGGTCAGGTTCTCCCGTGGACGTGAATGGTTGGGTGCTATACGACAACTTTGTGCCGGTGGGGTCGGCAACAAATAAAACGTGGACTTCAAGCGCTGATTTTAATGCAGGAGGCACAGCCAGCGGCACTACTGTTTCTGCAAACAGCGTGCAGATGTCTGCCGGAGAAGCTTTGGGAACATTTGAAAACTTTTTGGATGCGGGCGAAGGCAACAAGGGAGATTGGCAGAATTTGACTTGGGGTGAAACTCTTGGAGCTACGAGTGATATCTGCGTTGAGGTTGCCACTTCTAACGACGGAGCAGCATATTCGGATTATTCTGCGCAAGATTGCACGATCCCTTTTAGCTTGACTGGAATTTCAGACAGCCGCTTTATCAAGTGGCGCTCCATGCATAGCCGGAGCGATATTTCCCATAGCGCCAATCTTAATGAGCTGACCATTAGCTATAATCGCTTTAATTATAATGAGCTCGTGATTACGCCAGACCGTACTTTGGGAGGGGATACGGTTATTCCGGCCGGCGGATTGCTTGTGGTGTACCGCGATGGCGACATCGATTTTGAGCTGACCAACGATGCGGACACGGTGAAACTATACGACGATCACGTTTGGCTGGGCGGTACGCTTGTCGATTCTCACGCGTATGACTATGGCACCGCCGCGCCGAACGACAAGTCGTTTGCCCGGATTCCCGACGGAAGCGTAAACTGGGTTGATCCTGACCCAACACCGGGTGAACCTAACGATGAATTTGTTGATCCAAGCACGGTTCCGAGCGAAGCGATTACATTTGAGTCTGAACCAGTCGCGGAAGAAGAACTTATTGAGGATGAACAGTCTGTGGCGGTTCAGGAGGAATCGACAGTTCCAGCAGAAACTGTTGAGGAAACCGACACTCCCGCAGCCGCAGAAGAAGCGCCGGAGATAACGGATGAGTCGTCTACGCCAGAAGCTATGGCGAGCGAACCGCCGGCGACAACGGAAGAACAACCAGCGACAACTGAAGAATCTCCGGCAACAGTCGAAGGATCACCTGCGGTAACTGAAGAACCTGTGATAACTGAAGAACCGGCGGCAGTACCGGAGCCGTCTTCTCCGCCCGAGGCGGATTCGGCGAGCAAGGAGTCAGGTTTATGAAGAATTTTTTCAGGAAAAAGCAGTTTTTTGGAATATCCGTGAATGTTGCCGTGATAGTGTTTGGGCTTGCACTTTTCGTTTCGCTGGGAGTAAGCGCGCACGGGAATGTGCATATAAACGACGCTCTTTCGGTTTCGCCTTCGCAACTTTCCTATGGCGCGGTATTCCCCGAAGAAGTATTGCTCCAGAATGTTCTGATTACGTTGAGCACCTCATTTCTGCGAAACAACAAGCTTGACAACGTGGAGTACAGCATAAAACAAAAGAGCAAGCCCCGCGATCCCAAAGACACTTCGTACTGCCAGAATTATCCAAATGATTTGACGCGCTGTTATCCCACGCTTTGTCCGTACCTTTCCAAAGAACCGGATGGCAATCCGGGCAACGATACGGGAGTTGCCGCGTTTCATGACCCAACTGCGTCTTCATCAATCGCTGTTGGACGTTTGGCGAAATCAGATAACGATCTTGAAGATCCGTGGGTCATTGATCTTCATGTGCCGTGTTTCGAGGGGCAATGCGCCCAAGACAATGTTGTGCCGCAGGAATACGAAGTGAATCCGGCGTTGGAAGGAGAGGAGTTCGGATGCGATCTTCAGGTGGTGGTGAATAAAATCAGTTTTTCCCATAGAGAACGGGAAGGCACGATTGGTTTTTGGAAGCATTGGAACAAGCATAAAACGTACACTCAAGCACAGATTAATGGCTGGCTTGGCGCGATTGACGCAGCTTCGGGCTGGGTTTTGGCAGAAGGCGGATATAGCGTGGATACCACCGGAATGGTGAATTTGATAAACGATTCAAAGTCATGCAATGGGGTTTCTCGCGCCTGCGCCAAGAAAAAGTTTCTCGCGCAATGCCTTGCAACGCGCCTCAACGTGGAATCGGGAAGAAAGCTGCTTACATATAATTATTCGGTGAATAGCAGCCAGCGCAACTATCTTGGCTTGACTAATCCCGACGCGCTTGCAGATATTATTTCCGCCATTGAAAGCAAGTTGCCTGATAACGGAATAAATCCAACTCGCGTACAATTCCTATTGATGAAGAATCTGTGCAATAAAATTAACAATGCAGGCTCGTAGAATAGAACTTTAGGCGAAAGGTCGAAAAAAGAATGTATTTACGAATATGAAAAAAATTTTACTTATCGTACCTACCCTTTTGGTGTTTGGGCTTGCTTTAGCTATTGTGAGTGCTTCAGCGCCTGCAAACGCGCAGGAATCCGTCGGGGTCGTTCAGGATGAAGAAGCTGTTGTGGAAGCGGCAGGCGGAGAAGATGAGTTAACCGCGGAAGAACGGCAGGCGATGCTTGCGGAAATTACCACCCAGCTCGAAGAAGTTGAGCGCGAGGCGCTGCGCTTATCTTTGTTGGTAATGAGGTTGGAGCTTGAAGAGCAGGCATTGGCGTTGGAGCAGCAGTTGCAGCAGGCATTAACACAGGGAGGAACCGGTGTTGCAGCAGCTATGCCAGTACCGGGTTCCAATGTGCCAGAGATGGTTGTCGAGGAAACGGCGGTTGCAGAAGAGGCAGGTCCGGCACAGTTCAGCGAAGTCCCAGCCGAGCAGGCTGATTTGGGCGTAGAGGAGAGTGTGAACGCATTTGCGGCTGAAGAAGAAGTTTCCGCCGACGCAAATGCTTTGGCGGGCAGGCAGGGTGAAGAAGAGGAGGAGGGAAAAGGTTTTCTTGCCGGGTTCGGGCCTCTCTCGAATTTGGGAGCGCCGGAAGTCGCGGCTCTTGCAATCCTTGTTTTTCTGGTGGCCTTCACTTTGTTGCGGCGCCTGCGGCGTGGCCGCACGGTGCGCCCCAGCTCTCCGCAGAATATCCTACCAGCTTCACAGCATCTACCTCAATCTCCGCAGGGTATGCTGCAGGAGGGTCGTGAAGATCTGAAAGAAAAGATTGCCTGGGAATAAATTGACTGCTATACTTGAGTGGTATAAGGTCGATTTTAGTTTGCGTTTATAAACATAGCTCATAGTAAGGATGAATAAAGAACAGCTTCTCGAAGCCATGGCCCAGAAAGCCAGCATTACCAAGAAGCAGGCGGGCGAGGCGCTCGACGCGTTTTTAGGTAGCATTACCGATACTCTTCGAAAAGGGAAAGCAGTCGCGCTTACCGGATTTGGTACGTTTCAGACTTCGCGCCGCGCCGCGCGCGAAGGAAGAAATCCGGCGACCGGAGAAAAAATCAACATTCCCGCGACGACCGTGCCTAAGTTCAAGGCTGGTAAGGGGTTGAAGGACGCGGTAAAGTAAAACAACGAACGCCAAAAAACCCGCTTGTGCAGCGGGTTTTTTGGTAGTATGATTTTAGAATGGAAAAAGAGTTCCTTGAGGCCTACGAGAAATACGCAGACGCGCTATTTCGCTATTGCTATTTTCGTCTATCCGACGAGGAAAAAGCGAAGGACGTGGTGCAGGATACCTTCGTGAAAACATGGGATTATATCGCGCAGGGGAAAAGCATAGCAGAGATGCGCGCTTTTTTATACCGCGTGGCGAGCAATTGCATTGTGGATCAGTATCGGAAGCGCAAAACCACATCGCTCAATTATCTGCAAGAAAAGGGCTTTGAACCACGTCTTGATATAAGGGAAAAACTGGAAACCGAGATTGAAGCAAAGGAGGTGATTGAAGTTTTACAGCAGCTGGATGAAAAGTACCGAGATGCCTTTATTATGAGGTATGTGGGTGAGCTTTCGGTAAAAGAGATAGCAGAAATTCTCGGAGAAGCTGAAAACACGGTTTCGGTTCATATCCATAGGGCGGTAAAACAAGTAAGACTATTGCTTAAGCATGAAGGATAATTTTGAACAATTTATTCGCAAGGCACGGCAAGTTCGATTTTCTCAAGAAGACAAAGCTCGCACTCATGAGCTACTTTCGCGTTATATGCGTATGAATCCCGCAAGATTTCGTGCGGAGGGTCGTCATCAAGTGCAAAGGTCGCCTTTTTTTCAAGAATTCATTAAAAACTGTAAGTTTCTTTATAAACCTATGATGGCATTAGCCGTATTAGTCGTAACAGTTATGGCCGGAGGGGGTGTTTCTCTGGCCGCGGAAAACGCCTTACCCGGAGACGTGCTGTATCCGGTAAAAGTGGAAGTAAACGAGGAATTCCGGGCAATGCTCGCTTTCTCTCAAGAGGCAAAGGCAGAGTGGAAAGTGCAGCAAACAGGGCGGAGGCTTCAGGAGGCGGAGAAACTTGCCGCAAAAGGAGAATTCGGGAGTGAAACCGCCGCGAAGGTGGACGCAAAATTCGAACAGCATACCCAAAAGCTTTCTGAAATAGCCTCAAAGCTTGAGGCAAAGGGAAACGTAGAGGCTGCCGCGGCAATTCATTCCAGTTTGGAAGCCACGCTCGAGGCCCATGAAAGGATTTTGGGCGCTTTAAGGGGCGAAGCCGACGGAAGGGTGGAAGAAATCCTTGTAAAAGTGAAAGTTAAAACAAGAGAAGCAAGAGAGGCGAGAGATCGGGCTGAAGCTGAAGTTTCCGCAAAGGCGCATACGGAAGTAAAGGAGGCGGCAGAAGGGAAGTTGGGAGCCGCGCAAAACAAAATCGCGGAAGTAAAAAGCTTCATCGCGAAAATGGAAGCTCGGGCAGGGGCAGCAGCTACAGCCGATGCAAAAGCAAGGCTTGAGGCAGCCGATAACACTCTTGCGCAAGGGAAAACTCGGCTTGAAGCAGACGCATGCGGCGAAGCATTCGTACTGTTCCAACAGGCAATGCGAACCGCGCAAGAGGCAAAATCACTTGTGCAAGGCAGTATTGATATAGAGCTGGATTTGGATGACGAGGACGAAGAAAACGAGCAAGAATTAGAAGAAGAACATCCGCCAGCTGACGGAGAGATAGAAGTGGAAACAGAAATAGAAACAGAAGTTGAGCTAGAAACCGATAACGAAAGGGAGGAGAGGGGGAGAAGTGGAACGCAAATAGAAGTTGAGCTATAACAGAAAACCCCCTCGCGGGGGTTTTCTGTTATAGCCAGCGTTTCTTGAAAAATACCACCAACAGCGTGAGGGCAATGAACAGCACCGCAGATACAATGATATAGAACGCGACGGGTGACTCGCCAAACGGAAGGCGCACATTCATGCTGTAGAAAGCGGTAATAGTGATCGGAATGGTTAAGATAACAGTTAGAGAGGTGAGAAATTTAATAACCCTGCTTAGTTCGTTGGTTAAAATGGCCGAGTACCCCTCCCGTATGTTTCCAATACTTTTCATATTGGATTGGCAGAGTTCCACCAACTGATGATTGGAAAGTACAAGATCTTGCACCAGTTCATGATCTTGCTCATAGAGCTGAAGAAATTTTCCGGACAAAAGATTGCTCAAAGAGGTGTTCATAGGAATTAAGGCGGCAAGAAAGTCGTTCAGAGAGCTTTCAAACACGACAAATTGTTTTACCTCTTTGTTGCCGATGCTTTCCAAGCGCACCGTAATGCTGCGGACTTTTCTGGCAATGTCGTTGACGAAGAAAGCGTAAAGATTGTTTATTTCAGAAAACAGCTGCAGGAAAAACTTGGTTTTTTGCGTAGTGTAGAATTCTATTTTTTCCTCTTGGAATTTTGCAAGAAATGGCAAGGGGGATCGGGAAACGGTTAAAACAAAGTCTCCCCCTATAGCAATCAACAAAGGAGTGGTGGTTGTTTGCAGGGTTTCTGCATGAGGGACTCGGGTGAAAACGTATGTTACTTCCTTGTCGCGTTCTACGCGGGGGACTTCATAGGGATCTATGGAGTCTCCCAGTAAATCTCGACTCAAAGATAAGTTGCGCGCCAAAGAATCCAGTTCGTCTTGAGTAGGATTCTCCGCATAAATCCAAGAGCCAACTTTAAAATCGGCAAGCTCAACAAGGCGATGTTCCCGCACTGCCTTATAGTAGATTTTGATCATAATTTCAGCTGTCGGGCCAGGCGGAATCGGACCGCCGTCATACCCACCCCAAGGGTACGTACTACCATTATACTATGGCCCGATGTTTAAATTGCAATGAAGCGTGTATGGATTTTAGCCCTGGGCGATTTTTTACGGCTTCGCAGAGCTTCGCCTAAATCGCCCGCGAAACTCAAGCAGTTGAGTTTCGCCCCCTCGGGTACGTACTACCATTATACTATCGATGTTTAGATTGCAATGACTGGAAGTATTACCCATTGTAGGAAAAAATTCTTTGTTCTGCAACCTCACATTTGTTTGAGGAAACTAAAAATTCCCCCTGTGGGAAATTTTCGTGCTTGCGCCCCAGTTTAGATTAAGCCAAAACCTATGCTGCTTTTGCGGCGGCCTTCATGCATTTGGTGCAGGCTTTAATGCGCCCGCCGCCGGGCAGAGCCATCCATTGTAGATTTGGTTTCTGTGCGTGTTTAATAGTAGGGTTGTATTTTCCTCGGAGTTTTACTAAGCGCCACGCCATATTTTTTGTTTTTCCGCAAATCGCGCATGCTTGTGCCATATACGCGCACTATAGCAGAAAGCGACGTTTTCCGCAAGTGCACAAGGTTTATAGTTTGGCATTTGTAATTTGAAATTTTCGTGCTATGCTTGAATTTATGGAACCTGTTTCGGTTTTGTTTTACTTCGTAATCCTTTTAATGTCTGTGATCCTCCACGAAGTAGCGCACGGGTATATGGCTTTGTCTTTGGGAGATTCCACGGCAAAACAGGCGGGCCGTCTTACTATCAATCCTATCCCTCATATCGATCCCATCGGATCTGTGGCCGTTCCTCTTCTTTTAGTTCTTTTTTCAAGCCCTTTTTTGTTTGGCTGGGCAAAGCCGGTGCCGGTGAATCCGTATAACTTTCGCGATAAGAAATATGGGTCTGCCAAGGTGAGCTTTGCGGGGCCTGCGGCAAATCTGGCAATCGCCCTCGCTTTCGGGTTTTTACTGCGTTTCTTGGGTACGCCCATAGCGGAAGTCTTGCCTGGAATAATCCCTTTGCTGGTGGGGATTATATATCTCAATATTGTCCTCGCGATTTTCAATCTGTTGCCAATCCCGCCGCTCGACGGCTCGCACATTTTGTTTGATTTTCTGCCGCGCTCTCTGGATGTCGTGCGGCGATTCCTTATACAGTACGGCCTTTTTATCCTCCTTTTTTTCATATTTTTCCTCTTCCGATTTCTTACTATTCCCATCGAATGGTTATTCCGCCTCATTGTAGGCTTTTAACTTTATTGACACGGACTCCATAAATTGATACATTAATCGCGATATGCCAACAATTCGGCAGTTAATAAAAAATCCGAGAAAGAAAGCAGTAAAAAAAGACAGAACGCCTGCCTTGACGTTTGGTTTTCGTCCCCAAAGAAACCGCGCGGTGTACTATCCTTCTCCATTCAAGCGAGGGGTATGTTTGCGCGTATTCACCGTAACTCCCAAAAAGCCAAACTCTGCGCTCCGAAAGGTAGCGAGGGTGCGTTTGTCCAATGGTATGGAGGTGACCGCGTATATTCCCGGGATAGGACATAAGCTTCAGGAGCACTCAATTGTTCTTATTCGGGGCGGACGTGTAAAGGATTTGCCCGGAGTTCGGTATCACATTGTCCGGGGGGTACTGGATGCGGGAGGAGTCGAAAAACGCAAACAGGAACGATCCAAGTACGGAGCAAAACGCGAGAAAAAGGGCTAACGTAATTTATGGAAGACGCGACAGTTGAAAAATTTATCAACCAGGTGATGGAGCGCGGGAAGAAAACAATAGCGCGGAAAATCGTGTACGGCGCTTTTGATTTGATAAAAACACAATCAAAAAAAGATCCCGTGGAAGTGTTTCAAAAGGCAATCGGGAACAGCTCGCCTTTGGTGCAGGTGCGTTCGAGGAGAGTAGGGGGAGCTACCTATCAGGTGCCTATGGAGGTAAAGCCCGAGAAACAGGTGAGTTTGGCAATGAAGTGGATTTTGGCCGCCGCAAAATCAAAGAAGGGAAAGCCGATGAAAGTGAAGCTTGCGGACGAATTGCTCGCGGCTTCCAAAAACGAAGGATCCGCGGTGAAAAAGAAAGAAGACATGCACCGTATGGCTGAAGCCAACAGGGCCTTTGCTCATTTCGCACACTAAATATGCCCCGGCAGTATCCAATAGAGAAGTACCGGAATATTGGCATTATCGCGCATATTGATGCCGGAAAGACTACGAGTACCGAGCGTGTTTTGTTTTATACAGGAATTTCCCATAAAATAGGCGAGGTGCACGAGGGGACTACCGTTATGGATTGGATGGTTCAAGAGAGAGAGCGGGGTATTACTATTACTTCTGCTGCTACCACGTGTTTTTGGGGGGACCACCGGATTAACAT
The DNA here is from genome assembly GCA_016181405.1 of Candidatus Wildermuthbacteria bacterium. Classification (GTDB taxonomy): domain Bacteria; phylum Patescibacteriota; class Minisyncoccia; order Minisyncoccales; family UBA10102; genus O2-01-FULL-48-27b. Next base: position 20,059 of record JACOZJ010000003.1, read on the forward strand.
TATCGACACACCTGGGCACATTGACTTTACGGCAGAGGTACAGCGTTCTTTGCGAGTGCTCGATGGCGCGGTCGTAATCTTCGACGGCGTAGCCGGCGTGGAGCCCCAGTCTGAAACCGTATGGCGCCAGGCAGATAAATTTCTCGTACCGCGCATTTGTTTTATTAATAAGATTGACCGGATGGGTGCGTCGTTTGAAAAAAGCTTAGGTTCTATTTGGAAAAAACTTACCAAGGATGCGGTTGCGCTTCAAATTCCCATTGGCGAGGAGGGTGAACTTAAAGGGGTCATCGACCTGCTGGAGATGAAAGCTGTGTATTTTGATGGTGACTTCGGCCAGATTGTCCGAAAAGAAGAAATTCCCGCAGAACTGCAAGAGCGCGCGAAAGAGTGGCGCGACAAGGCGTTGGAAAAAATCGCCGCGGAAGATGAGGCCTTAATGGAGAAATATGTCGGCGGGGAAGAGCTTGCCGTGGAGGATTTGAAAAAAGTTCTTCGAAAGGCAACGCTTGCCAACAAGTTAGTGCCAGTATTTACCGGTTCTGCTTTAAAGAATATGGGAGTACAGCCGGTCCTCGACGGAGTAGTTGATTATTTGCCAAGCCCGGCTGACGTTCCGGCTATTGAAGGCACAGATCCAAAGACCGGAGAGAAGATTTCTAGGAAGCCTTTGGATTCAGAACTGTTTTCTGCGCTTGCGTTTAAGGTGGCGTCCGACCCATATGTGGGTACATTAACGTATTTTCGCGTGTATTCGGGCACTTTGAAGAAAGGTTCTTATGTACTCAATACCACGACCGGTGAGAAAGAACGCATCAGCCGGATTTTACGCATGCATGCGGCCGAACGCGAAGAGGTAGATGAGCTGTATGCGGGAGATATTGCAGCTACGGTGGGGTTGAAGAATACGAGCACGGGGCATACTTTGAGCGCGGAATCCGCACCCATTGTGTTGGAAAAGATTTCATTCCCCGAACCCGTAATCTCTATTCGCATCGAACCCAAAACCAAACCCGATCAGGAAAAAATGGGTTTGGCTTTGCACCGACTGGCAGAAGAAGATCCTACGTTTCGCGTGAACTCGGATTTGGAAACGGGAGAGACTATAATCTCGGGCATGGGAGAATTGCATTTGGAAATTATTGTTGACCGCATGAAACGAGAGTTTGGCGTGGGAGCTGCCGTGGGGCGTCCGCAAGTGGCGTATAAGGAAACAATTAGAGCCAAGGCAGAAGCCGAAACCAAATATGTGCGCCAATCGGGCGGTCGCGGACAATATGGCCATGTGCTTTTGCGCGTGGAACCCAAGGGAGAGGGAGAGGGTTTTGAGTTCATCGATGCGATCAAAGGAGCCGCGATCCCCAGAGAGTACATTCCGGCTGTGCAGAAAGGCGTTCAGGAGGCAATGGATAAAGGTGTTTTGGCCGGCTATCCCGTGGTTGATGTCAAAGCTACGCTATACGACGGTTCGTACCACGAGGTGGATTCTTCTGAATTTGCGTTTAAGATTGCTGCCTCTATGGCTTTTCAGGATGCTGCCAAAAAGGCGAATTTAGTGCTTTTGGAACCTGTGATGCACTTGGAGGTGACTTGCCCCGCTGACTTTCTCGGAGATGTTATCGGCGATCTTTCTTCAAGGCGCGGGCGTATCGAGGAGACAGAAGACAGAATTGATCTAAAAGTTATTAAAGCGAAAGTTCCTTTGAGTGAAATGTTCGGATATGCAACCAATCTTCGTTCCTTGACGGAAGGGCGGGGAACCTTTACTATGGAGTTTGAACGATATGAAGAAGTGCCTGCGAATATTACGCAGGAGGTTATTGAGGGTAAGCGAAGATAGCCTATGGATTTAAACGAAATCAAGGAGATTATAAAAAGGGAGGGGGGTAAAATAGTCATCGTGGAGAATAACAAACCCCAGATGGTGATTATGTCTTTTGATGAATGGCGGCGCGCCCCACGGCCCGAACCGAGTTCAAGCCAGAGCGTGCCACAGGAAGAAAGGGCTCCTTCTGTACAGGCAGGACAAGCTTTGCGCCCGACTCCTCCGCGAGTAGAGGAAAAGACAGAAGAGCTTACCATTGACGATTTGCCACTTTGAGCGTATACTGATTTCAATAACTAAAACTAATTAAAAAACATTTCTATGGCCGGGAAATTTGAGCGAACAAAACCCCACGTCAATGTCGGCACCATTGGCCACGTTGATCACGGGAAAACCACGTTGTCTGCGGCAATCCTTCATGTGCTAAAGCTTAAAGGATTTGCTGCAACCGAAAAGAGCGTAGACCAAATTGATTCTGCGCCCGAAGAGAAGCAGAGGGGTATTACTATTTCGCTTACTCATTTGGAGTACGAAACGGAAAAGCGCCACTACGCGCACATTGACGCGCCAGGTCACGCAGACTACATTAAAAATATGATTACGGGAGCCGCTCAAATGGACGGGGCGATCTTGGTGGTTTCCGCTCCTGATGGGCCTATGCCCCAAACGAGAGAGCATATTCTGCTTGCTCGTCAGGTTGGCTTGCCTTATGTTGTAGCATTTTTGAACAAAGTTGATATGGTGGATGATCCGGAAATCATTGATCTTGTGGAATCGGAAATACGGGAGTTGCTGAACAAATACAATTTCCCCGGCGATACGGTACCCATTATTCGCGGTTCTGCCTTAAAAGCGTTGGACGCTAAGTCTGCGGACGACGAAGTCGCAAAACCAATTTTGGACTTGATGAAGGCAGTGGATGAAAATGTTCCAGAGCCGGTGCGCGAAATCGACAAGCCATTCTTAATGGCGGTGGAGGACGTATTCTCCATTGAAGGGCGGGGAACAGTTGCAACAGGAAGAATTGAAAGAGGAGTCATTCGTCCAAATGACGAGATTGAAATTGTGGGCATTAAGCCTACCGCAAAGACGGTGGCTGTAAGCGCGGAAATGTTCAATAAGATGCTGGATGAAGGAAGGGCGGGCGACAATGTGGGGATCTTGCTTCGCGGACTGAAAAAAGAGGACGTTGAGCGTGGACAAGTATTGGCAAAACCGGGTTCGGTTACGCCCCATACTGAATTTGACGCGGAAGTATATATCTTGACTAAAGAGGAGGGCGGACGGCATACGCCGTTCTTTAAAGGATACAAACCCCAGTTTTATTTCCGAACGACCGATGTGACAGGAGAGGTTGAATTGCCCGAAGGGACCGAGATGGTAATGCCCGGTGATACCATCACCTTTAAAGTAAAACTTTTAGTACCAATTGCGATGGAAGCGCAACAGCGATTCGCAATCCGTGAAGGAGGGAAGACAGTTGGTGCGGGCGTAGTAACGAAGATTATACAGTAGTGAATATCACGAAATCCCGTTGATCGGGATTTCGTTTTGTACCCAAGGGGAACTTCAAAAAGACAATGGCAAAATCGACAGTCCGCCAGCCCGCTTCGCAGCCAGCCTCGCCAAGGCTAGGCGGGCGAGGCACGCCGGCGGGGGAAAAAGGAACACAGCAGAAGCTGAGGATTAAGATTTCCGCGTATGACCACAAGGTCATCGATGCTTCCTGCAAGCAGATTATTGATACAGTGCTCAGACAAGGGTGTGAGTTGGTAGGTCCTGTGCCTCTCCCAACCGCCATCCGGAAGTATACGGTAAACCGGTCTTCATTTGTGCATAAAGACGCGCGAGAGCAGTATGAAATGCGGACACACAAGCGGTTAATAGACATTTTGAGCCCGAATCCGAAAGTTATCGATGCTCTCACAAGCTTGAATTTGCCAGCGGGGGTAGACATCGAGATTAAAATGTGATATATAACAAGCAAATGATTTTTTGCTTTATCAACGCCTAAAATCTAAGGTACTAACCTGAAAGCGGGCCGCAAGCCGGGGGTTAGACCCCCGGTTTTGTGTGAAGTTATGAAAGCGATATTAGGTAAAAAAATTGGAATGACGCAGATATTCCAGAACGAAAAGGTAGTTCCCATTACCTTAGTTCAGGCTGGGCCTTGTAAGATTACGCAAGTGAAAACGCAAGAGAAAGATGGGTATGACGCAATTCAGGTGGGATTTGAGGAAATAACCAAGAAAAAGAAGCTTACAAAATCCAAGAAACAAAAGCCATTTGTTTCTATACGTGAGTTTCGCGGAGGAGACGGAAAAAGTGAGGCAGGAAATATGGTTGATGTTTCAGTATTCCAGGAAGGCGATATAGTGCGTGTTGCGGGAATCTCAAAGGGAAAAGGGTTTCAGGGTGCCGTGAAACGACACGGATTTTCAGGCAGAAATCAGTCGCATGGTGTGAAGCACGAACATCGAACACTTGGGTCTACAGGAATGCGTTTTCCGCAACGGGTGATCAAGGGCAGGAGGATGCCGGGACGCATGGGTTCAGAACGGGTGACAGTGAAGAACTTAAAAATCGCGAGGGTGGATAAAGAGAACAATATACTAGCGATACAGGGAGCGGTTCCCGGACGTCCGGGTACGCTGCTCGAAATCCGCGGATAACGATATACGTATGAGTATCAGCGTGAAAACATACAACAGCGAAGGTAAAGAGGTGGGAACAATGAAGTTGCCCGAGAAGATTTTTGGTGTTGAGCTGAATTCTGATTTGGTGCATCGCGTGATGGTGTTGCAACAGGCAAACCGGCGCCAGATTTTAGCTGATACCAAAGGGCGGGGCGAGGTTTCTGGCGGCGGGAGAAAACCCTGGGCTCAAAAGCATACAGGGAGAGCTCGCCACGGCTCGATTCGTTCGCCTATTTGGAAAGGAGGCGGCGTGACACATGGGCCGAGCGCAGAACGCAATTTTGTGAAAAAGATCAATAAGAAAATGCGCAGAAAGGCGCTTTCCATGGTTCTTTCTGCAAAGGCGAAAGGGGATTTGCTGGTTTTATTGGAAGACTTGAAACTTGAACGCGGCAAAACCAAGGAGCTGGCAGCTCTGCTGCGAAAGTTGCCCTGCGATAATAAGCGGTTATTGCTGGTTTTGCCCGCAATGAATCAAGAACTTATCCATGCAGGGAATAATCTTGCTTTCGCAAAAACAATGCAGGCACGCGAGCTCAATGTATTGGATTTGGTGCAGGCAAAGTATTTGGTGATGCCAAAAGATTCTGTGCGAGTAATCGAGGAAACATTTGTGAAGTAATATGGCTGCTTTAAATATTTTTGAAAAAAAGAAACCCGCCGCAAAGCAGCCGAAGGCTGCTAAACAGGCGGGCCCGCCGCAATCTGGTGGAGGCAGTTTGGGCGGGAAAACGGAAAAGGGTCAGCCTAGGATGGAAACAGCGGCGATCCAGCATCTTATTAGGCCTCATATTACGGAAAAAGCGACTGATTTGGCCTCAAAGAATCAGTATGTGTTTGTGGTAGATTCTTCGGCAAGTAAAAGAGAAATTGGAAGGGATGTGGCAAATAAGTATGGCGTAACCGTGCTGAAGACGCGAATCGTGAACGTGCATCCAAAGAAAATGCGATTGGGAAGGACGCAGGGGATGAAGAAAGGGTACAAGAAGGCTATAGTACAAATAAAAATGGGAGAAAAAATAGAGATTTTGCCAACGTAGTGTTCAGAAACTATGCAACGAGGAATTATTACAAAAAAGAAACCCGAAAAGCAATTGCTTATGCGCCTCCCAAAAAGCGGAGGGCGGGGTAATACTGGGCGCATTACAATACGGCATCGAGGAGGAGGGGCAAGGAAACTCTACCGGAAGATTATGTTCGGGCAAACTCAGCTTGGGCAAAAAGGGCAGGTTCGCGCAATCGAATACGATCCCAATCGGAACGCATTGATTATGCTTATAGAGTATACAAACGGATCCAAATTCTATATGTTAGCCCCTCATGGGATTCGAGTGGGAGATGAGATTTTGTGCGATGAAAAAACTGATGTGAAAATAGGAAATCGGATGAAGCTGAAAAATGTTCCGCCGGGCGAACAAATATACAACATTGAGTTGATACCTGGTCAGGGAGGAACAATAGTTCGCTCCGCCGGAAATTCAGCGCGCGTGGAAGCGCACGAGGGCAAGTACACGCAGCTCGCATTTCCGTCAAGCGAAATAAGGAGAGTGCTGGGCGAGTCTTTCTGTTCTATTGGGATGGTTTCAAATCCGGAATTCATGTATGAACGAGTAAAAAACGCGGGGCGTTCGCGACTCAAAGGGCGAAGACCTCATGTGCGCGGGACCGCTATGAATCCTGTGGATCATCCGCATGGAGGCGGAGAGGGAAGGCAGCCCATTGGTTTGAAATATCCAAAAACTCCGTGGGGTAAACCAGCACTCGGAGTGAAAACCAGAAGATCGAAGAAGTGGACGAATACGTTTATTATATCGAGAAGAAAGAAGAAAAAGAAAGAAAGATAAACTATGGCACGATCGCTGAAAAAAGGACCATATATCGACGAGCGACTGCTTCAAAAGCTGAAAGGCGTGAAGCCCGATGGCAAGACCGCGGTAAAAACGTGGTCGCGCTCAGCAGTCATTACTCCTGAAATGGTGGGATTTATCTTTGCTGTGCATAATGGAAAGACTTTTTTAAATGTAAATGTAGCAGAGGCGATGGTAGGGCATAAGTTGGGAGAATTTTCGCCATCAACCAAGTTTTCAAGACATGGAGGGAAAATGCAAAAGGAAATAGAGCAGGGTCAAGTGGCGAACCCTCGAGTTGCGCCCAAGAAAGAATAAAAGCATATGCAGTCAAAGGCAACATTGCGATATTTAAGAATTGCGCCCCGGAAAGTCAGACTCGTCGCAGAGTTGATACGCGGGAAAAAAACGAGCGAAGCAAACGCTATACTGCGTTTTTGTACGAAAAACGCAGCTAATCCTTTGCAGAAAATACTTCAATCCGCTCTGGCCTCCGCAGTTAATAATTTTCAGCTCGATGAGGCGAATTTGTATATCGCAAAACTTGATGTGCAGGAGGGTTCGAAACTCAAGCGATATCGCCCGCGCGCGCGTGGACGAGCTTATCCTATTGAAAAAAAGACTTCCCATATTACCATGGTGCTCGATGAAATTGTTCCGACCGAAGGAGCTAAGAAAAGGAAATCTGTTCAGGGCAAGAAGAAAACCGAGGTGGGTACGCCGCAATCAACCAAAGCTGATTTGAGCGGGAAGCCAAAGTTTCGCGCAGAAAGGGAAATTGCGCAAGCAAAAAGAAATGCGAGAACTGCGAGATTCTTTAGAAGAAAAACGGTTTAATGATTATGGCGCACAAAGTTCACCCAAAAATATTCCGTACAAGAGAAACAGCCGACTGGTATTCGCGCTGGTTCGAACGGGCTGCATATCCGGAAGCCCTGCGCGAGGACTACTTGATACGTTCGCATATTATCAAGAAATTGAAAGAAGCCGGCATAGAAAGTGTGGAGATTGAACGCTTTGCAGGGAAAATTTTGATTATCATTAATACGTCACGGCCGGGATTGCTGATTGGGCGTGGGGGTTCTGGCATTGAAGAGTTGCGCAAAGCGCTTGTAAAAATTTTGGAAACGGATAAAAAGAGTAGATATCGGAGTGCCCACCTTGAGCCGGCGATGAGGGCAGTCGATAGCCGGAAACGAGAAATTCGCCTGGAAATACGGGAGATTAAAAATCCTTGGGCTTCAGCCTCTTTGACAGCTCAATGGATTGCACAGCAGCTTGAAAAGCGAATGCCGCACCGTAAAGTAATGAAGCAGGCAATCGGAAAGGTGATGGCGAACAAGGAAATTGAAGGTGTGCGAGTAGAAGTATCAGGAAGGTTGGGAGGTACTGATATTGCCAGGAGAGAGAAGTTAAGCATGGGAAGACTGCCTTTGCAAACATTGCGCGCCCGAATTGATTACGCGTTGCGAGAAGCGAAAACCACATACGGAATGATTGGAGTGAAAGTATGGATGTATAAGGGAGAAAAATTTGACTAGTTATGCTTACGCCCAAAAAGGTAAAACATAGAAAATGGATGAAGGGAAGATCCCGAGCGAAAGGAGTAGAATCTCGGGGAACCGAAATCTCTTTCGGCTCTTACGGTTTGAAATCCGAAGGGACGAAGTGGGTTTCAGCCCGGCAGCTAGAAGCCTCCCGGCGAGCAATTATCCGGTATTTGCGTAAAGGAGGAAAGATGTGGACTCGTGTATTCCCAGACAAACCGATTACCAAAAAGGGCGCGGAAGTGCCAATGGGTGGCGGGAAAGGCGGCGTAGATCATTATGCGGTGGCCGTGAAGCCCGGAAGAATGCTTTTTGAGGTAGATGGTTTGGGAGAAGAAGCTGCGCGAGACGCATTACGCAAAGCAGCGGCAAAATTACCCTTAAAGACGAAAATTGTGAAACGTTAAATCCGCATGGAGACTTTTGATTTACAGAAAAAAACTATGACAGAGTTGCAGAAGATGCTTAGAGAGGAACGCGCAAAACTTCAACAGTTGCGGTTTGATTTGCCCGGAGGCAAGGTAAAAAATGTGCGCGGGATTCGAGAGATACGAAGAAGCATCGCGCGAATATTAACGTTGATAAGACAGAAACAGTAGAGCTATGAGCAAACGAAGGTTAACTGGAATAATTGTTTCAGACAAGATGACAAAGACTGTGGTAGTGGAAACGGTGAGATTCAAGCAGCATCCCAAATATCTGCGGCGTATTCAGATACACGAAAGATACAAGGCGCACGATGAGAAGGGGGAATTTCATACTGGCGATAGAGTTGTTATTGAAGAATCAAGGCCTTTGAGTAAGGATAAACGTTGGAGAGTAGTAGAAAAATTATGATTCAACCAAGAACCAAACTCAAAGTTGCAGATAACACCGGGGCAAAAATCATCCAGTGTTTTCACGTTATGGGAGGTACGCGCCGTCGATATGCGCAAATTGGCGATGTGATTGTTGCTGCCGTCAAGGAAGCGGAACCCAGAAGAACGGTAAAAAAGCACGAGGTTGTCCGGGCGGTTGTGGTGCGGCAGAAAAAACCATTTCGGCGCGAAGACGGTTCGTATATCGCTTTTAGCGAAAACGCAGCCGTTCTTTTGGAGAAAGAACAAGAGCCAAAGGGTGGAAGGGTATTCGGCCCGATTCCGCGAGAAATACGCGATAAAGGATTTACGAAGATTGCAGCGCTAGCTCCCGAAATATTATGAGAGTCAAGAAAGGTGACAATGTAATAGTGACTAGTGGGAAAGATCGAGGAAAGAAAGGAAAGGTTTTGAGGGCGCTTCCGCGTGAGGCAAGAATAGTTGTCGAGGGAGTTAACATACGCAAAAAACACGTCAAGGCAAAACGTGCAGATCAGAAGGGGCAGATTGTGGAGATGCCGGCTATGTTTTCTGTTTCTTCGGTAAAGCTCGTATGCGAAAAATGCGGAAAGCCGACACGAGTGGGCTACGCAGTGACAGGGAAGAAAAAGTCGCGGATATGCAAAAAATGCGGAGCGGAAATCTAATATGACAGGCTTAAAAGAAAAATACGAAAAAGAGGTTATTCCCGCTATGATGAAGAAGTTTGGCTACAAAAGCGTCATGGCTGTTCCACGTTTGGAGAAAGTGGTGCTAAACACCGGATTTGGCAAATTAATTACCGCGAAATCTGGCGATGATCATCGGAAAACGCTGGAGGCGATTTTAGGAGATATGTCGAGTATCGCCGGCCAGCGCGCCATGCTCACCCGAGCCAAGCAGTCTGTCGCCGGCTTTAAGCTTCGCGCGGGAACGCCCATAGGGGCCAAGGTAACATTACGGGGCGCTAGAGTGTACGGTTTCCTTGAACGATTGATTCATGTGGTGCTTCCGCGTTCAAGAGATTTTCGCGGATTGCCAGTTTCCAATGTTGATGAAAGAGGGAATCTCGCGGTTGGCATTCGAGAGCATATCTTTTTCCCGGAGGTTTCCCCAGAGAAGGCAAGAGATATTTTCGGACTCCAGGTAACAGTTACGACAACTGCGAAAAGCAAGGAAGAAGGGTTAGAGTTATTCCGTTTGTTAGGATTTCCCATTAAACATGATTAACGAATATGGCAAGTAAAGCCCACATTTCAAAATCAAAGAAAAAGCCAAAATTTTCAAGCCGGACTCTGAACCGATGTTTTCGCTGCGGAAGAAAGCGCGGGTATATGCGGGATTTTGACTTATGCCGCATTTGTTTTCGAGAAATGGCAAACCAGGGATTAATACCGGGGATTACGAAATCAAGTTGGTAACTTACCTATGCAAGATCCAATCGCAGACATGCTTAATCGTTTAGTAAACGCCCAAGCCGTGAAAAAAGAAACGGTGGAAGTTCCGTTTTCGCAGATCAAATATGCGATTGCGAAAATTTTGGAAAGCAAGGGATTTGTAAAAAGCGTAGAGTTCAAGGGCAAGCGGACAAAGAAGCTCATCGAGATTGCTTTGCTTTATCCGGAAGGATTTCCGCGAATCGAAGGAGTTAAGCGTATTTCCAAGCCCGGGCAAAGAGTATACGCGCCCACCCAGAAGATACGGCGTATACGAAGCGGCAAAGGGATTGCGATTATTTCCACTTCGAAAGGGTTGATGACAAATCAGGAAGCGCAAAAACAAAAAGTAGGAGGAGAAATACTTTGCGAAATTTATTAAGGATATGAGCAGAATCGGAAAAAAACCAATTGAAATACCACAAGGGGTGCAGGTGCAGGTTGAAGGAAGAAAGGTGCTGGTGAAAGGGCCAAAGGGAGAACTCTCGCGTGAGTTTCGCCCCGAGGTTGCTATTGAGCAGAAAGATGGTAGCATGATTGTGAATTCATTGAGTAATTCTAAGCTGGGAAAGTCTTTATGGGGGTTATCGCGCACGCTGCTTGCAAACATGATTCAGGGTGTTTCTCAAGGGTACGCGAAACGGCTGGAAATCGAAGGGGTAGGGTATAAGGCTGCAATGGAAGGTAATTCTTTGGCATTGAATGTAGGTTTTAGCAACCCCGTGAAAATGGAGCTTCCCCCACATACAACGGTTTCGGTTGAGAAGAATATTATTACGGTGAGCGGAATTGATAAAGAAGAAGTTGGACAGTTTGCGGCAAGCATTAGAAAGGTGCGAGTTCCTGAACCTTATAAGGGGAAAGGCATTCGATACGAAGGCGAAATTATACGTCGAAAACTTGGGAAGAAGGCGGCAACTGCTGCAGGGAGTAAGGCCTAATATGATTGAGGAAACAAAGAGAGAAAAAAGAATACGGCGCCATAGGCGGATACGTGCGAGAATCACGGGGAATGCGGCAAGGCCGCGTTTGGCAGTGTTCCGTTCGAACAAACATTTGTACGTTCAGTTGATTGACGACGAGAAGGGGCATGTGCTTGCTTCTTTTTCGGATATGAATTTCAAATCCAAGGAGAAGAAAGGAGAGGTTTCGAAAGAAATTGGCAAACGCATTGCGCAGGCGGCGAAGGATCAAAAAATCGGATCGATTGTGTTTGATCGGAGTGGATATAAATACCATGGGCACGTAAAGGTCTTAGCAGAAGAAATACGCTCGCAGGGCATTGTATTTTAATATGGCACGAGAACAAGGACAATCTGATCGCGGTCACGGTTCTAGGGGAGGATTTCGCAAGGAAGCGGGAAAGCGAGAGTCGGATGCAAAATTATTTGATTTAGCACGCGTTACGCGGGTGGCAGCGGGGGGTCGTCGTTTCCGTTTTCGCGCCGTCGTCATTTCGGGCGACAAACAAGGGAAAGTAGGTGTTGGCGTTGCAAAAGGATCAGATGTTACCCAGGCGATAGAAAAGGCAACACGCCAGGCGAAGAAACGAGCCATTCTGGTGCCTATTCAAAAGGGTACAATCCCGCATGAGGTGAAAGCAAAATTTGGGGCTTCAGTGGTATTGCTGAAACCGCAAAAAGGCGGCAGGGGTCTGGTTGCCGGAGGGCCGATACGCATTATTTGTGAATTCGCGGGAATTCAGAATATATCGGGAAAGTTTGTTTCGAAAACTCACAATAAGCTGAATAACGCATTGGCGACGATAGAAGCTTTAAAAATGCTGAAAAAAGTCCGCCCGACGGCGGCGAAAAACGATGCAGATACACGAGATACAACCAAAGACTAAACAGCGAAAGGCACGCCGCATTGGCCGTGGCGGGAAAAAGGGCACGTATTCCGGGCGCGGCATGAAGGGGCAGAAATCCCGAGCCGGACATCGAATGTCTCCGAAGGTGCGGGAATTGCTGAAACGGTATCCCAAACTGCGCGGATCCCGGAGACCAACGCGTGAAAAAGCGATTATCGTAAAACTTTCCCAATTGGAAAAGCATTTTCAGGCCGGTGAAACGGTGAATCCTGCTGTGCTGGCGCAAAAGAAAATTGCAGGTAAAATAAAAGGGGTGATCCCTGGTATTAAAATTCTGGGCGATGGAGAAATAACCAAAGCGCTAACCATAGAAGATTGCGTTTTGTCAAAGCGCGCACGCGAGAAAATAGTAAAAGCGGGTGGAACCATAAAATAGACATGCTTGAAAAACTCCTTCGACTTTTTAAACTTAAAGACCTTCGGAATAAGATTTTATTCGTTTTGGGCATTTTCGTCATTTTTCGATTAATGGCGAATATTCCCATTCCCGGGATTGATGCCTCAAGATTGCAGGCCTTTTTTGAGGGCAATCAATTGTTTGGTTTGATTAATTTATTTACGGGTGGCGCGCTCGACAACCTTTCGATTGTAATGCTTGGGGTGGGGCCGTACATTACCGCGGTCATTGTAATGCAGTTGCTTACGATGATTTTTCCGGCGCTCAATCGTTTGTATAAAGAAGAAGGTGAAGAAGGAAGAAAGAAATTTAATCAGTATGGAAGAATATTGACCATTCCTTTTGCGTTTGTGCAGGGATACGGATTTTTGACACTTCTTTCTCGGCAGGGCATTATCGATCAGTTGTCTCCGCTTTTTTACCTCACGGCGCTCGGCACGGTAATCGCTGGAACAGTATTTTTGATGTGGCTAGGCGAGTTGATTACGGAAAAGGGCATTGGAAATGGCGTGTCGCTTTTAATTTTTGCCGGTATCGTCGCTGAATTTCCTTTGAGTGTGCGGCAGCTATTTGTTGATTGGGATCCTTCACGCAGCCTTTCAATCGCCGCGTTTTTCCTCATGGCGATAGTAATTATCGCGGGGGTAGTGTTTGTAACGGAAGCGCGGCGCAATATTCCCGTATCTTACGCTAAGCGCGTGCGCGGCAACAAAATTTATGGAGGTAGCTCCACGTATCTTCCTTTGAGCGTAAATCCTGCGGGAGTGATTCCCATCATTTTTGCATTGTCGCTTCTGATGTTTCCCGGAATGATCGCGAACTTCTTTGTAGGTCAGCCGGGTTTCGCGGGGAACATCGCGCGATTCATTACGACCAATTTCAATCCCACATCCTGGATATATATTGTTGTGTACTTTTTGCTGGTGGGCGCTTTTACCTTTTTCTATACAGCAGTAACGTTCGAACCAAAATCGATTTCCACAAACCTGCAAAAGATGGGTGGGTTTGTGCCCGGCGTGCGGCCTGGCGCTTCTACCGCCGAACATATTTCCTATATCTTAAATCGCATACTGCTAATTGGCGCCCTGTTTTTGGGTGCGGTGGCGGTAATGCCTTTTTTGGTGCAGATGATTACTCACGTTACGGCGTTTCAATTTTTGCTCGGCGGCACCGCGCTTCTCATTATGGTAAACGTGGCTTTGGAGACTATGCGGCAAGTGCGGGCGCAGCTCCAGATGCGCGATTATGACACCTTCTAACTTTAAAGTATTAATTGTATTGGGGAAATCGGGATCCGGGAAGGGGACGCAGGTGGAAAAACTCGCCGAGCAGTACGGCTTGAAAATTATTAGTTCTGGAAGTTTACTCCGCGCCCGCGCAGAAGAAAAAGATTTTGTCGGGAATAGAATTGCGGGAATTCTTGATAAGGGAGGGCTTATTCCTACGCCGATCATTTTCCATTTATGGCTGCACGAATTAGAGAAAGTAACAGTCGCGGGAGATGGCGGTAAGGGAATTATATTTGAAGGAAGCCCCCGGAAACTTTACGAAGCTTACCTGCTGGATGAGACTTTGTGGTTCTATAACCTGGAAAAAGACATGCGAGTTGTTCACCTCGATATTACTGATGAAGAAGCGGCGAGACGGCTTTTGGAGCGAAAACGAGAGGATGATACCGAAGAGGCGATTCGGGAGCGGCTGCAATGGTATAAAGCAGAGGTGGTGCCGGCCATAGAATACTATCGGGAGAAGGGGAGGCTGGTTGAAATTAACGGGGAACAATCGATTGAGGCCGTACATCAGGAAATAATGGAGAAACTCAAAGATTTTCTTGAACAATGATCCCTATCAAAACACCGCAAGAAATTGCGATTATGCGGGAAGGGGGGCGCATACTGGCCAGGATAATGGATGAGCTTATTGCGCAAGTGCGGCCTGGCATGAGCACTGCACAACTTGACAAAAGCGCTGAAGAAAAAATTTTAAAAGCAGGTGCAAAGCCTGCTTTTAAAGGTTATCAAGGGTTTCCGGCTACGTTATGCGCGTCGGTAAACGAAGAGGTAGTACACGCGATTCCCTCTCCGGAGAAAATTCTCAAAGAGGGCGATATTATCACTCTTGATTTAGGGCTCATTTATAAAGGCTATTATTCGGATATGGCGCGTACAGTGCCGGTGGGAGAAATTAAAAAAGAAACCGCGCGGCTTGTACGGGTTACCAGAGAAGCATTAGAGCTTGGCATCAAAAAAACGCGTCCGGGCGCGACTGTAGGAGATGTTGGGAACGCAATTCAGCGTTTTTTGGAAGAACGGGGATATGGCGTTGTGCGCGAGCTTTGCGGTCACGGCATTGGAAAAGAACTCCATGAAGAACCCCAGGTGCTCAATTACGGTGATCGCCATACCGGAGTTGAGCTCAAGGAGGGCATGGTTATTTGTATTGAACCTATGGTTACTGTGGGGGATTGGAATGTGAAGCGAGCTAGAGACGGCCAGACATATATAACCCGAGACGGCTCTCTCTCGGCGCACTTTGAAGACACGATCGCGATAACAAAAGATGGCGCGGAGGCGTTGACGAGGCCTTGAAAAGTATCTAAAATAACTAGAATCAACCCGAGGGGAAAAGGGAGTATGTTGTGATTCCACATTCCAAACTTTTGGGTCAGTATGATTTCGTTGATCGTTTCTTCGAGGGTCTCGCTCGGGTCGGGAAAGATGGCAAGCAATTTCACGTTCGTCTTGACGGCACGCCGGCCTACGAGGAGAGGTACGATTGTGTCAGTCCCTTCTTTTCTGTTGAAGGTCTTGCCTGGGCGAGGGAAGCAGGTCAATGGTTCCACATTCGCCGTGATGGCAAACCGGCCTACCCGGAGCGGTATGACTCGGTTGCCCCATTTTTCCAGGGTCGTGCGCTGGTAAAGAAGGGTGGTACCTACTTCCGCATTACCCCAGATGGAAAGCCGGTAGAGTAACCTGCGAAAGGTTTCTTTGCTGGCATGCACCCCAGTTTCTCATACTGGGGCTTTTTCATACTAATGGATCGTGCTACAATATCCAATGGCAGAAGTGAAGTTATCAGTGGTAATCCCCGTATATAACGAAGAAAATCGTTTGCCGCGAACGCTCCGGGACGTTGATGCGTACTTACGGAAACAAGATTACGAATACGAAATTATTGTGGTAAACGATGGATCGCGCGATCGAACAGCCGAAGTGACGAATGCGCTGGCGCGAGAAATTGCGAATCTTCGTTTGGTTAACAATCAAAAAAATCGCGGGAAGGGATATGCGGTGCGTCAAGGAATGCTGGAGGCAAAAGGCGCGTATCGTGTGTTTTCTGATGCCGACAATTCCACGAGTATAACACACGTGGGAAGAATGTGGCCTGAATTTGAAAAAGGGTTTGATGTAGTCATTGGCTCCCGTGATACCAAAGGTGCGGTGATTGCCGTGCGCCAACCCTGGTGGCGACGGCGCCTCGGCGATGTGTTCAATCTTGTGGTGCAATTGCTGTCTGGATTATGGGGTATTTGGGACACGCAGTGCGGGTTTAAAGGATTTTCCGCGCGCGCGGCGCAAGAAATTTTTTCCCGCGCCAAAATCAACCGATGGGCGTTTGACGTGGAGGTGCTGGTTATCGCGAAAAAACTTGGGTATCAGATAAAGGAAGTGCCGGTAACATGGGTTAATGACAGGCAAAGTAAAGTTCGACTTTCAGGAATGGCGAAAATGCTTTTGGACGTTTTGCAGATTAGTATGAATAACGTAATGAATAGATATAGTGGTTTCAGGACAATATGATTTTGTAGCGCTTTACCCGTTCTGTGGAATGGGATCCTCGCGTCTCACAAAATTACACCATCCTTGCGGCTTTACGCTATGCCATTATCAAAAAAATTTCCATCGGAATTGCGGCTTGATCCCGTTTCCAAAGATTGGGTTCTGATTAAGACGGGTTTGGCACACAAGCTCGAAGACCTGCGCCGCCGAGCAGGCGGGTATGATCGCGCCTCATGGGAAGCTGCGCAGAAAGATTGCCCTTTCGATACTTTAGAAAAGCAGGATTATCCCACGCACGCATTTTTTGAGGGTAAAGAAATGCCTTTGCCCAAGGAGGGAAAGCGCGTACCCGACCATTGGACCACTATTGCCTTTCCCAATAAATATCCAGCGTTCGTCGAGAAAAAATATTTTAAAATCCGGAATCTTGGACCGTATCAGATGGCAGATGGGGTCGGATTTCATGAAGTTATCGTTACAAAATCTCACACAGACGATATCCCGCAATTTTCTGTTTCGCAAGCAAAAGAGCTGTTTGATATGTATCACGCGCGCTATAGAGCTTTGAAGGGTAAGAGATTTGTAAAGCATATTTCCATTTTTAAAAACCGCGGACCGCGGGCTGGTGCTTCGGTCGCTCATCCGCATTCCCAGATCATTGCAGCTCCCGTTACCGATCCCGATATCCTTAGCAGTCTCCAGGGATCCCGGGAATACTTCACGGAAAATAAAAAGTGTATCCACTGTGCTATGATTGCGTGGGACAGAAAAGGCAAAAAACGCATAGTGTATGAAAATGATGAATTCGTAGTGTTCTGCCCTTTTGCTTCTCGCGTATCTTTTGAAATGCGGGTATATCCCAAAGTTCATGCTCCTTATTTTGAGCAGGCCGACGCACGAGAGCGAGAAGCGCTTGCGGATGCCTTTCTCGCGGCGATGAAAAAGCTGTACAAGGCGTTGAAAGATCCTGACTATAACTATTTCTTGCATACGGCTCCTGCTGACGGCGGGAACTATGAACATTATCATTGGCACTGGGAAATTCTGCCGAGAACCGCAGTTTGGGCAGGATATGAATTAGGTTCGCAAATCGAAGTTTCTACGATTGAACCAGAAAAAGCAGCGGCGTTTTTGCGTAAACAGAATCACTCCTAGAAATATATGATTGAAACAATCTTTGAGTTTCTTGCGAATACCGTTATTTTTGTTATTGAAGCCACGGGGTATGTCGGTATTGCGCTGTTGATGGCATTAGAAAGTGCCAATGTCCCCATTCCCTCGGAAGTTATTATGCCTTTTGCAGGGTTTTTGGTATGGGAAGAAAAGCTCAATTGGTGGTTTGTTATCTTTGCGGGGGCATTTGGGAATCTTGTTGGCTCTTTGGCATCGTATTATCTAGGGAAATGGGGCGGGCGGCCGTTTCTGGAGCGCTACGGACGATATTTTTTTATAACAAAGCATGATTTGGATCTCGGAGACAGGTTGTTCGCCAAATATGGGCCTATCACTATTTTCGCTTCCCGAGTTCTTCCTATCGTGCGGACATTTATTTCTTTTCCGGCCGGCATGGCGCGCATGAACATTTGGAAATTTTCACTGTATACTTTTACGGGGTCTTTCATGTGGAGCATGATGCTTACTTATGCCGGGTTAATTACTGGGGAAAATTGGGATGGGCTGAAAGAATATTTCAGGACGTTTGATTGGCTTATCGCCGGAATTATTGTAGTATTAGGTACATGGTGGATTTGGAGGCATATTAAGCTTCTAAAACGTGAAGCGTAAATGCATAGCAGCAATGGAAAAGACAATTATCATAGCTAACTGGAAAATGAACCCCTGCGCGTTTCTCGACGCGCAAGCCCTGATAAGCGAGATATTGTTTGGCACGAAAGATACAAAAACTGTAAACGTAGTCTTTTGTCCACCATTTGTATATCTTCAAGGGCTTATTAAGAAATATCCGAAAGCTGTTTTTGGCGCGCAGGATTGTTTCTGGGAACAGCAAGGTGCTTTCACCGGCGAGATTTCTCCCCAAATGCTTAAAGATATGGGATGTGCGTATGTTATTCTTGGGCATTCAGAACGCGCAAAATATCTGGGAGAAACGGAAGATATGGTGCAAAAGAAAGTTGCAGCAGCACTGGCTGCTGGCTTGAAAGTTATTTTATGCGTAGGGGAAAAAGAAGAAACACCAAAGGATCTACCTGGCCTTCTCGTAGTGTATGAGCCAGAGTGGGCTATTAGTACCCAAGGAAAGGGGGCTGCGGATACCAAGCTTGTGGCTTCTCGAGTCGCAGCAATGCGCCGTACGCTCAAAACCAGCCCGATCCTCTATGGCGGCAGCGTAACCAGCTCAAATATTGCTTCACTTATAAAAGAAACTGGAGTTCAGGGCGCGCTCGTCGGCTCCGCCTCGCTGGACGCGTGCGAATTCTTCAATCTTGTGAAAAACGCCGCTGCGTGATACAGTAATGCACCTATGGATCTTTTTCTGAACGAAAAGTTTTACAGTCCGACCAAAGGTTCGCTTTCGCTCCCTGAAGTATTGGAAGAGATGGTGGCCTATATGCAAGAGGAACCCCATAAGAAATACGAGGTTATCGTGGGGTGTGATTCTTCAGCTACCACAGATCCCACGTTTCCGGTGGTTATCGTAGTGCTCCGGAAAAAAGCAGGCGGAAGATTTTTTTTGCGCAGAATCCATTATCCCGCGCGCCCTTTTCCCAGCAGGCGCCAGCGCATTTTAGAAGAGGTGTTGCTTTCGTGCCAGCTTGCTTTATGGCTGCGAGAGAATTTTGGTCAGCTCGCTCTTCAGCATGGCGTAACATACGATTTTCAGTATATTCACGCTGATATCGGAGAGAATGGCATTACTCGCGATATGATAAAGGAGGTTACCGGGCTTATCCGCGGCAACGGCTTTGAGCCAAAAATCAAGCCAGAATCTTTCGCCGCATCGAGTGTTGCAGACAGATACTCTTAAACCTTTGTATATTTTGAGCTTCAAATAAGAAAAGTGCCCCGAGGCGACGTTGCACTCTCATAGAGATATGCATATTGCCTCGGGGCTTCACCGCGGGGGTGCTCCGTGTCGTGGCCGTGCGTATCCCGACGCCACTTGGGAACTGGGTATCTACGTGAGCGCCGGGTTTTTCGAAACGGCCGCCTCAGCTCTCGCGGGTCAGATGACTTCGCATGCGCCCGCGAAGAGTGACAAACCGGCGCGCGCGGTGGAGCAAACCCCCTTCCTAAGAAAAGTGAAGGGGGTTTATGTTTGTAGGAGTAATGAAAATGCCCCGGACAATCTCGTGAGAGACTGCCGGGGCTGAATGGTTGCTACGCCTGGGCTTCTTTAGGGCGATCCCTGCGAACAGGTAATCGCAACGCCTTCGTAGACATAGCAGACCATCCTACCGTCCTCGATGCGATAAACGCCGTGGTTTTCGATGGTTGCCACCCGCGTAGCCCCAGTAGTATTCGGGACTGGCGTGCGTGGAGTAGAGGAGCCGGGGGTGGGGGTTGCCGGTGGCGCGCATGCCGTCACCAGCAAGGCGACAAGGAAAACAACAGCAACCAGTGTCTTCTTTCTCACGTTTTCCTCCTATGGCGCTGGGGTCGGCGTTGGGCTTGGCGCACGGATTCCTTTAAGGAATGCATCCGTGAGAAGCAAACCTTGGTCCGCCGGAATGATGACCAACTCCACGTTGTCTGCGATTCTGTTCACCGTAGCGTACTGGATGACCTCTTCGGTGAGTGACTCAGCGATGAGCTTGTTCGCCTGTGCCTGCTGTTCGGCGACCAGACGAATGGCTTCCGCCTCGCCCTGCGCGCGAAGGACCGTGAATTGCCGTTCACCTTCGGCTTGGGCGATGCGTGCGTCGGCCTCACCCTTTGCTCGGGCCTGCGCTTGGCGAGCTTCCACCTCAATCTGCCGGAGGCGGTTCTCGGCTTCCAACGCCCGTTGCGATGCGACTACCTTCGCCTCGACGGCCTCCGCGAACGAAGGCGAGAATTCGAAGTTCGTAATCGCGACCGCCTTGACTAGGATACCGTGTGGTTCCACACGGAGTTTGAGTGCCGATTCAATTTCATCGCGTATCTTAGGGCGTTCGGTGATGAGCGCCTCTGCGTTATAGCGGGCGGTCACGGCTTTGACGCTTTCCTGGACCGATGGCACCATGATGCGCGCGATGTAGTCGCGCCGGAGAGTCTGATATATTGTGTTCACGCGGCCAGGGTCGAGCGAATAGTTCACCGTCACCTGTGTCGCGACGTCCTGCAGGTCATGCGAGGCCGCCGCCGCGTCGGCAGAAAAAGGATGCTCCTGTACATCCATCACCTCTACCGACTCCAAGAAAAAGGGATTCCGGAAATGAAGCCCCTCCCCGAAGGTCGTGTCGGTTACCGCGCCGGCGCGAACGAGTACGCCCCGTTCGGCAGGGTCAATCATCACCACCGATATGGCGGCGAAGAAAGCCACTAGGACCACGAGCACGGCGGGCACAATAGCCCAGGCTCGCACCTCCACACGGGATTCGGAGTTGCCGTACCTACTGGACTCGCTCTTACTCACTCGCAAGACCAGGACTGCGACGACCACCAAGGACAGAAGAACCAAGAGTATCTGCAGGAATTCCATCATCCAACCATCCTCCGTTTTCTTTGGGCGCCAAGTTACCAGCATATTGTATACCATACTCTCTTGCTTCTGTCAATATTTAGCTACTTTGCAAAAATAATAATTTTGTGGCATATGGCTAACATTAGCAGAGGAATATTTGAAGCTATTAAACCAAAACACAGAGTTGACGGCTTAGGAAAAATGTGATATATAAAATACTGCAGTTCTTTGAGAAATGAGGTGGGGTATGCTTACTCTTTATACCCGCTCCATTATGTATCCCATAAATTGGTCGAACGTTCCTCTTGCGCTGCCAGAAGACGCGGCACGCATTGGGTTTCATAAGCCCATCTTCGTGGTAGCCGATGGAGTAACCCGTTCATCGAAGGTGGGACAAGGAAATCTGTCCATGGCGCTCGGGGCGCACAATGCCGCTAACATATTCTGCAACACGGTAATGGAGTTTCTGCAGTTGCCCATCCCTCTTGATGCTTCAATCCTGCGAGAGGCATTTATCGCGGGAAACAACGCATTGAGCCAGTTGAACAAGGCATACGGAGTTTCTCCGGAGAACACCGATTGGCTTAAGCGCGACCTCTTCGGTGTGTGTGCCGCCCTGGGATTTCTTGCAGACGACATGTTCTTTTTCGGGTGGATTGGAGATTGCGGAGTTGCGGTCTTCGACTCGCAAGATGTCCCAAAGCTCATCACTCCGGAAAAAGTCTCCGCGCTCGAGCGATTCCGAGATGGTCTCCAAATGCCCGAGGATCAAAGGATGATTTTCTGGAGACGAGAACTA
The DNA here is from genome assembly GCA_016181405.1 of Candidatus Wildermuthbacteria bacterium. Lineage (GTDB taxonomy): Bacteria > Patescibacteriota > Minisyncoccia > Minisyncoccales > UBA10102 > O2-01-FULL-48-27b. The sequence goes on from JACOZJ010000003.1 coordinate 41,718, forward strand.
AGAAACCATCCGGGCATGGGGGCCACATACGGAGTAGCTACAGGACAGAGGGAAGCAGAACCCTACTTTGAGCAAGGAGCAATTCCAGTCAAAGAAGGAGATTTGCTACTCCTCTATACAGACTCCATGGGTCCAGTCGTGATCGGAGATAAAAACTTCAGAGATGCCTTAAGGTCTAAGGAGCCCGGCATCCCGCCTTTTCCCTACCAGGAACACTCCGACGCGACTGTAATATCAGTCGTCATCTCTCAAGAGCGTTCATGACAAACATCGAAGGTCTGCCTATATCAGTAAAATGGCAGGCCTTTTCTTTTATTTCTGCAAAATACCTGGGATATTGTACCGGGGCTATTCCAGTACCGCCAAGTTGCGCGGATTTTAATTTTGTTGCATAATATAGAGGCTATGGCGAAGGAAAAAGGGAAAGTTTTTGTGGGAATGTCGGGCGGGGTGGATTCGAGCGTTGCCGCGGCCTTGCTCAAAAAGGCTGGTTTTAATGTTGTTGGAATTTATATGAAATGCTGGTCCGCTGAATTGAGTCCATCCTGCACAGCAAACGACGACGAAAGAATGGCGCGGCTCGCGGCCAGCCATTTGGGTATTCCATTCTATGTCTGGAATTTTATTGATGAGTACAAAAAGCGAGTGGTTGATTACATGATTGAGGGGTACCGAAACGGAGTTACGCCGAATCCCGACATGATGTGCAACAAGGAAATAAAGTTTGGTTTGTTTTTTGACAAGGCAATGGCGCTCGGGGCAGATTATGTGGCAACCGGGCATTATGCTCGCATCCAGCACGTGAGAAATATTTCTTCCGCTTCGTCCGCCAAACCTCCTCTCGAAAAAGCCCGCCCTTTACTGCTTACCGGCAAAGATTCAAATAAAGACCAGTCATACTTTTTGGCGTTTATAAAAGCTGAAGTTTTAGACCGAGTATTATTTCCCATTGGCAATTATACCAAGCCCGAGGTGCGGGAGATGGCTCGGAAATTCGGTTTGCCGAACGCGGAGCGCAAAGACAGTCAGGGAATTTGTTTTGTTGGGGAGGTAAATGTCGTTGATTTCTTAAGGCAGTATATCAAGCCAAAAAAGGGAGAAATTGTAGATACGCAAGGCAGGGTTCTTGGAGCACACGAAGGAGTTATGTACTATACGGTTGGCCAACGGCAGGGGATTGGCCTCGCAGAGGGGCCGTGGTATGTGGTTTCAAAAGATCTCAAGAATAATAGGTTAGTGGTTTCCAAAGATGAGGGCGATTTAATCAAAACCGCGGCAGTTGTGCGCAACGTAAACTGGTTTTCAAGACCCGATACTTTTCCTGCGGATCTTACGGTTCATCTCCGCTATCGGCACGAAGGGATCAAAGCAAAAGTAGAGGATATGGGGAACGGGACATATCGCTTGCAGTTTGCAACACCCCAGCGCGCTGTAACCCCCGGCCAATTTGCCGTGTTTTATCATAGCGAGGAATTACTCGGCGGCGGCGTGATCGCATAAGGTAAACTATTGACTCCATCGCTTGATGGGTTATACTTAAAAAAGCTCTTTTAGTTTATTGAGTTTTTCCCTGGAAGCTGTACAAGCAGGTAGAGCTGCGAGGGAAGGGCTTGAGAGGATTCTGCAAGGAGTTCTGGTTGAGCCCTATCAAACTCGAAGGAGAGACCATGACTGGACCTCCGCGATTGAGAGCACGCGATCGAACAGCCTGGCGAGCATCCCCGACGGCAACGGCGCCCCTCGTTGCGCGCCCCGCTCCAGCGCCACCGACACGGCGGCCATCTGACCACGAGCCGGGTCAGGGCCCACTAGGTGCTGAAGCAGTAGGGGAGTCTGGCATATGCCCGGCTCCCCTGCAACTCTACTCGCAGCCAACGAAGGCTGTTTTTTGTTTTTGACTAACTGTACATTTTCTATGTCTTACTCTTTTTCTTTTGGGAAATTTATCGTATGATGATGCAACTATGAAGTCGGGCGAAATTCGAGCAAAATACCTGGAATTTTTTGAGAAAAAAGGGCATACGGTGATTCCTTCCTCGGCGCTTGTGCCAGAAAACGATCCCACAACGCTTTTTACCGGTTCTGGCATGCAGCCTTTAATACCGTATTTACTCGGGCAAAAACATCCCTCGGGCAAACGGCTTACGAATTCTCAAAAATGCTTTCGCGCGGAAGACATCGAAGAAGTGGGCGACAATCGCCATACCACCTTTTTTGAAATGCTGGGCAACTGGTCGCTCGGTGATTATTTTAAAGCAGAGCAGCTCCTGTGGTTTTTTGAATTTTTAACATCGGTAGTAGGGTTGGATCCAAACCGCTTGTATGTAACAGTATTTTCCGGCGATTCTGCAAACAATATTCCAAAAGACGAAGAGTCAATTGGCATTTGGAAACAGCTGTTCGCGCAAAAGGGTATCGAAGCAAAAGATGTGGAACTTGGTTCAGAGCAACGGGGATATGACCTTGGGATGCAGGGAGGCCGTATTTTTGCGTATGATGTTAAGAAAAACTGGTGGAGTCGCGCCGGGGCGCCAGAAAACATGCCGGCGGGGGAACCCGGCGGCCCGGATTCTGAAGTATTTTATGATTTTGGAACTCCGCACAATGAAACATTTGGAAAATACTGCCACCCAAACTGCGACTGCGGAAGATTTTTGGAAATTGGCAACTCTGTATTTATGGAATACCAGAAGCAAGACGATGGAAGTTTCGCGAAACTAGCCCAGCGCAACGTGGATTTTGGCGGGGGATTGGAGCGCATTGTGGCGGCTTCAAACGACAATAGCGACATTTTTACAATAGATACGCTCTCTGCGGTTATTAAAAAGATCGAAGAGCTATCCGGGGCGAGCTATGAGGGCAATCAAACGGCTTTTAGGGTTATTGCCGACCATATTCGGGGAGCTGTGTTTATGATTGGCGACGGCGTGCTGCCCTCGAATACGGATCGCGGCTATTTCGTGCGGCGGCTTTTACGCCGCGCGGTTCGCTACGCCGATGTTCTCAATATGAAACAGGGGAAATTTGCCGAACTTGCCTTGCCTGTTATCGAAAGCTATGCGGACCATTACTCCGAACTTCACGAATATGAAGCGCTTATAAAAGAAACAATCCAAAAAGAGGAATCCCGTTTTCGCGAAACTTTGGCAAATGGGCTACGCGAGTTCGAGAAGTTGAGTCAAGAAGATATTTCTGCCAGAGATGCTTTTAATTTATATCAAAGCTATGGGTTTCCCCTTGAGGTTACGGTTGACTTGAGCAAAGAGAAGGGGATTGAGGTTGACGAAAAGGGTTTTGCGGAAGAGTTTAAAAAACATCAGGAAATTTCGCGGGCAGGCGCAGAAAAGAAATTTAAAGGTGGCCTGGCCGATACCAAAGAGGAAACGGTGCGGCTTCACACGGCGCATCACTTGCTTTTAGCTGCGTTGCGGCAAGTGCTGGGTATCCATGTACACCAAAGAGGCAGCAATATTACGTCTGAACGCCTGCGTATTGATTTTTCGCATCCCCAAAAAATGGCTACAGAAGAACTTAAGCAAGTAGAAGATTTGGTGAACCAGAAAATTGCAGAAAACCTCGATATGATTCGTAAAGAAATGCCAAAGGAAGAAGCAATGAAGCTTGGAGCCGAAATGGAATTCGGCGTGAAATATGGGGATATGGTTTCTGTGTATATGGCGCAAGACCAGCAAGGGAATGTCTTTAGCAAAGAATTTTGTGGGGGGCCGCATGCCGAAGGTACGGGCGAACTTGGACATTTTAAAATTCTCAAGGAAGAAGCAGTGTCTGCGGGCATCCGGCGCATCCGCGCGGTGCTTGAATGATAGGAAGTAGCTGTGGAAGTATGTGCTTTTCTCGACACGCTCGCTTGCTCCTGCGGCAAGCTCGCTCCATCCTCGGCAAAATTTTTGCTTTCAGCAAATCCAAGCAATTTTGCCTGCGGGGGTCTTCGAAAAGCACATGCTTCCACGTCTCCATATAGCTTCTATACGGCATTTGTTGTAGAATAAACAAATATGGGTTTTGGATTTTTGAGTTTTGCACCGAAAAAAGGGAACAATGTTCTCGTTTTGCGCGTGGGAGAACGCGAAGTTGATTTTTTATTGTTTAAAAACGCCGGAGAAGGGATACGTGTCCTGGCATATGGAAGTGAAGACACTTCGCATTTTCATATAGGGCAGGTATTAGAAAAAATTTTTGCGCAGCTCCCGCGAGAAGAACGTATTCACGAGCTTCGGGTAACATTTGGAACAAGTTCTTTTAGGGCGCAAGTAATAACGTTGACTCTTCCCCCCAAAACGCCTTCGCACGTTTTCGATGACGGCGAGGCGTCTTTGATTGAGAAGGAAGTCCGCGCGCGCGCGGCGCGCGCGCTCCAACGCAGTTTATTCCGAGAATCGGGTATCCTGCCCAATGAATTTTCTCTGCGCAGGGTAAAAATCCTCGGGCGGAGAATTGCCGGGTATTCTGTCCCCAAACTCGCAGGTGCCATAAGCAGAGAGCTTGAGTTTTCGCTCCTTGGAGTATTTTTGTTGGAATCCGCGTTTGTTCCTATGCGAGAATTCGCCAAAACCCATAGGATAGCCGAGATGAGTGTGATTCATATTGCGGAGGCTTTGGAATCTTTCGCTCGAAAATCCGGTCGGGAGGGCGTATATCTTTGCATGGGAGAAGAGAGAACTCAAATTGCCGTTCAAACGAAAGATCGCTTTGCGTTTCTTGGTACAGTTTCTATGGGTGCACAAAGCTTTACCGAGTTTTTTGCCGATCGTTTAGGGATGAGAGAATCTACGGCCCGTGTTTTCCAGCAGCAATACTTTGAGAACAGTCTTTCTGTGGGAGTACAGGAGAAAATGCAAGCGTATCTGTTGCCCGAAATCCAGAAGTTTGGTACATTGATAAAGCAAAAACTTTTGGAAGCAAAGATTGTGTTGCCGGGATCTTTATGGGTATTTGGAAGAGGGGATGTTCTACGGAATCTCCAAAGTTTGTTTGCACATGAGACGCTGGAGGATCTTCCGTTTTCCCAAAAACCGAAGATAAGTTTTCTATTGCCTGAAGATGTTTGGGGCGCCAAAAATTTTCCAGGGGCGCGCAATCCTTTTTATACCGAGCTTTGTTTGTTGAGCGCTTTTACATTAAATCGGCGATGAAAAAACGAGTCATAGACATTTATCCCCCGCATAGTCGCAGCGAGACTCTTCAGGAGGAAGAGCGGTTTTCTGGCGCGATGAGAGAGGTTTCTGAGACGAAGGGGCGACACGCATCAAGAACTGCAGCACTGTTGGTTTTTGTGTTGCTGCTTTTCGTGCTGTCGGTGCCTTTTGTGCATTTCTTTTTCGCGCGAGCTACCGTGCAAGTATGGCCGCAAATTACTAAACTGCGCAGTACCGAATATATCGTCGCGCAAGTAGGGTACGACACGCTGAATTTGGAGCGAAAGATTATTCGAGCCCGCGTATTCGAAGAGGAAGCAGCACAGACAATGCTTTTTCCCGCATCCGGCAAAAAGTTCAAAGCGGAGAGCGCGCGCGGCATTATTCGCGTATACAACGAAAATTCCACGCAGCCACAGGCGCTTGTTGCAAATACCCGCTTTATTTCAGAGGACGGGAAAATATTCCACCTTGAGAGTGCTGCTTCTATTCCCGGAGGGCAAATGGATGGCAGAAAACTCGTGCCTGGATTTCTTGACGTTACTGTAGTGGCAGCAGAACCCGGCGAGGATTATAACATTGGTCCTTCCAAATTCTCTTTACCCGGTTTGGTGGGATCTCCTTTGTATACAAAAATTCATGGGGAATCGCTGCGGCCAATGACAGGTGGCGCCCAACGGGAAGTAGCTGTAGTTCAAGAAGAAGATATTGCCTCTGCGCGGGGACAACTTGTCGAATCGCTTAAGGCTCAGGCAACGAAGTCTCTTCTTGCGAAAGTCCCTCCGCAATTTCAGGTACTTTCCGACTCACTTGTCACTACCGTTGTAGAGGATAACTCCTTGGTGAAGCCAGAGGCAGAATTGGAACAGTTTAACTATACTGCGAAGGTGAGAGTTTCCATGCACGCCTTTCATAAAGACGATGCCGATGTTCTTGCCAAATATCTTCTTGCTACTCATTTAGCGGCGAGTCAGGCCATTGATGAGAAAACACTACGTATTGACTATCAGATGTCTGGAGCCGCGGCAGGAGCAGGGGTGGTGCCTATCACTGTTCAGATTGCGGCAGATCAATACGAAAAGGTCGATACAACCGCTATAGCACGACACATAGGAGGTGTTTCTACTAGTCAACTCCGCCAGTTGATGAAGGAGTATCCGTTTCTGGCGAAAGCGCAGTTTTCGCTCTGGCCCTTTTGGGTTGCTCGCGTACCCCAGGATATAGAGAAGGTGCATCTCGAAGTGCTTTTGGAAGGTTAACTCCGACCCGCGAGCTGGCGGAGAAGGGTTGACCTCTATTATAATTTTTGGTAGGATAAGCATTACGACAGAATGGAAGAATCAGATTCCAGAGAACTTCGGCAAACGGGCGAGGTTTTAGAGTCCTTGCCGAGTTTCCAATTTCGTGTTAAGCTTGGTGGTGGCCAGGAGATTCTGGCTTATGTTTCGGGTAAACTTCGGATGCACAAAATCCGTATTCTGCCTGGCGACACGGTAACCGTCGAATTGAGCCCCTACGATCCAAAAAGAGGACGGATAGTGTATCGCGGGAAATAGTTATATGAAAGTGCAGGCATCGGTAAAAAAAATGTGTAAAGATTGTAAGATTGCCAAGCGCGGGCGAAGGCTGTATGTTACGTGCAAAAAAAATCCTAAGCATAAGCAGCGGCAAGGTTAATTATATGCCAAGAGTAGTAGGAGTAAGCATCCCAGACAATAAACAAATCGGAGTTGCCCTCACTTATCTGTATGGGGTGGGCTTGGCTTTGAGCCGCAAGATATTGAAAGAGGCGAATATTGATGAAACTCGAAAAGCATCGAGCATAACGCTCGATGAGTTGAATAAAATTAAAGAAATTATAGAAAAAAACTACCGTATTGAAGGCGAGTTACGTCGCGATACCATGATGAATATTCGAAGGTTGCATGACATTGGTTCATGGCGGGGGAGTCGCCATGCCAAACGTTTAACCGTAAGGGGCCAGCGGACGCGTACCAACAGTAGAACTGTGCGCGGGAACGTTCGAAAAACCGTAACTTCGGGCCGCAAACCCGCTGCAAAACCAACATAATATGGGGAAGAAACGTATTATAAAAAAGGGGGAGGAGGGAGCAGGAGAGCGGAAGCAGGCAGGAGATGTCGAAACAAGTACGGCGCGAGTTAGTGCCGCCAAACGAGTACCCGAAGGGCGGGTATATGTGTATTCCTCATACAACAATACATTAATGTCGCTTTGCGATGCGAAGGGAAACGTATTGGCGCAGGTATCGGCGGGCGCCATTGGCTTTAAGGGGACGAAAAAATCCACTCCATTTGCCGCCGCGAAAGTTGCGGATGCTGTGTCCCAGATTGCAAGAAACAAGGGTATGGAAAGAGTTGATATTTTAATTAAAGGGGTGGGTTCAGGGAGAGATTCTGCCTTACGGGCATTGGGTTCAAAAGGATTTGAAATAACTTCGATTCAGGATCTTACGCCGGTCCCGCATAACGGGCCTCGGCTAAGAAAAGTAAGACGAGTATAACCCATTCGACCCGCTTCGCAGCGAGGCGAGCAATCTTAGAATAAACATATGCAAAAAGGAGTTGTAAGAAAAAGGCGTACTTCCCAGCTGTCCGAATACGGAAAACAGCTGCAAGAAAAGCAGGAGTTAAAGAATCAGTATAACTTGCGGGAACGTCAGTTTCGTCACTATATTGAGAATGCGCTGGAAAAAAGCGGCGCTCAAAATGCAGAGGAACAACTTTTGCAGCATTTAGAGAGACGTCTGGATAATGTGGTGTTTCGTATGGGCGTGGCGGAAACACGCAAGCAAGCCCGTCAGTTAGTTTCTCATGGGCATATTCGGGTAAACGAAAAGAGAGTTCTGGTCCCTTCTTATCAGACAAAACGAGGCGACAAAATATCCGTTCGCCCGAATTCGCAGGAAAACGTATTTTTTAAAAACCGAAAACTGGCGCTTAAAAAATATGAGTCTCCAAGTTGGCTAGAGCTTCACAAGGAGAATTTGGAGGCAGAAATAAAAGGTGCGCCGGGGCCGGAGGAAATAGGAGTTACGGTCCAGATTCCTTTGGTTTTTGAGTTTTATTCCAGATAATCAATAAGTAATTTTGCATATGATTCCTTTGTCGCAACCAACAAAAGTGGTCGAAAGCAAGCAGAACTTAGGTGTATTCGTAATCGAGGGTCTTTATCCGGGCTATGGCATTACCATCGGGAACAGTTTGCGGCGCGTACTGTTGTCTTCCTTGGAGGGCGCTGCAATAACACAGGTAAAGATCAAGGGAGTAGATCACGAATTTTCTACTCTGCCGGGAGTGCTTGAAGATGTGATTATGATTTTGCTGAATCTCAAGCAAATGCGTTTCCGTATGTATGGCGAGGAGCCGCAAACGGCAAGCTTAAAGGTGAAGGGTGAGCGAGAAATAAAGGCCTCCGATTTTAAACTCCCGCCTTCTTTAGAGCTTGCGAATGGCGATCTTACAATTGCGCATACCACGGATAAATCAACGGAGTTCGAAATGGAAATTCGGGTGGAGAGAGGTATTGGGTATGTGCCCGCAGGCGATCGCAAAAAAGAAAAACAAGAAATTGGGAGTATTGCGCTCGATGCTATTTTTACACCCATGAAACGCGTAAGTTCAAAGGTAGAAAATATGCGCGTGGGAGATCGTACCGATTTTAATCGCCTTACTTTGGAAATCGAGACTGACGGCACCATAACTCCAGAAGAAGCGTTTTATCAGGCCACTGATGTGTTGCTGAAACAATTTGAAGTAGTAATGAGTGGGGTAAAGGAAATTGCGGAGGAGAAAATGGCAGCTGTGGTCGAGGAAGGAAAAGATGAGGGTGAAAAAAGTCCGAAGAAAGTAGAAAAGAAAGCAAAAACCTTAAAACAGACAAAGGAGAAAAAAACGACCAAGAGTAAGGCATAGTTTGTTATGAAGAAACGAAAAGCCGGGAGAATACTTTCGAGAAAGAAAAGCGTGCGTAATGCTCTGCTTATTTCTGTTATGCGTGCGTTAGCGCAGAAAGAAAAGGTGCAACTTACCGAAGCCAAGGCAAAAGAAATAGCCCCGTTAATGGAACATCTGGTTACGAAAGCGAAAAGCGATAATTTGCATGCGCGCCGTGAGTTGCTTCGGTATTTTCCCGCTTCACTTGTGAAGAAAATGTTGGAAGAAATAGGCCCGCGGTATCGCGAGCGGCAGGGTGGGTATACCCGAGTTATAAAAACCATTCCTCGAAAGTCTGACGGAGCTAAGATGGCCATAGTGGAATTTGTGAAATAGATTTATGGAAACGATTGAGAGAAAAACTCATACCATAGACGCGACTGACCAGAAGTTTGGCCGTTTGGCAGTTCGCGTGGCCCTTTTGCTACGAGGGAAAGCAAAGTCCGCATTTGCTTCTAATAAAGATGTAGGGGATTTTGTGATTGTGAAAAACGTTCAGCGCATGCAGTTTTCCGGAAAGAAACTCGGCCAAAAATCATATTACTATCATTCAGGTTATATAGGCAGTTTGCGTGAAGCAAAGTTGGGAGAGTTGTTCAACAATCGGCCTAGTGAAGTTTTGAGAAAATCGGTATGGGGAATGTTGCCAAAAAACAAACTTCGGCCTAAACAAATAAACCGCCTAAGCTTTGAATAATATGTCACGTGTTTTACCCGAAAAAATCTCATATGTTGAAGCGGTAGGACGGCGCAAAACCTCCACTGCAAGAATTCGGCTTTCCTTGTCCGACAAACCGCAATTCGTGGTGAACGAAAAACCTCTTGAGGAATATGTGCAGGAGGCTGCGTATCAGACCATTGCTAGAGAATCTTTAGAGAAGGGGAGTCCGGGGAAGAGTTTTGCCGTGAGCGTACTCGTGTATGGTGGAGGGCCTCATTCGCAGGCAGAAGCTATTCGTCAAGGGCTTGCGCGGGCGCTTGAAAAAATGGATCCAGAACTTCGGCCGAATTTGAAAACTCTTGGATTTCTCACGCGCGACTCCAGAATGCGCGAACGGAAAAAGTTCGGCCTCAAGCGCGCCAGAAGAGCGCGTCAGTGGAGAAAACGATAGTTTTCGACATTATGCTGTTTCACTCCCGCCCCTTACGGGCGGGTTTGGTTTAAGGCAGGAGTTTTTCGGAGGCGCGGATTTGGGCACCACTATACGCGAGGAGAGTGTTTTCATTTTCCTGCCAGACGAGTGTGGGGTTGGGAAATGAACCAAGGTCTACGATATTAAGGTGATCTCGCGTATCAATTTCCGATACAACAATTGTATCGCCGCGCGTAAAAATAAGGTAATGCGAAGTCAACCAAGTGAGATTCTTTATGTCCTCGCTGAATCTGGTAAGAAATATTCGTTCGCCCTTTGCACGCGCAGGCTGCTCCCGGTCTTCTTCAAAATAGTATAGCCACAATTCTCTTCCGCTTGACAGCGCGATCTTTTTCCCGTCGGGGCTCAGAGCCATTTCAGAAAAAGGTGTAAAGAATTGTTCAAATGCTTGTGTTTGGCGATTGAGCAGATATAATGTTTGAGCTTCCTGAATAAAGAATTCATTTTTGATCTTATAGATCGCATACGATGTTTCCTTGCGCAGAGGGAGTGGTTTTTGGTTCAGTTGCGTAGCTTGAGAAGCGGTGTTTCCTTGCTGCCAGAGAATGCCATTTTGGGCGAGCCACACAATGTCGTTTTCACTCTCGAGAAAAGCAGTGGCTTGTTGAACGCGTGGATCAACAATGTATTTCTCACGTAGTTGTGCGGCGGTTTGGAGTGTTTTTTCAAAAGTTGGCTGCGTGAGCAAGCTGCGGTCGATCCGCTGAACAAAGCTTTGTGTCACTCCTGCGGATGCTATTCGCATAAGGAAAGAATTGGAATCGGAAGCCCAACGGATCTCCAGAATTTCATCCGTTGCAGAAAGCGATTTATAAAGAGGGTACTCAATGTTTCTGAGCGAATCCCAGAGCGTAAGGGTCCAACCGGTTTGCTCGCCAGCCCGCGGAGATTTTTGCATGACTGCCTCGATTTTGCGCGGTGAAGGCCAAAAGGCCAGGACTTCATTTTCGAGCACGGTAAACGCAGGATCTACAGGCATTAAGGTAATGTGTTTTGCCTCTGTTACTTGCTTGGCAGAAACGCTTAATAGTTTTTCCCAAGGGTGATACCCTTCTTTTTGAATTCGAATCAGGTAGGTGTCGGGAGGAAAATTCTCCGTGAGGGTAGTACCCAAAATGCGGGCAGTTCGTCCAGTTAACTGCCCATTTACAAATACCTCCGCGCGTGTTGGCGTGACGCTAAAGTAAAACGCGCCCACCTGAGAAAACCATTGTTCCCGCCAGTCTAGTCGGTAGCCTTGAGAATATAAGATTAAGAGGGGTGTGGTGAGAAGAAAAAGGATCCCCAGCAAAATGAATAGCGATGTCCGCGCGCGTTTGCTCATTGCACCCATTATAAACACACACAAGCGCATTTGCAAAAAGGCTGGACTGCGGGTATAATAAGGCATTCGTATGGAGCAATTTGTTATTCAAGGCGGCAAGCCTTTGCGAGGCGCAATAGATGTGCGCGGCGCGAAAAATGCGGCATTTCCAATTTTGGCCGCTACTATTTTAACTGATGAAGATTGCATTGTTGAAAATCTGCCTCTCATTGAAGATGTGTACCGTATGCTGGAAATTCTGGAAGGAATGGGAGCGAAAGTGGAGTGGCTTGGTGAGCGAACAGTCAAGATAAACACACAAGTGCTCGATCCCGCAAAAGTCAAAAAGGATATTGTGGCGCGTTTTCGCGGATCAGTTCTTTTAATGGGGCCTTTACTCGCCAGGTTTGGAAAAGTAAGTTTGCCTCGGCCCGGGGGCGATATTATCGGCGCTCGCCCCATTGATACGCACCTCGACGCTTTTTCACAGCTTGGTGTAAAGATTCTTGCGTCGAACGGAAAAGTAGTATTGGAGAAACCGGAACGTTTGACCGGCGACAGCATAATTTTAAATGAATTTTCTGTGACTGCTACGGAAAATGTGCTGTTGTTCGCGGCAGCGTATCCGGGTATTATTACGATAAAAACTGCTGACCAAGATTACCCAGTTCAGGAGTTAATAAAGGTATTGGAGTTCATGGGAGCAGACATTAAGTTGTCTGCTCTGCACATGATTGAGGTGCGGGGGAAGCAGCACTTGGGCGGAATGGCACATAGGCTGATGTTTGATCCAATTGAAGCTGGCACTTTTATCGTGATGGCAGCCGCGGCAAAAGGCGAGGTTCTCGTGCAGAATGTGGAAACAAGTTTCCTCGAACTTTTTTTGAAAAAATTGAAAGCATTTGGCGTGCCTATGCAGATTGAGGCGAAAGCGGGTGGCGGAGGTTTGGCAGACGTAAAAGTGCTGCCGTGGAAAAAGCTCAAGATAGACTCTATACAAACATTTATTTACCCTGGCATCCACACTGATCTGCAAAGTCCTTTGGGGGTGCTGGCAACACAGGCAGCTGGATCAACATTGCTTCATGATCCCTTGTACCCTGGCCGCTTGAAATATCTTGAAGAACTAAATAAAATGGGGGCTGAAATCTATATCGCCGACCCGCACCGAGCAATTATTAACGGACCATGCCGCTTGTTTGGCACTGACTTGGGAACATTTGACTTGCGGGGAGGCGCCGCTATGATTATCGCCGCATTAATCGCGAAAGGGAAGAGTACTATTAGTAATATCTACCAAGTGGATAGGGGATATGAGAAAATCGAAGAAAGATTACAGAAATTGGGTGCGGATATAAAACGAATAACCGTTTGACTGAAAGTTATGTTCATTAGCAAAATCGGCATCGACTTGGGTACATGCAATTCACTGGTTTTTGTTCCCAAAAAGGGAGTGGTGTTGTGCGAACCTTCGGTTGTTGCAGTTTCTTTGGCCGATAATCGCATTCTGGCGGTAGGGGAAGCGGCCAAAGAGATGACCGGGCGCACTCCAGATACTATTCAGGTATACCGGCCCTTACGGGATGGCGTGATTGCGGATTACCGGGTGACCTTGGCTATGATTCGATATTTTTTGCGTCGTATTATTCCGAAATACCAATTTATAAAGCCGGAAGTATTGGTTTCCGTGCCGGCCGGAATCACCTCAACTGAACGCCGCGCCGTGATTGAAGCTACGCATCAGGCTGGGGCGAGGGCCGCGTACGTGGCAAAGGAACCCATACTGGCTGCGATTGGGGCTGGTATTCCAATAAACTCTTCTTCGGGGCATATGATTGTGAATATTGGCGGAGGCACTACCGAGGTTGCGGTTATCTCCTTGGGGGGCGTTGTGGTGGCAACATCGTTGCGTGTAGCCGGCGACAAGATTGACGAAGCAATTTCAGATTACATCAAAAGAAGCCATAACCTTGCGATAGGGGAAACGACCGCCGAAGAAATCAAAATAAAAATTGGGACCGCAATGCCTGAAAAAACAGAAACCGTGATGGAAATCCGTGGGCGCGACTTGATTCACGGACTCCCCAAAAATATCAAGATTTCTTCCAATGAACTGGCTGTGGCTATCCAAGAACCACTCGATGAGACCATCGCTACTATCAAAACAGTACTTCGTGAAACGCCGCCTGAACTCTCAGCCGATATTATGGATAAGGGAATGATTTTATCGGGCGGAGGCGCTCTTTTAAGAAACATTGATCAGCGAATTTCCCAGGCAATCGGAGTGCCGTGTTTTGTGGCAGATGATCCATTGACATGTGTGGCGCGCGGTGCGGGCGTCGTGCTCGATAGCTTGGATATTTTCAAACAAAGCATTATGAGCAAGCGGTAATTTTGCAAAACACAAATGGTTCAAAATCCACAAGTGGATAAGCAATCATTGTTAAAGAGATTAGCCGAACGGGGAGGACTATCGCATGCGTATCTGTTCTCTGGGAACGATGAAAAGCAGAAAGACGCATTGGTAGCAGATCTCGTCGCATCGCTTCACATTCATGCAGAAGACCGCATTATTCTTGAACCGGTTCAAGACGAAATCACTATTGTACAGATACGCGAACTCTCTTCGTTTTTCAGTATGACTGCGTGGAACTCCACGCATAAAGTTGCGCTTCTCCGCCATGTGCATACCATGAATCGAGAAGCGCAGTCGGCCTTCCTAAAGCTTTTGGAAGAACCGAAAGGGGATGCTATATTTTTTTTGCTTACTGAGTATCCAGATATGCTTTTTGACACTATCCGTTCTCGCGCGCAAGAATTTAAGTTTTACTCATTCGTTCCGCCTGAGGTTTTCGACGATACGATTGGTGAACTCCAGAAACTTCAGAAGGCAGATCTCGGCACGCGTTTTGGCTATGCCAAAAAACTTGCTGACGAGCCAGAACGTATTCAGCATCTTTTGCATCAATGGTTGCTCGCAATTCGACAGATGCTTCGTACACAACTTGAGAAAAATCCTCAAGATGTCCCCGCGACAGTGCGGGCAATCCGAACTATTCAGGAAACCCTTCTGCTTTTGCGGACTACCAATGTCAGTCCACGTCTCGCTCTAGAGCGCGTTATGCTTAACCTCGCGGCAAATTGATAGCCTCGACACAGAAGAAGGACTTTGATACAATGCGGATATGTATCAAGAGATTCTCCAGACAGTGAAGCCAGAGATGGAGAAAGCCCTAGGTTTTTTTCAGGGTGAGCTGGGGAAAATCCGGACCGGGCAAGCAACTCCTTCCTTGGTAGAAGACGTGCAGGTAAACCTGTTTGGCCAAAAGATGCCTTTGAAGCAGTTGGCGGGAATTTCTTGTCCCGACCGCCGCCAGATTCTTATCCAGCCGTGGGATAAGTCCTATGTGGAATCTATTGAAAAGGCATTGCATGCAGCGTCTTTGGGGACAAGTCCGGTGGTAGAAGGGGCTACGGTTCGTGTGCACTTGCCTCAACTCACACAGGAATATCGTGAGCAGCTAGCCAAGCTGCTTGGGGAGAAAGCGGAAGAAGCAAAAAAGACTATCCGCAGGTGGCGGGAGAGCGCATGGGAAGAAATTCAGGAAAAAGCAAAAGAAGGTGAAGTTCGCGAAGACGATAAGTTTCGTGCGAAAGATGAGCTGCAGAAGCTCATAGACGAATATAATAAAAAAATTGAGGAGCTGGTAGAGAGGAAAAAACAGGAAATTGAAGTAGTATGACAATTTTTATTGCGCTTCTATCCATTGGTATTTTAGTCATCCTGCATGAGCTAGGGCATTTTTTTGCCGCCAAAAAATTCGGAATAAAAGTGGAGGAATTTGGGATTGGCTTGCCTCCGCGCCTTTTCGGAAAAAAGTACGGGGAAACCATATATTCTGTAAATGCTTTGCCCATAGGAGGGTTTGTGCGCATGGAGGGCGAAGAAAAACGGAGTGACAGTCCCGACAGTTTCAGCAAAAAGCCTCTCTGGCAGCGATTTTGCGTGGTAGCAGCTGGCGTAGTGGTGTTTTGGGTTGTTGCGGTTGTCATCTTCACTCTTTTGGGCGCGACTACTGGGATTCCCACCGCACTGAATGATGAGCAAGAAGATGTGATAAATCCGCACGTGCGGGTTATCGGGATTGCGGCCGATTCTCCCGCTGCTTCTGCGGGTTTGAAAATAGGAGATACAATTACGTATGTTGCCGGCCAGGCGGTTTCCACCGTGCGCGAAGTACAGGAACTTTCTGCCGCACACACCGGAGAAGAAGTTTTGCTCAATGTTCAACGGGGTGAAAAAACTCTTGAATTATCGCTTGTCCCCCGGGAAACGCCGCCTGCAGGCGAGGGACCTATTGGGATAGCGCTCACGAGGGCGGGTTTTGTACGATATGCATGGTATGAAGCTCCTTGGCAGGGATTGGTGCGAACGTGGCATATCACAACCTCTATTTTTGCGACGTTTGGTACGCTTATTTCTCAAGTTACGGGTGGGAAAGGGCTTCCTGCTGGGACTCAAGTTTCGGGGCCGGTGGGAGTTGTTGATTTGCTCAAAAATTCTCTTGCGCTCGGCGTATCTTCATTTCTTAGTTTCGTGGCGATAATCTCGGTCTACCTTGCAATCTTTAATACGCTGCCGATTCCGGCTCTTGACGGGGGGAGAATGTTCTTTTTGCTGCTCGAGGGGATACGCAGGAAACCCCTTTCTGAAAAACTTGAACAGCGGCTAATTCTTATTTCGTTTTTGGTTCTTATACCGTTTATCCTTTGGGTTACGGTAAACGATATTCGCCGGCTATTTTAGTTGTACTATGCGCCAGTCCCAACTTTTTACCAAAACGCAAAAAACGCTTCCGAAAGGCGAGGAAAGCAAAAATGCCCAGCTTTTAATTCAGGCTGGGTTTATTCACAAAGAAATGGCAGGGGTGTACTCGTACTTGCCACTTGGACTTCGGGTTCTTAAAAACATAGAGCAAATTATTCGGGAAGAGATGAATGCTATTGGTGGGCAAGAGTTGCTCTTAACCGGGCTTCAAAATCCTGAAATATGGCAAACATCGGGCCGTTGGGCAGACGAGGCTGTGGACATATGGTTTAAAACAAAGTTAAAAAACGATACGGAAATTGGGTTAAGCTGGACGCACGAAGAGCCTTTAACCGCGCTTATGCGCAACCATATTTCTTCGTACCGGGATCTGCCAGTGTACGTGTACCAAATGCAAACAAAGTTTCGGAACGAGTTGCGCGCGAAAAGCGGTATTATGCGCACGCGCGAATTTATTATGAAAGACTTGTACTCGTTTTGCAAAAATGAAGAAGAGCACAAGGCATTTTATGAAAAGGCAAAGCAAGCATACATAAAAATATTCGATCACGTTGGCTTGGGGCATGTAACCTATGTTACCATGGCTTCTGGCGGAAGTTTTGCGAAATACTCGCACGAGTTTCAAACGCTAACCGAGGCAGGTGAAGACATTATTTACATAGACGAACAAACGAAGGAGGCGGTGAACGAAGAAATAATAGACGACAAAGATTTGGGATACGACAAAAACAAGCTGCGAAAAGAAAAGGCGGTAGAGGTGGGAAATATTTTTACCCTGGGAACTAAATACTCGGAAGTGCTCGGTTTGCAGTATCAAGACGATCAAGGAAATAAACGGCCCGTGTTTATGGGCAGTTACGGAATTGGTCCGGCTCGCGTTATGGGTACAATTGCCGAGTTATTCGCCGACGAGAAAGGTCTTGTGTGGCCTTCGTCAGTAGCGCCTTTCCTCACCCATTTACTTTGTTTGTCGGATTCAACGGAAGAAGCCGACGCGTTGTATGAGCAGTTGCAAAGTGTGGGGATTGAGGTATTGTATGATGATAGGCACGGCATGAGCGCAGGCGAAAAATTTGCCGATGCCGATTTAATCGGCATTCCCTGGCGCCTTGTTATAAGCGACAAAACACTTGCGTCAAAAAGCGTGGAAGTGAAAGCACGGCAAAGTAAAGAGATTAAGCTTGTGTCGTTGCGAGAACTGCCAAGCTATCTGCATTCGAAAATTTCTTGACTCATTTATGCGATTTATCAGAAACACATTATCCCGATTGGGGAATGACATCGCGATTGATTTGGGCACTGCCAATTCGTTGGTTTATGTAAAGGGAAAGGGGATTGTAATTCAGGAACCCACGGTAGTTGCTATTAATCAAAAGACTGGAAGGGTACTCGCTATAGGGGAGGAAGCGAAAAAAATGGTGGGGCGTACTCCTATCCATATTGTAGCAACGCGGCCGTTGGCAAAAGGCGTTATTTCGGACTTCGAGGTTACCGAACAAATGCTTAGGTATTTCATCGCCAAAGCGTGTCCCCGAAAGTTTATTTTTAGTCCCGGGCCTCGCGTAATTGTGGGGATTCCTTTTGGCGTAACGGAAGTTGAAAAAAAGGCAGTTCGCGATGCCACGCTTTCCGCCGGCGCACGTGAGGTTTTTCTCATTGAAGAACCAATGGCTTCTGCCATTGGTGCGCGGCTTGCGGTGCAGGAACCCGGAGGGAATTTCATTGTGGATATCGGCGGGGGCACTACAGAAGTTGCTGTTTTGTCGCTTGGAGGGGTGGTATACGCAAAGTCACTTCGGATTGCGGGCGATAAATTAAACGAAGATATTATTCATTTTGCGCAGGAAGAATACAAGCTTTTCATTGGAGAACGAACCGCAGAGGCGCTCAAGATTGGAATTGGTTCTGCGTATCCATTGAAAGAGCGGAAAGAAGTGCCCCTCCGGGGCAGAAATTTGGTTACGGGTTTGCCCGAAGAGATTATGGTTTCCGATACAGATATCCGCCGCGCAATGGAGCGTTCTGTGCGGCAAATAGTCAACGAAGTTAAAGCCACGGTAGAAGAAACGCCGCCCGAACTCCTCGCAGACATTATGTGCAGAGGAATTTTTCTTGCGGGAGGAGGAGCGCTCCTTCGTGAACTCGACACGCTCATTACGAAAGAAACAAAAATTCCCACGCGTATTGTAGAGGATCCTTTGACCGCGGTGGTGAGAGGTGCGGGTCTGGTTCTTGAAAATCTCGATGAACTCTGCGATGTATTGTCGGAAGCAGAAGATCTAGAGCCGCCCAGATAGACTATGATTTCTCCCAAAGAAGTACAACACATCGCAAAACTTGCTCGTATCGAGTTAACCGACAGGGAACTTATACAGTTTCAGAAAGAGCTTGCTGGTGTTTTGGCCTATTTTGAAATCTTGCAGGAAGTCAACGTTTCTTCCGTGGCGCCCATGACTCATTCGGTACTCTTGGAAAATGTGTATCGAAGTGATGAATTTAAGGCAAAAACCGATGACATTGCGCAGAAACTTCTCCAGATGGCCCCAGAAACAAAAAACGGATATTTGAAAGTGAAGCAAATTTTATAAAACCTACGAATTACGAATACTTGCGAATGGACGAATTTACGATTCGACAACTGCACGAAAAACTGAAAAACAAAGAATTTTCTGCGCAAGAAATCGTAGAAAGTTTTCTCAAAAACATTGAGCAGAAAGATGCAAATCTGCATGCTTTTATTACTCCGACAAGGGAACTAGCGCTCGCGCAGGCAAAAGAAATTGATGAAAAAATCGCGCGCGGAGAAAAAGTTTCTCCGCTCGCGGGCGTTCCCTGTGCAGTGAAAGATTCTATTCTCGTCGATGGCGTGCGTTGCACCGCAGGATCCAAGATTTTGGAAAACTATATTGCGCCTTACGATGCCACGGTTACGCAAAAACTTCGTACAGAGGGCGTTTTGTTTGTCGGAAAAACAAATCTCGACGAGTTTAATATGGGTGCTTCCACCGAAAACTCGGCTTTCGGCGTTACAAAAAACCCTTATGATGAAACAAGGGTGGCCGGAGGAAGTTCCGGAGGATCTGCGGCAAGCGTAGCTGCAAACGAAGCTCTTGTGGCTTTGGGAGCCGATACGGGCGGCTCTATACGCCTTCCTGCCGCATTTTGCGGCGTGGTGGGGTTAAAACCTACCTACGGCACTGTTTCCCGGCATGGATTAATTGCGATGGCGTCTTCCCTCGATCAGATAGGGCCGATCGCGAAAACCGCAGAAGACGCAGAAACAGTTTTTGAGACAATCTGCGGAAGGGATGCTTTCGACGCAACCTCCCTTGCGTATCAGTACGAATCTCTTTCCGATTTTGATGTGAAAAACCTCCGCATAGGTGTGGCCAAAGAATTTTTTGGCGAAGGGCTTATGCCTCAAATCGCAGAGCTAGTAAAGGCGGCAATCAAAAAGCTTGAGGATGCTGGCGCTACCGTACAGGAAATAAGCCTTCCTCACGCCAAATACGCCTTAGCGGCCTATTATATCATTAACACCTCTGAAGTATCGGCGAACCTCGCTCGTTTTGACGGCATTCGTTATGGCAAATCTGCCAGTAGGGGACAAAACTTGCTCGATGTATACCTGCAAACCAGGGGAGAATATCTCGGCGCGGAAGTAAAACGCAGAATTATGCTCGGCACATATGCGCTTTCCGCCGGCTATTACGATGCATATTATCTTAAGGCGCAGAAAGTTCGCACCCTTCTCCAGCAAGATTTTACGGCCGCCTTTACAGATGTAGATGTAATTATGGGGCCGCCCAGTCCATTTCTCCCTTTTAAGATCGGGGAGCGCACCGAAGATCCGTTAACCATGTATCTTGTGGATTTGTACACGGTGCCTGTCAATCTCGTTGGATTACCAGCGCTCTCCCTTCCGATAGGATATACGCAAGGGCTCCCAGTGGGTTTGCAGATTATTGGGAAGCCGCTCCAAGAAAATTTACTGTTTGCGATTGCAAAGGATTTGGAAAAATTGGCATAGGTGCTACAATATTGTAATGGAACAGCAAATTTTGGATTTTCTTTCCAAAATAAATTCGCCGGAACTTCAAGCGAAACTTTTTGGGATTAAACTCCTATTCCTTTCGGTAACGGGGTTTTTTATTGCCATTATAATCATCGCACTTGCCAGAACACCCTATATTAGTTTAAGTATGCTCGCGGACGCCGTAGAAATAGCCACGTTTCGCCCTTTCGGATTTCCAAAAGTACGGCGGCGATGGCAAAAAATTATGCAGCGTTTGGATGCAGACGACGAGGCCGAATACAAACTTGCTATTATTGAAGCCGACACTTTGCTGGACGAGATGCTCAAAAAGATGAAGCTCTCCGGGGACAATGTCGACGAACGTTTGCAAAAGGTTACTGCCTTCATGCTTCCTAGCGTAGAGGAACTCAAAACTGCTCATCGGACGCGCAGCAGTATTGTATACGATGTTGACTATCGCTTAAGCTTACAAGAAGCGCGCCGCGTGCTTTTGGCATATCAAAAGGCTTTCGAGCAGCTTGATTTTTTCCACTAAAAAGGGTAATGTAATTGCGCGGGGTAGTGGAGTAGTACCATGCGAGGCCCATAACCTTGTGACGCCGGTGCAAATCCGGCCCCCGCAACATATAGCCTTATCCTGCAAATTGGGAGGCTGCGTAGCTCAGTGGTAGAGCGAGGGACTCATAAGCCCTAGGCCGGAGGTTCGATCCCTCCCGCAGCCACACGATTTTTGTTCCGTCTCTTCGGCGGACCACAAGGATCAGTACGAATAAAAAACGCCTCCCGCTATGGCGGGCAAAGGCGGGCGTAGCTCAGCTGGTTTAAAGCGCTTCCCTGTCACGGAAGAGATCGTGGGTTCGAATCCCATCGCCCGCGCCAAAAAACTTGAATAATGCTTCAGAATGCGGTATGGTAGCGTCGCCCGTGAAAAGTCCCAAGTATCACGGGAGTACGCACATTTTCGTGGTGGAGGACCGCAATGAACGGCCAAAGGATGCTCCCTAACTGTTGCGAGGAATGGATTTTGGATCCTGCTTGGAAGTGGGGTTTGAAAATCCCCGTATTGGAGATGTTCTACTGTGCTCCGTGTGGGCACCCGTGGCAGTGCACGGGGGATGGTGTTTTCATGGAGCTTTCCACGAGGACTTCTTACTTCGTGAAAGAGCGCAACGGTTTCCCATACTTATCCCCAGCAGATGGACCGCAGCTTGCGCTTGAGCGCTGCTGCTATCTCAATCTCATCGAGGTGATTCCGGGGAGAGGCGGAGAATTCATCTGCCCGATCTGCGGGGCTCTGTGGGCAATGAATGAAGAGACGGTGAACGGACTCTTCCGCGAGGTTTACAGCAACACCAAAACGGGTCAGCGTTTTGCAAGGAAGGAGGGAAGCCCTCGCGACTATTTCGTTCCTTTGAACCAATAGCGCCAGCCGACGCCCAAGAAAAATACCGCGAACCCTTCGAGTTCGTGGTCCTTTTTTTGCGCTGTGGATTGAAACGATTTATGAGCTTTTGGATTTTGAACTCCGGTGGGTATTGACGGAACATACTCCCGGGGGTATTCTCATGTAATATTCGGATTTCCATTTTATCTGTCTGTTGGAGGTGAGGAATGTTAGAGGTTCGTACCTTTGAATTCGAGGGCACCGACGCCCAGGAAGTCTACATTCGCCTGCAAGAAAAGTACTGGCCCTTCCCCAATCCGTGTCTGCTCATAGATCCAGAGAGATTAAACGACTGGGCAAATGGTGGCTGGCAGCAAATGCCGCATCCTTGTCTCTGCGAGGATGGTGTTCATGGCTGCCCCAAGCACCTTGTTTACGTCCACGCAGTTGTGGATGCTCTCGCAGAAAGCAGAATTCGGCGCGCTGTGCTACGTTTCATCGCACCCAACTTGCTGGTCTTGGTTCGCGCAACAGTTTCATTCCCCCGAAGATGGATACCGGCTTCAGTATCCATTATCGCCCTCGAGGTTGATGTCCGAATTGGAGAGGTTCCAAAGTTCCTCCTGGCGCGAGGCGTCAACAATCAGCGCCCTCCCTGACACGGAAGGCGCTTTTCTTTTCGGTCTGGAAAATCTGTCGGGGGAATGATAGAAAATAGACAGAGTAAGCCGTAGGGAGGAAATCTATGCAGGCCGCTTTTGTTCAAGCACTCAAAGAGCAAATACGGCGGCGGGAGTTTCCGTCGCGAATCACCGAGGATGCATTCGAGATCAAATATGGCAAACTGTCGCCAGAAATAAGGCAATATGCCCGCAAATTACTCGAGGAAGCCGGCGTAGTAATTGAACCTAGGCGGAAAGGAGGGAAAAAATGATGCCTGAAATACGGCGATTTACTGAAGAGGAATTCCGGCGAAAACTCGCGGACCGAGCATACATACATATTCTTGGACTGTTTGAACCGCGGCAACTTGGCGTCATGCTCTTTCTTACACGACTCGAGTTCTTTCATTATCCACCTGGTTCGGCACGAAACTCTCTATTCGAGCTCCTCGCAGTCAACTGGCAGGAAATGCTTTGGGTGGGAGCTTGCATTCCATCCCCGGAGATCACTATCGCTCGCCGTGTTGCTGCCGAAAGTGGACTGCGCGTTACGCACAGCGGTCGCGCCCTGCTGTTTCTTCTCTACGAGAATGTTTTCTTGCTCGAAAGCATTCCACACTTGCAGGATTTCAGCTCTACGGCGGAAAGGCTTAGGGCCGAAGAACGAGAAATTCAACGAATCCAAGCGGGGAGAGCAGCCCGCAACTAGCTCTTTGGAAACATGTGAATAGCAAAGCGGTCGAAAAATACCTCGTCCGCTTTTCTTTTGCGCATTTTTCATACTCATGAGCCGGCCTAAGGGGAGGACTGGAAAATTTTTGAAGAATGAACTATATTGCAGCATGCCTCCCTAGGGGAAGTGTGGGGCAGGACGAGGAGGTTGTTGTGATACAAACACCAAGTATGCTTCGAAGGCTTGGGGGGCTTGCGAAGCGTATCTCGCAAAACGGGAGCGAGAACGAGGCAAGCAGGCTTCTCGACGAAGTGTTCCGCCTGCATCGCGAGGAGAAGCTCACCGAAAACAGCTTCTACACAATACTGGAAGCGCTTCTCGAAACAGCTGAATCACGCCACGCCGCCAGAGTAGCAGAAATGTTGACGTGGAATATCACGGTGGCTAGCCCGAGACGGCGCACCAGAATTGCGCTTATGGCACTCTTCATCCGCGTGGGAACCCGCAAGCACATTCCATGTCTACAGGCATTCGCGGAGTTCGTCAAACAGATTCTGTATCCCGATGAAACGTGGAAACCTCTTAGCGCCGGACCAATAGCCGCCTCTCCCGAATTCTTCCAACAACTCGATCAGGCAGATATTCGCGCCGCAATCGCCGCCTGCGAGGCGCGCGAAGACATACCTGACCACTAAAGGCACTCAGTGTCTGCAAGAGTCAACGTACGCGCTGGCTCTTTCTTTTTGCGCTGGAAAACTAAACAGAGATGTGGTAAAAGCAAAGAGGTTATCCTGCGAAAGATTTGACGCAGAGGGAGGTTGCGGTGGCAGCATCAACTATCCTCATTAGGTGCGTAGATCCCAGATTCGAAGGCGAGTGGGCTCCGACCATTCAGAAGGCCATAGGGCCCCACTATAGCCTTACCGAGTTCGGGGGCTTTGATACCTTGGGTGAGGAGGGCTTTCAGCAACTTGCGCGGAAAATCTCCGCAATACGCAAGATGAACTCCGCCGTTCACCGAATTATCGTTACGTTCCATACGGATTGCGCTTGGTGCGGTGCGCTGCGGATGAATGACGAAGAGCAGCGGACGCGTGCTTTTGCTCTCGCGCGTCAAATTGCGTATCTGTTTGTCCCGGTGGAAGTTTTTGTAGGCAAAGTTGAGGAGGGTTGGATAACACTCCTCAACAGCTAGGGGCGTAGCTTGACGGCATCGCCTTTTCTTTTTTGTTGTGAAATGTGGTATGCTCCTGTAGGAGAGCGCGCGTAAAGCTCCTACAACTCTTAGAGAAGGAACGGAGCATGAAGGAAAATACACTTGTGCTTATAGCCGATCCAACTGATCCGCAAGTTTGGAATCCCACATTGCCTCCTGATCCTTCCAACCACAAACCTCTGTATGGGATCGTCGAATGTGTACTCGATAAATCTGGTCCCTATGAGGTTCGCCGCTGTCGTGTGAGGCATGATAATAGCGAGGAACCCTTAATAGTGCCGATGGCCAGGCTTCTTCTCATTCGGGTATTATCGCCCGAAGATGCACGCGCAGGCACGGTAAATGAGGTATTCAATAGGTGGGCACCGATAATTGTAAAGGAGGGAGCGCTGAAGAAAATGCTGTCTAACCAGCGCGATACTCTCCGCAAGATGATCCCTCCAACGTAAAGGTGATAGCTACACGCTACCGCCCGACAAAAGGCTATGCACGCCTTTGGTGTGCACGGCCCTTTCTTTTTTGGAATAGGGTTTTATTCTGTTAGCAACACCCTTGCTGGCAGACCGAAGCCCTTTGACCAACGGGGAGGAGGTGGGCAGTGACTACAAAATCGAAGGCCGTTGAGGTCGAGGAGGCGTTCGTCAAACTTGTCGAGCTCACTCTTGCCTGCAGAAGGGGCGGCTTCGGGTGCAATCCCCTTCAGCATAGGGAGGGCCACCCGGTTACCCCGGAAATGATGGTGGCAGTTATGACCCCAATCCGGGTCTGGCAACTCGAAAACCCCAAACTCCGAACTGAGGAACGTGTCAGCGGTTCGCTGGCATGGCAACTCGCACAAAAGCTGCAGGCCAAACGCAATCCTGCCCAAAACCCATTGCGTAAGCCCGGGTAGCTCCTAGCACCCCATACCGTTACTGCATCTCTGCAGTGAAGGTATGGGGTATTCTTTTGAAAAATTGGAAAAGTGGAGTTATAGTGAAGTATGAAACGGATTTTTCTTATACATGGCTGGGGTGGTTCGCCGGAAGAAGGTTGGACGCCCTGGTTAAAGGGTAAACTGGAAAAGCGCGGATTCGAGGTATATGTGCCTGCTATGTCAGATTCGAAGCATCCCAGAATGGACGCGTGGTTGGCGAATTTGCGAGAAACTGTTCGAGTTCCAGATCAAAACTGCTACTTTGTTGGCCATAGCTTAGGTTGCATTACTATTCTTCGGTATTTGGAAACTTTGGAAGAAAACCAAAAAGTTGGCGGCGCGGTTCTTGTGGCTGGTTTTAGCGACATAAACATTACAGTTGGGCCAGATGAAAACGTTCTGGAGATTCAAAGTTTCTTCCAAACCAACGTTGATTTTGCGGCTATCCGAAAACACTGCGACAAGTTTGTCGCAATTCATTCAGACAACGATCCTTATGTTGATCTGCGGTATGCTGATATTTTCCGCGAAAATCTGGGCGCAAAAGTACTGGTGGAGAAGCATAAGGGCCATTTTAGCGGTGATGACGGCATTATGGAACTTCCGAGCGCCCTCGAAAACACTTTGCAGCTAGCATCAGATTAACACTCGCGCTGGCTCGAAAAATCAGGCCGCATCCGCTAAAAAATGTGGCGCTAATTCGCCCTTTCGCTCCCGGCTATTTTTGGTATAATTGGTTTATGATTTCTTTTGAGGAGTTCAAGAAACTGGATATCAAGATAGGGAAAATTGTGAAAGCGGAAAAAATCGCCGATTCAGAAAAACTGGTAAGGCTTATGGTTGATTTGGGAGAGGGGGAGCCGCGGCAAATTGTGGCCGGAATTGGTTTGACGTGTCCCAACGCAGATGACTTAGTTGACAAAGAGATTCCTGTACTTTGCAATCTCGAGCCAAAAACCTTTCTGGGCTACACGAGCTATGGTATGTTGCTTGCCGCAGAAGGCGAGGGAATACCGGTGCTGCTGCATCCGGCTGAAGAACTGAAACCCGGCAGTACTGTGAAATGAGGCGAATGATATACGAAATTCCGTACACATTACGATTGAGTAAGCGCGCCCGAAAGGCGCGCATTGCCGTATATCCCGATGGGAATGTTGTGATTACGTTTCCTAGGTGGGGCAAAGAATTTTTTGCAGAGCGATTCTTGCAAGAGAATGCGCAATGGGTATTGCGAAAACTTTCCTACTTTCACGACTTGCGAAAGACAGCACCACCTCTTCGAACGGATGCCTCCGTGCAGAATCGAGCAAAAGCGCATAATTTTGCATTAAGCAAAGTGGAGTACTTTAATAAGTTCTATGGGTATGCGTACAATAAGATTAGTATCAAAAATCAAAAAACAAGATGGGGGAGTTGTTCTCAAAAAGGAAATTTAAACTTTAACTATAAAATCTTGTTTCTTCCAGAAACTGCCGCTGAGTATATAATCGTTCATGAACTGTGTCATTTAAAAGAGTTTAATCACTCGAGCAGATTTTGGAAATTAGTGGCAACAGCGTTCCCGAATTATCGAGAAATAAGAAAAGAATTGCACAAAAGGGGTTTGGAACTTTTGTAAAAGTTGGAAGGAAGAGTAAAAATATATGAATGCTAGCTTCGTGAAAGTGACTTTCTAGTGCAGAATAGGAGAAAAATAGGCGACATTGACTATATCAAAAAAATAATGTATACTTTGTCCGGGAACAAATTTGAGGAGGTATCCCATGCGACCTTTCCGTAACGGTCTCGGGTTCCTGGCGGTTCTCGTGGTGCTCATGGCGACCATTGGCGGTGTGGCTTTGGCCAGCACAATCGTCCCGGGCCACGACAAGGACCGGTACGATCAGGATGCGAACGGTTACCCCGACGCTGGCGTGAATAGCGTCGGGAAGTACACTTCCCTCTACGCGTATGACGCCAACGGCAATTGGTATTGGGACCTCGGCGACGGCCGCATCCAGGGTACCGTCGGATCCGTTGAGGATCTCGACCAAGCTACCCTTACGGCCTGCGAGTACCAGGTGGAGTACCGCGGGCAGTTTGGGAATGATCCCTACCTGGACAGCGGATGGATCAACAACGAAATCAACTGTGCCGGGTATGGCGACAACGGGAACTACGTGTACGTAGTCGTTCACCAATCGGACCCTCGGTACGAGGGCAATCCCGAGTGGGCAATCTGGGGAACGTGGGAGTACCACGTCCTCACTATCTCGGGCACGGGCAATCTGGCTCGGCCGGAGAACGCGGCCGGCGTACACTAGTACACAGTAGAAGTTGTTCGCAAACCTCAAGGCGGTCTTCAAAGCTTCGAAGACCGCCTCTTTCTTTAAAACAATCATCTGCGCAAGGGGGTTGTTAACGAAAGCTATGGCCCTGCTTTTTTTACGATTTTTTGATAATATAAATATACTATGCTCCATTGCATTTGCACCGGGAAGGGTCATAATAGAAAAGAGAAGTAATAAATAAACATATATGAAAAATGTTCTTATAGTGGGGGCCGTTATTGTTATCGTCGGCATAATAGCATTTGTAGTTTTCGGAAATCGTGGCGCAAATGGCAATCCTATGGTTACTTTAAAAACAAACAAGGGCGATATTACACTGGAACTCTTTATGGATAAAACGCCGATTACCGCCGGGAATTTCGTGAAATTAGCGAAAGAAGGATTCTACAACGGCACAAAGTTTCACCGAGTTATCGCGCAATTTATGATACAAGGCGGGGATCCAAATTCGAAAGGTACCGATCCATCCTTATATGGCACGGGCGGACCCAGATACACTATTCGAGATGAATTTGTGGAGAGTTTGTCGAATGTGCGGGGGACAATTTCTATGGCAAACACAGGAGCTCCAAATTCCGGCGGAAGCCAATTTTTCATCAACCTTGTGGATAATACCGGCCTCGATTTTAACAAAGAACCGCTCACAAGCCGACATCCCGTATTTGGCAAGGTAATTGCCGGAATGGATATCGTAGACGCAATCGCACAAGTTCAAACTGATTCCCGTGATATTCCGGTAGATCCAGTAGTCATTACCGAGATAATCGTAAAAGAAAAATAAAGGTCGCCCATATAAAACATTTAAATTATATGTATGAATAAACTCCTTCTTATTTTAGGTATTGTAGTGGTCGCGGGAATTGGATGGTATCTGTGGAGCACAGGCGCGTTAACCCCATCTCCCGCGGAAACGCCGGGAAACACGGATCAAGAGGAAACAGTAAAGATTATGGTGGCTCTCGGAGCGCAAAACAATTCAGGTATGAGCGGTACTGCGACGCTCACGGAAGAAAACGGAAAAACAAAAGTTACGCTAAGTTTGAGCGGAGCTCCCCAAGGCGTAGCCCAGCCGGCACACATTCATATGAATTCTTGCGCGAATATCGGCGCAGTAAAATATCCCTTAACGCCTCTCGTAAATGGAAACTCTGAAACTCTTGCTGATGTTTCACTGGCAGAATTGAAAGCGGGCTTGCCTTTGTCGATAAACGCACACAAATCTGCTGAAGAAGTTAGCGTATATGTTGCGTGCGGCGATATTTTGATACCCTAATAGCAGTAGTATATGAATATTCGCGTTTTCACTATTCTTGGCATAGGAGTTTTGTTTATTGGCGTGTTAATGTATATTCTTGCATTTTGGGAGGCGCCAAAAGAAGAGGCGACGGGAAGATTGGTAAAGCTTTTCTATTACAATCCGGAACTAGACAAAGATGAAAACGGAAATATCATGTGCAGCAGGCAAGGCCTTGTGACGGTTGAACGCGAGATCCCAACGAGCCAAACACCTATTCAAGATACGATTCGCCTTCTACTAAAAGGGGGGCTTACAGCGCAAGAAAAAAATTTGGGCATCTCAAGCGAATACCCGCTCGAGGGAGTTAGTTTGAAAGGAGCTTCACTAAACAACGGCGTATTGACGCTCGAATTTGAAGATCCCCAAAACAAAACCGGAGGCGGTTCCTGCCGTGTAGGTATTCTTTGGTTCCAGATTGAAGCTACGGCAAAACAATTTTCAGAAGTTCAACAAGTCCATTTCCTGCCCGAGGAGCTTTTCCAGCCGTAAAATTTATTCGATAAGCGGGACGAACGTGAAACCGGGGAATTTTTGAATATCCGTTTTGGTTTCTGAAATTTTGCGCACCCGAAGTATATCTTCTCTTACAGGGATTACTAAAATTCCACCAATTTTCAGCTGTTGCACCAATTCTTTTGGCAGTGAACTCGCAGTCGCTGAAGCTAAAATTTTGTCGAATGGCGCTTTTTTTGGCATGCCGAGTTTTTTGTGTGCCTGCACTATTCGCGCTTGCGGAAGCCGATACTTTGCCAAATTTCGTTGCCCAAATGCCACAAGTTCTGGGATAATTTCTGTTCCATATACATGACCCTTTGAACCCACAATGTGGGCCAAAAGGGCCGTTGTCCAGCCGGATCCTGATCCCACATCCAGAATCTTTTCTCCGGATTTTGGTTGGAGCAATTCAAGCATGAATGCTACGGTATATGGCTGTGATATGGTCTGTCCCGAACTAATGGGAAGGGGATAGTCTTCATACGCGGCATCTCGATATTCGGGTAAAACAAAATCTTTTCTATCAATTGCGCCAAATGCCGCGATAATATTTGGTTCCTTGAGCACTCCGACATCTCTAAGATGTTGTATGAGTTTATCCATTACTCTATACAAACATGTATACCTCACCCATTCAAGCGTACGCGTGTGTGGACAGAGTACGCTCTACGTGATATGACACGAATAGTTCCCGCCGAAAATCGAATACTGGAAAGAAAGCGAGAGAGTAATGAACGCGAAAAAGCTGAAGATTATGGCGTTCGCTTGGAGCGTGGGGATCTTTGGACGCCTCGCCGTTCTCGTTCTTCAAGCACTGGGGATAGTGCGCGTCGAGGGCATACGGAATCTCCGGGCGCTTCTCGCCCGGGATGAAGGTTTCCTGGTGATCCACCGGCACCCCTCCATGCGGGAAACAGTGATGATCCCGCTTCTATTCGTTCCATGGGCGCTCTGGAACTGGAAGAGAGTTCCAGTAGTCACCCCTGATAAACATAACTACTACGATCCCTGGTGGTGCGCGTCTCTGCGGCCACTCGCAATTCCCGTGCTAAGGGAGAATCACGACGTAATGCGCGGTGCCGCTTTGAAAATGCGGCGCGCGCTGCTTGCGGGCAGACCGCTCGTTCTCGCGCCTGAAGGCGGCAGGACCTTCAAGGGTGAAAACTTCAAATACCTAACTTCCGCCGACCAGGTGTACACCTGCGGACGACCGGAAGCAGGAGTAGATCTCTCGCAGTGTGTCATCCGGCGCTTCCAACCGAAGGTTGGCGAACTGTGCGGCAACGGAAAGATCCGCATTACCGTGTTGCCCGTATGGGTCGATTCGAAAGGGTGGCACACAACGATTATATTCGGCAAGCCCACGACACTTCCCCTAAACACACTGGACAAAACAGAGGCACTGGAGAATTTACTTCTCCACACTTCCAGGCAACGTTCTCGATAGCCACAAACGGCGCAGGGCCACCCTGCGCTTTTCTATTGTTTAAATGGAAATGGGGGATTGTTTTTTGCTTTATTTTCAGGTATAATAAAACAACTGTGGAATACTTGAATATGGCAATTTCTCCGCTTAAAAACAGTGCTTTGGAAGCTATTAAAAGAGCTCAAAATCTTGCAGAGCTCGAGGCCTCGTATAAAGCGTATTTGGGCAAAAAGGGGGAGTTAACCCTTATTTTGCGTTCGCTTGCGAATTTGAGCGAAACAGAACGTAAGGCCCAAGGAAAAGAGGCAAACGACTTGCGGGATTTACTTGAAAAACGCTTTGCTGAAAGAAAAAAGGAAGTTCAGCGAGAAGAAATCGTAATCCAAGAAAAACTCGCCATCCGCGAGCATGTCGATGTTACTGCCCCGGGCAAACGACTTCCCAAAGGCCATCTGCACCCACTTACGCTCGTGCAAAAGAAAGCAGAGGAGATTTTCCAGTCGATGGGATTTGCTATAGCCCAAGGCCCGGAAATTGAAACCGAATGGTACAATTTCGACGCTCTCAACATTCCCGCAAACCATCCAGCTCGCGATATGTGGGACACGTTTTGGCTCAAACCAAAAAATGCAGGGTATCTTCTGCGCACGCATACGAGCCCCGTGCAGATTCGATACATGGAGAAGCATAATCCGCCGTTGAGAATTATCGCGCCGGGCCGCATTTTCCGATATGAAGCAACGGATGCAAGCCATGAATTCAACTTTTATCAGCTCGAAGGACTCATGGTAGGGAAAGAAGTTTCGGTTGCAAACTTCAAAGCCATCATCCAAGAATTTTACCGCCAGTTTTTTGACAAACCCGTATCCATACGCTTGCGCCCAAGTTACTTTCCGTTTACCGAACCTTCGTTTGAAGTTGATATGCGCTGGGGCAAAGGCTCGCCTCGCGGCGAAGCGGGAAAATGGCTAGAAATGATGGGAGCCGGCATTGTGCACCCCAACGTATTTCGAGCAGTTGGATATATCCCAGCAGAATGGCGCGGTTTCGCGTTTGGAATGGGGCTGGATAGATTAGCAATGATGAAATACCAGATACCGGACATACGGTTATTATATTCAGGGGATTTACGATTCCTCCAGCAATTTTAGTATGCTTTTTTCTTATAACTGGCTTCAAGAATACATAAAAGGCAAACTTCCCGCGCCCGCCAAACTGGCTGAACTTTTGAATATGCACGCGTTTGAGGTAGAGGCCCTTCGGCAGGCTCAGGGTAAAAAAGATTGGATTCTTGACATCGCTGTTTTGCCGAATCGGGCGCATGATTGTTTATCTCATACTGGTATGGCGCGCGAGATTGCGGCAATCTGCAAGCTAAAACTCCAGCTACCCAAAACGAAGCAAATAAAAGTTCAAAAAGGCGGGCTTGCCCCTTTGAAAGTGCGCGTTCAGTCCACAGAGCTCGTGCCGCGCTATACCGCTTTGCTCATAGAAGGAGTGACAATAGGGAAATCACCTACATGGATAGCGGAACGCCTTGAGGCCGTGGGAGTAAACTCCATTAACAACGTAGTTGACCTTACAAATTTTATAATGCTGGAAACCGGCCAGCCCTTGCACGCGTTCGATTACGAGCAAATTGAAGGACCCTTCGACTCCGCTCAGGGTAAACTCATGAACGTGCGTGAAGCAAAAGAAGGCGAGAAGCTCGAAACGCTGGACAACCAAATATTTTCGCTTCCCAGAGGCGCGCTGGTTATCGAAGATGCCCCTTCGACAGGCTCAGGGCAAGCAAAACGACTTATTGACCTTGCGGGAATCAAAGGTGGAAAAGTAAGCGCAATTTCTTCTGGCACGAAACATATTTTGCTGCAGGCAGCAAACTTTAATGCCGCCACTATTTACCGAACAAAATCACAGCTTAAATATACGACGCAGGCAGCAGACATATACGCCCATCAAATTGATCCCAACCTTACCATGGAAGCGTTGGAACGCGCCTACGCGCTTTGCGCGGAACTTGGCATAGGAGGAAAAATAGTGCAAGTTGTCGATCTCTACCCCAAATCCGCCAGCTGGCGGACCAAACGCATTGCGCTCGATATGCAGTTTGCCTCATCGATCCTCGGAATACCACTTTCGCAAAAAGAGGCAAAACGAATTTTAGAAAGTCTGGATTGTCAAGTTGCACTCACCAAGAATCGCCTGCAAGTAACCTGCCCCACACGGCGTTTGGACCTTACCATGCAAGAAGATTTGGTAGAAGAGATCGGCAGAATCGTGGGATACGAAACTATCCCGGCCGCATTCCCCATAGCTCCAATAACCCCGCCATCGAAAAACATCGAATTACTCTGGCTGTCGAAAATCCGTAATGCCCTTAAGGGGCTTGGTTTCACCGAGGTATATAATCATTCTTTCATAGGGGATAAGGATTTTTCGCCATTCGCGTATTCGGCAACAGACAAAGAAAAGCTCGTCGAAGTTGAAAATCCTTTGAGTTCTGAATTTTCGCATCTGCGCGATTCTTTGTTGGAAAATCTGCTGAAAAACGTGCGCGACAACCAGAAGAAAACCGAAACCATACGCATCTTTGAAGTTGGAAATACATTTCGCCGACACAAAGGGAAATTCGTCGAATCCAATATGCTCAGCGCTCTTATATATAATGGGAGCTTCTACGAAGTAAAGGGCGTATGCGATTTTATCTTGAACGGCCTCGGCATTTCGTCAGCATGGTACGACGAATATCAGGCCACAAGCGAAGAAAGTAGGGCTACGATATGGCATAAAGGAAAATCCGCAGAAATCAAGGTGGATGGCGAAAAAATCGGTTTTCTGGGAGAAATTTCAAGCCGCGTAAATACCGCTTTGAAACTTTCAAAGCCGGTTGGCGCTCTCCACTTAAATCTGCAAAAGCTTATTCTGCTAGCTTCAGAAGAAATATCATACCAGGTGCCGTCGCGGTTTCCTGCTTCCACGCGCGACATTGCAATTCTGGTGCCTTTCCAAACAAAAGTTGCTGAGGTAATGAACGCAATGAACGGCGCAGGCGGACCGTTGGTGCGCGATATTGATTTGTTTGATATGTACGAAGGTGAACATCTCGCGCAAGGAAAGAAAAATCTCGCCTTCCATATCATATATGAATCTTCAGATAGAACGCTTACCAGCAAAGAAGTTGATACCCTGCATAATCAAATTATCAAAGCAGTCGAAGAAAATCCCGAATGGGAAGTAAGAAAGTAAGTATGCCAAAAAACACACAAACAAACTCAAGCGACTACGGCGCAAAGGATATACAGGTTCTTGAAGGATTAGAGCCGGTGCGCAAAAGGCCGGGAATGTACATTGGTTCCACTGGACCAGATGGGCTTCATCATTTAGTTTGGGAAGTGCTCGATAACAGTTTGGACGAGGCGATGGCCGGGTTCGCGAAAAATATCGAAATTACGCTTTTACCGGGCAACCGAGTGCAAGTTGCAGACGACGGCCGCGGAATTCCCATAGAGAAGCATCCTCAAACCAAAAAATCCACCCTCGAAACTGTACTCACTGTATTGCACGCGGGAGGAAAGTTTGGCTCAGGCGCGTATAAGGTTTCTGGCGGCTTGCATGGCGTGGGCGTATCGGTCGTAAACGCGCTTTCTATATACTTAAAGGCAGAGGTATCCCGCGACAGCGCGAAATACCAGCAGGAATACAGCCGCGGAAAGCCAAAATACCAGGTGAAAAAGATTGGAACGAGCCGGCAAACCGGCACCACGATTGTATTTGAGCCGGACCCTGAAATTTTCAAAGAAATTAAGTTCGACGAAAAGCGAATTCTTCAGCACTTGCGCCAGCAGGCATATTTGACATCGGGGGTAAAACTCACGTTTGTTGACGCGCGTGAATCCATAAAAGGCGGGCCTGAAACTTACACATTTTATTTCGAAGGTGGTTTAGCTTCGTACGTAAAATATCTCACGAATGGCGCTGTGCCCAAACACGAGAATATATTTTACGCAAAAGGAGAGAAAGACGGGATTCTTGTGGAAGTTGCCATGCGCTATACCGAAGAATTTGAAATTTACGAAGAAGGATTCGCGAACAATATCCACAACCCGGAAGGCGGCACGCATATCACGGGTTTTCGCTCCGCTTTAACCCGCATGCTCAATGATTGCGCGAAGAAGAATAATCTTTTAAAGGGAGAAGAAGCGCTTACCGGAGACGACGTACGAGAAGGAATGACTGCCGTCGTCTCTGTAAAAATTCGGGATCCGCAGTTTGAAGGTCAAACCAAAGCAAAGCTTGGAAATCCAGAAGCAAAATCGGCGGTGGAAGCCGTGGTAGCAGAAGGTCTTGCTGACTTCTTCGAGCGCAATCCGCAGGATGCCCGCGCCATCGCGGAAAAGTCACTGCTCGCGGCAAAGGCGAGAAAAGCGGCCAAAGCTGCCCGTCAAACCGTATTACGAAAGGGGATCCTCGAAGGGCTTACTCTTCCAGGAAAGCTTGCCGATTGCTCCTCGCGCGACCCCGAAGAATCCGAACTGTATCTGGTGGAAGGGGAGTCCGCTGGCGGATCTGCTAAGCAGGCGCGCGATCGCCGCTTCCAGGCCATTTTGCCACTCCGCGGGAAGATTCTCAACGTGGAGCGCGCCCGCCTCGACAAAATCTTGGAGTCCAAAGAAATCCGCGCGCTCGTCATTGCGTTGGGAGCTGCCATCGCAGAAGATTTCGATATCGAGAAAGTGCGTTACCAGCGCATCGTGATTATGACTGATGCCGATGTGGATGGTTCCCACATCCGGGCTTTGCTTCTTACACTGTTTTATCGCTATTTCAAACCCATAATCGAACGCGGATATCTGTATATTGCCCAACCTCCGCTCTACAGCATTCAGGTAGGCAAGAGTGATATACGATATGCCTATACTGAAGAAGAAAAAGACCGCATTGTCGCGGAGATCAGAAAGCTAAAGAGCGAAAAAGCGGTGATCTCGAAAAAAGCGGCGAAAAAAGCAACCCAAGCAGCCGAGCAAGAAGAATCGGCTGAAATGGAAAAAGTGAGCGGAGTAAATATCCAACGGTATAAGGGCCTTGGGGAAATGAATCCCGACCAACTGTGGATTACAACTATGGATCCCGCAAACCGAATTCTTCTGCAAGTGACCATTGAGAACGCGAAAGAAGCAGATCGCATCTTCGATATTTTGATGGGAGACGAAGTCCTTCCGCGCAAAAAGTTCATTCAAACCCACGCTAAATCTGTCCAAAACCTTGACATTTAAACTGTAATTTGGTATCTTGGAGGCACTGATAAAAGAGGCCTCCCAAGGCCTTTTTAAAAACCATTTATCATGAAAATTGTGAATCCGTTAAAGCAATTACCTGGAGCCCTCAATTTTTTACGGGAAGTAAAAACCGAAGGGATGCGGGTAAACTGGCCCACTCGGGAAAAAACAATCAAAGACACCCTTATCGTTATCGGGTTTGCCGTCGCAGTTGCCGTGTTTTTAAGTATATCTGACTATATCTTTCAATCTATACTAGATAGATTTCTCTTGTAATCATGCCTAAACAACAGACCGCAGGGGAGCGTAACTGGTACGTAATCCACACATATTCCGGATACGAAGACGCCGTCGCGCGAAATCTCAAACAAAGAATTGAGTCTTTGGACATGAGCGACAAAATTTTCAACGTGATGGTTCCAAAGGAAAAAAAGATTAAAATCAAAAATAGCAAGCGCAAAATCGTGGAAGAAAAAATCTATCCAGGATACGTACTCGTAGAAATGGTAGTTACCGATGACTCCTGGTATGTAGTAAGGAATACTCCGAATGTAACAGGATTTGTAGGCTCTGGCACCGTTCCTATTCCGGTTTCCCAAGAAGAAATTCAATACCTGCAAAAACGCATGGGCGTGGAATCTCCGGAGTACGAAATCGTGGTAGCGCCGGGCGACAATGTAAAAATCATCGATGGCCCATTCAAGGATTTCGATGGAAGGGTTGCGGAAACGGACAAAGAACGTGGCAAGATAAAGGTTTTGGTAAATATGTTTGGCAGAGATACACCCGTCGAGTTAGATTCATTGCAGATCCAAAAATTATAAACAACCATGGCAAAGAAAATTAAGGCAGTCGTAAAACTTCATATCCCGGCAGGCCAAGCCACTCCTGCCCCTCCGGTGGGCCCAGCTTTGGCTCAGCACGGCGTGAACATCGGGGAGTTCACGAGACAGTTCAACGAAGCAACCAAAGACAAACAGGGATTCAAACTTCCCTGTGACATTATTGTGTATGAAGACCGGACTTTTACGTTCAAGCTTCATCAGCCGCCGGCATCCGCGCTTATCAAAAAAGCTATAGGCGTAGAGAAAGGTTCCGGCACTCCTAACAAGCAAACTGTGGGCACAATAACCAAAGCCCAGCTCAAAGAAGTAGCGGAGAAAAAAATGAGCGATCTGAACACGAAAGACGTAGAAAGCGCAATGAGGATTGTCGGAGGCACCGCCAAAAGCATGGGTATTAAGGTAGAGTGACGCCAATCAACAGGATACTCAAAGAAAATCCCCTGTACTACAGGGGATTTTCTTTTATGTTTGTTTCTGAAGGCATTTTATGGTATAGAGTACTCAGAATTCAGTACGGAAAGGAGGCGCGATGAGCATCCTCGTGAACACCATATTCCTCAACGTGGCAGGAGGCAAGTGGTTCGAGGAGCTCCTCGAGTTCCTCAAGCAGTACATCGAAGTCACCGATCTTTTCTGCTTCCAGGAAGTGCTCGACAGCGTTGGTGAGCAAAAATGGTCAAAAAGCAATTGGGATGCGGCCCGGGTGAGATCAAGCCTTTGGAACGACTTACGAAAGCAACTTCCAGGGTATTGGTCCATCTTTACTCCGTATTCTCGGCTCCCGTACGAAATGCAGCATACGAATATGCTAAGCATTGGCAACGCCATCTTTGCGCGCGAGCAAACCTTGCGCGTTGTGGCGTCATGGGATGCCATGATTTATCGAACTCGGAATTCCTTTGACGGAAAAGATCTGCTTACTCTTCCGCGCAACATACTCGGCGCCGAACTGGAAACGCGGGAGGGTACGAAATTCACCGTGTTCAACGTACACGGCCTCTGGCATCCCGATGGGAAGGAGGATAACTCCCTTCGCACCGCCCAAGCCAGACGGATTGTCGAAGAGATTAGTCGCTGCCAAGGGCCGAAAATCCTTGGAGGTGACTTTAATGGATTCCCCAACAGCCAGTGGGCAGAAATCATTGAACAGTCGGGAATGATCAACCTGGTGCGGTTAAACGGCATCACGAGTACCCGCAGTAAGCATTACCCACGAGGAGTGACGAGAGGTAAGCACGCCGATAACGTGTTCATCTCTCGGGAAATACCCCTCGCAGGATTTCAAGTGCTCCAAGGAGTGGCGGTATCCGACCACCTACCCCTTAGAGTACATTATTATGTTTAACCTCGGAGCCCACCACGTGGCAAACTCCGGGGTTTTTCTTTTCGTGTACAGCGAATTTGCTTCTCACTCTCTCTTTTTGTATAATGGCAACGTATGAAACTTCGGATCCAACGGCTAAACTTGGATGCAAAAATTCCAATTTCACCCTATAGAGGAGATGCAGGGATGGACGTGTTCTCTGTTGAAGAGGTTGATATCCCAGCTGGCGAAAAAATTGCCGTGAAAACCGGGCTTAAGTTAGCAATCCCCGAAGGATACGCGGGTTTTGTGTGGGATAAATCCGGCCTCGCGCTCAAACATCACCTAAAAACCATGGCCGGTGTGATTGATTCTAACTATCGGGGTGAACTTATGATTGTGCTTACCAATCTGGGGAAAAAACCTTATCATGTTGAAAAAGGATCAAAAATCGCGCAGCTTGTTATAACCCCTGTGGCCAGCCCGGAAATTGAAGAGGGCATAGTCGCAGACGATACCGAACGGGGAACCGCAGGCTTTGGAAGCTCAGGAACCGTATAATACATATATTTATGGAAAACAACATTCAAGAGCATATTCCGCGGCCGACTTGGGATGAATACTTTATGATGCTTACCAAGCTTGTGGCAGTCATGGCCACATGCCCAAAACGCAGAGTCGGGGCGGTTATTGTAAAGAACAAACGTATCCTCACGACAGGGTTCAATGGCGCTCCGCCGGGAATGCCTCACTGTACCGAAGCCGGCTGCCTTGTTTTTGAAGGAGAGGGGAGCTCGTGCCGCCGCGTGCTGCACGCGGAACAAAACGCGGTACTGCAGGATTCCCGAAATCTGGAAGGCGCCACTCTCTATACAACATTTCTTCCCTGTGTGGACTGTATGAAAGAAATCGTAACCGCAAAAATCGCGGAGGTTGTATATGAAGAGGAGTATCCAGGTACCAAACCACGCTATACGTATGCCAAAGAATTCGCGCAAACTACGCCGGTACGCCTTCGAAAAATACCTCCTGTCGATATTATGCGCGTCCTCGCTAGATACTATTCATAGCATTCGATGAAAATTTATCTCGATTTACTTCAAGATGTTCTGGAAAACGGGGTGGATAAGTCAAACCGTACCGGCATCGATCAACGCACCGTGTTCGGCCGCCAGATGCGTTTCAATATGGCGGACGGTTTCCCGGCAATTACCACGAAAAAACTCGCGTTCAACGCGGTAAAAGCAGAACTGTTGTGGTTTTTGAGCGGAAGCTCCGACGTAAAAGCTCTCCAAAAACTCGGTTGTCATATTTGGGATGCGAACGCGCAAGCTGATTACTGGAAACCAAAAGCCCGTTTTGAAGGTGATCTTGGCCGGGTATACGGCGTCCAGTGGCGATCGTGGAATGCTCCGGGCGGGAAAACTATTGATCAGATAAAAAACGTTATCGAAAAAATCAAAACGAATCCCACCGATCGGCGACTCCTTGTGAGCGCGTGGAATCCCGGCGAACTCGACCAAATGGCACTTCCTCCCTGCCATGTATTTTTTCAATTTTTTGTGAGCGAAGGCGCGCTTTCTTTGCAAATGTATCAGCGAAGCTGCGATATGTTTTTGGGCGTTCCATTCAATATCGCGTCCTACGCGCTTTTACTCCATATGGTAGCCCAGGTTACCAATTTAAAACCCGGCGAATTTATTCACATTCTTGGTGATACCCATATTTATCACAACCATTTTGACCAGGTAAAAGAACAGCTCAAAAGAGTCCCTTATCCCTTGCCAACACTTTCGCTCAATCCCCAAGTGAAAGATATTGACGCCTTTGGCATGGACGATATCCAACTGCAGAATTACCAGC
This sequence comes from Candidatus Wildermuthbacteria bacterium, assembly GCA_016181405.1. GTDB lineage: Bacteria > Patescibacteriota > Minisyncoccia > Minisyncoccales > UBA10102 > O2-01-FULL-48-27b. Next base: position 81,838 of record JACOZJ010000003.1, read on the forward strand.
ATCATCCTGCCTTAAAGGCGGAAATGGCAGTATAAACTCATGACAGTATTTCTTATTGCGGCGCTTACGGCCGATGGGTTTATCGCGCGAGACCCCACCCATACCCCCATGAGCTGGACAAGCAAAGAAGACAAGCAATTCTTCACCCAGCGCACAAAAGAAGCGAGAGTCGTGGTAATGGGGCTGAATACGTATAAAACCATTGGGAAGCCCCTTCCCGGGCGCCAAAACATCGTTTATGCGCCCCCTGGGACGCTCCTTGAGGGAGTCCAAATTACTCAAGACGACCCAAAAACTCTTATTTCGAAACTTTCAGGTGAAGGGTTTCAGGAGGTGGCTATTTGTGGCGGCGCTACGATTTATACAATGTTTATGGAAGCCGGCGTTATAGACAAACTGTATCTTACATTGGAACCAATACTTTTCGGATCAGGAATCCATTTATTCAATAAAGAACTTCAGGTAAATCTCAAACTCGAGTCAACAAAAAATCTTTCTGAAACCACGGTGTTATTGGAATACTCCGTGCAAAAATAGACCATGAGAAAGCAGGCATCAACCGGAAAACTCTTCGCATTTGAGGGTATCGACGGATCTGGAAAATCAACCCAGGCTGGTTTGTTGATACAGAAAATGACAGAAGAAGGATACACGGTTCGTGCAATTGATTTCCCCCAATACGGGAAAAAGTCTGCAGGCCTTGTGGAGGAATATCTGGGAGGAAAATATGGAAGCGCCGATGAAGTGGGACCGCAAATCTCCTCGATATTCTATGCCGCGGATCGCTACGATTTAAGTTTTCAAATCCGCGAGTGGCTTGCAAAAGGATTCATAGTTGTAACAGACCGCTATGTGGGATCGAATATGGGCCACCAGGGAGCGAAAATCGCTTCCCTCCAGAAAAGACAAGAGTTTTTCAAATGGTTGTATGATTTGGAATACGGAATTTTTCAAATTCCCAAACCCACTATTTCTCTCTTTCTCGACGTACCCGCCCGCATAGCGCAAGAACTCTGCGAAAACCCGGAACGCAGAAAGAAAAAGAAAAAAGATATTCATGAGCGAGATCCCAAACACTTCCAAAAAGCAGAACAGGCATACCGCCACGCCATGCGAATGTTTCCAAACGACTTTGTGACTGTTAAAAATATGCAGAGCGGCAAACTTCTTGATCCGCAGGAAGTTCACGGGCGTGTTTGGACAAAAATTGAGAACTATCTATAATAGAGCAACTATGCGCTATATTCCTACTATTGGGCTGGAAATTCATGCGGAGCTCAAAACCGAGAGCAAAATGTTTTGTTCATGCAAGAATGATCCCAATGAAAAGCAGCCAAACGTGAACATTTGCCCAATTTGCATGGGGCATCCGGGCACTTTGCCCGTGCCGAACGAACTGGCAATCCATATGGTAATAAAAACCGGTCTGGCTTTACAGTGCACCATAGCTCCGTATTCAAAATTCGACCGGAAAAATTATTTTTACCCCGACCTTCCCAAGGGTTATCAAATAAGTCAGTATGATTTGCCTCTTTGCCAAAAAGGCAAATTGCGAATAGAGGAGCGCGACATCCAAATTACCAGAATTCATTTGGAAGAAGATACCGGCAGGTCGCAGCACGCCGAAAACAAAAGCCATTCATTAGTAGATTTTAACCGAGCCGGCGTGCCGCTCATGGAACTTGTTACCGAGCCCGACTTGCATAGCGGCGAAGAATCTGTCGCGTTTGCCCAAGAGCTGCAAAGGCTATTGCGGTATCTTAGCGTTTCTGATGCTGATATGGAAAAAGGGCAAATGCGCGTGGAAGCGAATATTTCCATCCGGCCTGAAGGAACCGAAACCCTCGGCACGAAAGTTGAAGTTAAAAACTTAAACTCGTTTCGCTCTGTTCAGAACGCCATCGACTTTGAAATAAAGCGACAAACGCAAGTATTGAATGCGGGAGAAGAAATAAACCAAGAAACGCGCGGGTGGAATGAAACCGAAAAAGAAACCTTTTCGCAGCGCGAAAAAGAATCGGCGCATGATTACCGCTATTTTCCTGAACCCGATATTCCGCCACTCACTTTTACACCCGCGTTCATCGAAATGCGCCGTCTTGAAATCCCGGAACTCCCACAAGCTAAAAAATTGCGTTTGCAGAAAGAATATAATCTTGGTGAAAAAGAAGCTGCCTTGCTTGTAAAAGATAGGGGATTGGGTGAATACTTTGAACAAGTGGTAAGCGAGCTTGGCTCCCGGCTGTCTGTCGAAGAGCTCGCGAAACGCGTGAAACTTGTGGGCAACTATATTGTTTCTGATTTACAAGGTTTGCTTGCCGGCAATTCGGTGGAAGATAAAAACTTCAAGATTACACCCGAGAACTTTGCAGAACTCGTCAACATGATTGCGACAAACAAAATTTCTTCCCCGGCTGCAAAATCTCTCCTTAGAAAAATGTTCGCAACAGGCGGCGATCCATCCCAGCTCTTGGAATCTGAAGGCCTAACCCAAGTCTCAAACCAGGAAGAGATTGCGCGTATTGCCAAGGAAATCATTGAGAAAAATCCCAAAGCGGTGCAAGACTACAAAAACGGCAAAGCAAACGCTTTCCAGTTTCTTGTCGGAGAAATGATGGCAAAAACCAAGGGTACGGCCAATCCCGAAACCGTCCGCACCAACATTCTCAAAATTATTGAAGGTTAAGCTCAACAAGCCGTTTAGCTTCCGCATATATGGAGATCCAATGAATGCGGGGATCTTTTTTGAACCAAACCATCTGGCGGCGGACAAAAGCTTCACTTTCTTTTTGAATGCGCGTAATCATTTCTTGTTTTGTGATTTTCCCCTGAAAGAATTGTGCGATATATCGGTATTCCAAGCCAAATGCCTCGAGCCTACGCCACGATACGCCTTCCCTATGGAGGCGCTCTACTTCACGTATCATTCCTTGCCTAAGCCGTTTATCCAAACGCTTCTTAATCCGCTTTTTGAGCTCTTCTGGCGAACGCCGAATGCCAAGCATCAAAACATCGAACGATGGAGCATTTTTCTGTAGCGGAGAAATCGGCTTTCCGGTCGTCAGCACAATCTCCAAAGCGCGCACAAGACGCCGTTTGTTTTTCTGTTCAATCGTATTAGCGCGCGCAGGATCGAGCGATTTGAGCTTTTCATATAACTCCTCTATCGAAAGCTTTTCGAGTTCTTGCCGCAACTTCGTATTTGGCTTTACTTCGGGGATTACAATCCCATCAACAACAGCATAAATATAAAATGGGCTACCGCCAACAAAAAAGGGAAGTTTATTCCGTCGGCTTATTGATGCTATCGCCTGAATAGCGCGACGCTGATACTGGGCTACGGTAAAGGTGCGCTTCGGCGAAGCTACGTCTAAAAGATGATGGGGAATACCCATCGTTTCTTTCTGCGTAATTTTTCCAGAGCCAATGTCGAGACCACGGTAGACCTGCCGTGAATCTGCCGAAACAATTTCTCCATCAAACCGCCTTGCCAGTTTCACCGCAAGCTCCGACTTCCCGGAAGCGGTCGGCCCGACAATAACAACAACTTTCCTCATACCTCTATAAAGCGCAAGAAAGAGACATGATGCGAGCGATTAATGGATTTCCTCTTTTTTCTCGCGAAGGAAACTTCGCCATTGCTCCAAGAATTCTACGAACATCTGGAATGGCGCTTCAATAAGGAAATTGAGTACGAGGACAAGCACATTGTACCGAACTATCTGCCCTGAAAGCCATCGCCCAACCTGAATCATGGGCAAAGAGAAAATGTCAAACACGTTGTACAGAAACCCCTCTTTAACAGATTCTACCATTAGTTCGCGCGCCTGCTGGCGAATTTTGGTTCCGGCAAAAAGCACAAGTGACATAAACATCAAGAAGATAAGCATAGAAAAAGGTGAAAATTCGAGTTTTTGCAAAATCCATATGAGTGCGCCAAAAGAAATGATAAAACTGAAAAGATAAAACACATAAACTGTGCTCGCCCCAAGTCCGGCTCGTTTGCGTGGCGGAAAAATGTTATGCGGTTCTTGACTGCCGCGCACCTGAATAATCTTTACGACTTCCATCATCACGCGCTCAAAATTGCGTTGCGTGCTTGTCCGCACAGTGGTAACCAAACCAAACAGTACAATAGCAGGAACCGCAACGCTCAAACCAATCGCAAGATAATTAAGCTCCGCCTGCAAATATCGATCCACTGGGATTTCAATTGCGAGCGCAATGAGTATTTTTGTGATAAATATTGATAAAATACTGTAAAAAGCCGCCCGGCCAATACGCCTTCGCAATCTCGCATGGCGCTTATCATACGCGTGTCGAATGGCCTCTTCCAAAGCAGGGGGATCATTCGCGAGCTGTTCGAAACGGTCTGTATCGTCACTTAGTATATCGTGTAAAATAAGATAAGGAGTATCGTATTTCTCCGCAAGCTGGTAAAAACGCTCGCCATACGGGTGGGAAATGATTTTCTCAACATTCTCGCGCAAAGTATCAAGATTCTCCGCGACATAAGTAAGCGTTTCCTGTGATGGAGTTTTCCAATCCGGATAAAACTTTTCGAGGATATGGTAAGCAATGCTAAAATTATCGAGTTTAAACAATGTCTTCTGCACGGCCACATAAATCTGCAGCCTCTTTTCGCCTTCCTCGAGCGGCCTTTCAAGATCGCGTTTCCGGGCAACCAGATTTATGCTTTTCTCCAAGTCTTCGGTCATTAACTCGATAAGGGCGCGCTCACGCCGCGGGGCAGAAAGCGCCTCTTCAATTTCCACCGCGGCTATGGAAAGAATCCAATCGGCAGAATTCCTCCCTCCATTCTGCTGTCCATTTCGCGAATGCTCAGCAATAAATATGTATTTCTCGATAACGGCCTGAATCTCGTCAACCTGCTTAAATGAAATCCTCTTGTTTGGGAAATGTCCTCCGCGCACAAGCTCGGCAAGAAAATTCTCTGCAAAGCCTTCGCTTACCTTATGTATAGCAAGCCGGCGTTTGAGAATACGTTCAATTGCGGTCTTCCGAAGCAAGTGTTCGGCTCTCCAATCCACGATTTCCCGAAGCTTTTCATAAAATAAAGCTACGCGCGCCACGACCTCATCCACAGAGATTACCTCCTCTTCTTGCCGAATTTGAGCCCTTTCTTTCCACAATTCATATTCTGCAATAAGTTTTTGTACGCCCGGAGAAATTACCATATACGTATGTGAGTTTTTTGAACAAACGCTTCAAGTTTCATTGCACCAAGGTCACCCTTGCCGCGTTCGCGCACGCTTATTTCATGGTTACTCATTTCTTTTTCTCCAACTATGAGTGAATAGGGTATTTTCATTGTTTCACCTTCCCGAATTCGTTTGCCCAGCGTTTCGTTTTCGCCGTTCATGCGAATACGAAAATCTTTATCTGCGGCCAGAAGTTTTTGCTGAACCTCTTGCGCGTAGCCCGCAAATTTATCCGATACCGGTAAAATCCAAATCTGTTCGGGCGCTAGCCAAAAAGGAAAGGCACCAGCGTAGTGTTCAATCAAAAACGCAATAAACCGCTCGTGGGAACCAAGAGGAGCTCGATGTATAACATACAAAGGTTTTTCTGAGCCATCCTTATCGCGATACGTGAGATTAAACCGTTCTGTCGCAAGAAAATCAAGCTGGTTAGTGGAAGCTGTCTCTTCGCGGCCAATAACGCTTTTAATTTGGAAATCAACTTTCGGCCCATAGAACGCGGCTTCACCTTCAGCTTCCTGGTAGGGGAGTCCTGATTTTTTCATCGCGCTTCTGATAATTTCAACAGCCTCTTTCCACGCTTTTGGAACCCCGGCATACTTTTTCTTGTCTTTTGCCGGCAGCGAAAGCCGCATATAAAAATTTTCAATTCCAAATACTTTTTTGTACCAAAATTCGTGTAGCTGCATTACTTTAAGGAACTCTTCTTCTGCCTGTTCTTTGGTGCAATAGATGTGGGCATCGTTTTGCGTAAATCCGCGCACACGCAAAAGCCCAGCTAGGGTGCCGGAAAGTTCATACCGATATACAGTGCCAAATTCCGCGTAGCGCAATGGCAGTTCACGATAACTATGAGGTTCTGCCCTGTAAATCATATGAGTATGCGGGCAATTCATGGCCTTCAAATAGTATTTGCCGTCGTCCAATTCCATCGGAGGATACATACTATCTGCATAGTAGGGGATATGCCCAGACATTTTATACAGGGCTTCCTTCGCGATATGGGGAGTGGTAACGCGCTGATACCCCCATTCTCGCTCTATTTGTTTTGCGCATTTCTCAATTTCTTCGCGGATAATCGTCCCATTTGGCAGCCAAAGAGGCAATCCAGGCCCAACTTCTGGGGCGAATGTAAATAGCTTGAGTTTTTCTCCAAGCACGCGATGATCCCGTTTTTTTGCTTCTTCTTGCCGCCAAAGGTAATCATCGAGTTCCTTCTTAGTGGCAAAAGCCGCCCCATACACGCGGGTAAGCATAGGATTTTTTTCATCACCTCGCCAGTAAGCTCCAGCAACGCTTGTAAGCTTGAAAGCATCAAGCGGCAATTCGCGCGTATTTTTTACGTGCCCGCCGCGGCACAAATCCAAAAACACGTCGCCGGTATATACCATACCTACCTTCAAAAATTTTGGATTTTGGATTTTGGATTTTGAGCTTTGCGCTTTGGATTTTACGAGATCTCGGATGAGCTCGAGCTTATACGGCTGTTTCAGTTTCTTGTAGTGCAACGTTGCCTTAGGCGCTGGCCACAGTTCCCTTTTGAAAGCCAAGTTTTGTTTTGCGATAAAGCGCATTTCTTCTTCGATTTTGGCCAAATCCGCCTCGGTAATTTTGAGTTTTCCGAAATCATAATAAAACCCGTTTTCAATCACGGGCCCAATTCCCAATTCCACCTTGGGATAGAGCTTTTTCACGGCCGCCGCGAGCACATGCGCGAACGAGTGCCGCATATTTTCTATAGCTTCTCTGGAACTTTTCGAAGGAATGTCTGCCATAGCCAATTGACTAGTTATACCACAAAACAAAAACCCCCTCAACAGGGAAGTACCCCAAGCGCTTAAGCCACGGAAAAGTTTGACTTTTTATCGGTAGCGTGTTAGTGTATCGCCAGCACTTGCTGGTGGGAAAACCCTTAAATTGTATAGCCAGCAAGAAGGAAGGTGGTTCCGATGTCAAAGAAATTCCTGGTAATCTTGGCGCTCGTAGCCGTCCTGGCGGCCGTATTGGTTCTTCCAGGACAGGGAGCCGACGCACGGCAGAAGCGTTCGGCCTTCCAGGTGACCTCGGTAGGGATACAGCGCTCTGACACGGGCACATGGCTAGAGAGCCACGTTGATCTGAATGTGCTGTCCATCCGGATACGGCCGGCCGCAAACCAGGATGGAGTCGCGGTCACTATCGTAGACACGTCGGGAAACGTCGTCTACGACGGAACGCCAGGCACCAAGAACTAGCTCCAGCGCCCTGTAGTAGAAGCACCTAATACCCAGAAACGGGCAGGGCAGGCGACGAGAAGTCCAAACCTTCTTTCGCCTGCTCACTCTCATTGAGTGCATCAAGGAATTGGTGGATTCAACAGGAGTTCCAGTACTTTTAAATACACATCCGCCGCTTCATAGCGGCGAAACGGACATTACCGCAGAAACGCTTAAAACAATTGATTGAAAGAAGTGAAAACGAGTAGTAGTGTTCGTCTCGCCGCTATGGAGCAGGCAATCTCTCTAAGGAGAAGACATCTATGGAGAACAAATTTGTGGATTTTTATAGAAACAAAACCTGACAGTTGCTGTCAGGTTTTGTTTTAGGAGGCTACGATTTCCTCGACTTCTTCGGCGAGGAATTTTTTTTCGCCGTCGCGGCTATCGAGACGACCAGTTACAAACACCATTTTATTTTCTTGCAGAGCGGTCGGATAGCGCTCGATAACCGAAGGAAACACCACAACCTCGATACGATCGGTTAAATCCTCCAAGGCAACAAAAAGCATGGGTTTGCCACTTTTGGTAATAATTCTTTTCACCGAAGAAATAATACCTCCAATGCGCAAGCGCTCGCGTTGCCGGCTAAACTGAAACTTGTATCGCGTATTTTGAATCTCCTGCACCGCCTCTTGCAGCGAACGGATCGCCAGCGCCCTACTTTCCAAAATGTTTTTGATCGCTTTCAAAGGATGAGAAGTTACATATAATCCCAGCAATTCCTTTTCCCATAGCAAAAGCTCTGACTCTTTTGCGGGTTCTGTAGCTTCCAGCACGAGTGAAGAGTGATTCTGTTCTGCCGGCTGGCTGTCGAACAAGCCTTTTTGCCCGTTGGCTTTTGTTTTCTGATTTTCACGCGCAACGGTAAGCAATCGCTCCATGTTTTTTAGGAGCTGGTTACGCTCGCCGAACTGATCGAATACGCCGGCTTTTACCATGCTTTCCATCGATTTCTTGTTCAAATCTTTTGTTGCCACGCGGGTCACAAAATTTTGAATCGCCAGATAAGGGCCATCTGCCTTACGTTCTTGAATAATAGACGCCACAATCCCTTCGCCCACGTTTTTGATGGCCAATAGCCCAAAGCGAATCTGATTTTTTGCCGGCACGGCAGAAAAAAAGGCGAAGCTCTCGTTTACGTCGGGAGGCAACACTTCAATACCCATTTTTCGCGTTTCCTCAATCAAGAACGCGATGCGTTCAACATCGTTGCGTTCCGAAGTTAGAAGAGCAGACATATATTCCAAAGGATAGTTCGCTTTAAGCCACGCGGTTTGGTAGGCGATGGTGGCGTAGCACGCCGCATGGCTCCTATTGAAACCATAGCTCGCGAAAGGCTCAATAAAATCAAAAACACTCTCCGCGATTTTCTTTGAAGTTCCAGCTGCGACTGCTCTCTCCACAAATTTTACTTTTTGCTCCTCTAAGAGCGTCTTTATTTTTTTCCCAATGGCCTTGCGGAGAATGTCTGCCTCTCCATAGGAAAATCCGGCGAGTTCACGCGCTATCTGCAGAATTTGTTCCTGGTACACGGCAATCCCATACGTATTGCGTAAAATGGGTTCTAGTTTTGGATGCAAATACCGAATTTCTTTTTCTCCATGCTTGCGGGCAATATAGTCGGGTATAAGTTCCATCGGACCTGGCCGATAGAGCGCAACCATGGCAATAATGTCTTCAAACTCGGTTGGCTTCAATTCTTTTAAGTATCTTCTCATCCCGCCGCTTTCCAGTTGGAACACCCCGGTTGTATCGCCCGCCTGCAAAAGCTTGTACACTTTTGGATCATTCAAAGGGATAGTATCGATATCAATATTTTTGCCGCGAATGGCGTATATGCGCTTGAGTGTTTCTTCAATAATGCTCAAGTTTTTCAGCCCCAAAAAATCCATTTTTAAAAGGCCGATGTCTTCCACGCTGTGCATTTCGTATTGGGTAACTATCGCCTCATCGTTTTGCGTGGGGTGCTGCAAAGGCACGCGCGTATCCAAGGGTTCTGCCGCAATCACCACCCCGCAAGCGTGCGTGGAAGCGTGCCGCGCGACACCCTCGAGCTTTTTGCCCAAATCAATTAAACGTTTGGCTTTTTCATCTTCCTCGTATAGAGCTTTGAATTCATCCACTTGCTCCAATGCTTCCTCGAGCGAAGAACCAAAGGGAATCAGTTTTGCCGCGCGGTCACAGTATCCATACTCATATTCGAGCGCGCGCCCTACATCGCGTATCACGGCGCGCGAGGCCATTGTTCCAAATGTAATAATTTGCGCCACGCGATCCCGCCCGTATTTTTGAGCCACGTATTCTATAACTTCGTCGCGCCTTGTGTCTGCAAAATCCAAATCAATGTCCGGCAGAGAAACGCGTTCTGGATTCAAAAATCGCTCGAACAAAAGTTTATAGCGAATAGGATCAACGTTTGTAATCTTGAGCAAGTACGCCGCGATAGATCCAGCGGCAGATCCGCGGCCCGGCCCCACCACAATGCGGTTTTGCTTTGCCCAGTTCACAAAATCCTGCACAATTAAGAAGTAGGCGGCAAATCCGGTTTGGAGAATCACGTCGAGCTCATATTCCAGCCGTTTTACAGCATCTCCCGAATCGGTGTATTGCGGCTTTTCCTTCAACCCCTCGTAGCAAAGTTCGCGGAGATATGCGTCGGCAGTTTTCCCTTCAGGAAGAGGAAATTTGGGCAAAAGATTTTTCCCAAGTACAAGCTCCAGATTGCAGGCTTCGGCTATGACTTGCGTATTTGTTAAAGCTTCTGGAACATCTTTGAAAAGCTCTGCCATTTCTTCTGCGCTTTTTAACGAGAAATCATCATGCTTGAGCGTCAGGCGTTCCTCATCGCTATTCTTCGCCCCGGTATTAATAAGCATTAAAATATCCTGTGCTTCTGCGTCATCTTTTCGCAGATAGTGCGAATCGGCGGTTGCCACCAACGGAATACCAGTACGCTTGGAAATTGCAATCAATTCTTTGTTTACTGTTTCTTGTTCTTTGATATTCGGATGATTCTGCAGCTCCAAATAATAATTCCCTTTGCCGAATATATGTAATAGAAACCGTCCAGGTGGGCGCGAGTTAAGAGTTTTACGATATTTTGATATCCCTTTTCGTTTTTAGCTAGAAGAATCAAATGGTAAATTGTGTCGTCCACGCCTGGACGCTTGTCTGCCATACTTTCAAACGCCAAATAAATTTCGCATCCCAAAATAGGTTTAATGCCTTTTGCTTTCGCTTTTTTGTAGAACTCCACCGCGCCATAGAGGTTGCCGTGATCGGTTAGAGCCACCGAGTTCATGGTAAGCTCCTGCACCCTATCCAAAAGCTGGTCTATTTTCGGCAGACCATCGAGAAGCGAGTAGTGAGAATGGACGTGTAAGTGAGTAAAGCTTTGCCCCATAGGTATGTATAATTCTATCTCGTTTGGTACAATATCTCAATGCAGAAAATTATCGTTGGCATAGATGAAGCTGGTCGAGGCCCTCTTGCGGGCCCGGTGGTGGCAGCAGCGTTTTGCGTGGTGGGAAAACCGAAATTTCGGGCGATAGGGGATTTCGACTCCAAAAAACTCACACCCCAATGGCGGGAAGATTTATATCAAGTTTTTACCTCTCATCCGCAAATAGAATGGGGGATAGGGCAAGTTTCAGAAAAACAAATAGACAAGATAAACATTCTCCAGGCAACCCGCCTTGCCATGAAAAAGGCGTTTTACGGGTTGTTTCGAAAACTGCAAAACAAGGGAGTAACACCAAATCTTCTCATTGTGGATGGAACATCTCTTCTTGATATTCCCATATCCCAAAAAGCGATTCCGAAGGCAGATGCCACGATATTTCCATGTATGGCGGCTTCCATTATTGCCAAAGTTACCCGCGACCGCCTTATGCTCAAACTTCACGAAAGATATCCTGTCTATGGCTTTGATCGTCATAAAGGATATGGAACCAAATTTCATCTACAAGCGCTGGCGCGATTTGGACCCTGTACAATCCATAGAAAAAGCTTTTCACCAATCTCCGATGTCTTAAAATCCAAATGACAAAATCCAAATTCCAAAATAAATTACAAATACAAATATATAAATTCAAAACCTGTTTTGGATTTTGAGCTTTGAGTTTTGGATTTACACTCTTGCAGAAAATACTCTTTTCTGCTAGAGTAGGGCATTATGGCGGTTCCAAAACAACATCGGTCAAAATCGAGGCAAGGGCAGCGAAGAATGCATTTGTTCATCAAGAACCTTAAACTGGTCGCCTGCAAAAAGTGCGGAAAACCAGTTTTGCCGCATACGCTTTGCGAAAACTGCGGAACCTACCGGAGCAAAACATTCCTCGACGTCCTTGCGAAACTCACCAAAAAAGAACGGAAGCAGAAACAAAAAGAATTGGCGGCGCAGGAGGAGCATCCGCCAGCTGGCGGACAGTCGAAGGATTTAAGCGCAGAAGAGTTATCTAAGCGGTAAACCATGGCTAGCCGGCACCTTGCGCGTTCCATAGCAATGCAGTCCTTGTACGAATGGGACTTTTACGGCAAGCAAAAGGAATTGGCAGAAACGGTAGAACGCAATATCAAAGAGTTTGGTCCGGGACTGGAAGAAGGAAATAAGGACTTCGTGCGGCGGCTCGCCTTAGGCGTACGTGAAAATCTGCAGTCGCTCAACGCCATTATTGAAAAGGCGGCGCCCGAATGGCCGCTGGATCAAATAACTCTTGTAGACCGTAACGTATTGCGCCTTGGCCTTTATGAACTTATCTACGGCAACAAAGAAGAAGTGCCGCCCAAGGTGGCAATTAACGAAGCAATCGAACTCGCGAAAAACTTTAGCGGCGAGTCCGCGGGCAAATTCGTCAACGGAGTGCTAGGCACCGTATTTCGCGAATTAGAAGCAACGCAATCCACCGAAAGCCCAAGGGGCATTCAGGCGGACCCGCCTCAATCCTGAGGTTTGGGCGGGCAACAACCACAATTATGAGTTTATCATCACTCGAAAAGGCACTCGACATTTCATTCAAAAATAAAGACTTACTCCAGCAAGCATTCGTTCACCGTTCGTATCTCAACGAAAATCGAGACTTCCATCTTCAACACAATGAAAGGCTCGAGTTTCTGGGAGATGCGGTGCTCGAACTGGTTGTTACCGAATATCTCTACTCAAAGTACCCCGATAAGCCGGAAGGTGAACTTACTGCCTGGCGCGCCGCGCTGGTAAACACCAAAATGCTTTCTTCCATTGGCAGGGAACTGAACTTTAGCGATTACTTACTGCTCTCGCACGGAGAGTCAAAAGAAGAAGGCAAGGCAAGAGACTATATTCTGGCAAACACGGTAGAAGCATTCATTGGTGCCTTATTCCTTGACCAGGGCTTGAAAAACTCCGGAAAGTTTATTACAACATATATACTGTCCAAACTTAAAGAAGTGCTGGAGGACGAACTATTTTTAGACTCAAAATCCCACTTCCAAGAATTAGCGCAGGAAAAAGCGGCCATTACCCCCACGTACATCGTATTAAAGGAATGGGGGCCTGACCACGCGAAGCATTTTTACATCGGCGTATATCTGGATAAAGAACTGGTGGCACACGGAGAGGGCTCTTCCAAGCAGGAAGCAGAACAAAACGCAGCCAAAAATGCCCTCGCGGAGAAAAACTGGAAATAGTAAATATTATGTTAACAATTCGTTTATTTCGCGTAGGAAGGAAAAATCAGCCGGCGTTTAAGATTGTCGTCTGCAATAAGCAAAACGCCGCTTCAAGGGGACGCTTCGTGGAGGAAGTGGGTTTTTACGATCCCTTAACTAAACAGCGCAACCTAAAAGGGGATAGGGTAAAATACTGGTTATCCGTAGGCGCAAAAGCTTCTCCCACGGTTCACAATATGCTTGTGACAGATAAAGTGGTGGAAGGCTCCAAAATCGCCAAACACAAACTCTCCAAGAAGCCTGCCTCGCCAGCAGGGGAGTCTGTAGCGTCTGAAACAAACCAAAGCGGGAAGTCAGCCGATACGGCCCCGGAAGCACCAAAAGCCCAGGAATCAGCTCCACAAAGCGCTCCTGCTCAAGAAACCACCCCTGAAGCGCCAAAACCCGCTGAAGAGCCTAAGCCTGCCGAAACGCAGGAAAAACAGCCTTAAAGCTCAAACTCCTCAATTCTTGTCCCGCCGTAGCTTTAAGCCAAGGCGGATAGCCTTATACACTCCCACCAACCCTTTGGTGGGTTCTTGACATTTTTGGGGAAGTATGCTATACTGTGGCTAACAATAAAATACTGGTTTTGCGGGTGGAAGGAGAGAGCCACCGGCAAATAATAAAGACACAGACGATTGCACATATCACAATTACCCAATCAGCTCTCCCCAAAAGGAGAGTTGGTTGTTTAGAGAATGTCCTGCCTCTGCGAATATAAAGATACTCCCGGAGGTAGCACATTCAAAACATCACAGCACCTTAACCATCAAGCAAGGGGGAAGAGGAACAGAAAATTCTTCCCCCATACCCTTCAGCCCACCACGAGTATCGAATGGCGAATTGAAGGGTAACGATAGCACCCAAAAATTTCCTTCCTGTAAAGGGAAGGGGAAAGGAGAGAGCCATGGTGCACCGACCTCCACGCCCGGAGACGGTGATGACGCTTCCGCTGCCGCGTTGCGGCTGCGGGGCACGCATCGCCCCGGGTGGCTACTGTACTGGAAAGTGCAAGTAGCCCTCAACGGAGTCGGAGGAAAAGCACTCATTGATTGCACTCATAGCATACTCTCCGACTCCTTAAGTTTAAGACCGTTGCGAAAAGCGCAGATCATAGATTTAAGGAGTCGGATAGATTGCGCACCTTATGAAAGGAGGACGCCATGGAAAGGCTCAATCAATCCCAAATCCGGGCCGCCCATTGGAAGATTGGAGTGAGGGGACCCGTAAACGGGTTACTCACTCCAAGGAAACTCGCCCGGGTTTACGGAGTTAGTCCGAGCGAGACAAGAATCATCGTGTTGTCGGTATTCGTGTACCGCGCGCGGGAATGGCTTTGCCCCCGATGAGAGCGTGCACAATCCCAGCAACCAAGCCCTGGCCCTGCGAGATCTACCAAGATTTCGCAGGGCACCCCAACTGAATCCCGAATTCATTTCGAGATTCAACAGGGGTTAGTACATAAAAATCCATTCGTCTTCAGCGATTTGGCCAAGGCACTTGACTGAATCGTTGGAGACGAGAAGTATGGTGAGATGCGATTCGTCGAAGACCTCTTCTTGAGTGTCGAAGAACGACAAAGAAAACTCACGAAGAGTGCCAAGAAAGGCAGAAAATGTCTATGTCTATACCGACGATGCTGGCGGGGCTGGCGGGGCTGGTGGTAGCGGGGATGCTGGTGGGGATGCTGATCTCCATCATCGTATGGACGGATCGGCGCCCGTCGTTCAAGACCGTGTTTGGTTTCAAGCCTCAGAACCGCAAGAGGCCTTGGTCGTCAGCGCTTCGTGCAGCGGAACAGAAAAAGGTGGCTACTGTGCTGAGTCGGTTAGCACAGACCTTTGCCACGTGCGACAAGACCGAGAGGGAGATGAAGATTGAACTCCCTGCGGATGGGGAGTTCGAGAAATGGCATACGGAACAGCGTAAACGCCTCGCGGATTTGAGGCGGGAGCTGAAAACCGCGAAGGAAGGTTTCTGGCGGGCCTATGCGCTCGCCGAGAAACAGGAATTCAGTGTACAGCGGAAGTACACTGACTACCTCCCCTAGCGCGACCACTAAGTAGAAGGATGCGTCTCACCACGCATTCTGGGCGGGAGAACAAAGGTTCAATCCCTTTCTCTCCCGCCCCCATACTTGAGCTCATGAATAAGTTCGTGGGCTGAAGAGTGGATAGCACTTTCAAAACTACAGCCGCTTCATAGCGGCGAAATGCCCTTCCGTAGCTTTATGCGAAGGAGGACAGCTCGCTGCTATGGAAAGCGGCCTTCCGTAAACCCTCACCCTCAGCAAAAGGAGAGGTAGGAAGAGGAGAACAAGAATGACCATGAAATCTTTCGCGGCATTGGACTGGACGTTTTCAGGCCCGGCGCGCCGGGTTACTCTCGAGTTCCCGTGCGAGACCCCTGAGGAGGCGCGGGTCCTCCTGCGGGCGGAGCATGAGGCCCGCAAGGACAAGGCATTGGAGGAAATCAAGGCCCATCCCCGCATGAAGCAGATTGGATGGGCAGGGGATCACGTCACTCCGGTAATGGGGCCCGTGCCCCCTTGGGAGGATTCCCGGTACCCAGGGTCCCTCTGCGTCGGCATCCCCAACGTGGATGCCGAGGTCGGGGTCCAAGTCGGATCCGGGATGGGAGAGACGGACCGGATATACCGCATTGAGGCGGTGCCGGGGGGCGGCACGCGCGCCGTGCGTGTCTGACGCAAGAGAAGACCAGGCTGGGGGTGAAGCCGGCCAAAAAGAATAGTTTCCCAGTATCATGAAACTGGGGGCGCTGACCACGGCGCCATACAGCAGTGGGAGGTCGTTCTGCCCGAGGCGGAAGGACCTAAGGCGAGAGAGGAAGGTTAATCCCTTTCTCTCCCGCCCCATACTTGAGCTCATGAATAAATTCGTGGGCTGAAGAGTGGATAGCACTTTCAAAACCACAGCTGCTTCATAGCGGCGAAATGAACATTTCCGTCTCATCGACGGATATGCCGACGAGGCATAAACCAGAAACGCTCAAGATGCATGAAAGAAATGATTTGGAGTGGAAAACAGAGTTAGTGTTCAGCTCGCTGCTATAAAGTGGCAAATCTTGAGCCTGAGAGCAGGAGGAGAACATGAAAAAAAACGCCTTGTCGACGATCTTCCTAGTCGGTTTTTCCCTCGTGGGCGCTTTCGGGGGCGCCCTCGGAGGGGTCAGTGTCAGCGCTCTCATTGGTATTAACCCAAACACTGCCGCCCTATGGGGCGGTATCGTCGGTGCCATCGCTATGACGGCGGTGGCGGTCCTCAGCATCAATAGGTGGAAATAAAACGCAAGGAGATAACCTTTCGTGCAATAAGGTAGGGAGGCGAACGGTTCTATTCCGCTTCCTCCCTACCACTTTCTTGCGTACAGCTGTGATCTACTCTCTCCTCCGCCTCACCGGCGGATCCATCATAGCTGTACACAAGAGAGAAATACTTTTCCACTTCTCAAATATTGACAGGATGGCACGCAGTGCTAGACTATCCTAATTTCACAGCATGCACCCTCGAACGTGATGCGGAAATGGGGGATGGATTGGCAAGGAGTATTGATTCTTTGGCAATCCCGTCCCTGTTTCGTACCACAATTCAGCGGCAGGGAGGAGAGGAGGTACAACTTGAAAGTCTAAAATACAAATCAACGCGTTCTTTTTCATAAACGAGGAGGATGACGATGCAATCGAATAGAGGGAGAATCCGGGGATGCCTGGGTCAGACCTATGCCTCTCCGATTCAGCCGAAGCGCTTTCGGCCGCAGCGCCCCCGCGCGTCGCATCGCCGGAAGCCCATCGTCAAGATCATCCTGATCTCCAACACGTAACCTCGTTGGCGCCCGATAACCCCAACAACCCCTCGGATTGTGGTACATCCGAGGGGTTCATCATTTGTGTGGGGGTTGACACTATTTTTTGATCGTGTATACTCAATCGTACATAAATATGAACTCACGCTATCTTTTCTGCATGTGTCTTTGTGCCAGCCCAGAGAAGAGTCTGCGTGTTTCGCGTTAAGACATTTTGTTATTTGAAACCAGCCAGCCTCTTCTCTTCAGGGGCTGGTTTTTTGTAGCTTGGCAGAGACTCAAAACCCATTGTGCGTCTCTGCCAGGAAACAATCCTGGAATACAGAAAGGAGAAAGGGAAATGGCCAGAATAATAGGAGTGTTTGAAGGCCCAACTTCCCTACAGGAAGTCTTCGGCAGAAACGTGCCGAACAGAAGGTCTTTTGAATCGTACGAAGACCTTCTCAAAGCCCTCAAGGAGGGGCTGCTTGACGGCATCGTCATACCGGAGAATCTCGTCAGCAGAACTTTCGTGGCAGCGCAAATGGGGTTGATACAGTGCGTGCGTGGATTCGCGTATATCAAGCCGTCGCTCGAGATACGGGTCCGCCGCGCGCGAAGCCGCATGCACGAACGCCGCGCTTGGCGAGAGTATACGCCGCCCCGGCGCCTTCCCTGTTAACCTGCACCTTACAACGTAGAAGCCCCGCCTTTATGGCAGGGGCTTTCTTTTTGGGGTTGACAAACCCGAGAGACAGAAATAACATAAAGAAAAGTCGAATAGCAGAAAGTTACAGAATTCAGAATTCAAATGGCAGAAGAGACACCTCAGTACCAAGCATTGCTCGAGTATATCGTGAAATCCTTGGTGGACAATCCGAACGACGTAACGGTAGAACGCAAAGTAGATGAAATGGGCGTACTGCTTTCTTTGAAAGTGCACGCTCAAGACATGGGTCAAATAGTCGGCCGACAGGGTTCTACCGCGCGAGCAATTCGCACATTGGTTCGCATCGCGGGCCTCAAAGCTCACGCACGGGTAAACCTCAAGATTGAAGAGCCAGAAGGCGGCCGCGGCCCCCGAAAGAGCGAAGAACCTCTTGCGGGGTTGAACATCTAAACGAAAATTAGAACTTGAAATCTGCAAGAACGGTGTTACGATAGGGTAATGCCGTTTTTGTTTATATGAAATTCGATATCATCACCATATTTCCGCAAATTTTTGATTCCTATTTTGCCGAGTCACTTTTGAAACGCGCCCAAGAAAAAAAACTTCTTGAGATTCGCGTACACAATCTGCGCGATTGGACCGAAGACTCCCACAAAACAGTGGACGACAGCCCATTCGGCGGGGGATTGGGAATGGTAATGAAAATTGAGCCGATCTACAAGGCCGTAATAGGCCTAAAGTCTCAAGGATCAAACTCCAAGGCCCAAGCAAACCCTAAGTTTCCAAACCTCAAACAACGCGTTATCCTTTTCACGCCGAGGGGAAAGAAATTTACGCAACGAAAGGCGCACGAATATGCAAAGCTCGACCAACTTATTATGATCTGCGGCCGATACGAGGGAGTCGATGAGAGAGTAGGGAAGTATATTGCAGACGAGCAACTCTCTATAGGGGATTATGACTTAATGGGTGGGGAGCTTCCTGCAATGATTGTAGTGGAAACTGTTTCGCGCTTAATTCCCGGCGTTATTGGCAAAGAAGAATTTCTGAAAGAGCATATAAAAGATGGGGGATTTATAGAATATCCACAGTACACGCGGCCTGAAGTATTTGTGGATGCAAAAAGGAAAAAACGAACTGTACCACAAGTATTGCTATCCGGAAATCACAAAAAAATTGAAGAGTGGCGGCAAAGACACGAAAAGCTCATCAAATGATTGAAAAATGCGGGAAAACGTGGTAGGATATGCGAGGTAAAGCGTGGATGGCAGAGCGGTCAATTGCATGTGGCTGTAAACCACACGCCTTCGGGCTACGGGGGTTCGAATCCCTCTCCACGCACAAAAAGGGACCCATAGGACCCGGGCAATTCTTACGTCCGCCAACTGGCGGATCCGCCTAAATTGCCCCTTAAAGCAAAACAGTTTGCTTCAAGCCAATGTAGCTCAGTCGGCAGAGCAACTCCATGGTAAGGAGTAGGTCGCCGGTTCGATTCCGGCCATTGGCTCAATATAAATAAGTTTAATAACACAGTATGGCAGCAAAGAAAAAGCCATTTATCAAATTTCAGTGCGCCTCGTGCAAGGAGGTCAATTACTTTATCAAAAAGTCAAAGGAGAAGGCCGAAACAAAGCTGGAATTGAAGAAATTTTGCAGGAACTGCAGGAAACGCACCGCGCACAAAGAAACAAAGAAGTAACCGCAATAGTCTACCCTGCCAGTCGCAGAGCAGATTAGAGGGGTGTGGTGAAGTGGTATCACGGAGGTCTCCAAAACCTTCGTCGGGGGTTCGATTCCCTCCACCCCTGCCACCGACGTATGGCTACACTTTCCATAGTTATCTATCCCGCAAAAATCCTCAGACAAGAGGCGGTAGAAGTTTCGCCAATTACTTCCGAGATCAAACGCCTCATCCCACAGATGATCGAAACGATGTACGGAAGTCAGGGCATTGGGCTCGCCGCTCCCCAAGTTGGCATATCAAAGAAACTTATTATCGTAGAAACTTCTGATGACCCGCGCGCTACCGTACGAGAAACGACCCGACACATACGTGGCAAACCCGCCTTGCCGAATCGAGGCAGGCCTCTTGCGTTTTTGAATCCGGTTATTGTAAAAAAATCAAAGGAAACAGCCATCGATGAAGAAGGATGCTTAAGTCTTCCGGGAATTTTTGTTCCGGTAAAACGAGCTGAATCCATAGAAATTCTCTGCCAAACAGCAGACGGCTCGAAGGTAAGGGTTGAAGCCGGAGGCCTTACTGCCAGAATTTTTCAGCATGAAATTGATCACCTCAACGGGAAGCTTATTATAAACCACCTTGATCCGCTTAAGAAACTCAAGGTTCGTCGCCAACTCAAAGAACTCGTTCACAAAACGAGATGAAGATACCATTACTCTTTTACGAACTCGTCTTAACCTTCGCCGCGATAGTTGCGGTTTTTGGGTTTGTCCATATTTTCCTCCCCGTTGACCCTGCCAACTCCAACCCAAT
Organism: Candidatus Wildermuthbacteria bacterium; assembly: GCA_016181405.1. Lineage (GTDB taxonomy): Bacteria > Patescibacteriota > Minisyncoccia > Minisyncoccales > UBA10102 > O2-01-FULL-48-27b. Next base: position 101,971 of record JACOZJ010000003.1, read on the forward strand.
CGTCTTTCGAGTTGAAAGTGGGGAGGGAAGCTATGAGACAGCTTTCAACCTTGAGAAGGCGAATCTTATTCGCTCGCGCGCCAGCTTCTTTCTGTATGTCATAGTAACCGGCCAGGCTCAAAAACTTCAAAGCGGCGACTATCTTCTCGCGCCTGGCATGAATGCCTACACGATTATTCGCGCACTGGCGAGTGGCGATATTATACGAGAATACATAACCATCAAAGAAGGATGGAACCTGCGCGATATTGCGACTGAATTTGAGAAACGTGGCTTCTTTACCCAGGAGGAATTCTTTGCGGTTACCGGATATCCTACAGTTGATTATCGCGAAAAAACCGCCCTACCCCGGCCAAGAGATTTTTCTCATGAGTTTGCTTTTTTGCGGGACAAACCGCTCTATGTAAGCCTCGAGGGTTACATTTTCCCGGACACCTACCAAGTCACCGCAAACGAAACAGCCGAAACTTTTGTGCGCCACGCGCTCCGGAATTTTGGAGCCAACCTCACGCCCGAACTTCTCTACAAAATTGAGGCCCAAGGGAAAAGCATATACGAAGTAGTAACTTGGGCCGCAATGATTGAAAAGGAGGTACGAAACTTTGAAGACAAGCAACTTGTGGCAGGACTTCTGCAAAAGCGCCTGGAAGAAGGCATGCGCCTGCAAACAGATTCTCCCATAGTGTATATTCGCGATGGAAACTATTACAAAGTTTCCATCGAGGAGACACAAATAGAATCGCCCTACAACACATACCGCATATATGGCCTGCCCCTAGGCCCCATTTCAAACCCGGGGATAGAAAGCATTCGAGCCGCAGTGGAACCGGTCGCAAGCCCTTACTGGTATTACCTTTCTGCGCGCGGCGGCGCAACCATTTTTTCCCGCACGTTCGCAGAACACCTCGCCGCCAAAGCACTCTACTTGCGATAGAACTTTACAACCACCCCCATAAATGCTATAGTATTGTATCCTTGGGATGATCTCAAGGGAAGCTCTTTCACAATCCAATCCTGGAAGGAGAACAGCACGCATGCGGACCGCAGAAGAAATCACAATGCGCTCCAAACCCATCCTTGATCAACCGGACATTGTCTCGCTGGTTGAGAAGAGTAGCAGTCCCACGGCGGTCTATGACATGGTTATGGACGCCACGGGAAATGACGAAACCGCGAAAGCAGCTCGTTGGCTCGGGGTGTTGCGTAGGGATTATCCCGATCGTTACGTTGAGCTTATCCGCAGCACGACCCATCATGTTCCGGAGAATACGATGAAGAAAGAAGATGATGATGAAACTACTGAATTCTGCTGAACTCTTGAGTTACGTTGCAAGCGGAACTCGGGTTGAATTCTGCGGTTGGGTGAAAGCCCGACGCAAATACAAAGAAATCGTTTTCTTGGATGTTTGCGATTCCGCAGGAGTAGTCCAGGTCGTGATCGATAAAACCAATGAAGAATTGTTCGAACTGGCAAGACAGATCAACCAGGAAACGGCAGTAAAGATTGCTGGAATCCTCACGGAGACTGGACGACCCAGTCCCCCAAAGGAAATTTGTGTTCAGGAGATCGAAATCCTCGGCGCTAGCACAATAAACGTGTCGCCCTATCCACGTTCAAACATTGATATTTTTGATCCAAGGCTTCAAGAACAGCTTTTGGAGAATCGACATTTCTATCTTCGCAATGAAAAGATTGCGGCGATTCTGAAATTCCGGTACATGCTCACGCGGATCGTGCATCAATGGTTCTATGAGAATGGATTCATCGAGATTCACGCTCCCGTGCTTACTCCTACTCCATTGTACGATGATAGTACTGCGATCGGGCTTACGGTGCATGAACAGGAGGTGTATCTTACGCAATGCGTTGGATTCTATCTTGAACAAGCAGTCCACGCCTTCGAAAAAATCTACAACATCGGCCCCAGCTTCAGAGCCGAAGAGAGTCGCTCCAAAAGACATCTCATGGAGTACTGGCATGTCAAGGCCGAGCTGGCGTTCGTGGATTTCGAGGACATGGTTGCAACAGTGGAACGGTTCATCCGAGACGTTAGTGAACAAAGCATCCGTCAAGGAAACGAGTTTACCCGTGTTATTGGCACTGAAATGTGCCGTGACGGACTGAAAACTCCGTTTCCGCGTATTGACTACGGGGAGGCGATAGATTGGCTCAAGAAACAAGGATCTGATATCGAGTTTGGTAAAAGTTTGGGCTCCGATGAGGAATCCTTGCTTAGCAATCGATTCGGCGAAACTCCGTTTTGGGTTGTTAGTATTCCGCGTTCCATCGAACCTTTTCCGTATGTGCTTAATCCGAACGATCCTCGTTGTACGAAGACAGCTGACTTGATCGCAAGTAGGGGGTTCGGTGAACTTCTCGGAGTTGCAGAGAAAATTCATACTCTCCCCATGCTTGACGAACGTCTCCAGGAAAAAGGGAAAGGCGACGACCCGCGCTATGAATGGCTGCGGGAATTACGTCAGTATGGTTGTGTGCCTCATGGCGGATTCGGTATGGGACTGGAACGACTCATTCGTTGGTTTTTGCAGATTCCGCATGTAAGGGACACCATTCCTTTCCATCGAGCGTTCGGCAGAAGGATTAACCCCTGAAACCTCTTATACACCAAACCAAATAAGGCAAAGCGCAGTGAAAGGAGAAAGTAATGGAACGAACTTTGATCAAAGAACTCGGATCTAAGGATGGTGAAACCATTCGGATCTGCGGATGGGTAGAAGTCATCCGTGACCAAAAGCGAATGCAGTTTCTCATCGTCCGTGACCACACCGGCAGCGTCCAGGTGATCCATGACAAGTCGGCGAACTCTGAGCTGACGGCAATCATTGGTGGCCTTACTTCCGAAAGCGCCGTCGAAATTACGGGCAGAGTCATTCTGAACCCAATGGTCAAGCTGGGCGGTCTGGAAGTGGAGGCTAAATCGGTATCCGTCGTCAATAAGGCGGACTCTCTGTTGCCGCTTGGCGATAACCCAAGCAGCGATACCCGACTGGACTGGAGATTCTTGGATCTGCGATCTCCACGAAACCTGTTGGTCTTCAAGATCCAGACCCTGGCTGAACACGCCATGCGTTCGTTCTGGAAATCGGAGGGATTCATCGAAATCCATTCTCCGAAGTTCATGGGCAGCGCGAGCGAATCGGGCGCGGAGCTCTTCGAAGTGAAGTACTTCGATCGTAAGGCGTATCTCGCTCAGTCGCCGCAGTTCTACAAGCAAATGGGGATGGCGGCTGGTTTCGACCGCGTGTTCGAGATTGGCCCTGTGTTCCGCGCAAACCCCTCATTCACGTCTCGCCACGACACCGAGTTCACGAGCGTTGACGTCGAAATCTCGTGGATTGACTCCCACGAGGACGTCATGCAGCTTGAAGAGCGTTGGCTTCGCCACGTGCTTCAGGCGGTGAAAGCCGAGTACGGCGAGAAGGTCAAGGCGATGTTTGGCACGGAGATCATGGTTCCCGAGCTTCCGTTTCCGCGCGTGACAATGGCCGAGGCGTACGAAATCCTCGACCAGATAGGTCATCATATCGAGCGGGGCGAAAAGGGCGACCTCGATCCAGAGGGTGAACGGCTTTTGTGTCGGCACTTTCATGAGAAGACCGGCCATGAGTTCGTTTTCGTCACGGAGTATCCCTCGGTGGTCCGGGCGTTCTACCACATGCGTCCCGAAGGCAAACCCCATCTCACCAAGAGCTTCGACCTTCTCTGGAAGGGGCTTGAAGTGACGACGGGGGCGCAACGGGAGCATCGCTACGAGATCCTGGTGGAGCAAGCCAAGGAGAAGGGACTCTCGCTTGAGCCCATCCAGTACTATCTGGATTTCTTCCGCTACGGCTGCCCACCTCATGGCGGCTACGGCTTCGGCCTTACCCGCATGCTCATGGTGATGCTGGGTGCGAAAAGCGTGCGCGAAGTGACGTACCTCTATCGAGGCGTCAACCGACTCACTCCGTAACTTGGAAGCAAAGAAACCCGGTGGCTGAGATGCACAATGTGCATCTCAGCCACCCCTATATCACATCTCATTAGGAAGGAGGACGAGCCACATGAACTGGGATGATCTCTACAAGGACCCGAGGTTCTGTCTAAAGAATCCGGCGGAGGAAGTGGTGAAAATTGTACCTATCCTCCAATCACGCGGAACCAAGCGGATACTCGATCTTGGATTTGGTGCCGGACGTCACATCATCTATCTCGCAAAGCTGGGATTTACGATGTACGGAACCGACTTATCCAAGAGAGGTGAGCAAATCACGAAAGAGTGGCTTGAACAAGAGAAACTTCAAGCTAAACTCGTGATGAGCGACATGACAGTGATCCCTTATCCGGATGATTTCTTCGACGCCTGCATCTGTCGAGGAGTCATTACTCACAATGTCGTAAATGGCATACGTACCTGTATCACGGAGATGCATCGTACGTTGTCGCCGGGAGGAGTTGTTATGTGCACATTCATCTCCCGCGAAAGTTCCGAGTACCGAAAAGGCGAAGAGGTAGAACCGCACACTTTTGCTCCCGATGAGGGAATCGAAGCTGGCGTGCCTCATCACTTTGTAGATGAAGAAGAGGCGCGCTCACTCATGCAGTGCTTCAAAACCATCGAGGTTTACCATATGAAACACGGTGGCCTGATTGATATGGGAACCCCCTACGTCTCTGCGCATTGGGTGTTTCTGGGAGAGAAGTAGCTCTCGCAAACGCTACCGCACAACCGCCCGGGAGATTTTGAGGCTTAAGCTTCATACTTCTCGGGCTTCTTTTTTCCAAAACAAACGGAAACGGAGGTATGAAGTGAACAGAAAGACAGATCGAGACGCGTACCTTGCGTACGCAAGAACATTCACTGGGAAAGAAAGAGGCTTAATCCGTGAGTTCCAAGAATGGCTACCGGATATGATCATTGACTGCCACGCACACTGCAATCTTGCAGAGCACATCCGCTCAATTGACGAACGTGCATACAATCATATGCTTTCGACCTTTCCGAGCTTCAGCTTGGAAGAATCAAAAGAGTGGCATGCGTTATTCCATCCTAGGAAGACGGTACGTTCGCTACGGTTCCCGAGTGTCTTTCAGGGGATAGATCACAGAGCCGCTAATCTATATTTGACCGAACAAAGTGACACGCAAGACAGAATTGCCCTTTATGGGTTACCTGAAGATCCAGATTACACAGTTGGAATGCTGGGACATCCACGCGTGTCGGCGCTCAAGATGTATTACTCGTATCTTGAGCCGCCGGCAACGAAAATCTATCAGTACTTTCCGAAAGTGGTGTTGGAAGCAGCACAGGCGCGAGATGTGCCAGTCATCCTGCATCCGCCGCGGAAAATTACGGCATGTCTGGACCAAATCCTTCAGTTGGTCAAGGACTTTCCGCGTCTGCGTGTATGTCTTGCTCATCTGAGCTTAACCAAGAGTGCTGTGTCGGGACTTGAGGAAGCATTCACGGCGATCGCCCAGTATCCGCTTGTCAGTTTTGATACGGCACTTGTACCTTCGGCAGAAGTCGTGACTATGACTCTGCGGATCGTTGGACCGGACAGGATTATGTACGGTTCTGACGAGCCCTTACACCTAATCAGGTCGGTGCCGTACACGCATCCTGAACGTGGCGAACGCTTGGCAACGGAGTACCCGTACCACTGGGTTGATGCTTTCGAACACCAAGAATACAAGCACTTGGCAGTCGGCGTAACTCATGCCCACTGGCAGGCACTACGAGCCATCAAGGTAGCCGTCTCTGCACTTCCCGAAAGGGAACAAGAGGTAACAAAGCAGAAGCTCTTTCACGACAATGCAAAACAGTTCTATGGCTTCTGATAAGAAACTACGGGACAGAAAAACAGACCCATCTGCGCAATGCAATTGGGTCTGTATCTTTTAAGGTCGTTTCAGTTTCTGATTTTCTCTGCGAGTTTTACTAATTTTTTATCATCTGCGCGTTTGTAGTCATGAGAGGAAATATAGCCCTCATATTTTTCAAAGTATTTGTCCACATTTGACTTGAGCGGCTTCCATTCGGCCATTTTAGTGCCGTGCATCGGGAAAAGTTTTGCGTGAACATGATCAACACCAAAACCCTCAAACATCATACCAGTTCGTCCAACGTCCTCTAGTTTTGCGTCAAGAAGCTTTGCTGTTTGCTTAGCAGCGTTTACTAATCCGACAAATATTTCTTCAGGCAAATCAAAAACATAGGAAGGATAATGTTCCTTTGTGATGACTACTGAGAAACCTTCGGTATTCGGGAAAATAGATAGAAAGGCGAGATGCTTCTCATCTTCCCAAATTTTATGCGCAGAAGCTTCGCCCTTTGCAATTTTACAGAAAATACATTCCATAAGAATAAGATTTATTACACACTTGCATAATAACACATTGAGTCAGGGTCTTCAATAAGCCCAACCGTACATTTTGGCGCGCAAGCAAAAAGTAGAAATGGGAAGGTTGAACGCGGACTCTTGACAGTAATTACTAAAGAAGATACACTTAAAACATTCCGCAGACCATGGGCCCTTCGATTCGCTTCGCTCACTCAGGGCAAGCAATGAACAATAAGACCCATATAGGAATAGCATTTTGCGACATTTTGAAATGTCACGAATGCTGAATGTCTGCGGAAGCAGATGTTTTTTTATTCCAATGAAAACTAAACAGCAAAAACAAGAAATACTGAATCAATTAACCGAGCATCTCGCTAAACAGCAAGCAATGATGTTTGTGAGCTACAAAGGCCTCAAGGTAGGGGATATGACAAACCTGCGAAACCAACTCAAGGAAGCAGGAGCCAAGCTTGTGGTATCTAAGAAAACACTGCTTTCCAAAGTATTGAGGGAAAAGAAAATTGACGAGAATTTGAAGGACATGAAAGGCCAGATTGGAGCAATCTTCGCGTTTGATGATCCTTTCGCCCCTATGAAAGTCGCTTATGCGTTCGGGAAAACCAATGAAAACTTGAAGATTTTGGGCGGTTATTTTGAAAATGAATTGCAAAACGCGGCCAACATTGTGGCTATAGCCAATCTGCCATCGCGCGAAGAACTTCTTTCACGACTGGTTGGCACGATGGCTTCCCCGATGTCCGGTTTCGTTTCAGTATTGCAAGGAAATATTAAAGGTCTGGTTATCGCATTAAACGCGATAGCGAACAAGCAACAGTAAACAGATAAAACAATATGGCTGACGAAAAAGAAACAAAAGAAGTTGAAGTACCCGCGAAGTTCAAATCTCTCGTAGAATCTATAGAGAAGCTTTCGGTGCTTGAGCTTTCCGAATTGGTGCACCTCTTGGAAGAAAAATTTGGCGTTTCTGCAGCTGCTCCTATAGCAGTAGCGGCAGCTCCCGCGGCAGGCAATGGTGCTCCAGCCGAGGAAGAAAAAACTTCGTTCAATGTCGTCCTTACCAAAGTAGGAGACAAAAAGATAGAAGTAATCAAGGTAGTACGCGACGCAACCGGAAAAGGGCTAAAGGAGGCGAAGGACCTCGTTGACGCCGCCGTTGCAGGCGCTCAGGTCGTAAAAGAAGGCGCGGGGAAAGACGAAGCAGCAGAACTCAAGAAAAAGCTTGAGGCAGCCGGCGCTACCGTAGAACTCAAATAGCGCTCGAGTATACGCCGCAAACGAAGCATTGAGAGTGAGCGAGCATCGTGGCTTTTTTGCAGACGCGAGGGTCCACTCCACAGGAGGGATAAAGCGCAAGAAAAAGCCACGATACGAGCGTATTAGTACGCCACGGAAGAAATTCGATAGAGTTTCGCGCCGTCAAACAAATATACTGTTTGGCCGTCTGGTGAAACTGTAAAATCGCGGGCGTTCGCAAATGCCGGGCTCATATATTGACGAAGCACTTGCCCCGATTTACTCAAAATCACAACTCTTGATTCTGCCGGCTCCAGAAGATACAAATAGGGGAGCTGCGCAGTGGTCTTCAAGGAACGCACTGCTCGGAACGCGGGAAGAATATCAGAATTCAAACTTTCCTGATACGACCCCCTAAAATACCGCTGAATTTCGTTTTCCTCGGTAAGGATCCAAACATTTCCATCAATGCCCATTGCCTGGGCATTGATTGGTTTTTTGGGAGAAAGAGGATCAAGCCAGTGCTTAAGCGTTACTGATTCTCCTTGTGGAATGGGAGAGCGAAAAATGTCGCCGCTCCTTGCGTCAAAGAAATATAGATTCCCAGCATATTGTTCCATTCCTCCAAACTGTGCATCTGCAGGGAAAGCTACCTGCTGGCGATACAGAACGTTTGTTGCGGTATTCAGAGATACGATGGTATCAGGTTCTGCAAAGAACAAAAGTGAATTCCCAGAATTTATCCCCAATTTGATGTTCCTCCCTGCGTTCAACGTTTCAGAAGCGTTGACTTCCCCGTCAAACACAGTGATATTTGGCGAAGATGAGTTAAAAAAATAAAACTTACTGCCTAGCTGAATCATGTGTTGAGCCTCTCTGAGAGAAGGGGAATCAGGAAGGATTGCGGCAACCTCGGGTTGTTCAATGTCTACAATGTTATACCGAACGCGCATCTCCTCTGTAATTTGTTCTTGCTCCTCCGCTCGTTCAACCTGATTATCTCTTTCCGATTTGCCACCCAAAATCGCGAATCCCAAGAGCAAAACAAGCAGAAGAAGCGCGAGAAGTCCCATTCGTTTTCTTGCTTCCGAAACCATCAAAAAGGGAAGTTTCTTTCTTAGGAAAGAAGGGCTAGGCAGCATTAAAACTGGCTTGACTGTCGGCCCGCCTTGCTGCGCGACAGGCCCGCCTTGCCGAGTCGAGGCAGGCCGCGGAAGTCGAAATAGGAGTGTTGGTATTTTCAGTTGGGGAAGCTTTGCCTGCCTCGCGGCAAGGCGGGCCTGCTGGCTCCACCGTACAAAAACAGGCTGACCTTCCTTCTTTTCCTCGTTTGCCGGCTCTAAAGCCTCCGCAAGCACAAAAAACAGAATGCCCATAAGTTGGGACATCTCTTTTTGTTTGGCTTTGAACATATTCCTGAACTGTTTTTCTTCATGGAGCTGCGCAACAGCTTGCAAAAAGTTTTCTTTTGAGAAAAATTCGAATGCTTCTGGGGTAAGACCTATAATTCGGTCTCCAGGGATAATTCTGCCCGAACCCACATTCCCGAATATTTTTACGGAACCTTCATCGTTTTTTGCAGATTCAATGCTTTTTCCCGCGTCAACGAGAGAACCTGCACGCGACATCCACAATTTCATTCCGCCAACTTTAGTAAAATAAAGAGTATATCCTTGAGGAGTAGGAGCAAGCAAAAGCAACAAGAAATGGAGATTTCCAAGCCAATCCACATTTCCTCCCTTGGACTCCTCTGCCAAAAAGCTGTTTGCTTTCTTGAGCGCGCTTTTTAGACGTTGCGCAGCTGCTTGTGTCTGCTTCTCTAAATCATAGTATTCCTGTTCGATAATCCCCGCTAGGCGATCCAGAAAATTGGAGTTGGTCGGCAAAGCATTTGCCAGCTCACACACAATATACATGCTTCCTTGTGCCTCCGCTCCTTTCGCGGGCTCTTTTGAAAACACACGGAAAAATCGATCCTTCTTGGCCTTGGGGTTAAACTGAAACTCGAAAATTTTCATACTGGTTTTTGCATTATAGCAAACTTGCGCTTTTTGCAAAAATTTTCTACGCTGGGAATACGGGCTCGTAGCTCAGTGGCAGAGCGCTTGCATCACACGCAAGAAGTCGTTGGTTCAAATCCAATCGAGCCCACTATGAAATTCGTTCTTCTTTTTTTAGCTCTTCTAACAGTGATCGGGGTAGGAGTTTGGGTACTAACCGGGCAGCAAGAGTCTACGCCGGGAACCAATATCCAAACTGAAAGCAATGAAAATGAGAAAGATAAGGCGTTTCAGGTATCAGAACAACTGGCAAGAAGCGTTATCCATAACACTCTCGACGAAAGGTTTGACAAGCAGACCGCAACATATAACGTGGCGAATCTCGACGGCCAGGATGGTCCGGAACTTATTATCGGCGCGGCTGGCAATAACATCGCGACCATTCTTATCACGAGTATTCTGGACTCTACGGGAACATCCGAACGCCTCGGAAACGTTGATTATCAAGAGGTTCTGCGGGGAGTGCCTGAAGTACGTGATCTTCAAGATATCACTGGCGACGGAAAAGACGAACTTTTTGTGTCTCTTGGATATGGTGGAGCTTCCAACGACGCCTATGGGTTCCTTCAGGCGGACATGCAGGGGAAAAAACTCGAATGGATTCAGCTTCGCGACCCAGACAATCAAATACGTGACGCAATTTTTCTTATGGGCGGCACGGTTACCCACGCGGAAACCGTACAAATCATTGATGTGAATAGCGATGGCAAGAAAGAAATCGTAGAGCTGTTCAGCCAAATATGGGAGTTCGAGAATGGGAAAGATACCGTTCCAAGCAAACAAGCAGGAGAAGTATGGTGTCTTGCGCGCGTCTATCAGTGGAATGGCTCCCTTTTTACGTTTAACCGCGCACTTTCTGAACAATTTTTGGAAAGCTTGGGCTCAAACTGTGCAATATGATATACTATTCCAATGCAATCAATTTTGCTGTTACGCTACGTAAAATGGCATTATCTCGATGCACCCAGAGATATCCTAAGGGGATGGGGAAACATTCTCTGGTTTAACTTCAACTATTTCTCCGTACCCCTCCTATTGCAAACATTTTTCTCGCCGTGGAGGAGAATCGCTTGGGACTACGGAAGAGGATTCGATATTGGAGTATATTTGTTTACTTTCTCTTCAAACCTTATCTCGCGAATCCTGGGGGCTATTGTACGAAGTTTTCTTATTGTAGCGGGCCTCGTCGTACAACTTGCACTTCTATTTCTCGGAAGTCTTTTATTTTTATTTTGGTTTGTATTGCCCGCAATTATTGCAGCAGCCTTTATATATGGCATCTTCCTTCTCTTTTAACATTGCGAAATCATCGCTTGCTCCAGCGTTGTGGTTTGACAGCTATTTTCAAACTGCAGTTCTGCGTAAAATCCGCAGGGCGACTCAATGGGTATTCGCCCTTCTGCTTTTGCTTTTCCTTCTAACCTTTATTCCGAGTGAAGGCCTAGTCTCCCCGGGTACCAGTAGAGTTCTCCTTGGCTTCGTGCTTTTGAGTTTCGCGTATGGAGCTACGATATTTCTCCTCGAGCGATTTGGAGAGAGTTTGCAAAGACCGCGTTTGCGTTTTGGAGAAGAAAATCTTGCTAACCTTTTTTCATTCTCTGTGCTCCACGCCGCCCAAAACGCAATGAAACGCGCAAAACAAAAACGCTTTTTCGGAGTAGATTCAAAGCTGTTGCTTTATTTTCTTCTAAGAGAAAACTCATCGCTGGAATTTGTGCTTTTCCGCATGCTGTTGGACCCAAACGAATTGAGGAGAGAAATTGAAAGAGAATTTGATTCACAGCCACGTCGCCTGCAAAAAACAAAAGAGGTTACATTCGCTCCTGACTTTATGGAAACCATACGCAAGGCAATTGATCGGGCGCAAATTCAGGGGCGGGAAAAGACTGAAGTTGAGGATGTACTTGCTGTCTTAGCGGAAACCGACGCCTTTTTCACGCGATATTTAATTGAGCGGGGATTTGTTCCGGAGCGCGACGTTCCCAATGTGGCTGAATGGCACTACCGAGAACGCGTCAAAAGCGAAGAGCAAAAAAAGTTCTGGCTCAAAAAAAATCTGCGGCGCTATGGCACGATCGGAAGGGACTGGGCCGCGGGTTACACAATTACGCTCGATCAATTCGGATACGACCTTTCCCGAGAAGTAATGGCTGCACGCTTCCCTCGTGCAATCGGACACCAGCAGGAAAAAGAAATGATGGAACGCATTCTCTCACGTCAGGAAACGAATAATGTGCTGCTCTGCGGCAATCCGGGATCCGGACGAAAACGCTTGATTCAGGACTTGGCTTCTAAAAGCCAGCTGGGCGCGTGTCAAAACCAGCTTCTCAACTACAAACGCTTTGTGGAACTTGATCTCGCGCATGTGATGTCTTCCATCCAATCGCTGGAAGAAGCAGAGGCGATCTTAAGCGAGATTTTCCGCGAAGTTCTTGCGGCCGGCAACATCATTTTAGTTATAGACGATCTACATAACTTTGTGGGGGAATTCACCGAACCTGCCGCGGGACGAGTAAATATTGCGGGCGTGCTCTCCTCATATCTGCGAATCCCGGAGTTTCCGTTTATTGCTATAACCACATTTGCCGGACTCCATCGATATCTGGAGCAAAACCCTTCGCTGCTTTCTTTTTTTGAAAAGATAGAAGTAACAGAACTTTCCCAAGCAGAAACACTGGAGGTGCTGGAAGAAACCGTCCCTATCTTTGAAGCAACATACAAGAAATTCATTTCCTACCCCGCATTGCAAGCAATCGTGGCGTACGCGGACAAATATATTCAGGCCCTGCCTTTTCCAAAAAAGGCATTGGACTTACTGGACGACACCATGAGCTGGATTGCCCAAACCGCAGATAAAGTACTTATGCCAGATCACGTCGCTCGCGTGGTTACTGAACGCACACAGATTCCGGTAGGAGACATTGAAACCACGGAACGAGAAACTCTACTGGACCTGGAAGTCCTTATCCATAAGCGAATCATCAACCAAGAAGAGGCAGTGCGCGAAGTTGCTTCTGCTCTGCGCCGCGCAAGGGCGCAGGTAGCAACGCGCCAAGGGCCCATGGGTAGTTTTCTATTTCTCGGCCCCACCGGAGTAGGAAAGACCGAAACCGCAAAGGCGTTGGCCGCTATTTACTTTGGATCTGAAGGCCGCATTATACGTTTGGATATGTCCGAATTCCAAAACGTAAAGGACATAGACCGACTATTGGGCACTCCAGTACAAGAAGGCCTACTTACCACTGCGGTCAGAGAAAATCCTTTTTCCCTCATTTTGCTAGACGAACTCGAAAAGGCTCATCCGAACATCCTTAACCTGTTCCTCCAGGTGTTGGACGAAGGGCATGTTACCGATGGTCTGGGCCGCAAAACCGACTTTCGCCACACCATTATTATTGCCACAAGCAACGCGGGGTATCTCCTTATCTTACAGGCGATAAAACAGCAAACTGATTTTGCTCAACTCAAAACACAAATGCTTGACTATCTTTTTCATGAAGGAATTTATCGACCCGAATTTATAAACCGATTTGACGGCGTCATCCTATTTACTCCTCTCACACCGGATCACCTCCTCCAAATCGCCGGGCTCATGCTGCAAAAGCTTCAGCGAAATATGAAAGAAAAGGGCATTGAACTGGAGGTTACAGAAGAGCTCAAAGCGAAAATCGCAGAGCTCGGTTATGATCCAACATTCGGCGCGCGCAATATGCGCCGTGTATTACAAGACAAAGTAGAAAACGCGCTTGCCATCGCACTCCTTTCCAATACAATAAGCAGAGGGGATCGTATCACCGTTGACTCGCAAACTTTTGCTGTGAGAAAAACATAAAATAAGCGCGACATCCCAAAAAACCAAAAACAGCCCTTCGTCCGCCAGCTGGCGGACGAAGGGCTGTTTTTTTTATTGCTTGCACTGAGCAAAGTCGAAGTGTGGATAAATGGGGTTGACGAGGGATGCTGGGTGGGATATATTGGTAACTAGGTGGGGAGTTGTGGATAAATGTGGGGAAAAGTCGGCATATCTGTGGAAAACTCCTTTTTATGATAAAGCCCCCTTCTATGTTTCTCGGAGAATTTTCCTATTCCATAGATGAGAAAAAGCGACTCGCAATCCCTGCAAAATTCCGCCAAGCACTTGGGAAAAAAGCGGTGGTTACCCGAGGGTTAGATCAATGTCTTTTTTTATACTCGTTTAAAGAATGGGGAGTATTGGCGGAGAAACTCAGCAAACTGCCCTTGGCGCAAGCTGATGCGAGAGGATTCGCAAGACTAATGCTGGCAGGAGCGATGGAAGCAGACTTAGACAAACTCGGAAGGATTCTCGTGCCTGATTATTTAAAAGAATATGCCTCGCTCGGAAAAAAGACTGTGATTGCCGGAGTGTACAACCGAATTGAAATTTGGGACGAGCAAAAATGGGAAGCATACAAGACAAATATTGAAAAGGGGATAGGGGATATGGCAGAACGCCTGAAGGAACTCGGAATCTAACATGCATGAACCCGTTTTGACCGAAAAAGTCCTGGAGTACCTGGATCCCCAGCCGAATGAGAATTTCATTGATTGCACGGCGGGAGGAGGAGGCCATACCTTTGCCATAGCAGCCAGGACTGCCCCAAAAGGAAAGATACTTGCCTTAGATTGGGACGCAGAAGCAATCCAGTCCTTTACAGAAGAAATACGCAAGCGAAAGTTGCAAAACCGTGTGTTCGCAGAAAATGAAAATTTCGCCAATATCAAAGAAGTCGCGGCAAAAAACGCCTTTCGCCCAGTTGCGGGCATTTTGTTCGATCTTGGACTATCTTCAGACCAACTGGAAAGCCGCGCAAGGGGATTCACGTTTCAGAAAGATGAGCCACTCGATATGCGCTACAACGCGCAGAACCCAATCACCGCGGAGAAGCTTCTCAATTACAGCAGCAAAATACAACTCGAGCGTATGCTAAAGGACTATGGCGAAGAACAGTTCGCCAAACAGATCGCAGAGGCAATCGTGCAGAGCAGAACGCAAACACATTTGCAAAAAACTTCACAGCTGGTCCAAATCGTAGAGCAAGCTACGCCCAAATGGTATCAGCGAAAGAAAATCCACCCTGCCACGAAAACATTTCAAGCGCTTCGCATTGCAGTGAACAACGAATTAGAAAATATAAAACAAGGTCTTCAGGGCGCAACGGAACTTATCAGCCAAAATGGAAAAATCGCAGTTATTTCCTTTCATTCATTAGAAGATCGAATCGTAAAAGAATTTTTTAAACAACAACCTCTCTTCCGCCCACTTACAAAAAAACCAGTAATTCCGTCCCGAGCGGAAATCAAACAAAATTCAAGAGCGCGATCTGCCAAGCTGCGAGTCGCCGTAAAACTATGACCATTCTTCTTTCCTCCTTTTATCACACGAAAATGTTTTGGGTGTTAGGATTACTCTTTACCGGTTTCCTGATTGGCCTTTACATTGTCCAGGTCAACGCACTCACTATTTTGGTATATCGCATCGCAGAAACCGAACGGCAGATCACCGAACACAGACACACTAATACGGCACTCCAAACACAAACTAGTCAGGCAGTATCGTTCAAAGATCTCGAGCAACTCGCACAATCGCGGAATTTTGAGCGCGTCCGCTCTATTACCTATCTCAGGATTCCTTCGGGCGGAGTTGCACAAAATCAATGAGGCACTGGCGCTTTCATCTTATCTTGTTTCTCCTGTTTTGCTTTGGCGCGATCCTCGGGGGACGCCTCGCATATTTACAGATCATAAACCAAGGTTTGTATAAAGCGCTTGCTCAAGGCCAGCAAAATGTAAGCGTTCTCGCAAGAGGGGAAAGAGGCGCTGTTTTTTTGCAGGACAAAAATGGAAATTTGTATACATTAGCGTCCAACCAAAAAATCCCTTCTGCCTTTGTCTCCCCGGCAGAACTGAAAAACTCCGAAGATGCGGCAAACAAACTCGCGCAAATCCTCCAACTCGATGAGGAATTTATTTTTTCCAAATTCCACAACAAAGACAGCTTCTTTGAAACTTTAAAGAAACGCATTTCAGAAACTGAAGTTAAACAAATTCAAGACCTCAAGCTTGCAGGCGTCGGGGTAAGGCAAGAACAAATGCGTTCGTATCCCCAAGCATCATTAGCTGCTCACGTTATAGGTTTTACTAACCAAGACGGAGAAGGCCAATACGGCATAGAAGGATACTACGACAGTAAACTCGCCGGCAAAGAAGGCGCAGGGGCCGGAGCGAGAAATCCTGCAAGTTACCTCCTTACTGTATTCGCCAGCACCAGCCAGAATGGGGAAGACATTGTTTTGACGCTTGACTACAATATTCAGTCGGTAGCAGAGCAACTGTTGGAAAAAGCAGAAGTAAACCTTGATATTGAAGCAGGAACTATCGTGGTCATTGATCCGGTTTCGGGCAAAATCCTGGCGCTTGCGAGCACTCCTTCTTTCGATCCAAATTCATACTCAACCCAAACAGACCTTGAAATCTTTCAAAATCCCGCTATTCAAAAGATTTACGAGCCGGGATCTATTTTCAAAGCATTCACCATGGCTGCAGCCATTAACGAAGGCACCGTGACTCCGGATACCACCTACACGGATAAGGGGTTCGTGCAGATTGGCGCGCGGAAAATTACCAACTACGACCACAGGGTGTGGGGTTTGCGAACAATGACTGAAGTATTGGAATATTCCATTAATACTGGAGCGATGTTCGCAGCGCAGCAGCTCGGAGAGGAAAAATTCTTGGAATATATCGAAAAATTCGGCTTTTTCGAACCCACGAATATTGACCTTGCAGGTGAGGTATTCTCGAGAAATGCCGAGTTCAAAAAGGGATATGAAATTAACTTTGCCACTGCTTCTTTCGGACAGGGGATTGAAATGACTCCCATGCAAATCGTAAAAGCATTCTCCGCAATCGCCAACAACGGCCAGATGACGCAGCCTTACATTGTGGAAGGAAATGGAAACGAAAGGAAACAAGAACAAGTGATAAGCCCAAAAACGGCAGCCGAGGTTACTGAAATGCTCACAAACGTTGTTCAAAACGGATACGCGAAAAGCGCGCAGATTCCCGGATATCACGTTGCCGGCAAAACCGGCACCGCGCAAATTTCCTGGTCAGCATTGGGTGTGGCAAAATCCGGATATTCCGACAAAACCGTGCAATCATTTGTCGGATACGCGCCGGCCTTTGATCCCAAATTTCTCATCTTGGTGAAACTCGACAATCCAGCAACGAAAACCGCGGAATACTCTGCTGTACCCATATTCCACGACCTTGCCAAGTATATTATTGACTACTATCAAACCCCCCCTGATTACTAGTGAGAGAGTATCACATCGCGTCCCTCAAACAGTTGACAAAACATATCGCTATATGTATACTTAGGCTGCAATCTGCGGATAAGGGGCTACCATGGCAAAGAGACAGGAACCACAGGATGACTCAAGAAGAGAAGCGATTATAAGAGCTGTAAAGAACCTCCTCCCGGAGCTGCGGACGAATCCTACCTACGGGGTTCATCGGCAGATCGAGCAACTCCTAGGACAAAACCAGGGATTGTCCTGGTTGGACATGGGGGTAACGGACAAGGAGCTTCGCGGTCTGCGCTACCAAATTCTCCTGAAAGCCCTCGAAAATCTCGAGGCGAATCCTCCTCTCACATCCTACACGTTCACTCGCTTTTCGGGTCTTCGTGAGAAGTGGGGATTTACCCCGCAAGATCTGGGCACTACAGAGAAAAAGCTGCAGGAAATTGCAGCTAGCACTCCAGGAGGCAAGCGCAGCCGGTTATATCGGCAAGCAACCCAAAAGGGGCTGGACACTCCGTAAGGAAAGCACCTTTCAACATTACGCTATCACGAGCCAGTTGCCAAAAGGCGCCTGGCTCTTCTTTTTGGCAAACATTTCTTCGCTGCTGGAAAATGCAGAAAAAATATGGTAGGAATAGAATAATCCACGCAGGTGGCTTTGGTCCTATCGTCTAGAGGCCCAGGACGCCAGGTTCTCATCCTGGTAACACGGGTTCGACTCCCGTTGGGACCGCCCATGAGTTCAATTCTTTTTCAGATCGCGATCTTTCTTGGTTCTATAGCCTTATTGGTACTTGCAGCCCGCCTGATTATCGACCACATCATTAAAGTTGCGCAATATCTCAAATGGCGCCAATTCGTTTTGGCGTTCTTGGTGATGTCTTTGGGAAGCGCGCTTCCCAACCTTTCCGTGGGCATTTCCTCTGCCCTTAAAGGCGTGCCAGAACTTTCTCTGGGGAATGTTATGGGAAATGACGTTGCCATCTTCACCATCGTTATAGCTATAGCGGTTCTTGTTTCCAATGGCCTTTCTATCGAAAGCCGTCTTGTTAGAAAATCCGCCTTATTCGCGGTAGTAGCTGCCCTCTTGCCCATTCTTCTCTTGTGGGATGGACGCCTCGGCAGGGGAGACGCCATAGCTCTTATTGCGTTGTTTATCCTGTACAATTTGTGGCTTTTTTCAAAGCGCCATTTCATCGCCGGAATAATGGAAGGCGAAACAGAAGGAAAACCGCGTAAATCTCCACTCCATGGCTTCAAATCATTTCTCAAAAGTTCAGGCTCTGTAGCAGTAGGGGTAGTATGTCTTATTCTAGCTTCCGAAGGGATTGTACGCTCTGCTTATTTTTTCGAAACCACGTTCGCCATCCCTCTCGTTATCGTTGGGGTGCTCATTACAGGATTTATCACGGCTCTTCCTGAATTGTACTTTACTACCCTCGCTTCACGGCGCGGTAACAACTGGATAGTGTTGGGACAAGTTTTAGGTGAAGTGGTAGTCCTTTCCACATTGGTAATTGGCGTTGTAGCGCTCATTCATCCCATTGAGATTGAAGACTTTTCTCCTCTTGTGGTAGCGCGTTTTTTCCTGTTCCTTTCGGCCGCGTTCTTTCTGCTTTTTATGGGTACGGGCAAACGATTCAGCAAAAAAGAAGGGCTGATACTCGCGGCTATATACTTGGCCTTTGTGGCAACTGAAGTCTTCCTCCAAAGATGAGACCATGATACAGTGGACGCATGAGTGAAATTCTCCTCATCGGAATCATAGCGCTCTTGGCGGGAATTATTGTGTTTTTAGTTTTGCAGAAAAAAGGGGGGGCCGGCGGATCTGAAATTCTCATGATCCAGAATCAATTGCAGCACTTACGCGCTACTCTCGACGAAAAGCTTGGCGACTCCTCTAAAAGGATGGACGAAACCGTACGTGCACAATTTGGCGAATCTCAACGTGCTATCCGAGAGACAAGCGAACAGATGATTAAACATCTAACCGAAGTCACCAAGGTCGTTACCGAAGCTAATGAAGCCGGCAAACAAGTGTTTACTATCGCCGAGCAACTTCAGAATTTAGAAAAAGTTCTTAAACATCAAAAACAACGCGGCAACTTGGGAGAAGCAAGCCTTGAATTGATCTTGAGCAATACTTTACCGACAACAGTCTATAAGATGCAGCATCATTTTGTTGACGGCGACATCGTTGACGCAATTATTATCACGAAGGAAGGCATTATTCCTATCGACGCTAAATTTTCTCTCGATAACTATAACCGCCTTATCAACGAACCAGATGAATTACGCAAGAGTGACCTTGAGAAAGAATTCAAAAACGATCTTAAAAAAAGGATTGATGAGACGGCAAAGTATATCAAACCAAAGGAAGGGACGCTGTCTTTTGCTTTCATGTTTATTCCTGCAGAAGGTATTTACTATGATTTGCTTATCAACGAAGTAGGCTCAGTAAAAGTGAATACTAGAAACCTGCTTGATTATGCTTACAATGACAAAAAAGTTATTATTGTATCTCCAACCACATTTGCCGCATATCTGCAATCGGTCCTCTACGGATTCAAGGCTTTCAAAATCGAAGAGTCGGCAAAGAAAATGGGAGAACAAGTACAACAACTTATGCGTAATTTAGGAGCCTATGAACAGTACTTTAATTCTGTAGGCATATCACTTAGAACAACGGTAAATCATTACACCAAAGCTTCGAGCGAATTTCGGAAAATAGACAAGGATATCCTAAAGATAACTGGCTCTTCCAACAGCATAGAGATGATAGAGGTACCGAAACCAAACCAAGAAGAGGATTGACCTTTTGGAGGATTTGAGGTATACTGATAATCACTATGTCAGAAATCGCAATAATCAAAACCGGTGGGAAGCAATATGTGGTTGCTCCCGGTATGAAAATTAAAGTAGAAAAACTCCCTGTGGAGGAGGGGAGTGATGTTGAGTTCTCCGAGGTATTACTTACCGAAAACGGCAACGGTATTGAAATCGGAGCGCCGCTTGTAAAAGGGGTGAAAGTAAAGGGCAAAATTCTTAAGCAAGGTAAAGGTAAAAAGGTGGTTATTTTTAAATTCAAGCCCAAAAAGCGTGAAAAGGTAAAAACGGGCCATCGTCAAACCTACTCGGAAGTAGAGATAACCTCCATCGAATCCAAATAAAATAGGAGAGGGCCACCGCAAGCGGTGACCCTCTTTTGTTTGGTTCTCGATCTATCGGCGGCGCTTAAAGCGCCCCGCGAACAAGTCCGAGAACCACGTCGTGAAGTAAGCGGCGGCTGCCGCCAACCCCACGAAAGCGACTGGCGACCAAGCACGCTCGCCCCTCAACATAAGAAAAACCATCCACAACCCCACCAATCCCAACCAGTACTGTGTGGTGAAGTATGCGAGATGCAGCTTCCCCAGAGGAGAAATCGCCCCAGTCCGAGGATAGAGGGAATCTGGGTTATGGCTTTCAGAAAGCCACACCCAATTCCATATCGCTGCCCACGCGGCTACTGCCACGAGACACACACCAAGTGCCCACAAAGGCGGCGGCGGCCACCTCTCCGCTAGGACAACGATGATCGCATAGTCCAGAAGAGAGACAAAAACCATATCTCCCCACGTGAAGAAGTTGAAGTTCCACAAGTAAAGGATTTTACCCCTCGTCGGAATCTTTCCTTCCTCCTCCAATCGCTGCTCAATGCGAAGCAGAAGCACGCAGACCGCCGCATTCAACGAGGCCGCCAAAATCCCTGCCAGAACCACGAGAAATATAACCAATTTGGGCCGTCCTTTCTGGCGTTTCCGCCTCTATGTGAAGGTTCAAATTCGTAAGCTTTATTATACTATAAATAAAGCAAAAGTCAAGTGCTCGCGTATTTAGGAGCGAGCATCACGGCTTTTTCGCAGACGCGAGGGTCCACTCCGAAGGAGGGGTAAAGCGCAAGAAAAAGCCGTGATGCGAGCGCCTACTACCTTCGGCCTTCAAGAGCAGAACGAAGCGTTTCTTCATCCGCGTACTCAAGCTCGCCGCCCACGGGAAGCCCCCGCCCCAAGCGTGTAATTTTCTTGCCATACGGCGCAAGCAAGCGCTCTAGATACAGCACCGTGGCCTCACCCTCGGTCGTAGGGTTCAGAGCAAGAATTATTTCTTGAATAGCACCAGCCATACGGTCTTTCAACTCCTGCGCTTTGATATTCTGTATGCCTTCTTTCTTTAAAATGTCATTTACACCGCCCAAAATAAAATATCTCCCGCGATATTGTTTGGTCTTTTCAAGGGTTTCCAAATCGCTCTCTTTTTCCACAATGCACAAAAGAGCCTGGTCGCGCGTATTATCTCTGCAAATCGCGCAAAGCCCGGTTTTTTGTTCATCGTCTGCAGCCTCAAAGGAATTGAAACAAAAAGAACATTGCTTAATCTCTTTCTTCAAACCCTGGAGTGCTGCTATCAATTCATTCATTTCACCATCTGATAATTTGAGCAGGTAAAAAACAAAACGGCCGGCTGTACGCGGGCCAACGGTAGGGAATCGGGAAAATATCTCAATAAGTTTTTGGATGGATTTTGGGTACATCGGGCTAGTATCTGGTATCTAGTATTTGGTATAGAGCGAGAGCATATGCTTTTGGAAGACCCCCTCGCAGGCACCAGTGCTTGGTCCGCCTCTGGCGGACTGGTGCCGAGAGAGAGCCCGCTTGCCGCTGGAGCAAGCGAGGCGTGGTCTGAGAAAAGCGATATGCTCAAGCGGTCTCCTTAAAAATCCACTACGAGCTCGGCGCCCTCTTCGTACTGCCGTGTCTTGTCGAGATCGGAAAAACTTACGACATTCGGGTTGAAGTACAACTTTACAGAACCTATGGGGCCATTCCGATGCTTTGCCACAATAATTTCCGCGATATTTCCCGTATTTTGATCAGTCTCCTGCTTTTTATATTTATCTTCACGGTAAATAAACATCACCACGTCCGCATCCTGCTCCAAAGATCCTGACTCCCGCAGATCAGAGAGGCGCGGCCGAGGCGGGAAACGCTGTTCCACCGCGCGTGAAAGCTGCGAAATCGCAAGTACCGGTACGGTAAGTTCGCGCGCCAGCCCCTTGAGCTGACGAGAAATTTCGGTAACCTGCTGCACAATGCCCGTCAAACTGTTTGACGGCGTAATCAGCTGTAGGTAATCAATAATAATGAGTCCGAGGCCATGATTTGCCTGCAAACGCCGAGCCATTGCCCGCATGCGCAGCACGGTTTGCGAAGGGGTATCGTCGATATAGAGAGGAGCTTCAGATAATACGCCAAGCGCCTCCTGAATGCGGATAAAATCGTTGTCGTCCCCTTGGGAAGAAAGCTTTCCCGTGCGCAGCCGCCACGAATCCACGTTGCCTTGAGCCGCGATCATACGGTCGATTAACTGATCTTTCGACATCTCCAAACTAAAGAAGCCAACGGGAACGTGCTCTTGTACCGCGACTCTCCGCGCGATATCCAAAGCCAGAGCGGATTTTCCCAAAGAAGGGCGTGCCGCCAAAATAATAAGATCCGAAGGCTGAAAACCAGAGAGCAAATTGTCCATATCCGCAAAGCCGGTGGGGATGCCGCGCGTTGCTTTCTCATGCTTGGAAAGCTTATCGAGACGCTCAAATGCTTCTTCCAACTCTTCTTTAATGTGAATAAAGTTGTGCGAGAGCGATTTTTGAGCGATGGAAAAAATCTTCTGCTCGGCCTGATCTACGAGCACGTTGGGATCTTCCTTTTCATTATATCCCATTTGGCCGATTTCATAGGAAGTGGAAATCAAGTCGCGCAGAATCCTTTTATTCTGCACGGTTTTCGCGTAGCTCGCCACATGTGCGGCAGTAGGCACAGTATTGATAACTTCGGTCAAGTAGCTGCGCCCGCCGATTTCCTCTATTTTTTCCTTGTCTTTCAGTCGGCTTGAAACCGAAAGTAAATCAACGGGTTCGTTCCTGGCAAACAAATCCAGCATGGCTTCGTAAATAATCCGATGGCTTGGCTTATAAAAATCGCGTGGCTCAAGCAAATCAGCCACCTTCACGATGGCCTCTTTATCCAGCATTAAACTCCCCAAAAGGCACATTTCAGATTCTATGCTTTGTGGAGGAAGTTTATCCAGCGCCTCTATTTTTCTATCTCCTGCCTGCGCAGGCAAACCTGCTTCTGCCATAGTATCTTTTCTATACCAGCTTTTTCAGTTTCCAGCCAGAGGGCGTATCTTCAACAGCCCAACCTCGCTTTTGCATTGCCGCGCGAAGCGCATCGGCTTCCTGAAAATCCCCTTGTCTGCGATATGCCTCCCGCTGCTCCGCGAGCTTTTTAATTTCTGCCGGAACAACCTGCTTCTCACGCCCCCGAAAAATAAAACCGAAAAGTTCGTCTATCTCCTTAAGAAAAGCTAGAATTTCCTTCCTCTCTGCCTTCGATAGTTTTCCCTCGTCCATCCGCGTATTCTCCTCACGAATTAAATCGAACAAAATTGAAATCGCCAGCGTCGTATTCAAATCATCTTCCATCGCCTTCTCGAAAGAATCCTTGATCCTTTTAAGTTTAAGGTTTGCTTGAGACTTGTCCGCCAGATGGCGGATTGAAGCTTGAGGTTTTTCACGCAGACGATCCATAAACTCGTCAATCTTCCCCAATTCATTCTGCGTCTGTTCGAGCACTTCCTCGGAATAATCAATAGGGGAGCGATAATGCGTTTTTAGAACAAAGTATCGAAGAAGTCTAGGGGAATGTTCCTTTAGGAAATCCCGAATGGTAATGAAATTTCCCACAGATTTTGACATTTTTTCGCCCCTCACTGTAAGAAAGCCCGTATGCATCCAATATTTTACAAACGGCTTTTTGCCCGATACAGATTCCATTTGCGTAATTTCTGCCTCGTGGTGGGGGAATATTAAATCCTGCGCGCCTCCGTGAATGTCGTATTGCGGGCCAAAAAACTTTTCGGTAATGGCAGTATCCTCAATATGCCAGCCGGGCCTTCCCCACCCCCAGGGAGATTTCCACTTTGGCTCTCCTGGCTTACTAAACTTCCACAACGCAAAATCGCCCTTGTTACGCTTGCTGACAGACTCGTCTATACGTGACACAGCATCTTTGGCCTGTCCTGTAGTGCGGCGAGAAAGCTTGCCATATTCTTTGAACTTGGAAATATCAAAATATATCCCATCACCTTCAATTTCATAGGCGTATCCCTTTTTAAGCAAGCGCCGAATCTGATCGATTATTTCTGCGATATGGTCGGTTGCCCTTGCATAGGTGTTCACCGCGCTTACGCCTAAAGCCTTCATATCTGCCCGATATTCTTTCTCGAATCTTCGCGCCAGCTTTTTGGGATCTTCGCCAAGTTCTTTTGCGCGCTGGATAATCTTGTCGTCTATATCTGTTACATTTTGCAAGTAAAAAACATCGTAACCCTTTTGGCGCAAATACTTTGCAATCATATCAAAAGCAATGTAGGTGCGCGCGTGCCCCAAGTGCGAAAAATCATAGACGGTAATACCACACACAAAAAAGTTTATCTTTTTGCCTTTTCTGGGCTTGAGTATTTCTTCTTTGCGCGAAAGTGTGCTATAAATCTTCACCATAATGGGCTCATCATACCATGGGGGGGACGAATTTTCCATGATATGGTACAATAGCAACGCATGAACAAAAACGACCTGTTTTTTAGCGCTGTTGCAGGACTTCTGGCCGCAGTTTTCCTGCTTGCCATAAAGTATTCCGGCAATATTATTACTATCCACGATATTTCGTATCTTGAGGCAACACTCTTGCTCTTTCCCGCACTGGCTGTGCTCGGCATTCGCATAGCGGCCATCTTCGGGCAGCGATTCTCCGTACTTTTTCAAGCGGCCAAGTTTCTCTTGGTAGGGGGGCTCAACACGTTCGTGGACCTTGGCATACTGAATATTCTCATTGCGGCAAGCGGCATTACCGCAGGAATCGGCTTTTCTATATTCAAGGGATTTTCATTCCTCATTGCAGTTGGGAACAGTTACCTCTGGAACAAATATTGGACATTTGGGGAAAAGAAATCGAAACAGGATTTTATAGCGCAAGGAAAGGAATTCGCCCAATTTTTGCTAATAAGCGGCATTGGTTTTTTCTTAAACGTGGGGACGGCCTCTGCGGTAGTGAACTTTATCAGCCCGCAGTTCGGGCTTTCGGCCCGCGCGTGGCCTACTGTAGGAGCTTTAGCAGGAACATTGGTGGTCATGACGTGGAATTTTCTTGGTTATAAGTTTGTCGTATTCAAGCGATAACATGGTACTGTATCGAAAATATCGCCCCAAATCCTTCAGCGAAGTTGCGGGCCAGGAACACATCGTGCAAACGCTTAAAAACGCAGTAGCAGGAGATCTGCTTTCGCACGCGTATTTATTTTCAGGCCCGAGGGGTTCTGGCAAAACAAGTTTAGCCCGCCTCCTCGCCAAAGCAATTAACTGTGAACACTCGAAAGAAGGCCCGCCTGCGCAGGCAGGGGAACCCTGCAATGTCTGCTCGTTCTGTGAGGAAATAAATCATGGCCGCGCCATCGACTTAATTGAGATTGACGCCGCATCCAATAGGGGAATCGACGAAATGCGCGAATTGCGTGAAGGCATTGCGTTCGCCCCCGTCAAACTGAAATACAAAGTATTTATTATTGATGAAGCGCACCAGCTTACGAAGGAGGCCGCAAATGCTTTGCTCAAAACACTGGAAGAACCGCCCTCGCACGCTATTTTTATCCTTGCTACTACGGAAGCCCATAAGATGATTCCTACTATAGCTTCGCGTTGCCAGCGTTTTGATTTTCGCAAACTCACAGTGCCTGAAATCACGGGAAAACTCAAAGAAATAGTAAAAGCAGAAAACGCGGACATCGACAAAGAAGCACTCCAGCTCATTGCGCTGAACGCGGGCGGATCCTTACGCGATGCGCTTGGTTTGCTTGACAAAGTTTTGACTTTTCATTCTATTCTTGATACAAAGGAGGGGATCGGCGCAGATACCATAAAGACGCTGCTCGGGTTGGTGGATTTAAATCTCGTAGGCGAATTCGTCCAACTGCTTGCCGATAGAAAGGCCGGCGAAGCCGTCGATTTCCTCAACAAAAATTTGGAAGAGGGGATGGATCCTCAAGAATTCACCAAAAACCTCGTCCGCTATCTGCGGCATACGCTTGTGCTAAAGATCAACCCGCAGCTGGAAAAAATGTTTGAGAACGAGTTTACGAAAGAGCAGTTGGAACGAATGCAACAACAATCGCAACAGTTTGACGAAAAGCTTTTGCCGCGTATCGTCGAAAACTTTATGGAAGCCGAGCAGAAAATGAAATATTCCAGTATAATACAACTCCCTCTGGAATTGGCGATTATTGAATCGTGCGGAATAGGGGAGCAATAATGCCGGACCACCTGCCTGCGCAGGCAGGTCTAATTGAAAACAAGAATTGAGTAATGCGGGATCGTCTAATGGTAGGACATCGCCCTTTGGAGGCGAGTATCTTGGTTCGAATCCAAGTCCCGCAGCAAGGAAGGAGGTGCGAGATGGCAAGAACAGTAGACACCAAAAGGGTAGCGTTCTTCGAGAAGGAGGTGCAGAGTCTCTCCTTTTCCGATAGAGACGTGAAGGTAGAATGGTACACCCTCTCGCAGGGCATGAACAAGGCAACGCAAGATGCCCTTACGGCCGTACTGAAGAAGCACCGGCCGCACGTGGCGGAATCCATCGAGCGCGAGCTCGAACAGGTCTGACGTTTGACAAGCCTAAGGGCTTCCACCGGCTGTGCCCGAATCAGCCGGTTTCTTTTTGGCTGGAAAAATCCGCAGGGATAGGATATGGTAAGTAAAGTCAAACATCCTTTTATTGTTGCGATACGGTGAAAAATATTTTTCACAAACCCTTGCGTAATTACACGATTTTAGCGTTGGTAATCATTTTTTTGATACTTGATTTTTTTGTCCCCGGTTCCCGATGGATGCTTCTGGTAGTAAGCATCGCTGGAGCAATTCCAACAGTTGTAGGCGCTGCCATATCTGCTTTTAGATTGCACATAAATATCGATGTTTTTAATATCTTCGCACTTGGCGTAGCGTTTGCCACTGGCGAAATCCAAGCGGCAGCTTTTATCGTCCTGATGCTGAATTCTGCAGAGTTATTAGATTTTTATACTGAATCGAAGGCCAAGAATGCGGTGGAAAAGCTGCTCGCTTTAAAACCGCGGAAAGCGATTGTTGAAAAGGGCGGAAACTTACGCGAAATTGCTGTTGAAGAAATTAAACTAAATGATGTCGTAGTGGTAAAGGCAGGTTCCTTTATTCCAGTTGACGGCATCATCATCTTTGGAACCTCTTTTGTAAATGAAGGATCTGTGACAGGCGAATCCACGCCGGTTGAAAAAATCGTTGGCGACAATGTGTTAAGCTCAACGCTTAATGGATCTGGCGTACTGAAGATTAAGGCTGTTGGCGTGGGGAAGGAATCGACCATTGAGCGGATGGCAGCGTTAATCCGCGAGGCAGCCAAAAATAAGTCCAGACCAGAAAAATTAGCAGACCGTTTTGCTGCCATTTTCTTGCCGATCGTAATTATTATTGGAGTTATTGTTTACCTTGTTACGAAGAATATCACCATGACTGCGGCGATATTTCTTGTGGCCTGCGCTGACGATATGGCGGTTGCCGTTCCCTTGGCTACTGTTGCTTCTATAGGGAGAGCGGCGAAACGAGGTGTAATTATTAAGGGCGGCGCATGGCTGAATGCGTTGGCTAAAGTTAAAACGCTGGTTCTGGATAAAACGGGAACGCTCACGTATGGGCAGTTTGCGCTTCAAGACGTATTGATAGAACCGGGCACTGCAAAAGAGGATTTTTGGCTGCGCGTTGGCGTTGCTGAAAAATATTCAGAGCATCCGGTAGGCCACGCAATTTTCAAGGAAGCAGTAAAATATACCAATGGAATTCCAGATCCTGATAAGCTAGAAATAGTGAAGGGGAGAGGCGTGCGAGCGCGATACCATGAAGAAGAAATCACAATTGGAAACGAGGTTTTTTTTAAGGAATTAAACATCGCCATTCCTGAACATGCAAAGGGAAGGGTTGGAGGCGTAGGATTCTCAGCAATGCCATCGTGGGTTGCTTTTGGCACAACATACGCAGGAGCAATCATGATTGCTGACGTGCCCAAAGAAGAAGCAAAAGAGAGTATTGAAGCAATACAAAAATTAGGAATTAACCGCATTGTTATGCTGACGGGCGATAAAGATACGGTGGCGAAGTCTATCGCTGACGCCCTGGGCATCAAAGAGTTTCGCGCCTCTATGAACCCGGAAGATAAGCTTCGCGAAATAGAAATGCTTGCCAATACAGGAGTAGTAGCGATGGTTGGAGACGGCATTAATGATGCACCTTCTTTGAGCCGAGCAGACGTAGGAATCGCAATGGGCGGAGGCGGTACGGCAGTCGCAGTCGAAGCAGCTGATGTGGTTATTCTTACTGATCAGTTATCCCGTATTCCAGAAATGATTGAGCTTGGCCGTACCACCCGCGCTGTTATTTATACTGATATGGCAATCTGGCTTCTTTCCAATATTATTGGCTTCGCGCTTGTTCTGACTGGTACTGCAGGATTAGTGCTTGCTGCCTTTTACAACTTTGCCACCGATTTCCTTCCGATTCTTAATTCTGCCCGTCTCTTTCGCAAGATGTAACCAGCGAGGGAAACCCTACAATGGGTATAATCGACCGGGAAAAATAATTAGTGAACTACAAAAACCATGAAATACAATACAATTGCGCCAGACGAAATTATTCAGAAAACAATTACCTCTTTGAAAGAAAATGGGATTAATGCATTTGTCGTGGAAAATGGAAAGGAAGCGAAAGCTAAAGCACTAGAGCTCATTCCCGCGCAAGCTGAAATAATGAACATGACTTCTGTTACCCTTGAAACGATTGGCATTCCAAAAGAAATCAACCAATCAGGAAGATACAATTCGGTACGCAATCAGCTCAATAGCATGGATAGGAAAACCCAAAACAGCCAAATGCAAAAGTTGGGCGCTGCTCCAGTGTACGCAATCGGTAGCGTTCATGCGGTAACACAAGAAGGGCAAGTGGTCATCGCTTCAAACACAGGGAGCCAACTGCCGGCGTACGCGTATGGGGCCGCAAAGGTAATTTGGGTGGTAGGAGCGCAGAAAATCGTAAAGGACTTGGATACCGCCTTCAAAAGAATTTATGAATACGTACTTCCGCTGGAAAGCGAACGCGCGAGAAAAGCATACGGTGTAGAAGGTAGCAATGTAAGCAAACTCCTCATTGTAAACAAAGAAATAGCCCCTAACAGAATAACCATCATCTTCGTTAAAGAGGTGCTTGGGTTCTAAAAAAACTGGCAAACAAAGCTGATTTTTGGTAGACTAAGGTCGTTTATGTTTCTCAAAAAGCCAATCGGCATTATTGCTTTGCTTGTCGTTACCGGAATAGGTATCGGACTTTTTGTATTGCTCAAAGGAAACAATGCCCAAACGGAGGATTTTACTGTGGCCGAACGGAAAAACATTGTGCAGGAAGTAACGGTAACAGGCAACGTAAAGCCTACCGAACGCGTAGAACTCGCTTTTGAAAAAACCGGAACAGTAAACAGAATCTTGGTCCAAGTCGGCCAGCGCGTGAAAGCCGGAGAGCTTTTGGCGCAGTTGGATACGAGAGATGCGCAACAGCAAGTTCGCAATGCGCAAGTAGAACTTGAAGCTGCGAAGGTTGCCTTACAGAAAATAAACCTCGAATATACCCAACTTCTGCGTGGCGATACGTTAAACGAAAACTATGAAGACGGACTCGCCATTTTAGCAAACCTGTACAGCGAATACCAAGATATGCTGGATGATTTGTACGATGTGCTATTTGGCTCTAATCTTTCGGGTGGGGGAGAAAACAATATTCAATACTACGCCAACGCTATCAAGGATTCTGCCGTGGTGCTGCGGCTTGAACGCCTTTATCGATCCGCAAAAGTCTCTTATGCGCAAAGCCTATTATCCTACCAATCAGCCCAACGCGGAAGCGGAGAGGAACGCCAGAACGCAATCCAATCGGGTTATGACCTTGCCGTCCATACCGCAGAAATAATCAAGGTCGGAAGAGACACCATCCGCTCTTTCGAAGAAAAAATCCTTACAGACACCACCGTACACAGCAAGCAAACAATTATTGACGACCATATCGCTACTCTCAACGCTCACAGCGTTACCATCAATACTTATGTAACCGACCTGTTTGCGGTTGTAAGCGCAGTAAATACCGAACAAGATACAAGAGAAAACTATCCACTTACTGTAGCTTCACAAGAATTAACCGTACGACAAAAAGAAATAGCTCTCGAAGAAGCCGAAGAAAATCTTGCGAAATACTCCATTCGAGCGCCCATGGCCGCCGTGCTCGCAAAACAAGATATACGAATAGGGGAAACCATATCCGCAAATACCCCTGTCATTATCATTATTTCGGAATCCGAGTATGAAATAGAGGCAAACGTACCGGAAGCAGATATCGCGAAAATACGCGTAGGAAACCCAGCTCTCATCAGCCTTGATGCTTACGGCCGCGATGAGGTATTTCAAGCGAGCGTTATAAAAATCGATCCCGCAGAAATTATCATTGAGGGTGTCCCCACATATAAAATAACATTGCAATTCACCCAAACAGACTCTCGCGTTAAATCCGGCATGACTGCAAATATAAACATCAGGAGCGCGGAAAAAGAAAATGTTATTGCAATTCCACAACGGGCGCTTATACGAGAAAATGGCAAAAAATTCGTGCGAGTTCTTCGCGACGGAACGAGTGAGCGCGTCCAGGTGGAAACCGGATTGCAGGGATCCGATGGGAATATTGAAATTGTTTCCGGCCTCAAAGAAGGCGACAAGGTAATCGTCTTCTTGCAAGAAAACCGCTAACATATGGCACTTATTGAATTGGAAAACGTGGAGAAAACGTACGAAGACGGCACGCAGGCGCTTCGTGGCGTTTCATTTGGCATTGGACAAGGAGATTTTGTAGCTATTATAGGGCCTTCGGGCTCCGGAAAATCAACTCTGCTCCATATCCTGGGGTTTCTCGACAGACACACCAAAGGAACTTATCGATTTGAAGGGAAAACGATCGATGATTATTCAGATGAAGAACTTGCTCATATTAGAAATCAAAAGATGGGATTTGTTTTTCAGGCGTTCAATCTACTCCCAAGAGCAACGGTGTTGGAAAACGTAATGCTTCCGCTTTTATATGCAAATATCAAACGCCAACTGCGCGAAACAATGGCGAAAGAAGCGATTGAGGCCGTAGAATTATCTCATCGCCTTACTCATCGATCTCAAGAATTGTCGGGGGGAGAAAAGCAGCGAGTTGCCATTGCCCGGGCTCTTGTGAATAAACCAGATGTAATTTTTGCCGATGAACCGACAGGAAATCTTGATTCCAAGACTGGCCAAACTATTATGGAGATTTTAGAGCAACTCAACGAAAAACATGGACATACAATTTTACTCATTACGCATGAAACCTATACGGCAGAAACCGCGAAACGCATTATTCACATCCTCGACGGAAAAGTAGAAAGTGATACCCTTGTAAACCATAGGAACCGAGCGCATGATGGTTTCATAAAATAAATTTGGATCCGTGGTATTATGACACTTCAAGACAGCATCACTACCGCCTTCAAGGGCCTCGAATCTGCAAAATCGCGCTCGGCCCTTACCATCCTTGGTATTGTGATAGGTATTAGCGCAATTATTCTCATGATGGCGCTTGGCAGTGGGGCAGAATCTTTGATTTTAAACCAAATAGGGGGCTTGGGCGCGGAAACAATTGTCATCCGGCCCGGGAAAGAACCTTCTGGTCCGAGCGACTTTGGCAGTACGCTCTTCGCAAACTCTCTGAAAAATCGGGACGTGGAAGCGCTTCGCCGAAAAGAAAATGCACCGCACTTAGTCCAAGTAATGCCTGCGCTCATCGTGCCTGGCACCGTTTCGTATGAAGGAGAAACATTCCAGCCCATGACCATAGGAGGAGTAGTAGATTTTTTTAGCTCCGCCTTTCAAGTATACGTGGCAGAAGGTATCCCTTTCAGCGATATAGATATCCGCCAAAATGCGAGTGTCGCCGTGATAGGATCAAAAGTGAAACAGGAACTCTTTGGACCATCCGACGCCCTTGGCGAGCAAATTACCATTAAGGGCAGAAAATTCCGCGTGGTGGGGATATTCCCCCCAAAGGGGCAGGTGGGGTTTTTCAATTTCGATGAACTCGTTATAGTGCCCTACACAACAGCCCAACTCTATCTCCTTGGGATCGATTACTTCCACGAAATTATCGTAAAAACAGAAAGTCCCGAAACAGTGGCGCGCTCGGTGGACGACATTGAAGCCACTTTGCGTGAAACGCACAATATTACGAACCCGAAAGACGATGATTTCTTTGTGGTCACGCAGCAGGCGATTGCCCAACAGGTCCAAATTATTATCGGAGCGCTTACGCTCTTTTTGTCTTCTGTGGTAGCGATTGCGCTAGTGGTGGGCGGCATAGGCGTAATGAACATTATGCTGGTTTCTGTGACGGAGCGCACGCGAGAAATTGGACTGCGAAAGGCATTGGGCGCCACGCAAAAAGACATTTTAGTTCAGTTTCTTTTGGAAGCAATTATCCTTACTGGTGTCGGAGGCCTTATTGGCATTGCGCTTGGGGGAACCCTTGCGCTTGCAGCTTCTTTCCTGATTCGGCAGATACTTTCCATGGACTGGGCTTTTGCCTTTCCAATTTCCGCTGTTTTTCTTGGCCTTGGCGTTTCGGCTTTAGTAGGTTTGGTGTTTGGAATTTATCCCGCACGCCAAGCATCGAAAAAAAGCCCTATCGAGGCCTTACGCTACGAATGACGCCTTTCCACTATATTGGGGTTGACGGGTTTTCGGAAAGATGAAATAATACAAACCATTATGAAAACAGACATCCTAAAAAAGCCTATCTTATTGGCAATCCTTGCTCTTCTTCTCCTCGGCGGAGTTGGGTACGCCGCTTTTGCCTTCGACATAATCGACCTCAGCCGTTTTTCACTTGTAAATCGTTTTTCTTCGCAAGAATTTATGGCGCAAGTAAACGGAGAAGGCGTACAAACTGCACTGTTTGATTTGCGATTCGCTCAGATAGAGGATTCTTACAAAGCACAGGGGACAATTCTTGAAGGAGAGAACAGAGAAACGGTCAAACAGCAAATATTACAGGATATGATCAACGAGATTCTGCTTGTTCAGTATGGCAAAGAACAGGGGATTGTGGCAGGGGAAGAAGCAATTGATAACGAATACCAGCGTATCGTCAGCCAATTCCCGGGCGAAGAAAAAGAATTCCGGCAAAATCTTGCGGCGAAAGACATTACCCTAGAAGATATTCGCCGCACTATTTCTCAAGATCTTATTATACAGCAGGTTATAGAGCAGCAAACGGCTCAAAACAACATAGAAGTTTCAGAACAAGAAATACAGCAAACGTATGACGAAGCAAAGGCGCAGTCGGCGGAAGTTCCACCTTTTGAAGAAGCAAAACCGCAAATTGAAAACTTCTTGCGTCAGCAAAAAATTGGGCAGATAATCAACACACTTGTCGCTCAACTCCGCGAAAAAGCCAACATTGTAATCTCCAGTTAAGCACCGGCCGAATCTGCCTATTAATAAACCTAACTTCGCGCTTATTATGAACAAATCTATTCTTATCGGCGCCATCCTGGTTCTCCTCGTCGGCGGAGGAATTTGGTACTTTACCCAAAACCAACAAACACAAACACCCGAACAAAATCAAATTGCCCCGACTCCAACCCCTCAAAACAATCAAACGAATGAGCAAACAGAACAGCCCGAAGATACAGAGAATACTCAACGCGTCATACGCTATACAGATACAGGATACACACCAAACACACTTACAGTTTCCCAGGGCGAAACAATTGTATTTCACAATGAATCTTCCAAAGATATGTGGCCGGCTTCTGCTCCCCATCCAACGCATACTAATTACCCAGAATTTGACGCAAAACGAGCAATTCTACCTGGAGAAACATATGAATTCACGTTTACCAAAGTAGGATCCTGGAAATTCCACGACCACCGCGATCCTGCAAAATTTGGCACTATTATCGTAGAATAGCGAAAAAGAGTGTCTCTTTTAGATACTATCCTCAACAGAATTACGATGTACCGGCTAACCTTTCTGGGCTTAGCCGGTTTGGTATTGTTTGCAATATTCCTCGCTTCCCTTGGAGTACTTTCAATTAGCGCGAGCGCTATTGCATATACTGCAATCCTTCTTCTGCTTTTCTGCCATACTGCGAACACCCTATTCGCAAAAATCGCGCACACAAAACCGAACGCAGAATCTGCATGGATTACGGCGCTCATTCTCACACTCATCGTAGGCCCTTTGCCCATGGACAGCCTGAATACTCTGGGCTTGCTGCTATTTTTAGGAATTGTCGCCATGGCCTCCAAGTATCTCGTAGTATGGAATGGCAAACATATTTTTAATCCCGCCGGATTTGGCGTATTCGCTTCCGCCCTCTTGCTCAATCAAGGAGCAAGCTGGTGGGTAGGCGCTTTATACCTTGCGCCCGCTGTTCTTGTGTTCGGCCTCATTCTTTCAAAAAAGATTGGGCGCGGCAGTATGGTTTGGTCCTTTCTGGCAACATACGGGGTACTCCTTATCCTCTTGAACGCCGGGGGAATGCATTTTCTTAATGGTCTTAGCCAAACTGTAAACTTTCTTTGGAGCATATTCGTGTTTTCTCCCATTTTGTTTTTTGCTTTTGTGATGTTGCCTGAACCTCAAACCTCTCCCAAACGGCAATGGCCTGAAATCTGGTATGGCATCTTTGCGGCGCTGGCACTTGCTTTACTCCAACAATATCTTCCTGTTTCCTATACATTGGAACTTGCTTTGCTTTCCAGCAACGCGTTTGCTTTCGTTATTGCCCCGATAAAACGAATACATGTGCAACTCCAAGAAAAAGCGGAAATTGCGCCAGCTATTTTTAGCTTTTGGTTCGCGCCACACGCATCATTTTCCTTTATCCCAGGTCAGTTTTTGGAATGGACTTTGCATCATAAAGGAGCTGATAGCAGGGGGATTCGACGCTACTTTACTATAGCCTCCTCTCCCACCGAGTCTGGAATACTGCTCACGGCAAAAATTCCTGAAAAGCAGAGTACGTTCAAAAAAGCGTTGCTCGATCTTAAGCCTGGAGAGCAAGTCATAGCCACAGGCGCAGAAGGCAATTTTGTTTTACCCAAAGACGAGAGTAGGAAACTCGCATTTATTGCTGGAGGGGTGGGCATCACGCCCTTTCGCAGCATGGCAAAATATCTCGTCGATAAAGATGTACGGCGCGACATTATACTCTTATATTCGGCAAACCGCCCAGAAGAATTTGTGTTCACCGAGTTGTTCAACGACGCGAAAAGCAGGGGGCTGAATCCCGTATACACGACAGAGCGCGTAAACGCCGAATTCATCTCGCGAAACATACCCGATTGGAAAGGCAGATTGTTTTACGTGTCCGGCCCTCAACCCATGGTTAAAGCTATTGAAAAAACCCTCGCCCTCATGGGTATACCGAAACACGCCATTAAACGCGACTACTTTCCCGGCTACGAAACGATATAACAAAACAGGTGTACCTCGCGGCGAGACGCGCCTGTTTTGTTTGCCCTACGCAACGTGAAGGGGGTATACTATCCTTGTATGTTCCGGTATATCTCCCTCGCCATAGTGTTCATATTGGCCGGTGTTATTGTGGGCGGATACCTGTTTTCCGACACCAAACCCCGGTCGTTTTTGAGCGTCCGAGAATGCGGCTTATCTTGCTTGAACCAGGAAGAGCTGCTTGGACTCTTGGGTTCCGTAGGTATCCAAAGACTCCCGGGAATCATTCCTTCGGTGCAGAAAGAAACCGACAAAACCATCGTTATAAAGCATCCTTTCCCACAAGCGCCCATTCATTATGTAATTATTCCCAAAAAGGACATCAAAGCGACTGAAGACATATCTGAAGAAGACACGCCGTATATTATTGACGCTTATGCGGTGATGAGTGCTCTTATCAGAGAACAAAACCTACGCGATTATAAAATCGTAATCAATGGCCCGGGATTCCAAACCGTGAGGTATTTGCACTTCCATCTGGTTTCCGAGTTACCCCATTAGCGGATCCGTTTGCCCGAATAGCCATATTCTGTCATACTATCTCATTATGGAGCTTGCTTATCGGGAATTTCTTGAAGAAGTGCTTTGGCAGGCAAAAAAGCAAGGAGCGCAGTATGCTGACTGCCGACTGGAACCCCAAACTGAATCTGAAGAAATAAAGCTCGAAAACGGACAGGTCTCCGCGCTCAACTCTTCTATGAGCGCAGGGTTTGGTGTTCGCGTGCTCGCACATGGCGCTTGGGGGTTTTATGCCACCCCGATCGTAAACAGGGAAAAAATCAAAGAAGTGGTGAAGCGCGCAATCCACTCTTCGAGCGTGAATACGGCATTGCAGAAAGAAAAAGTCGTATTAGCCCCCTCCCAAGCTCCCGATTTTCAAACCTATCAAACAAAAGTGGAACAAGATCCTTTTAAAGTTTCTGCTGAGCAAAAGCTTACTCTTTTAGCCTCTGCCGATGAAGCAATGCGCCAAGCCTCCAAAAAGATCTTTTGGCGATTAGCCGAGCTTTCCGCGGTGAAAACAAAAAAACTCTTTGCCTCCACCGAAGGAGTATTTCTCGATCAAACAATCATTGAAACTGGGGCTTCCATTCAAGCCCATGCCATGGACCAACAAGGGGGCGACACGGCTCGGAGATCCTACCCGGACTCACACGTCTACTATATGCAGGGTGGGCACGAAATGATTCAAAGGCTCGATCTCGTGAAGCACGCAGCCATCATGGCTCAAGAGGCAGAACAACTCCTCTTAGCCCCCCATGCGCCCGCGGGAAATAGGGGAGTAATCCTCTTACCCCAGCAACTCAATCTGCACGGACACGAAACCGCACACGGCTTCGAAGCAGATCGCGTATTGGGCACGGAATGGACTTTGGCAGGAGGAAGTTTTCTCACTCCGCTTCTGCCGCAAATAGGAACGTTCCGGTTTGGCTCTCCGCAAGTCAATATCGTTGCGGACAGCTCCGTGGAACATGGCGTAGGAACGTTTGGGGCAGATGATGAAGGAACAAAAGCGCAACGCGTTCACCTCGTAAAAGAAGGTCTATGGACCGGCCTTCTCACCTCGCGCCAAACCGTTCCCCAGCTCAACCAAAAAATCGGGCGGGAATATTTTAAATATTCTTCAGGCGCCATGCGGGCAGATGGGTACGGTAATTGGCCGGTCATTCGCATGGTGAATATTCTGCTGGAGCCCGGGGAAACCGACTTTGGAGAACTCAAAGAGCAGGTACCGAATGGCACCCTCATGCTCGGCACCAACAAAAGCTGGAGCATTGACGACGTGCGGCGCCATTTTAGCTTTGGAACGGAAATCGCGTGGGAAAAAATAAATGGCAAATGGGAACTGCGCAAAAATGCCAAGTACTATGGAGATAACTTGAATTTTTGGCGCAACTGCCATACGGTATGTTCAGAGAAAAGCTTTTGGCTTGGAGGCGTAGGCTCGTGCGGAAAGGCCGACCCCTTGCAAACAATGCACACCGGACACGGCTCCGCACCCGCCTATTTTACTAATATTCAAGTTGGCTCAGTCGGATGAACACACATACCATCGCGCAACAAGTAATACATACAGCAAAACGAGAAGGCGCAGAATTCGCAGAGGTATTGGTAATGCAAAACGAATTTTCTCTCAAGCGCATTCGGCAAGGACAGGTAGACCAGCCGCCCGCGGGCGAGCAGTGGGGGATTGACCTTGCGCTTGTCAAAGGCAATCGGAGAAAAGCCATACGCTTTGACAATCCTACTTTTGCCGAACGAATCATCAAAGAAACGATGGAGCAAATGGATCTGGTAGCAGAACAGGAGTTCGTTCTTCCCTCAGAATCCTTCGCCCCTGTAAAACAGCCAGAACGCCTCTACGACGAAAAAACAGCGGAGCTTTTAGACGACCACCTCATCCAGATTGCGCGGGAAGTTGCCGCGGAACTTGCTGGCCATAACCTGTTTCTTTCGGGAAAGATTACGCAGGGCAAGGGAGAAATCTCGTATGAAAACTCTATTGGGACAAGTCAAGAAGCGCGATTTACTCAAGCTGCCGCAGGACTCTATGCTTTTGACCGCGACAACCTTTATACGTCCGCATACGCGAGTTCCGGAGGCATTGCCATAGACCAAATTGAAAAGGAGAGAATCATAAAAGAACTTGTTGAAAAATGCGAGATTCAACAGGGGAAAGAAAAGATTGATCTATTTTCGGGCAAAAAGGAAGACGAAGAGCTAAATATCGATGTAATTGTGGAACCCTACTTTCTTAGCACTATTTTCCAATGGTTGGGATTTTTCGGATTCAATGGTCTGCTCGTGGAACGCGGCGAAAGTTTTGTCTCAAACAAACTCGGTTCGCAGGTTTGCGGGGCAAACATCACAATTACTGATGACCCTGCAGACAGCAGAAATAGGGGGATGGGCTTTCCGTTCGATTTTGAAGGAAGGCAGCGCGGGAAAGTCGCCCTTGTAGAGCAGGGCGTCGCCGCACGCGCCGTGTATGACAGCTCGCTCGCAGCAAAGTGGGGGAAAACTCCAACCGGTAACGCGCTTCCGCCCTCTGCTCGCTCTGAAGGGGCAGCGCCCTTTGATTTGGTAATAGAGGGAGGGAACACTTCTATTGAAGAAATGATCAAAAATTCCAAGGAACCTGCTCTCTGGATTACCAGACTCCATTATCCAGGAATGAAGCATTATCAAACAGCGACCATGACCGGCATTGCCCAGCACGGAGTATTCCTCATTGAAAACGGAAAAGTGCAAACTCCCGTAGAAAACGTTCGCTTCGAAGAAAACATTCCCGAAGCCCTCAAAAGGGTGGAAGCAATGTCTGAATCGCGCCTTGTGTTTGACCCGCTTTCACTTTCCCTTCCAAGCGGTATCGTGGCACCCGCGCTAAAAATTAAAAAATTCCGCTTTATTGGATCTACAACAAGAACAACGTAACTTTCAACAGTATGTTCGATAAACTCCAACAACTCAAACAACTCCGCGACCTCCAGCAAGAAATCAAAAAAGAAAAATACGACGCTGAAAAAAACGGTATAAAGCTCGTAATGAACGGCAGCCTAGAGCTGGAAGAAGTGCGGCTAAACCCCGCGCTTTCACAAGAAGAACAGGAGCGCACGCTCCGCGAAGCCTACAACGGACTCATCAAAAAAGTGCAAACGGCAATGGCGCAAAAATTCCGTGGGATGATATAACGGAATTTTTCTTTATTCTCCCTTTTCAATGCGGCGAACGTATTCGCCCTTTTCTGTGTTTACCTCAATACTATCCCCAGTTTCTACAAACAGAGGGGTATTTATGACGGCGCCGGTTTCAAGTGTTACCGTTTTGTAGCCGCCCTGTGCGCGATCTCCTTTTACACCAGGCGCCGCCTCTTTAACTCTGAGCTGCACTTTAACAGGAAGAATAATGTTAATAATCTTATCTTCAAAAATAAGGCCTTCTACTTCCTGCCCGGTTTTCAAAAATTTTGCGGTATCGCCCACCTGTTCCTCAGAAAACTCAAATCGTTTGCTTGGATTATCCACATACGAAAATACAAACTTACCTCGATTGGCGTAAATAAACTTTGCTTGAAACTTTCGCAACTCCGCCTCCTCAAATACATCAGACTGATGGAAATTTTTCGGGAGAATTTTCCCATTTATCAAATTTCGAATTTTTGTTTGCGCTACCACCACATCCTGCGACTTTCCCATTTGGCGAAACTCCAATACCTCATAGGGCTGACCCTCGTAAATAAACTGCACGCCTTTTCTCAATTCGTAGTATGACAGCATAGAAAATAAACTTTGTGACTTGTGAGGAGAAAACCGTCGGAGCGAAGTTCGGGCGAGGCCGTGGGTCTGGCGGACGAAGCGAAGACGGTTTTCTCCGAACAGCGTAGGGTAAAGCGCGAGGAAAACGAAAGAGATCGAGCGCCTATGGGATTGAATCAATAAAATCTTTGTGACCCAAAAGAAATTCTCGGAGCGTGGTTGGTTTCTTCCCTTCCATCTGCAACTCGTCAATCACGAGTTTTCCTCCTTCAATATGGGCATTCAGTATCTTTATCCGCTTTCCCTTCCAAATGGTGAATGCGCCGGGCCACGGAGTAAGTGCCCGTACCTGCCTTTCTATATACTCCGCAGGCCGATTCCAGTCAATACGCCCATCTTCTCTTGTGAGCTTTTTTGTATATGTTGCTTTGCTATGATCTTGCTCTTGTGGTTGAATTTCACCTCCTATCCATTTGGGTATCGTTTCCACGAGTAAATCTCCTCCGAGCTCCCAAAGGATTTGGCGTAGTTCAGGCTTGGTAAATTTTTTCTCTCCGATAAAAAACTTTTGCTGCGCCAGTATTGGTCCATGATCGACTTCTTCATCCATCTTGATAATGGTCACTCCGGTTTCGCTATCGCCATTCAAAATGGTAAAGAGTACTGGTGTGGGCCCTCGATATTTCGGAAGAAGAGAAGGATGCACATTCAAAGCGCCGTGCTTTGGCTTCGCGAGCACTTCTTTTGGAAGGATGTTGCCATAGAACCCCACCACAATTAAATCGAGCCCGTCGCTATTAGGATCAACAAGTTGATATCCAGCTTCCTCCAGCTTTTTTTTCACAATGAGGCCATATTCTCGACCTAAAAACGCAATTCGTGTTAAACGATTTTCCATTCGATTGTATCCTCTTTATCGGCGAACTCAAGCCATTCGCCGTCGTCCCTTACCACATACCACTTTTTACGCGCTTCCGACCATACTAAAGGCATATCCCGGTAAAACGGCTTCTTCACCACTTCTTTGGGTTTCAAGCGATCGAGCTCCAGCCATTTTTTGAATACCGTTTCAATAGAATAGTCTAGGTTCCGTGTATTGGCCCAATCTGCTACCTTGGAAATTGCGCCTTTTGCCTTCTCGACAGATCCTGCCAACTCCAGCAATTGCTTTGCGGGAGCGGCATATCTTCCATACACAATCTTATGCTTTTTCGCGCTCATCTTCAGGCGCGATAGGGGAATGCCTTTTGTTTCAAAAAAATGCGTAATAATTTCCCGCAAAGCAGTTTTTCCTTTCAGCTCTTCATAGGAAGATATTTTCCCTTTTTTGAAGAGCTCTTCAATCTTGCTTGCCATGCTTTTGCCAATTTTTGGAATTGCCATAATGCCCTTGATTCCTTTGCCGGCATACAGAGCAGAAATATCTTCTCCAAGACTCTCAAGCACTGCTGCCGCTTTTCTATAGGCCTCTGGTTTATATACAACACCGTTTATATCTTCAAGATCAGCTATCCTGTAAAATATTTGAGCTATATCTTTGTTTGAAACCTTTTTGCGCATCATATTCTACTTCTTCTATTGTACCAAAAATTCGCCTAATTCTTATATAACAACTCCTCTCCTTGGTAACTATCCCTTGACTTATGCCATTACGTATGTCTTAGTAAATCTAGAGCTACGGAGCTCAACTGTACCTTACCAAAAACCTCTCAATAAAGCACGCACGAAAGGGGGTAATAAACGGCTTTAAGCTAGCAGAATCTGCATACTGATAGGAGGACCTCAATGGGTACTCGCAAAGTCAGGGTTGCATGGGCTCTCTCGGTGGTAACTTTCCTGAAAGGAAGAACCGTGAATAAGCGAAGAATCGCCCCTCTTGTTGCCGGATTGGTTTTGGCAGCAACAGCCTTCCTGTCAATTGCGCCAACTGCGGCGCAGACCGGAGGAACTGCCTACGTTGCAAACGCCAGCGCCAATACCCTTAGCAGCATTTCGGCTGATGGCAGTACGCGGACGACAGTTCCTGTCGGGAATCTGCCAATCGCGGTCGCGGTCAGTCCCGATGAACGATATGCTGCGGTCGCCAATCACGAAGGAAACTCCGTCTCGATCATCGCCACTGCAACGAACACAGTGACAGCAACGATTCCGGTCGGGAAGGGACCTTACGACCTCCAGTTTTCAAACGACGGTGCAAAGCTGTTTGTTGCGAACAACTCGCAAAGTTCCATTTCCACCATCGACATGGGGACTTTCAGAGTTCTCGCTACGACTGCCCTAGAAGGAAATCCATTCAGCATTGTCCTGTCGCTTGACGGCAAAAAGCTGTACATCAGCTCGAATACCGGCCTGATGACAATGGACACTACCACCTTTAAAGCCACCTTCCTGACTGCACAAACGCAGCAATTCGGAAGTTTGGCAATGCATCCTTCGGGCATCGAACTTTATGTGCTGAATGGCACAAATAAGAGCCTCTTGGCGGTGAACACTCAAACCGCTGCCATGAGACAGCTTACCCAGTTCGAGAATGGGCCAGAAGACCTTGTCCTGAACTCCGATGCAACGTTTGCCTACGTTGCCCTTATGAACGTCAAACTGGTTGCGGTGGTAGACCTAGCATCTGGCACGCTTATCACGACCATCAAAACGCCAGAAAGGCCATACCGCCTTGGGTTCAATCCCAATGGCTCTCTTTGGGCTCCACAGTACGACGGGGATGTTGCGGTCATAGACCCCGTCACCAATACCTATCAGTTCGCCATCCCTATGGCGGGCTGGAATGCTGGCATCGGCTTCGTTGGGTCTGGCCCCTTCGGCGCTATACCTACTCCTATGGCCACGCCGACTCCGACTGCCGCCCCAACGCCAACGCCGACGCCCACTCCAACACCGACCGCTATTCCAACGTCAACACCCACCCCTCTGCCGACGGCAACACCGACGCCAAGACCTACGGCAACCCCTAGCCCCACTCCCACGCGAACGCCTGAACCCCGCTACACGCTCACCATCAATGGACACCAGGTGCAGCCAGGGGAAACCAGGATCGAACTGGAAGGAAGAGGGGAGTGGATCTATTTCAACTTCCCAGCTCCCGGAGCTGACGGGAAGTACTCGTGGCGTTCTGGCGTAAACATCACGTGGGACTACGCTTCTCCTCCGGCAGGACTCAATACCATTCACGTCCTGTGGGCTGGAGATTGCTCAGGATACGACACTTGCCTCCTAACCATGGACGCCAACAAGAACGTGGGAGTAGAGATCGTCGAGAACCCCATCCTCTGGATCATCGATGTAGACGGTATCCCGTTCAACGCCCGCAATGCGTATGCTTCTGGTATGGGTGTTGGTGGCGGATGGGTAACGTTCGATCCTCCTCCTGGGGATGGAGGGACATATCCCATCGGTCAAACCGTTGTCTTGAGCATCCCGACACAAGACCAATTCGACTTCCTGGGATGGTGGCCTGGAGATTGCGATACCTCCACCACCTATACATGTACGGTCTTGCTGCCGGCAAATTCTAACAGGGAAGTGCATGTCACCTTCAGCGGAGTGTCGAGCGGAGGCAGCGGAGAAAGCTCTCCTCCACCGACTCCCACGCCAACGCCCACGGCTACGCCAACGCCAGAGCCCGAACCGGTGCTGGAAGATCAACTTTCTGCCGAAGAGCTCGCACAAATCGAGCGCGAGCTTTATGAGATCGCCGCCGAAGCGGCAGAGATTGCACAAGAGATCAATGCGTTGAATACGGTCAATCGGACTGATCCGGCTGACTGCACTCTTCGCTACATTGTGCGCTCTGGCGACACTCTCTCGGCCATTGCCCTCTACTACTACGGCGCGGACTGGAAGTGGCGTAACATCTACTATGCAAATCGGGGAATCGTCAGCGACCCCAACATCATTCTCCCTGGGCAATTGCTGTGCATTCCGGGAGACGTGATCACCAAGAGCACGAAACCTTCGACAAGCGGCCAGGTCGTGGACACTTCGGGAGAAGACGAGATTGCGGTTGTCACTTTGGATACCAGAACAACCCCCGATCTTGCCCTTGTTTCCACGCCTATCATCGGCACCTACGAAATCCAGGAAGATGAGCACGGCCGCCAAACGGC
This sequence comes from Candidatus Wildermuthbacteria bacterium, assembly GCA_016181405.1. GTDB lineage: Bacteria > Patescibacteriota > Minisyncoccia > Minisyncoccales > UBA10102 > O2-01-FULL-48-27b. The sequence continues at coordinate 146,086 of JACOZJ010000003.1, forward strand.
ATTGGTGCACGCGTTCTCCGTGGCAAACGGCGTTGTCCAGAGATTCAATGAGAACGTGGAAAAGGACCTGCAAGAAACCCTCCCGAGCATCTGGCGAGTATTGATCGACGAGCCAGCCACGCCAGAGGAAGAAGTTATGGGAGTCTTGGTGAGCTGGGTCCCCACCACGACTGCCCGCGATATTGGAAAACAGGGGGTTTTCTACTTCACGGGAGATGAGCGTTTCAGCGTTCCAATGCTCGTGCTGGCAATCGCGCCGATTCCGGGCGATAAATATATCCCCAAGCTCGTCAAGGGAAAGACGGATGAAGCTGCGGCATTGGCAAAGCTTACCCTCAAGCTCAACAACGAGGGGAAGGATTACCTTCTTAAGCACCCAGAGGATGTGCTCAAGCTGGCCAAGATCGTGGACAAGCACGGAACAGACGTGCTAAAGTACATTCAACTCAAGGGGTTTAATCCCCAATACCTAAGCGATCACTTTGGCAGGCACGGTGCAAGAATAGGAGCAGAAAATACACTTGAGTATGAACTCCTTGCAAAGACCTTCTTGAACCGTCCAGCTGGAGGTACGCTGCTTACCAAAACACGTCCCAATGGGGAAGTGGTCCGGTTTGACACGGCTACCGAGCATTTCGGCATCAAAGCGCCAGACGGGACCATCGAGACCTTCTACAAGCCAGACCAAACCCTCCACGGTTACCCCACAAATTACGACTACTTCTTAGCTCAATAGGAGTATGGAAAATGTGAACAACGAACAAAGGTACATCTGTCGCGTGTGCGGATACCGAAATCCGGACCATAACCCCTTCTACAGTAAAGAGGGGGGTTCTGAGCACGGTATCTGCGCCTGTTGTGGCTCAGAATCCGGATACGAGGACTTTGGGCCGGGTGCTGCAGAAAGGAACCGCCGCGGGTGGCTCCAGAAAGGAACCAAATGGTTCCACCCTGACCTCAAACCCGAGAACTGGAATCTCGCGGAACAGCTCCGCAGAATTGGAGTTGATCTGAAAGATTACCAGTAACAATTGAATAGCGACCAAAGGTTCACCAGAACCACAAGGCCAGTGTCTCGACTTCGTCGACGCTGGCTTTTTCTTTTTAACTTGAGGGAACGAAAGGGGACTGGTATAGTTTTATTATAGAGATACTCACCACTTTTTATGCTGCATCGAATTTTTATTGCGATAAACTTGCCAGAGAGAATAAAAGAGAAACTCCTGGAATATAAAAATAAGTGGCCGGAATTGCCCGCGCGCTGGACCACGAAAGAAAATCTGCACCTCACACTTGCGTTCTTGGGGAATACGTCAGACCAGGAGCTTGTGGAAGTTTGCGCGTTGCTGGAGAGAGTAGGGGAGAGGCATAACCCGTTTTCTTTAGCGTTTACAAAAATCACTTACGGCCCCCTTCGACTTCGCCCAGGGCAAGCCCCCAAAATGATTTGGGCTATAGGGGAGAAATCAACAGAACTTTTAGCCTTACAAAACGACATCGGAGAAACACCAGAACACGAGGCGAGCCCGCTTCGCCAAGGCTCCAGCGAGGCGAGCCAACCTTTTTCGCCGCACCTTACCCTGGCTCGGCTCAAAACGTTCGAACTTCAGCGCATGGAACTGGAAGAAATTCCCGACATCTCCGAAGAAATTTCGCTGTCGTTTGAAGCACAATCTATGGAAATCATGGAAAGCCAACTCAAGCGCTCGGGCTCTCAATATACCGTTCTCCAGTCGATTCCTCTTGGGAACAATTAATGCTATACTAATACCATTATGCGCATCCACCTTATCGGCATTGGGGGAATCGGAGTGTCAGCCCTTGCGAGATACTATCTTGCAAAAGGGAATATAGTTTCTGGCTCTGACCTTGTCGAAACAGAAATCACTCAAGCGCTCAAGGAAAAAGGCGCTATAATCTCGATCGGGCCGCACCAGGCGGGAAACGTACCGTTTAATGCCGACAGGATAATCTACAGTCCCGCAGTCCAGCGAACAAATCCCGAGCGAGAAGAGGCAGAGCGAATCCAAGAGCGCAGATCGGGAGAGGCACGGGTAGACCTCTCCTCCGAATCCGAAAATCATTTCGCGGTATTGAGCTATCCAGAAGCGCTTAGCGAGCTTACCAAAGACCATTATACCGTTGCCATCTCTGGCACGCACGGGAAAAGCACCACGACCGCGATGATTGGCCTTATCCTGGAAAAAGCCGGGCTCGATCCCACAGTAATCGTGGGGACCAAGGTAAAAGAGTTTGGCAACAGCAACTGCAGGATAGGGAACAATGGCTACCTTCGCAATGGGAAGCCCATTTTGGTTCTTGAGGCAGACGAACATTTTGCCTCTTTTCTCAATTACTTCCCGGACCTCATTGTGCTCACCACCATTGAACAGGATCATTTGGACTACTACAAAAATCTCACAAACATCCTGCGCACATTTCGCACGTATATCATGCGATTGCCAAACGACGGCATTATCGTTGCCAATAGAGACGATAAGAATGTTTTTGATGTGGTCGCCGATTCAAAGCATTTCATTCAATATTATTCTGCGCAGTGGGCAGCGGCAAAAGAACTTCGAAAAATTCTCCAGGTGCCGGGCGAATACAATGTGGCAAACGCGCACGCCGCACTCACCGCCGCGCGCGCGCTTGGAGTGCAAGATAAAATAAGTTTCCAGGCGCTCGGCGCGTTTAAGGGCACATGGCGCAGATTTGAAACTTTTGAACTCCGCAAGCCAGTCCCTTATACGCTGGTATCAGATTATGGCCACCATCCCACCGAAGTGCGCGTTACTGTGGGAGCCGCCCGTGCCAAATGGCCCAAAAACGAGCTTTGGCTTGTGTTTCAACTCCACCAATACCAACGCACCCTTTTTTTCTTCCGCGACTTCGTTAGTATCCTTTCACGCCTGCCTGTAGACAAACTTATTCTCTCGGACATTTATGACGTAGCCGGCAGGGAAGAAGATGCAGCCCGCAAAAAAGTCTCCGCTGAAAAGCTTGCAAAAGAAATTCAGAAAAGAAAAGGAAGAAAACCTTTCGGCCTTATTCGGGGCAGACAAGCAGAAACCGTGCTCTGGATTCCCACCATTGACGGAATTTACGATTATCTCCAGCAAAATCTCAAAGGGAAAGAGATTGTCATGGTCATGGGAGCAGGGGATATCTACAACCTCACACTTCGGCTCACGCAGGGTAAATGATTGGTTGACAGGGAAGTTCTCGAGAGGGAGAATAGAACAATAGAGGCGAAAGGTCTTTTATATATAAGCTATTTAACGGTTTTATGGATTTTCTATTCATCATTGGGCTATTGCTCGTGATTGGGGTGGTAGGGATGATATATTTCATGGGTAAGCAACAAAAGAAGCAAACCCCTCCTTCTCAAGGATCGCAACCTCCAACATCCGCCTCTGCCTCGTCGGCAGACAGGCAGCAGGGTGGACAATCTACCCCGCCGGCAAATAGGCCTCCTCAGACTCCAGTTTCATAGATTTGTTCGATTCGTTTCAATAAGCTACCTCCCCACCACTTATGCATGAGTGGTGGGGTTTTATTTGGGAATCCTTGAACAAAAAATGGCTTCTTGATATATATAGTTTGGGAATATCCCACCTAACGAGGAGGTGAAAACGTGAAAATCGAGAATACGATATGCTCTGCCTGTTCCTCTCCCGCACGAGTAGCGTGGGCTGAAGGGAAATCGTACATCATCGTCCACGCTCTCAATACCTGTCCCGCGGCGCCTTCTCCCCGCCAGCAGGAGAGAAATCGGGGGCTGGTGAAGGCCTAAAGGACCTCTCTCGCATCAGCGAGAGCGGCCCTTCATTTTTTCTAACGTATAAATGTCTTATAATAGGCAGATGAAAGAAAAAGTTGATCCTATTATTAAAAAGCTGCTCGCACGGGGAGTAAGCAAACAAACGCGCGAACTTTTGCATTATCAAATCAACACGGGTGGAAAACGCCTTCGGCCCGCGCTAGCCATCACAAGCTGCCTTGCCTGTGGCGGAAAGCTCAAAGACGCGCTCTATCCAGCCGCGGCCCTCGAGATTTTACACACCTACACTCTAATCATTGACGACATTATAGATAACAGCCCCACGCGCCGAGGCAAGCCAACCACATGGAAAAAGTTCGGCCGTTCATTCGCGGAATGCGCGGGCCTCGATTATGGAGCTACCATACTCCAAACGGTTCTCCAAACAAAACAGCCAAACGAAATCGGAACGATATTAGCAAATACGTGGAAGGAAATAATTGATGGGGAAATCCTTGATATCCTGTACGAACAGTCGGGAAAATATCAAGAACCTTTCGCGCGTCTAAACCGGAAAACTGCAATAAGTCTCCGCGAATATCAAAAAATGATAGGGCACAAAACAGCTTCGCTTTTCCGGGCCTCTTGCGAAATAGGCGCTCTAGCAGCGAATGCATCTCAAAAAGAAATCAAGGCGCTAAAAACATATGGATGGAATTTTGGCCTTGCGTTTCAAATTTCAGACGACATTCTTGATATTTACGGAACAAACACCGGAAAACCGCGCGGCCAAGATATTCGCGAGCATAAGTTGGGCAATATTGTCGTTCTCTTGGCACTCCGCGATCTTCCCCACAAGCGACAAAACCGTCTAAGGAATATTCTCAAAAAAGGCACTCCGCAAACCAAAGACCTTAAAGAAGCAATCGCGCTCATTCAACAAAGCAATGCCAAACAAAAAGCTTCCCAACTTCTTTCCTTTCATGCAAAAAAAGCGCAACAAGCCCTTCGTCTCCTTCGTCCCTCTCCACATCGCTCCGCACTCGAAGCAATCCTCCAAAAGAACGTAACGCGGACAGGGTAAAACCCCCGCCACCCGCCGCAGCAGAAAACTTAGTAGTTTCATTTTTAAACCAAAAGCAGCCCTCAACTTTCAAAAGGCAGCTTCTTCTTGCGTTTTTCCTTTTTATTTGGTAAATTAAGTGAACAAAATGATCAATATCAGTCAATTTTCCGAAAGCAAGACATTCTAATATGCAACTCGCCGGAAAATACGAGATATTGACATTTTCCTTTGTAATTTGTCTATCTGGGGATAGAAAGGATTTATTAAGGTTTACTAGGGATGCTTGGCATAAATACTCAAAAAAAGGAATCCGCTTTTTGGGATAAACAAAAAGAAACCATTTCTGTTGCGGATCTCAAATCCCTCCAAATAGCAAAACTGCGGGAATCTGTTAGGTTCGTTGCAGAACATTCTGATTTCTATAGACAGAGAAAAAAACTCTTGGAGCATGACGCGAGCTTTAATTCTTTGGATGAATTTTCAAAAAAAATTCCTTTTACCACAAAAGAAGACCTCCTGCAGAGCGAACTCTATGAAAACCTTTGTGTTCCAAAGAAAAATTTGGTCGAAATGCATTCTTCTTCGGGAACCAGCGCCAAACCCGTATACTCCTTTCTCACGAAACAAGATATTCAAAAGAGTAGCGAATATCTCGCAAGAACATGGTACATGCAAGGCGTCAGAGAAGAATCCTTATTCGCCATGATGGCTTCTTACGGATTGTTCTCTGCGGGGCTGCTCAATCATTACGCTATCCAGCAGATCAAATCCTTTATTATTCCAATCGGAGGATCTTCTGCGTTGAAAACTCTCGGCATCTTACGCGAATTTTCAGTTGATTCCTGCGCCGCCGTCGCAAGTTATTATTCTTATTTGATTGCAATGGCAAAGCAAAACAACATTCGCCTAAGCGATCTTCGACTACGACATATCATCGCGGGTGGCGAGCCCTTTTCAGAAAATCAGCGATGCTATGTCGAAAAAGAACTTAATGCAAAGATGTATGACCAATACGGGCTATGTGAAATAAACACCGGCCTTGCCGGAGAGTGCGCAGAAAAGAACGGACTTCACATCCTTGCGGACTACGTTTATCCGGAAATAGTGCATCCAGCAAGTGGAGAAGTATTGGAAGAAAATCAAGAAGGCGAACTTGTCTTAACCACATTTTACAAGCAAGCTTCGCCTCTTCTGCGATACCGAACAGGAGATATTACCAGCATTTCCTATGCGTCCTGCCCGTGCGGACGAACTATGCCAAGAATATCCCGTATCAAGCGCAGGACAACAGACACACTTTTTTACAAAGGTGTAAACATAGAAAAACCATACATTGCCAAACTTATCGAAGGCTTGCAAGGATATCTCAACCCTTATATCTGGCAGATAGAACTCAATTCTGACGCTGGAAGAGACGAGGCCGTGTTAAAAATCGTTTTGGAGCAAAGTGAAAGAGAGAACGCGCTTGACCATATAACGGCATACCTTCAAAGAAGTCTTGATTTCAAGATAAAAACAAGGGTATTTACTGCGGATGAACTTGCTCGCCTTGGAAATTCAAAACTAAAAAATTTCCTTGATAATAGAAATAATTAAAACTAACCTATAGCCACCATGACTATCACAACCTTATTAGCGGGGCGGGCGGTGCATGGAGGCGTAAGGAAAAAAATTGTCTATCCATATTCCGGTTCATCGTCCCGTTTTCTGCAATATGCCCGCGATCTTTCTATAAACCCGTACGAGCGTATAAATGACTTATCGGAGTTCCGATCCAAATTACTTGCCGCGGCCTCCGCGTTCCGCACGCGTTTCAGTGCGGAACAAAATGGGATTCTCGACACTGTGGCTCAAGAAACGGGGAGTCCGATTCATTATCATATTGAAGATCTGAGGACTTCTCAAAACTTCCTGGATAAGCTCTCTTATCTGGAAAAACTTCTGCCAAAGAAATATATTTCGGATCCAAAGGGGAACGTACTTTTGATTCTTTCAGCGAATGAACCTGTTATAGTCACAACCATACTTGTTTTTTCTTCGCTCTTTGCCGGGAATACGGTGTTTATAAAACCTTCCGCAAAAACGCCCACATACGGTTATTTTTTTGTGAAAGAGTTGGTAAAATTTCCATTCCTTAAGCAAAGAATACACTATCTTCTCACCGACAAAAAAGAAATCGGCCGCCTTATTAAGACAAAATCTTTCGATTTTGTGCTGTCTTTCGGAAGCCGCACAACAAGCAAAAAATTGGCTATCTTATGCGCTCAATCCGAAGTCGAGTTCCTGCAGGAGAGCGAGGGCAACGATTGGGTCTACATTGATAAAACCTGCGAATCTCTCGGCGAAATGAGTAAAATAATCGTGGAATCTTTTACCCGCCACAACGGGCAAATGTGCAATTCCGTACGAGGGGTTATGGTGCATTCCTCGCTATACGACGAGCTTGTGGAGCGTTTGAAAAATAGAATTTCCGATTTATCGATGGCATCACCCCAACTTTTAGACTCGCGCGTCGGAGCTCTTATATTGGGAACGCCTGCGCGGGCAAAAGCACTTACAGAAGATGCCGCCCAAAGGGCCGAAAATGTATGGAATTTCTCCAGAAACGAAAATGTGATAACTCCGACGCTCATCCTAAATCCGGACGATGACGCTTTAATAATATCAGAGAGCGTATTCGCTCCAATCCTTTGGGTGAAAAAAGTAAAAAACCACTTTGAAGCACTCTCGTTTTATCATAAAAGAAATAAACATGGCCTGGGTTTTTCCATATTCTCTGGTGACAAAAACGTATCAACCTATCTTGCAAACCGCATTCAAGCGGGAAGAATAAACATAAACAAATACCCCTTGAGAAATGGCCTTTGGGACCCACTGGGCGGAGTGCGATTAAGCGGCTACGGCGGACCTGGATATTGGGTTGAAAAACTTTCAAATCGAAAATACATCAAGCGATAAGTGGCTATAAATTTACTCATTTTTCAATTTCTATCACCACGGTCGGTGAAGGTTTAATCATGCAATCCTAATTAGGATTGCAGCATTTGTTTATCAATAAACAAAAATGATATAATAATGTTTATGTGAGCTATACTAAGGCGCAATTATATAAGCTTTTAATAAACCGCGCTCAGTATTATGTTTTTTCGCAGTTTTAAGAAAGAGCTAACGGTGTATGCGCTAGGGCTTGTGTTTGTAACCATAAGCTTAACGACCGCTATTAGTATCTTTTCCACAAAAACCGCTGGGGACGATGCGGCAAAAGCGACGAGCGAAGTATTGAGGGCACAAGCAGAAGAATTACTTATTCAGGTCGCAACATCCGCAGCGCAACAGCAAGATCTTGTGTTTGAACAGATTAGAAATGATACCGAAAATCTCGCCTTTTATACAAGCAATATATACGAGAACCCGTCTGTTTTTTTAACAAAAGGTTACTGGGATTTCGATACTCGCGTTATTCGTAAAGATGGACGTTACATAAACAGCCCGTCTGATATATCAACATTTCATATTCCCTCATTTGTTATTCTTGATGAAGCCGAGAGAGAAAACATAGAGCTTGCCGCGGTTCTTGATTTTATTGTTCCAAGCATACTGGACAATCGCGAAAATATCGCCGCAATCTATTCGATAGATAACGAAGGTGTAACTCGTTACCTTCCGAATATCGTGCTCGGAGAGCTTGGGCCTCCCGACTATGACCCGAGAGAGGATATTTACTATTCGCCGGCAATCCCGGCAAACAATCCCGAAAGAAAAGTAATATGGTCTCCATTGTATGATGATGCGGCAGGTCGCGGTCTTATGATTACTGTTACCGCGCCGGTGTATACCCAAGACGAGTTTATGGGTATTGTCGCTACGGACGTGTTGCTTGAGAACATCATTAATACCATTACCGCGTATAGTCCCATAGAGGACTCTTATGCTTTTTTGATAGATAAGAAAGGGATTACAATCGCCTTCCCCGATAAAGCCTATGAGGATATCCTGGGAAGGCCGCACGCTCCTCAAGAAGGCAGGATAAATCTTTTCGATCAGGATCTATCTAAAGAATTTGCCGCGTCCCTAAAAACTATGAGCGGCGGCGCAACCGGATTTAGCGTTCTCCACAACGGAGAAAAGGGGAATTTATTCCTAGCATACGCGCCCCTCGAACAAACGGGATTCAGCATGGGCATTGTTGCTGAAGAAGAGATTGTTCTGAAGGCGGTGGCAACGCTTCATGAAGAAATATCGAGCTCCATCCGCAGCACGATCATAAATTTGATTCTTCCAACGAGCTTATTTATCATATCTGCCGCGATTCTAATCGGCATTTTTATGTCCAATCAAGTGGTGAAACCAATACAAAAGTTGATGGAGGGTGCACGAGAGATAGGAAGGGGTAATTTGGATTATCGTATAAAAATCAAAAGCAGAAATGAAATCGGTGAGCTCGCGTCATCTTTTAACCGCATGGGCAGCTCGCTTAAAAAATCGAGGCAGGAATTATACGAGTATAGCCAAAGTCTAGAGGAACAGGTCAAAGAAAGAACAAATGAGCTAACTTCCGCGAATTCCCGACTCCGCGAGCTGGATGCGGCAAAGTCAGAATTTATTTCCATAGCGTCACATCAGCTGCGCACGCCGCTTACTGCAGCAAAAGGATATCTGTCGCTCGCGCTAGAAGGAACATACGGAAAGCTTGCAGAGAAAGTGAGAAAACCGATGTCCAAGGTATACGAATCCAATGAGCGGCTCATTCGCCTGGTAAACGATCTTTTGAGTTTGTCGCGCATTGAATCTGGTAAAATGAAACTTGAGCCCGTAGATACGAATATCGAAGAAATGATCGCAAGCATCGTTGACGAACTCAAAGTAAAGGCGACACAGAAAAATCTGGAACTTATTTTTCAAAAGCCAAAACCTGCTTTGCCGATACTTCGGGTTGATTCAGAAAAAGTGCGCAACGCGGTTTTGAATATTATTGACAATTCTATTCGTTATACAAACACTGGATCTATTACAGTACACGCAGTGCAACTCGAGAATGCAATACGCATTACGATTACCGATACCGGAGAGGGGATGACAAAAGAAGAAATCGGCAAACTTTTTGAAAGCTTTTCGCGCGGCCAGGCGGGAGCAAAACTTTCCACGGAAGGCGCAGGCCTTGGCTTGTATATCGCCAAACAATTTGTCCAAATGCACAAAGGTAAAATCTGGGCCGAGTCAGAAGGCAAAGGGAAAGGATCTACCTTCCATATCGAACTCCCGGTAAGATAACATGGAGAACTTTTCACTTGATTTTGCTCAAATACGATTCTTCACATTTATTGTTGCGCTCCTTATAAATTTTGGTCTAGCACTGCTTCTTTTGCGATACAGCCGTCAGAGCATACCTCACCGATTTTTTCTAATCTTTCTTGCCACTCAAACACTTTGGCTAATAATAATGTATTTATCCTTACAGGCGTCGAAGGATTATCTTTTATTGATGGCCAGAATATCGCTATTTTTTGGATCCTTTCATGCGCTATTCCTATTTCTTTTCGTTTATATCCTCTGGAAACATAAAATTTCCAAACACTTTTTGGTTTGCTTATTGGTTACCACAACATTAGTTGCTGGGTTTGCCCTTTCTCCCTTTGTTTTCTCGCATCTCGAATTTAATAGCGCAAACGAGCTTGCGCCAAAGGCAGCTTTTGGAATAATTGTTTTTGCGCTCTTTACTGGATTTTGCGTCTTCGGAGCATCTTATGTCCTTATCAAACAGTATCTTTCTTCGCGAGGCTTAGAAAAAACTCACTGGGGGTACCTAGCAATAGGGATGACCCTAACTTACTCCCTCGTAATGTTTTTTGATGTTCTCTATTACAACACAACCGGAAACCTCAACGTCATCCGTCTAAATCACCTGTACGTTTTACCATTTCTCCTTTCTGCAAGTTACGTTCTTTTACGCCATCACTTCCTCCACATTAAGGTATTGGCAGCTGAACTCTTTGCATTTCTCATCATCGGCGTCTCGATAGTGCAACTTACGTTTGTGCGCACGGTCACGGAACTTCTTTTTAGCGCAACTCTTTTTATTCTCCTTGTGATTTTTTCGATGCTTCTGATACGCAGTATGAACAAGGAAGTGCAGCATCGGGCGCAGGAAGCGGCGTACGAAGAACTACAGAAGCTGGACGAGGCGAAGTCAGAATTTATTACGATTGCATCGCACCAGTTGCGCACACCCTTGAGCGGACTCAAAGGGTATATTTCCATGGCGCAAGAGGGAAGCTATGGAAAACCGCCCGCCAAAATGCAAAAAACGCTCGGCAATATGGCCCAAGCAACCGAACGCTTAATTTCGCTCGCGGACAGCTTTTTGAACGTGTCCCGGATGCGGAGCGGAAAGATTGAGTTGAATCGTCAGGAAACTGATATGAAAACTTTTGTTGGTGCAATTGTTGAGGAAATGAGACCAGCTGCTGAAAAGAAGGGATTAAATCTTATGTGGAAAATGCCCACGGAAAATCTGCCTCACGTTTCCATTGACCAAGACAAAATCCGCACGGTACTCTCGGGAGTTTTGGACAACGCGATTCGATACACAGAAAAAGGAAGCATAACAATACAAATCAAAGAGCAAAAAACCCGCCTTCGCCTTGGCGAAGGCGGACAAAGTAGGGAAGTGCTCATCTCGGTTGCCGACACCGGGAAGGGCTTAACAAAAGAGGAGATAAAGGATATATTTACCAGCTTCAAGCGCGGCAAAACCGCGCAAGCTCTCTGGACCGAAGGCGTAGGCCTTTCGCTCTACATTGCAAAACAGCTCGTGGAAGCTCACGGCGACAGAATTTGGGCAGAGTCCAAGGGACCCGGGAGGGGAAGTACCTTTTACATCAATCTCCCTCTTGTCTAGCGCTACCAACATCGGTAGCGCTTTATTTTCTTCTTTTTGGAAACAAACTGTCTATAACTGTTGACAGACATACGTGCTTTCTCTATCCTAAAAGTAGTACTCTGAAAAGAAAGGAGAAAAGAGTGTTAGCATAGCTATACATATCACAGACCTACCCGGACAAGAAGGAGGAATCCATGGCAGCTCGACTGTGGACCTACGGTGTTCTGGCAACGGTTTCCCTGCTTCTGCTCGTTCTGGCAGCGTGCAACGTTACTGCGGCAGGCTACCGCACTCGCGAACCTACAGCAACGCGCGAACCCACCCCAACCCGGGAATCACGCGCAACCGCCACTCCAACCCCTACCGCAACCTTCGTGCCAACGAATACACCACTGTCAACCGCCACACCGATTGCTACACCGACTCCCACACCGGTACCGCCAACTTCCACCCCTACTGCCACTCCACGGCCTACAGCTACTCCAACACCCACGAGAACTCCGGTACCGACTCCTACTCCAACGCCCATCCCACCGACTCCAACCCCTACTGCAGCTCCCACATCTACCCCTACGCCTACCCCGTCACTCCCGGAGATCCTCGTCCCCGAAGAAAACCAGGTGTTTTTCGCCTACATCGGGGAGGCGTTCTACCTGCGAACCCAGACAGAACCCTACCCAAAGCAACTCTGGTATTTCCTGCAGACCTGGGCTGAAGGGATGACCATAGACAGCAATGGAATGTTCTACTGGTTCCCTGACGGCAGGTATGCAGACCGCATAGGGCGGAGATTCGAGGTTGTGTTCTACATCACGGACGAGGCGCCTGGATCCGGATCTAGCAGGCAAAAGTACCGCAGGTTCTACATCGACCTGCTCCAGAGAGACGACACCCCTCCCGCACCAACGGCGACACCGACGCCAACGCCTGACCCGTGCTCCACGACATCAACCCAACAAGGAAACAGCAACCTCCTTGTCGGTATGCTGGGGTTCTTCGGGCTCGTGAAAACAGCTCACGCGCAGGGGCAGTGCCAAGAACCAACAGCTTCTATCGACCTGCTGTATGAATGCATCGGGGGAAGCTCCAGCTGGCTCGGTTCTGCGATGAGTGGACCATACAGCACGAACAACGGACCGAGGCAGGATTTCCAGCATGGGTTCGTCGCGACAGGACCGAAAGGTTTTCGTGCCTACAGCAACAGAGGGGGAGTGGACGCAGATCTTCCTCCCGATATTCCCAGATGTGTTCAGGGGCTCACTCCACAAGAGAAACGCATTGCCAACACGTACAACAAGATTGGTGGGCAACTCAAAGCTTGGAGCGATGCGAACAACCTCGAGGTAGAGGTTCCTCTGGCAGTCTGGGATGTTGAGACTGGCCTCTTCGGAGGAGGCTACGGGTCTGATGGGCGAGTTACCATCAGGTTCGAGAACCACGTGCTGTGGGATCTGTGGGGAACGAGTAACCAATCCAAGTTCAACGAACACTTTCAGTTCAACAATACTGGAGACGGCAGGGGTCGCGACAAAGACCACTACATCCGCGGTTCTGTATCCTGCCCGGGGCCAACGGATTGGACGCTCCTGCATCCATATGGGGATGTACGCGACCAATCTCTTCAGTATCAAGCTCTGGCACTCGCTCGTTGCACTGCCGGAGACTGGTATGCATACCAACCAATGAGCATGGGTGGGCCGCAGATCATGGGCAATGAGTACTGGCGCTTGGGAGGTGGATACCGAGACGCAAAGGAAATGTTCGACTACTTCCAGGCTTTCGAGCACTACCAGGTGATTGGCTTCTTCGACTTCTCGAGGAACAAAGGGGTACTCCAGTACGTTGAAAAATCGAGGACCACCAAAGACTGGACCAACTTCGCCAAGTTCTACAATGGCGTAACTACGCGAGGTCCAGAATATCAAGCTGCTTACAATGTAGCGAAACAACTGTCGCTGCCGTAAGTGGCAAAAACAAAGGGGGCGATCTTCCGACCGCCCCCTATTTTTATTGCGCAAGATCTATACTCCAGACTTCAGTAAAGTTGTTTATGAATAGGATTCTTCTCCCGTCTGGACTCCAAGCTAGGGGGCCAGTGGGACCACGTTTAAGAGGTTCAACAAGTTGCATTCTATTTGAGCCATCACTATTCATGATCCAGAGGCCTCCACCTAAGTATGCAATCTTTATGCCGTCTGGACTGAAAGTGGGGCTTGCTCCTTCAGCGATCTTTTGAAACTCCTTATCCTCTGGTTTGCCAAACCATATTTCCCCACTCTCCTCGAACATCACCTCGCTTCTCTGAGGACTCCACGAATAGACCCCAATAGATCGGGGATACTCAAGATCTGTTATCTGCTTCTGTTCAGATCCTCCCGCTTTCATTACCCAAAGATCATACACCGCCGACGATGTATGAGGCAGTTCGCTTTCGGTTGCCAGATAAAGAATTATTTTCCCATCAGGACTAAATTGAGGAGCTCCTTTGTTTAGTGAGTCATTGGTAAGTTTTCTTTGATTGTTTCCGTCCTTATCCATTATCCATATCTGCAAAGGGTCAAAAGGATTATTGAAAGACGCTCCCATCGCAAATATGATTTCCTTACCATCAGGACTCCACGCAGGAGATCCCGCTATAGTATTGGAAGCAGTAAGCCGCTTTGCGCCACTGCCATCCGCATTCATAATCCAAATTCCCGATTTCAGAACAGGTTTTCCGTCCTCAATCATTCCTTCTATTGCTTCGCCCCCATCAGGAGATGTATACGCGAGCATTTTACCGTCGGGACTCCATATCGGAGACAAAGAATAAGTATTTGGTGCGTATGCTCCTTGGTCTGGAGAAATAAAAGAATAGATAGATATGCCATATGCACCTCCACCTCCTGTCGTATATGCAAGCATACTTCCATCTGGACTCCACAATAGTGTATCCACCCCATATCGACCACCGGCATCAAAGAGTTTCTGCGCCTCAAGCCCTGGACCATCCATTGAAGGCTGCAAGGATGAACTCGGGATCAGCTGCGGTTCGGAATTTTGGTTCAACAGGAAAGCGGCGCCAATAACGACAATCAGTGCGACTGCGACAATAGAGAAGGGGAGTATGAATTTGCCAGAGTATATTTTGTCCATTAAGTCCACAATATACCGCGAGAGGGAAATAGTCAACTATGGCCGACACCAAAAATCCGCTCCGATCTTAACTGTTCGTAATCTATAACAGAAGTACCAATTTACTTTTCTATAGTGGATAAGTTTTGTTGGCGCTTATTGACAGAGTTGCGTGATTTGCTCTACTTTGGAAGTAAGATAAACGAGGTGCGACGATGAACGATCTCAACGAAGTTGTCTCGAAAAACTGCCGGGTCAGAATAAGCGGAGAAAACAATGAGAGGTGGCTCTGTTATGAAGGCGTGCCTCCCAAGCCGGGCGACAGCACAATGACACTGGTTTCCCCGTTAGGGAAAGCTCTTTTGGGCAAGCGGGTGGGTGATAGAGTAACGGTTAACCTCCCTCTCGCGACAAGAACAGTGACCATTGAAGAAATTGAAGACCAAAGTACGGCCTAGATGATTTAATCGTCGGGGCCGCTTTTTTTGGTTGAGAAAACTCCGCGTTCTATGCGCCCCGCTCCCACAGAGCGCGAAACAGAGATTTGAGGAGCTCGACAACGAGCTGATTTTCAATAAGATAACCCTTAAAACTCTCTGCGGGGAAGAATACCGCATGGTCGAATATAATAAGCGTACCCGGCACAAGATGCGCAGAGGAAAAAACTTTCCGCATGCCGTAGACGAGGGAAGCATCAATTTTCTCCGCGCACAACTCCTTCGCTTCGATTTTGCCGCGGCGAGTTTTGATTTGCTTGTAGATTTCTTCTCGCCGCTGCATTTCTTTTTTGTCGGCACGCGATGCGAATACCAAAATTTCGGGAGTCGAAGAAAACGAAATTTTTTCCTCAAGCATCTTCATACCTTCTTCTCCGTGGAACACGCTAATGCCGCCCCGTTCGCCAGAGTAGTATTTTGATTCCAGCGCGGCAATAACGCGGATAAACTCGCGTTCCTTTTCCTCAAGCTCACGCCGCTGCACGCGCAACAGCTGAAGAATTTTTTCTGGTGATTGGGCTTCAAAAAGGCGTTTTGTACCCTTACTAGTTTCTGAAAACAACCCTTTTGCTTTAAGGGACTTAATAATCTCGTACGTTGTGGGCCGAACCACGCCCGCTTTTTTGGCAATATCCTGAACCGGTGTCGGCCCCAATTCCAACCCAGCGAGGTACACCTTAACCTCTTTATCCTTCAATCCCAGCTTCCGTAATTCAAGGGGAATGAAATTGTCTTCCATAGAAAATAGTATACCACAAAAAATTACTCAAAAAAGGGTGTCAACCTCCACTTTTTTTGAAATTGCGATACACAATAGCTGGAAACAATAGTAAACCAAAAGCTAGTGCAATAATTCCTGCGGGGATGAGAAGAAGTGAAAAATTAAATCCATCAAATACTCCCACGAGATGTGCAATAAAAATGAGTTCAGGGATGAGTAGAAGAAATAAAAGATATATCCCACCTTCCCGCTCTGGTATGAGGTAAAATATAAATGTTAGAAACAAACTAAACCCTATGCTAAAACCGATAAATATCCCTGTTTCGATTGTGTTGAGTATTGTTTCCATATAGGTTGGGGGAGTATACAGCCTCCCCCCTCATCTTGCTGGGCTAGTAGCCCTCGCCCTTGTCGCCGCTCCCTGGAGCTGGGAATGGGCCACTGCCAGAACCCTTTGGCCCACCACCCTTGCTGCCACCCTTTGAACCCCAATTGTATACCATGTTCTTCCTTTGCGAGATGCAAGTGCTGTATCACCAGCAGCCCTTTGCGTAGTACCTCTTTCGAGGCCTGATTCTTACTTATCAATACCACAAAAATATGTCAATCAATCTTAACACATATATTCCCTTATTTAGGATAAAAGTAGCATCTTTATTCTGGGTATATTGACTTATCTGGCGGATACACAATCGACAAATTGTATTACTTACGGTTCAAAAAAGGGGGATTGTCGGAGAAGTTGGATCTCTTGGGAAAGAAATCCAACCTGTGGATAGTCGCCGTGCCATTCCATAATTGTTTGCCCCGCGTATTGCGATCCAGGATGGGGGAGACCAAATGCGTGGCCCAACTCATGCGCAGGAGTTCCCTTGGGTACTCCGCCTGTGCATTGCCAACCAGAGCTATAAAAGCAGGGGATACCCCAGGTATTTTGCACGCCCGAAATCGGCTCTAACACCCAGTCGCCAGTAATGGCAAATCCCGTATAATTCGAGTACAGATTTGCTCCGCCATATCCTCCGCCGCCAGCGCTAAAAATTAAAGCGATTGTTTGCTCTTCCCACTGTTCCACTCCGTTGTGGATCGCTTTGTTCATAAACGTTCCCCAGTTGCCTTCAAATTTGGCGGGATCGTCTATGCAACTCTGGTTTGGAGTTTCACCGCAGCGCATCGTAAGGTAATTGTATGAACTTCGCACCACTTGAAGTGGTTTCATGCGAAATGTCTTTCCTACTTTGCCGTTGTACCAACTTTGCAATTCCTGGAGGTATTGATTTACAGCAGTTTCATATTCTGGATACATTGGTTTGTCTGCTGGATACACAAGATATGGCTTTACAAAAAATTCGGTCTGCACTGCGCTCGTAGGAGTAGGGGTGGGCGTTGGAGTCGAAGTCGGAGTTGGTGTAGGTGTGGATGTAGGAGTCGGTGTTGGTGTCGGGGTGGACGTTGGCAAAGGCGTCGAAGTTGGCACAAACGGTTGTGGAGTTGGTACGGAAGTTGAGGTGGGGATCGACTTTGGCACTTGTGTTGGAACTGCGGAGGATGACGGCAGCACAAGAGAATTCGCCAGAGTTCTCGCGCTTTGACCAAAGTATCCTGTCCCAACGGTCAATCCAAACGGAGTTAAAACCTCGCTCGCATGCAGCTGTTGAAATTTACGCACTGCAGCTGCAGTCAAAGATCCGTAAAATTGGGTTTCTTGTCCCGGTGCACCTGGGCCCGCCGTTGCCACACGTGTTGCGGCGTTGGAGTTCAACAACATTTGCAGATACATTACATCTGTACCAGAAGAACCTTGCGCAAGATCTCGCGCAAACACAAACCCCGCTGGAATTCCCGCAACCCTTCCTGTCGCTCCACCCTGCAATATAGTTAACTGCGCTTGCAGTTGGTTGATAATGGCGAGCAACGATTGAATTTGCGCTTGCAACTCTGCTATCGCTTGAGCTTGGACTGAAAAAGGCACTACGCTCGCCGCAATCACTACTGCAACAAGCATAAGCAAAAAGATTTCCTTCATACGTTTAGCCGCCGTGGGCGGGAGGACCAGGATTGATGGGAAAGAGGAGGGGAAAAACTATGACAGCAAAAATCAACATTGCCCCAAGACCTATAAAATCGAATGCCAGTAAAAGGGGAATTATAACGATCATCAACGCTAATACGAGAATCACGTCACCCATACGGTTATTATACCCCAGTTCAAAATGATTTGACAAGATAGGAGATTGATTCCACAATGAGAATATGCCTAAAAAATCGGAGAAGAAGACAATACTCATTGTGGAAGACGAAGAATTGCTGTCGGAAATGTATCAGGAAGTCTTCCAGAAAGAAGGCTTTCGGGTGGCAACAGCCAAAACCGCCCACGAAGCAATCGGGATCGCGAGGGCCGAGAAACCAAACTTTATTCTGCTCGACATCCTCCTTCCAGGGGATAGTGGCATTTATTTTCTTGAGCAGAGGAAAGTGCACCCGGAGCTCGCTTCCATTCCTGTTATTGCCTTTTCAAACTTCGACGATCTCCGCATGAAGGACGACGCGTTTCGCCTCGGCGCCCAAGACTACCTTTTGAAAACAAACTATACGCCTCAAGAAATCGTTTCAAAGGTAAAAGAATACGTGAAATAACTCTTCGACCTCGCTCAGAGTAAAACATTCCCATTCTGGCGGATTTGTGATACACTCCACCAATGAAACGCATTCTCACATCGGAAACCCCAAGCCAGAAGGGGAATAAGGTGAAGATTTCGGGATGGGTGGAAACAAGGCGCGACCACGGCAAAATCGTATTTTTTGATTTGCGCGACAGAGAAGGAATAGTACAAACAGTATTTTCTTCCGGAGAGCCCGCTGCCTACGAAGCGGCGCAAGCTGTGAAATCAGAATGGGTGGTAGAAATTGAGGGTATGGTGCAAGAACGCCCTGAAAAACTCAAAAACCCCAACCTCGCCACCGGCGCCATTGAAATTTCCGCTACAAAACTCACAGTGCTCGGAGAGGCAAAAACGCTTCCCATACCCATAGACACGGACGGATACGAAATAGGGGAGGAGGCGCGTCTTAAATATCGCTATCTGGATTTACGCAGAAAACGCCTCCACCAAAACATAAAAGCTCGAAACGAAGTTATCCATTTCATCAGAGAATTCCTTCGAAAAAAAGATTTTATCGAAATTGAAACTCCAATTATCACAAAATCAACGCCTGAAGGCGCGCGCGACTACGTGATTCCTTCGCGATTGTATCCAGGGAAATTTTACGCTCTTCCCCAAAGCCCCCAGCAGTATAAGCAGCTTCTTCAGATTGCAGGATTTGAGAGATACTTCCAGATTGCGCGGTGTTTCCGCGATGAAGATCCCAGAGCAGACCGCCAGCCGGAATTTACCCAGCTGGATTTGGAAATGAGTTTTGTAGAGCAAGAAGACGTAATGGCGTTAACCGAAGAACTTCTCATAGATCTCGTCAAAACCCTATACCCCAAAAAAGAAATACAAGAAATTCCTTTCCCTCGCTTAACGTATCAAGAGGCGATGGCGAAATATGAAACCGACCGCCCCGATATCAGAAAAGATCAAAAAAATCCAGATCTTCTCGCATTTTGCTGGGTAGTTGATTTCCCATTTTTTGAAAAAAGTGAGCAGGGCGGTTGGACCTTCACTCACAATCCATTTTCAGCTCCAAAGCCAGAATACATGCAAAATCTTATGGAGCAGAAAAATATTGGTACTATTCTCACGACCCAATACGATATCGTATTAAATGGCCTTGAAGTTGGAGGAGGAAGTATCCGCAATCATACCTCTGAAGCCCTCGAAAAGGTTTTTGAAATTATGGGATACAAAAAAGAAAGAATCCAGGAAAACTTTGGGCACATGCTCCAAGCTTTTTCATATGGAGCTCCTCCGCATGGAGGCATCGCCCCCGGGCTCGACCGTCTCATTTCGCTTCTCCAGGGAGAACCCACCATCCGCGAGGTTATTGCGTTTCCGAAAACAGGAGATAGTCGAGACCTCATGATGAACAGTCCCAGCGAACTTGCAGAAAACCAGCTTCGCGAGCTTCATCTCCGCGTCCAGAAAGAAAAATGATGCACAGAAATCTCAAAGTTTTCTTCGCTGCCTTCACTGGAAGCGTAGCTGTCTGGTGGGGGATAAACACACTATCTATGGAGTTGGAACAATTCTTTTTCCTGCGCGAGCTATACACGAACCCAGAGTTATTAGCAGCCACCTCGAACACACTCGAGCTTGAACAAAAACTTCAAGACGCATATCCGCTTGCGAAGAAGAAAGTTGCGCCACTGGAGCCACAGGCCGCCTCGATCTTATCGCTTTATGTCAAAGAAAATGGCACGACAAAAGTTCTTTTTGAAAAAAACAGTAATATGCCCTTGCCTATAGCAAGCATAACCAAACTCATGACCGCGCTGGTGGCGATAAAAAATTATCCACTGGACCAACACATCACCATAACTCCAAAAGTTCTTGAAACTCCCGGTGAGGCCGGCCAGCTGCGCGCAGGAGAGGTGTTCACGGTAAAAGACTTGCTGTATCTTGCCTTAATGGAATCGAGCAACGACGCAGCTGAAGCCCTTGCAGAGGCGAAAGAACCTAAGGTTTTCATAGGGTTGATGAATGAGGAAGCTGCACGCCTGAATTTACAAAACACCTCATTCGTGAATCCCACCGGACTCGATGAAGCCCAATACACCAATAAGTCCACCTCAAAGGACCTTGCTGAACTCGCACGCTATTTGTTTCAAAGCTATCCGCAAGTGTTTGATATCTTAAGCCAAAGCGAACTTGCACTCGTCAGCCCCAATGGAAGATTTCATCATACCATGCGAAACACGAACGAACTTTTAGGATACTACGATTGGCCCGGCAGAACTTTTGGCGGCAAAACAGGGACAACGCCGCTCGCGAGAGAAACCCTTTTGTTCGTGGTCGAAAGCCCGTCAGCTGATGGGTATATTATAAACGTAATCTTGGGATCGGAAGCAAGGTTCGCCGAGATGCGCCAGCTTTTGCAGTGGATTTTGCAAGCATACCAATGGAAATTAACTTCACCTTAAGCGTTTTAAAAATTGCGGCTCTTGCAACCACAAGCTTTTTGCTGGCGTTTTGTGTCACGCCTTTTTTGATACATACCCTGTATACACACCGCCTTTGGCGGAAAACCGTACGGACAGAAGCGCTCGGCGGAGGAGAAGTGCCTTTTTTCCAGAAGTTCCATGGAGAAGGTGAAGTCAAAACACCCCGCTTTGGCGGCGTGCTCATCTGGCTAACCCCTCCTGCCGTGGCGCTTCTCTTTTTTGCTCTCGCCTCTACGCAAATCTGGTGGCTGGAAAAATTCAGTTTTTTAAGCAGAGGACAAACCTGGCTTCCTTTGGCCACACTTTTAGCCGCAGGCGCCGTGGGATTTCTTGACGACATCATGCAGGTTATTGCTCCACCTACCAAGGGATTTTCCAAACTTCTCTGGGATCGTCTCGGCAAATATGTAGCGGGAGGGCTCCATCTAAAATACCGCTTTGCGCTTGTGTCGCTCATCGGCCTTGTGGCGGCCTCGTGGTTTTTTTACAAACTTGGATGGAGCACCATCCATATTCCGGGAGTAGGAGATTTACCCATTGGTATTCTGTACATTCCGCTATTCGTAATTGTAATGCTTGCCACCTACAGTGGAGGGGTTATCGACGGCATAGACGGGCTTTCCGGCGGCACGTTTGCTTCCATATTCGGAGCATATGGTGTTATTGCGTTCTCACGGGGGCAAATCGATCTTGCGGCCTTTTGCTTCGTGGTGGCGGGGGCGATTTTAGCTTTTTTGTGGTTCAATATTCCGCCTGCGCGCTTCTACATGGGAGAGACCGGCATGATGGCGCTCACCGCGTCGCTTACGGTGGTTGCGTTTCTCACCGATTCCGTTTTCGTGCTTCCCATTATCGCAATTCTCCTCGTGGCAGAATCCGCCTCCGTGATTATTCAGTTGCTTTCCAAAAAATTCCGCAAAAAGAAAGTGTTTCTGGCGGCTCCCATCCATCATCATTTTGAAGCCAAAGGTTGGCCTCCCCACAAAGTTACCATGAGATTCTGGGTAGTTGGGGTTGTCGCTGCCCTCGTGGGCGTCGCCATCCGCCTCATAGGCTAATATGCGATACACGATTAAAACAAAACGGCTCTTATTGCGTCCATACAGGGGAGAAGACGAAGAAGCGCTTGTGAGGAATATCAACAGCAAGAAGGTTTATCGTGCGACTTTGCATATTCCGTATCCCTATACTGCACAAGACGCGAAGCAATGGATTGCGAAAAACCGCAAGCTGGCGAAACAAAAAAACCCAGAATCGGTAAACTTTGTTATTGAAATGAACGGAGAATTGATAGGCGGAATTGGATTCGATGACGTAGAAAAAAATCACAGAGCAGAGATAGGCTATTGGCTCGGAGAAAAATACTGGGGGCAGGGGATTACAACCGAGGCCGTAAGGGCTGTTACAAAATTTGGCTTTGAAAAACTAAAATTGCGGAGAATTTATGCCTGCGTGTATCCATTCAATAAAGCTTCAATGAACGTTCTCAAAAAAAGCGGCTATAAGTTCGAAGGGCTTATCAGGAAAAATGTAATGAAAAACGGCAAATTACTGGATGATTACCAGTTTGCAAAAGTAAAGTAATGACATGGGGGTAGGGGAATTAAGGAAAAAATATCCTTTATTTATTTATAGGGGATACTCATACGTGTTGAAAGAAGGAAATTTGTATATCTCTTTTGATTTTGAGGTGCCTGCCTCGCCGGCAGGCGGGCCACCAGACATTTCATTTCATCCGAAGATTGTTATCAAAAACATTTCACAGCGAGATATAAAGAGGGTAGGGGATGAAGCATTGCAAAATTTCGTATTCCATCTGGGCCTGGCAGAAATGCCGAGCTATTGGAAAGCAACGGCATCCCCGAAAATTATCGTAGAAGCAGGATACTTGGATAAAACGCAGATCAATTGGTGGCATGATTTGTTTATGAGAGGAATGGGGCAGTATTTCTACGAGAACAAAATTAAATTCACAAACAAAAATTTTCTTACCATCACTACCGCCAGCCGCGTAGGCCGTGCGGGGACAGTCCTAGCACAAGCTTGTGCTAGGACTGTCCCCGCACAAACGCTGGTGCCCGTCGGGGGAGGAAAAGATGCTATTGTCACATACGAAATTCTGAAGAAAGCCCTTCGACAAGTCTTTGACTCCGAGGCTCAGACTCGAGGAGCTCAGGGTAAACAAAAAATCCAGCCATTTGTGCTAAACCCGAAAAAGGAACAGCTTGCGATTCTCCGCATAGCGGGCGAAACGAATCCCATAGTTGTCGATCGCGAGATTGACTCCACATTGCTTGAGTTAAATCGCAAGGGCTACCTCAATGGCCACACTCCGTTTTCCGCATATCTTGCATTTCTCACGGTTTCATGCGCCACGCTTTTCGATTACCAGTATATCGCGCTTTCCAACGAACGAAGCTCAAATGAAGGAAATGTGAACTATCTCGGAAGCATCGTAAACCATCAATATTCCAAGTCATGGGAATTTGAGAAAAAGTTTCGCGCGTACAGTAAAAAATATTTAGCCAAAGACATTGAATACTTTAGCTTTCTCCGACCTCTATATGAACTGCAAATCGCAAAATTGTTTTCGCAGTATCCTAAATATTTTGCGACATTTCTAAGCTGCAACGAAGCACACAAAACCCACTCTGGCACCCGCAAACCTGCAGAAAAATGGTGTGGTAAATGTTCGAAATGCTTGTTTGTGTTCGCGAGCCTCTATCCATTTGTGGGAACAGAACAATTGGTAAACATATTTGGCTCAAACCTATTTGAAGACGCAAATCTCATACCACTCATGGAAGAGTTAGCAGGGGAGCGAAAGTTCAAACCTTTTGAATGCGTTGGCACCACCAAAGAAAGTTTGGCTGCTTTTTACTTAAGTCTGCAAAAAACATATCCGCCTTTGCCAACGCTTTTGAAACACTTTCGCCAGCATATTGCAAAAAAACACCTCCATCTGCCGCAAGAATCACGACAAATGCTGAAAAGCTGGAATACTGTCCACGCATTGCCACTCCGTCTGGAAAAAGAGCTCAAATCCGTGCTAGGATAAGAAGGTGAATTGTCATGCTACTTTCTAATCTCAAAGATAAAAAAATTCTTCTCGTAGGGTTTGGCCGTGAGGGGCAGGACTCCTTTTTGTTTTTACGGAAGCATTTTCCCGAAAAAAGCCTTGGGATTGCCGACAAAAAAGAATTTACGGAACTGCCGCCCGAAACTCAAAGGATGATCAACACAGACAATAAAGTAGTAATCTATTTCGGCTCAGATTATTTAAAACAGGCCAACAAGTATGACGTAATCATCAAATCACCCGGCATTCCGGTTTCTGCTCTAAAACCTTACCGCAAAAAGCAGCAAACCCTTACTTCCCAAACCAACATCTTCTTTTCCAACTGTCCGGGTACTATTGTAGGCGTAACCGGCACCAAAGGCAAAAGTACGACAGCCTCGCTCATCTACGAAGTCCTGAAGAGTGGGGGAATCAAAGCGCATCTCATAGGTAACATTGAACAACCTGTCCTGCAATTTTTGGATGAAGCAACGAGCGATGACGTGTTCGTGTATGAGCTTTCAAGCTTCCAGCTCGAAACAATTACTCAAAGCCCGCACTTTGCTGTGTTTCTCAATTTGTATGCAGAGCACCTCGACCGACACGGAACTTTCAAGGCTTACGCGGAAGCGAAAGCAAACATCACCAAGTTCCAAACCGAAAACGACTACCTTATCTTCAATGAATCCAATGAATACGTAAAAAACATCGCGCTCAAATCGAAAGCAAAACCCATCCCTTACGTACCTAAACGGAAAAAGAATGCGCCTTTCGTCGCAGCCCCCCAACCAGTGTTCCTAGTCGCAAAACTTTTCGGTATTCAGAAAGAAAAAGTAGAAAAAACTCTCGAACACTTCAAGCCCTTGCCTCATCGCCTTCAACGTCTGGGAACCTACAAGGGAATTACCTTTTACAATGACTCTCTTGCCACCATTCCGGAGGCTACCATCTCGGCTCTCGATCTGTTGGGGAACAAAGTTGCCACGCTTATTGCGGGAGGATACGACCGGGGGATACCCTTCCATGTATTAGCAGAACGAATCCTCAAAAGTAAAGTCCGCAACCTCATCCTTCTCCCGACAACCGGAGAATTAATCTGGCGTGAACTTAAGGCGCTACAAGCAGATCAAAAATCGCAACATCCCGGACGCCTGCCGGACGATTTTCATGTGAAGACTATGGCAGAAGCAGTAGAGTTAAGTTATCAACGTACTCCGAAGGGCCACATATGTCTTCTTTCTCCCGCAGCTTCCAGTTTCAATATGTTTCGCGATTATAAAGAACGCGGCGATGAATTCAAAAATCTTGTGATTCGCTATGGCAAAAAAGCGCACTCCTGATCTTATACTGCTTCTTGTATGCGGAGTACTTCTCACCGTAGGCGTGCTGATTTTAGCAAGCGTATCTTCCTCTTTTTCGCTTCAGCGAACCGGCATGGGCTTCTATTACTTGAGCCATCAATTTCTGGTTGGTATCATACCAGGGCTCATCCTTGGAACGGCAGCGTTCTTCACGCCTCTTTCATTTTTCAAAAAATGGGGGATTCTTTTCTTGGCCTTTACCATTTTCCTGCTTACCTTGGTGTTTATCCCCGGCATAGGTGGAGGAGTGGGAAGTGCCAGTCGGTGGATTTACTTCGCCGGATTTTCATTCCAGCCATCAGAGCTCTTAAAGCTTTCGTTTATTCTGTATATGGCTTCCTGGTTGGCTTCCCGCACCTCATCTGCGAAGGGAGAATCATTCGTAAAAATATTGGTGCCGTTTGCAACTATTATGTCGGTCATAAGCGCGTTTTTAATTCTCCAGCCCAACGCAAGCACACTGGGAGTTATTGCGGCTACCGGTCTTATCATGTATTTCCTGGCTGGAACACCGTTGTGGCACAGCTTTGCTTTAGTGGGATTCGGACTTGGCGCATTTGTCGCCCTGCTCTTCTTGGCTTCTTATCGGATGGACCGCCTTCGCGTGTTTTTCGATCCCTCCCTCGATCCGCTCGGCAAAGGATACCAATTGACTCAAGCGCTCATTGGGATTGGTTCTGGCGGCTTGTTTGGCGTAGGCCTCGGCATGAGTTTCCAGAAATTCGGCACGCTCCCCGAACCTATTGGCGATTCTATCTTCGCCATATTCGCGGAAGAAACCGGTTTCCTGGGAAGTATGCTTCTTATATCGCTTTTTGTCCTCTTCGCTTGGCGCGTGTTCCTCATTGCACGGCGCACAAGCGACCGGTTCAGCAGCCTGACTGCTGCAGGCATCGGTGTCTGGATTTTTTTGCAAGCTGGGGTACACATCGGATCCAATATCGGAGCTCTTCCGCTCACGGGTATTCCATTGCCATTTGTAAGCTATGGAGGCTCTGCACTAGCAACCGAGTTGCTCGCCGTGGGAATTTTGCTTAATATATCTAAAGGGAGCCATGCTCCCGAAAAAGCTTCATGAAAATCCTTTTTGCCGGAGGAGGAACCGGAGGACATATTCTTCCCATTATTGCCGTTGCCAGAGAGTTAAAACGAAGCTACCCAGGCAAAGACATGGAATTATATTACATGGGCCCCGAAGATAGGTTTGGGGATGTTTTACTTTCTCAAGAGGAGATACAAGCCTTCACTGTGAAAGCAGGGAAGTTCAGAAGAAACAAAGGCATCGGCACCTTCTTCCACAATCTCAGAGATATGCTTTTTGTCGTTCCCTTGGGAATCTGTAAAGCGTTTAAAATCCTCTTTTTCCTCTCTCCAGATCTCATCTTTAGTAAGGGAGGATACGGAGCAATTCCCGCCACGGTTGCGGGAAAACTGCTCCGCGTACCAGTCTTCCTCCATGAATCAGATATCGTACCCGGTAAAGCCAATTTAGCCGCAGAAAAGTTCGCATTGGAAATCTTCACTTCCTTTCCCTTTACTCGCCAATTTCCACCCAAAAAAATCCTGTTAGTAGGAAACCCGATTCGCAATCGTTTACTAACTGGCTCCCGCGCGGAAGCTGCGCAATGGTTTCAGCTCGTGGGCGACAAACCCGTTCTTCTCATTATGGGCGGCTCCCAGGGCGCCCAACGCATCAACGACATGCTTCTAGCCATACTCGACACGGCGCTTTCGCAATTTGAAATTATTCATCAAACAGGGGAGGCAAATTTCCGGACGGTGGACGAAGAAGCAAAAGTTGTTATATCAGAAGCAAATCTTCCTTATTATCACCCAGTGCCTTTTTTGAACGAAAACGAACTCCGGCACGCATACGCCGCGGCCGAATTCATTGTGAGCCGCGCGGGATCCGGAAGCATTTTCGAAATCGCCGCGCTTGGCAAACCAAGCATACTTATTCCGCTTCCGGAATCCGCGCAGAACCATCAGGTAGAAAACGCGTACGCCTACACTAACACGGGAGCCGCCATCGTACTGGAGGAAGCAAATTTGAAGCCCCACTTTTTCTTGGAGCGCGTGAGCAGCGTAGTCTTTGACCCAATGGAAACGCAACGCATGACTGAAGCCGCACTCAGGTTTGCCAAACCCGATGCGGCCCGCATCATTGCAGACTATTTATTATCATATCTCCAACGATGAACGGAAAAGTACGTACAAGAATAGCGCCCTCTCCCACCGGGTTTGCCCATATGGGTAACGCAAGGACTGCGTTGTTCAATTATCTTTTTGCCAAAAAAGAAGGTGGTGATTTTATCTTGCGGGTTGAAGACACAGACAAAGAACGCTCCAAGAAAGAATACGAACAGGATATCCTCGACAACTTTCGTTGGCTGGGTTTGGAATGGGATGAAGGAATAGAAAAGGGAGGTCCGTACGCACCCTATCGGCAAAGTGAACGGACAGAACTATACAAGAAATATCTTACCAAGCTCTTGGAAGAAGGACATGCCTATTGGTGCTTCTGCACCGCAGAAGAGCTTGAAGCGCAACGCGCTCACCAAATGAGTTTGGGTGAAGCTCCACGATACAAAGGAAAGTGCAGAGCTCTCTCTCGGCAAGAGCAGGAGAAACGTCTCGCGGCAGGGGAGCGGGGAGTAATCCGGTTTGTCCTGGAACCAAAAATCATTGCGTTCCAAGATTTAATTCGAGGCGAAATCAAGTTCGATACCAATCTGCTCGGTGACGCGGTAATCGCGAAAGACCTGAAAACACCGCTCTATAACTTCACAGTAGTGGTAGATGACTTTGAAATGCAAATCACGCATGTGATCCGGGGAGAAGAGCATATCGCCAATACTCCGCGGCAAATTCTTATTCAGCAAGCCCTCGCACTTCCCGGCGTACAATACGCACATTTACC
The DNA here is from genome assembly GCA_016181405.1 of Candidatus Wildermuthbacteria bacterium. GTDB lineage: Bacteria > Patescibacteriota > Minisyncoccia > Minisyncoccales > UBA10102 > O2-01-FULL-48-27b. Next base: position 174,570 of record JACOZJ010000003.1, read on the forward strand.
TCTCTTGCTCGGGGAAGACCGAACAAAGTTAAGCAAACGCCATGGTGATAATTCGATCCGGAAATTCCGGGAGCAAGGGTATCTGCCGGAAGCTGTGGTGAATTTTCTCGCGCTTTTGGGGTGGAATCCGGGAGACGAGCGTGAAATTTTTTCCATAGAACAACTCATTAAAGAATTCTCCTTGGAACGCATCCAAAAGGGCGGCGCCATATTCAACTTGCAACGCTTGGACTGGATCAATGGTCTATATATTCGCCAAATGCCGCTTGAAGAACTTACCGAAATATGCAAACCGTATCTTCCTGAGTATCCGATGGATTTCGAAAAGAAAAAAGAGATTGTCGCTCTATACCAGGAACGGTTAAAAAAGCTTTCTGAAATCGCCGAACTCGCGGATTTCTTTTTTAGAGATGCACTCGAATATCCCAAAGAATTGCTCTGTTGGAAAGAGGCGACAACTGAACAAACAAAAGAAATGCTGCAAAAAATACATGAGTTGATCGGTGGGGTAGGGGAGAGCGACTGGACCAAAGAAAATCTTGAAAAAATTCTCATGCTCGAAGCCGAAAAAATGCAAAATCGAGGATATATGTTGTGGCCTCTCCGTGTGGCGCTTTCCGGAAAGAAAGCTTCACCAGGGCCTTTTGAAATAGCGGAAATTCTTGACAAAGAACAAACACTCCAACGAATAAAACAAGCAATAACTATATCTAAGGCTTAACCTTAGAAAGTTTATATTGTGCGACATTTTACCTTTCTCATTATTTTCCTTTCTATCGTAGTGCCAACATTCGGGCTTGCTCAAACCGATCCCGTTTTTCAGGCTCCAGATACGATTGAGGGTGCGAAAGAAGGTGTCTTGAACATAGGCGACAAAATCATTGAGGCGATACCGCGGGCGATTGCAAAGACGTGGAATGATGAAGTAATTCCGCTGTGGCGGCGAATGGGAGAATGGATCAAGGCAGAGGTGTGGGAAAAACGGATTTCACCCACGCTTCAAACTATAACTGACCGCGTAAAGGAACTTCTCGGGCAAGAAGTAGAAAAAAGAACACCTATTATTCAGCAAGAACTCGAGAAAGAAAAAGAAGAATTACAGCAGGAGCTCAAGGGAGGGGCTCAAGGTACTGCAACAGGCCTCTGGGAGCGCTTCCGTACCCTTTTCCACAAAGATTAATACCAAGTTTGACAAGCGAAAGGGGAGTTACTACTATAAACCTATACAATGTCGTACAATGTAGGTAAACCGACAATAAGGAGCAGCTTCTATACAAACCCTCTATAAAATCCCTCCCCTTTTATGAAAAATTCCACAAAGCCAATACCCAACCATATCAAAGATTTCTTAGACTACTGCGAAGTTGAGCGCGGATTATCTAATAATACGCAACACAATTATGATAGATACCTGCACAAGTTTACTGACTGGTTGAATCATACCTCTAAGTCAGAACTCAAGCCCCATGAATTGACTGCAGATGATGTCTGGCAGTATCGACTATACCTTTCCCGCCATCAGAGCCCGGAAACCGGAAAAATGCTGGCGAAACTGACTCAAAACTACTATTTAATAGCCCTACGAGCCCTTCTAAGCTATTTTTTGGCCAAGGACATAGTTTCCCTGCCTCCGGACAAAGTAACCCTCCCAAAAGACGCGAAAAATGAGAAAACCATCAAATTCCTTACGTTAGAACAGGTAGAAAAACTGCTCAACGCCCCGGATGCTTCAAACCCTACTGGATTGCGAGATAAAACCATTCTAGAGACATTGTTTTCAACGGGATTGCGTATTGCGGAGCTCGTAAGTCTCAACCGCGAACAGTTTGATTCTGTTTTGGACAAACAGGATTTTGAGCTTGGCATCATTGGCAAAGGCTCGCGGCCTCGCACAGTGTATTTTTCAGAACGCGCTCTAGAATGGCTCAAAAAGTATCTTAAAACTCGCGGCGACAAACAAAAGGCCCTTTTCATCAACTATAGGGGGCGTACCCAAGAGGAAAGCCGACTCACCGCTCGTTCCATCGAGCGAATCATCAAAAAATACGCCCTCAAGGCCGGAGTACCCTTCTTTACTACTCCTCATACGCTCCGCCACTCCTATGCTACGGACCTCCTCTCACAAGGCGTGGACTTACGCAGCATTCAGGAATTTCTCGGCCACAAAAATATTATGACTACGCAGATTTATACGCACGTAACCAACAAAAGATTGCGCGATATACACAGACAATATCACAGCGGCAAAAATCTCAAATCGCAAGGACAATAATACCGGGTTTTCAAGCCCGGTATCTTCCATATTCAAAATGTCGCACAATATTTAATCTGAAAATCCTCCCCGTAACACGGTTCTTTTGCTTTGCTTCCAAGCAGAATATTGCTATGTTCCTTCTAAAATACCTACGAGAGCTCCTTCGGACGCTTTTTCCAAAACTTTTACTCCTACTTCATCCCCTGCCTCCCCTCTTTCGATCGGCTTATAATCTTTTTGCATCGAGGTCACCTCTTGCTCAAACACATGATCTCCCTTTTCTATTCTGATGTGATCTCCTAGCTTGAGTTCATCTTGGAGCTTAACAATTGCTACTCCTGCTTTTCCGTAGTAATGAGTAACCTTACCTATTGGTTTCATAGTAATTGCTTGAAATTCTGTCTCGACCTTTCCCCTATTTTCATATTACTACTTTTCTTCCGATGAAGAAATTATGAATTCAGTTGCCAGATTGAATAGTTGAGATACGCGGCAAAAGCAACCCAACCAGCATATGGAAGCAGCAAATACGCAGCTCCCCTACTAATGCCCCAAAACTGCCATATGGTTGCCAAGATCACGAGAAACAATATTGCAATACCGAATAACGCGAGTAATGGCTCTCTTAGTCCAAAAAAGAGATACGACCACAAAGCGTTGAGCGCCAATTGGAAAAAAAACAATCGGAGAGCTGCGCAATGGCATTGTTCTTTTGTTCTCTTTCTCCATACGAGATACAGCGCGATACCCATAAACGTGTAGAGCGTAAACCACACGGGGCCAAACACCCAGCCAGACGGTGTCAAAAAAGGCTTTGCAAGCTGCGCGTACCACGTGGGGGTTGCGGACACCGTAAAAATCGAACCTACAACGCCGGCAATCTGGCAAACCGCGATCGCAATGGCGAGCTTAAGGATTTCTTTCACTTTTTTATTTAAGCTTGCTGCCAAGCTCCACGCTTATCTTTGCGGGCGTAATCAATATCCAGCCTAAACCTTCGGCATTCTTAAATCCCAATGTTAATACTTCAGATTCAAAGTTTGCGACTTTCTTGGGCGGAAAATTGACAACACAACACACTAACATACCTTGCAATTCTTCTTTGGTGTGAGCGCCCACCGCTTGCACGCTTGAAGATTTTGTGCCGATTTCCGGTCCAAAATCTATCTTAAGTTTAAAGGCGGGATTTCTGGCTTCTGGAAAATCTGCTGCCTCTACTATTCTCCCCAGCCTAATATCAACCTTCGCAAAATCTTCGTAAGATATAATCATTTGTGTATTCTATCAAAAAACCACCTCTCTGGCGAATTCCGCGGCAATACACCTAAATTGTGTTATAGTTCCTTCGCGAAGTCGGGAAACTTTCGCTGCACTTCCCACACATCAAAACTCCGCATTATAGAATATTTGGACTGCTTTTTTAGCAAGAAACGAAAACATTTTTTTATGAGATCCTCGGGTGACACTCGCCCACCAGTAAGCGTTTCCCAATGCTGGCGGTCTACCTTTACCAAAAACCCGACATCTTCTGAATCATGTCCGAGGAGAACCGCATACCTCCATGTTGATCCATCTGCAGATTTTCTGATGATTTGAATCGGCTCCATGGAACTACATTAATTTAAATACTTTCAGTGAAAATCAAAATGTCTTTAGATTTTAAAGATTCCCATTGAAAATATTTAATTTTTGAAAGGTTCTCCCACTTTCATTAAAACAATATCAACCGGCCTTGTCAACCCCGTCCAGCCCGCAAACTAAATACCCTGGCCATATCTGATAAGATTTAGGGATTGAGAAAAACTATCTATCGCGAAGATTCCTCTACTAGAAGGTTAAGCGAACCACAAATGTCGCACACTGTATTAGGACTTTGGGCGGGAGTGTTCGGAGCGCTTGGCAAGATTTTGAGCCCGCACAATCTTGCGATACCGAAAGCTCGAAGGCGTACGGTACGCGGGCTTCCCTGCCTTACCCCCTACTTTGCTGTAATTTTTCATAGAGTATGTTTTTCTTAATAGCTCCTTCCTCACGAATCACGTAGTCCAAAATTCCCAAGAGCACAATGTTACCCGCGAGCCCGGCGAGAGCGCCAAGTTCTTCTCGGAAAAATAGCAGCACATTAACCAAGAATATCGAAACAAGGACCGCGGAGCGGAAGAAATGATATGCGGCAAGCCGCGAGCGGCGCATCTGAATTATTCCCGCCACTACCAGCAAGCCCGCGACAGCAGACGAGATTAACTCTCCCACCTCGAAAAAAGAAATATCCGAAAAATCCCATGCGAGCGAGAATCCGCGCGCGCGCCATACAACCAACAATATTTGCACTATCGCAAAAAGCGAATTCCAGATAAACACAAGAACGACCACCTTCGAGAACTGCGGAGTTTGCACGAGTTTCGTGTAAAACCTATGGATAAACTTTCTCCCTTTCTCGTACAGATTTTCTTTTGGCGCGACCGCTGACAATCTCTGCGCGAGAGATTCTAGAGCCTGTCTTACAGGATGTGCGGGAGGAACACCTTCAATAAGCTTTGCAAGCTGCGCTTTTTCTTTCTCATCCATGCCGCGCAACACTGCCTCCTTCGTAAGTTCGAGTGCATTCACCAAAGATTCCTGCTCGGTCATGCTCTGGAATTGCCCAATGTATCGAAACACCAAATAGAGTAAAACAAAGATAATATAAATGAGGGCGACTGTGGGCTGAAAAAAGTAGTTATGGTCGCTTGTAATAAATTTACCCAGCTCGTCGATAAACGCGCCGAAGCCCGCTCCACCAAAAATCGCAGCGAATTTCTGTACAGACCCTCCTAAGAATCCCAGCACAAGCACAAGCGCGGCAAGCATAAAAAACCCGCCCCAAAGCATATGGGCAATGTGAAGCGACCCTAACGTCAATTGTGGATATCCGGTAATCTGTAGATAAAAACGAATGAGGAGAAAGGTAGAAATCGCGGAAACCAAAAACATCTCGAGCAGGTTTTCTGCCTCCATATTTCGTACGAAAAATTGTGGAACTTTCCGCCCTTCCTTCATTTAGAAATACTACCGAGAACTTTGGTAGTAATTACCCGTTACCCTATCATATTTGGGCGCATTTCGCAATCCAAAAAATAAACTGCGGCTGGGATTTTGATCCCAAGCCGCAGTTATCGTACGAACTGAAGGGTTTTCATGCCTTCTCTACCTTTTGGTAATTTGTATTGCAACCTTTAAATCAGTGGGGCTCTCGAATGCCTCTATGGGCAAATCATCGAGCATCGCAATCATGTCTTCGGACGCCCCTTTTCTGACTGCTTCATTCACGAGCGCTTCCTTTCTTATTGGATAGACAATATCACGCAGTACCCTTTCAGCCCGTTTCGCCTTGGGCATCAGGTACGGCATAGAAGTATGGAATGACGCATTATTATGCGATCGACCTTTGTGTCTTTATTATAAAGTATAAGCAAGTAACCCTGTCAAGAGTTTGTGTCTTCTTTTTCTAATGCAAGGCAGACCGAATTGATGCAATAACGCTTGCCGCCCATGGGACCACCCGCCTTGCTTCGCAAATGGCGAGGCAGGTCATCAAACACATGGCCGAGATGCGAGCCGCACCGCTTGCATTGCACTTCGGTCCTGCGCATACCGCCACTCAGATCCTCTTTGAGCTCGATATTCTTGAGATTCGCTGGTTCAGTAAAACTCGGCCAGCCAGTACCCGAATCAAACTTCGTATCAGAAGAAAACAGCTCAACTCCGCACGAGGCGCATTTGTACATTCCTTTCTCATGCGAATTCCAATACTTACCGGAAAAGGGCTGCTCGGTCCCCTTCTCCCGCATCACGTAATACTGCTCTGGCGTAAGTTTTTCCTTCCATTCATCTTTCATAGTGTTATTTTAGCAGATGGGCGTATTTTTGCTGAAGTTTTTGGATTTTCGGGTCAATAACCATTTGGCAGTATGGCGCGTCTCTATTGCGATCGTAATACTCTCGGTGATAAACCTCTGCTTCGTAGAAATTGGTGAGCGGCTTTATCTCCGTAACGATTGCGCCTTTGTACACTCCTTCTTCTTCGAGCTGCCGTATAAACAATTGCGTAATATGTTCCTGTTCTTTCGTTGTATAGAATAGAGAAGAACGATATTGACCCCCAACATCCGGCCCCTGCCGGTTGACCTGCGTGGGATCGTGCGTGGAAAAAAACACTGAAAGAAGCTGTTCATATGAAATAACGCTCGGGTCATATTCAACTTTGATAACCTCTGCATACCCTGTCGTTCCGCTACATACCTGCTCGTATGTAGGATTCTTTGCGGTACCACCCGCATATCCCGATGTCACATTCTCAACGCCGCGCAATCTTTTGAATACTGCTTCGCCGCACCAGAAACACCCGCCTCCGAACACCGCAATTTCGTTTTGTTTTTTCATATTTCCTTAAGAAACTGTAAAATCCCCTGCGCAATCCCCTGAGCGGCCATGTGCGGATTAGTGAGGATAACAGCGCGATCGCGAGGGTTGGGAAGGTATCCCGTTTCAATGATTGCCGCGGGTGTTGCAGGATGAACGGCGTATAAAAATTTGCTGGAGTTGAAGGCATAATAATATGGCATTGATGCGGGGATATAACTTTCCTTCGTAAGCCAAGTCGCTTTACGATACTCTTCACCCAGAAGTTGGGCGAGCCGCTTTGCTTCTCCGCTTTGGTCAAACGCTGAAGCTGCCACCTTAAACCCGGAAGCATACGGAAGGCTAGGATTTTGATCGGCGTGAATCGCCACGAAAACATCTGCCCTATAAATGCTCGGCAGTATAGCGGGCAATAGAGTTACGCCGATACCTTCAGCCTCAAGAATCTTAGCGGTTTCTTGAGCTATGGCAAGGCTCACTTCCCATTCCATTTTTCCACCGCCCTGTGCCTGCCGTTCTTGGTCTAACGCCCGAAGTTCCCAGGGTACTTCTTCCATCTTCCAATGGCCTACCTGCAAAGCAACCTGCTTTTGGTCTGTGGAGGCAAGGACCGCCTGCGCGGGCTGTTGAAGCATCACCTGCCTCAAGGACTCGCGAATGACCAAAGCCTGCTCCATAAGTTTATCCACCTGTGCCTTCAGACTTGCCACATCCGAAGCCATAGCAAAAGTGGGGTTTGACAACCCCACTATGCTTCCTATGAAAATGGCAATAAAAAGCTTTCTCATTCTAGCACCAAGACGACTATGCCACAAAAGTATTACAAAGACCTCCTCTTTGCCCGCAGACCCCTCGCACGCTTCTTCTCGGCGATTTCTCTATCACTCCAGCCGAAGTGATGGGCAATCTCGTGATTCACCGTGGCGCGCACCTCACGCTCCACTTCTTCGGGCGTGTCGGCAAAACGCTCAATATTTTTCTGGAAAATAGTAATTTTATTGGGGAGAACATTGCCAAACCCTTTCCCCCATGCAGTTTCAGATACTCCCTCAAACAGCCCAAGCAAAATGTCGCCGCGCCGCGATCCAGTTTCCTCGAGCTGCTCTCGCGTCGGCAGGTCTTCCAAACACACGGCTACATTTTCGATGCGTTTTTTCACTTTCCCTGGAAGTTTCTCCAAAGCCCGATTTACCATTTTTTCAAATTGCTCCCGTGAGTACTTGAGCATACTCCCCTCTCACTCTTTCCGATATTGATGTTCCCAAAGCATAATTCCCAGGAAGGCAAACGCGAGAACCGCACCGTAAGCCACCAAGAGAGAAACAATGCCGTATTCGGGAATAAAATTCATTGCGAAAGCAAAATACCACGAAAAAAGCGCAAGCGCCCCAATAACAAGTGCTGGCCGCCGCAAAACAGTAAACCCTGCTGTGCTATCGTCCTTTGATATCTTAGAAAACGGAATAAAAGCCAAGAAAGGAGCATAAATAATCATAAATACCGCGCCTGCGAATGCCGCCACGAACAAAGCGATCATTTCAACAAGAAAAACCCATGAACCCACAAACTCTGTGGGATTAGCCACATAGAGAGCAAACTGGCTCATTACGCAAAACGCGAGACCAACCCAGACAAGTTCGAGAACATCCTTAATAGCTGATAATTCTTTTTCATCAATGTCAGAATCGCGCAAGAACTGCAAAAACAAAAATACCGCGGACGTCGCTCCTCCCATACCTAACGCGAAACCCAAAAACTTAAGCATAATCAGCAAACTTGTCACGCTCTGCAAAAACATAATCGCCTCTCCTAAGCTGACGAGGGCAATAAAGAAAATAGTAAGCGAGAACATTGAGGAAAGGATGCACCAGATGCACCACTTTTTCAGAAGAAATGCCTGCACAAACAACAAGTATCCGGAAAAAAGCGAAGCCGACGCGGTAAGCAGCATAAGTCCTGCGCGGAAGATGCCTTCAAAAAATTGCGGAGCCAAAAGCATAAAAACGTACGAGAAAAAAATAATGGAAAAATACAACATTCCGAGATATTCAAGCCGTATTTCGAAAAATTTTGAATACTTGCTTGTTACCACCGCGTTGCACTCGCCGCCCGAAGGGCATACCAATTGTTTGCCGCGTGACTTCGCATACCAAACGTAGGAGGAAACCCCGAATCCTCCGAGCGCGGCTACTGCCACAAACGCATAGAACCCTTCCGGCTGCGGAAAGATTACGGTAAGGAAAAATCCGCTAATTCCAAATAACATCAGGCCAAACCACAGGAATATTTCTCTTGAGATATACAGCTTCATTTTGAGAAACGCACGGGCATAATAAGTCGGTCGTCGTGTTCGGGCAATCCGGAAGGATTATCTTTTTCGAAAACCAGTGTGCCCTGTTCAGTGTCTGGTGTTTCGAACTCAAGTGTAGCAAGAAATGGCACAAAATCTTGTGTCATCCATTCATCCTGCGCCTGTACTATAGCAACTGCGATTTCGTTCCCATCGCCGTCGAAAAGTCGGGCGGGAAAAGAAGCCTCGAAAAACCAAACTCCTCTTGCCTCACCTTCCAATACAAGCGGGCTCGCAATTGTTTGATTCGGCCGCGGATTAGTAACCCGAATCAAACCATTCTTTTCGAGTTCGTTACCAATGTATTCGGCGAATGTTTTGCCATCTGGCGTCTTACACTGCCTGGGATAGCTTTCCATCACAGGGTATCCGGCCGAAACACATTCTTGGAAGTTTGTGACCGCAGGCACATTCTCTTTATCCTGAAAAACCTTGTAGGAAATCACGGCGACAACTGCGACAAGAATAAAAATCGCGATAATTAAAAATGGCTGTTTCATACTTCTCTTCGTGTATCTATGAGTTTGCTTTTATAGCGGCGAATTTCTGTCTTGAGCTTTTCTTTTACTTCGTCCAACGCCAAACGGATATCTGAGCCGGTAAATTCTGCGCGGAGCTGCTGGCCTCCTGGAACGGTTTCAAACATTGCTTCCGCATAGAACACATCACCCTTCCGGTGATGTCTGGTTGCCCGTGCAATCTCAACGAATACGCAAATCTCGTGATTCTTCTCGAAGCTTTTCAAAAACCGCTCCAAAGAGCCGATGCGCTTTCTTGCGTATTCCTCAATGTCTTCGGTCGGCTGGAATCTTGTATATTTTAATTCAACCTTCATACGTTATTACTATTATACCTGTATTTTCGAGTTAGTGTACATCAATGGCCGAAACGTCTTTGGCGCTGCGCGTATTCGGCAAAAGCATCGTCTAAATCCTGTTCTTTAAAATCAGGCCAATACTTTGGGCAAAAGTAAAGCTCCGCATACGCTCCCTGCCAAAGGACAAAATTCGAAAACCGTTTTTCTCCTCCGGCGCGTATAATAAGATCGGGATCGGGAAGGCCGGCGGTTGAAAGTCTTTGAGCAATAGTATCTTCTGTTATTTCTTCTGCCAGAATGCCTTCTTGGACGATTTTGCGTACGGCTTGTGTAATATCCCACTTCCCTCCGTAGCTTACAGCCAAGTTTAAGTAAAATCGAGTGTTGTTTTTTGTCTGTTCCTCCACATGGGCAATAACTTTTTGCAAAGAAGGGCGCAATCGTTCCTTTTGCCCAATAATGCTTACGTGAATCCCCTCTCTCTGGAATTTCTCGATATCTTTGACATTTCCAAGATACTCTTCAAACAAATCCATCAGGTAATGGACTTCTTCCTCTGGGCGATTCCAGTTCTCGCTCGAAAAGCCAAAAACGGTAATAACCGTTACCCCTCTTGCCCTGCACCAGTCCAGAAACCCTTCAAAATTCTCCTTCCCCCTTCTATGGCCTTCAAGCGTTGGAAACCCCCGTTCTTTTGCCCAACGGCGATTCCCGTCGGGGAAAAGAACCACATGTTTAGGTATGTTATTCTGTTGTTCCATATTCCTCCATCTGTTCGACTCGAATTGGCTCTTTTAACTGCTCTTTTGCCGTAAGATAGCCGACCGCAAACGAAAGCAAAGAAACCAACACTACCCCTATAGCGAGTATTATATCAATTTCGTACCTCTTTACTCCATCAAATATTTTTACCAGGATATCCCTCATTTCCCTTTATTCTTAGCATATATCTAGGGGGGTTTACAAATTCTATTATTTTTGCTACCATAATTACATTATGTCAACAACAAAATCTTCAGGAACAGCGAAAAATATGCGGGATTCCGCCCCAAAATATCTTGGGGTAAAGCTTTTTGCGGGCCAAAAAGCCAAAGCTGGCCAGATTCTTGTGCGCCAGCGAGGCACTCACTTTCTGGCAGGCAAAAACGTAGGAATAGGAAAAGATCATACGCTTTTTGCCCTGGGAGAAGGAGTGGTACAGTTTACCACAAAAAGGAAAATAGCGTTCGACCGCTCTCGCAGAGAGGCTAAAGTGGTTAATGTGATCTTTTCGTAACACACGCCTTAATAAACTCGCGAAAAAGCGGATGCGGCCGCAAGGGGCGCGATTGAAGCTCTGGATGGAATTGAGTACCCAAAAAGAATGGGTGCTCTTTTAGTTCCGCAATTTCCACGAGGTCACGCTCTGCGTTAACCCCCGACATCACCATTCCCTTGCTGGCGAGCACTTCCCGATACTTGTTGTTGAGCTCGTACCGATGGCGGTGCCGCTCTACGATGTCTTCCTTTCCATACGCCCTATACGCAATGGTTTTTTTGTTAACCTTGCATGGATATGCTCCCAGCCGCATCGTACCTCCATAGCGCTTCTCTTCCAAAAGCACTTTTTGGTCGGGCATTACGTCAATGACCGGCGTTTTGGAATCTTTCACAAACTCCGTGGAGGTAGCGTCTTTCAAGCCGCACACATTCCTCGCGAATTCAATAACGGCAAGCTGCATCCCTAAGCAAAGACCGAAGTATGGAATCTTTTTTTCGCGGCAAAACTGAATAGCTTTAATTTTCCCTTCGATTCCCCTAATCCCAAATCCTCCTGGCACAATAATGCCGTCATATTGCTTAAGTTCTTGGAGCGCTCCGGAATTTTTCTCGTATTGCTCTGCCGACAACCATGTAATTTTGGGCTCTCTCCCGTTCGCCCATGCGGCATGCTTGATAGACTCAATCACGGAAAGATAAGAATCCATTAAGGTAAAGTCGCCGATCTCAAAGTATTTCCCTACAATTCCTATATGAACAGTTTCTTTGGGAGCCTGGATTTTTTTGACCAGTTTTTCCCACTCTTTAAGATCCTTCTCCCGCTGCTCCAAACCGAATTTTTTCAAGATACGATTTCCTAAATTGTCATTTTCAAAGTTTATGGGAATCTCGTAAATAGACGCCACATCGGGAGCGGAAATAACGTCATCAGCGTCCACATTGCAAAAATCTGAAATCTTTTGCTTGCGCGGCTTATCAACCGGCACCTTCGCGCGCGCAATAATAATATCGGGCTGAATCCCCGCGGAATTCAAGGCGCGCACAGCATGCTGGGTGGGCTTGGTTTTCATTTCTCCGATGTTTTCCGGTACCGGCAAATAGGTTACCAGCACAAACAAAACTTGGTCTGGCATTCTCCTTTTCATCATGCGCGCCGCCTCCAGGAACAATAGATTTTGGTAATCACCTACAGTACCACCCACTTCAACCAAAAGAAAATCGGCCTTATCTTTCTCGGCCGCAAGCTGAAGTCGCGAAATCACCTCTTCGGGAATATGAAGTACTACTTCTACGGTCTTGCCGTTGTATCCCAAATTCCGTTCACGATTTATAACTGCCTGATAGACTCGCCCCGTGGTAAGATAGTTGGCGCTGCCGAAATCCTGATCCAGAAATCGCTCATAATTTCCTATGTCCTGATCGCATTCCGTTCCGTCTGAAGTCACAAAAACTTCTCCATGTTCCAAAGGATTAAGAGTACCGGCATCAACATTGATATATGGGTCAATCTTTGCTGCCGATACACGGAATCCCTTGCTCTGAAGAATTTTTCCGATGGATGCCGTGGCGACACCCTTTCCCACCCCCGAAATTACCCCCCCCGCGACAAAGATAAATTTCGTCATTCTTCTTCGGTAATAATAACTCGTATCTCTGCCTCCAGGTTATGTTCAAGCATAACTCTCACCGGGAACTCCCCTGTCTCTTTCAAGGGCTTCTGGAGTTTAATTTGGCTTTTCTTCACTTCATACCCCATTCCTTTTAAGCGTTCTGCGATTTTTTGAGCGTTGATTGCTTCAAAGAGTTGACCTTCCTCCCCTACTTTCACCGCGATGGGCACTTCAAGATCATCCAAGCCAGAGGCTAATCCTTGCACGTGCTTTAACTCTTCTTCTGATTTTGTAGCCAAAAGTTCCTTTTGCATCTCTAACCATTCGATAGTTTCCGGAGTAGCCTGTTTGGCCAAATCGCGGGGAAACAAAAAGTTTCTGGCGTAGCCGTCCGCCACTGTTTTAATCTCAAACTTTTTCCCCACCTTGTCGACATCCTGAAGCAAGATAACTTTCATAACCTGTATTCTCTCATAGATTTTTTACCGCTTCAATAGCTCTGTCAAGCTGTGGATCCCTTCCTTCATTGAAGTCTTCTTCGCTTTTCTCCACCACGATATCCGGCTCTAAACCCTCCCCTCCGATACGATTGCCCTTCGGCGTAAGCCATTGAGCTATCGTTATCTTTAAAGAAGATTTATCTTCCAATTCTTTTATCTCCTGCACGGAACCTTTGCCAAACGATTTTTGTCCTATTAAAAGCGTTCCTCGGTTATCCCGCAGGGCGCCCGCCAGAATTTCAGAGGCCGACGCTGTCCCTTCGTTGATCAACACCACCACCTTGTGATCGTACAAACGCGCGCTTCCGCTTGCCTTATGTACTTCTTGATCCGCAGCGGAACCATAATCTTCGATCACGACTACATCTCCCCTTTGTAAAAACCACCCTGCAATATCCACCGCCACATGAAGAAACCCGCCCGGATTATTGCGCAGGTCAAGAACGATTTTATCGGAGGATTGAAACGCATCCCGTTGAAGGTCCCGAAAATCGTCTCGCAATTTTTCTGAAAATTGGAATATTTTTACGTAGACTACCCCATCCTTCATTTCCCACTGAAGAGAAGGAATGTTAATAACCGCGCGCTCAATTTCAAAGTCGCGCGGCTCATCCCACCCGTCTCGCAGAATAGTAAGTGTCACCTTTGTGCCTTCCGGGCCACGGATTAAAGACACTGCCTGATCAACCGTGAGATCCGCGGTAGCAGTATCTTTATCTATTTGTACAATGTGATCTCCCGCCCTCAAACCCACTCTGGCGGCAGGCGTACCCTCCAAAGGAGCTATAACCTGCAAAGTATCATCACGAATGCCGATTTCTATTCCCACTCCGCTAAAGGACCCCGAAATATCCTCTAAGAAAATTTTAGTGTCCTCGGGGGTCATAAACGTGGTATAAGGATCGCCCAAGCTCTTTACCATTCCCTGTATCGCACCGTGCACCATGGCCCTATAATCCAGGGGCTCGAGACCCACATATTTCTCCTGGATCACGCGCCAAGCCTCCCAAAACAGGGAAAAATCCACGTCTTCTGGTTGATTCTCTTCCAAATTCGTTACTCCTCGGATAGGCGGCACATATCCATAAGTCTGGCCAGCATAAAATCCGCCTGCAAAACTTACAACCACCCCAAAAAGTAATACCGCAATAATGAGTTTCTTCATCGTAATACGCCCCTATTGTATCATACGGGAGACAAAGGAGCAATCTGCACCCGTACGCCAATCAGCCGGATAGGTTTTTGCTTCTCCAAAAGAAATTTCAAGAACAGCTTCATTGCTTCCGCGCGCAACACTGCTCCCTCCCGGCTCGGCTGCGAAAGTGTTTTTGCCTTTGTATGGGTCTCAAATCCGGTAAAACGGCACACCACGCCAACAGTTTTAAAATGCAAACCTTGCTCTCGCACCTCTTGCGCAACTTGCTTAGCCAAGTGCTCAAAGCTTCGAATAAGCAGTTCGGGATCGCGGGTGTCCTGCTCAAAGGTAATTTCCTTTCCGATTGACTTCACTTCGTGTTCTGCCAAAACAGGATCTTCATCTCTTCCGCGCACACGTCCATACATCGCCTTCCCACGCGCCCCAAACAAATCTTCCATGTCGTGTTCGGAAAGTTTCTTTAAGTCCACTACTTTTTTGAAATCAGATAAACGCAAAATCTGCGCTGTTTTTATTCCAATCCCGGGAATCTTTTGGATATCCAAGTTTTCGATAAATGCCTCTGCCTCGTTTTCCGGTACTGTCTTCACGCCGTCTGCCCGCCCGCCGTCGAGGCGGGGCTTGGCAGCCTCGCACGCCATTTTCGCAATCATCTTGTTTGGCCCTATGCCACAGCTGCAAGGAAGCTGTTCTTGGTCCCTAATAGATTTCCGCATCTGCTCTGCCGCTCTCTTCGCCTCCTCATAGCTTTTTAAAAAACTCACGTCGATGTACACCTCGTCGAGCGACACCTGCTCCACCAAAGCCGAAGCTTCGTTGATAATCTTCATAATGTTTGAGGAAACTTTGCTGTACAGCTCGAAATTGGGCGGCAGATACACAGCGTCGGGACAAAGCGCGTACGCCTTGGAAATTGGCAGTGCAGAATGAATGCCAAATTTTCTGGCCTCGTAATTCGCTGTCGAAACAACTCCCCTACCCTTTCCGCCTTTGGGTTCGGCACCCACCACAATAGGCTTCCCTCGGAATTGCGGATTTTCCCGTTCTTCTATCGCCGCGAAAAATGCATCCATGTCGAGGTGTATGATAATTCTTTTCTCCATAGGAATATTCTACCTTAAAAAATAAAGGCTGCCCTTAGGTAGCCCTGATCTGTGAATCGATGAATGACTGTACGCGTTCCTGCGGCACAGTCGCAATCTTCGTCCATCCGTTCAGCGGAATCACATTTGTTCGAGTCCATACATCGTCCACTCGAACAGAAAACCATACCGTGAGCTTTGGACTACGGTGGACATAAATATCAACTTCCATATCCCCCTCTCCCAACACCTCCGACGAGATCTCCACAGAACAAATCTACTCTTTTATAAAAGTTTGTCAATGACTACAAGGAAAACAAAAAAATAAAGCCGCTAGCTTGCTGCCAGCGGCAAAAATCTTTCTCGAGAACGCATAGACTTACAGGCCCATACGTTCCTTTTGGTACTGCTCCAGCGACATACCAGTGAGCCGCTGGAAGATGTCAAGGTACCGCTCTGTTGTTTGCTCCATGATTTCGCGTGGAACTTCAAGCGAAGCCACGAAAGCAAGGTGTTCAGGATTCTTAGGATCCAATAGGTTGATCCCCCTTCCTGCCGGCGTGTCCACGGTACGGCCCCAGTTTCGCACCGGCTCCTTGTCGTAGAAGACTGGATCGCGCCCTTCCTTGAGCGCTTTCTCAAGATCCTCCATGGTGGTGAACCGAGAAGAATCGGGAGTAAGAACCTCATCGGCGATAACCACCTGACCCCCAGGGCGTAATCCGATCTCGAACTTCGTGTCGAGAATCAGGATACCCATTCTTCGCGCATAGGCATAAGCCAGCTCATACGCCTCTTGGAGTGCGGACGCTGCTCTCTCGCCGAATCCTTCCGTGTTCTCAAAAAACTCCTGAACCGTGATATTGGCATCATGCCCTTCCTCTGCTTTCGTAGAAGGAGTGAAGATCGGGAAGTCGAGCTGCTGCCACTTGGCAAGATCAGGTGGAAGCAGGCGTCCCGCAACCATCCCCGTTTCTTGGTATTGGACCCACACCGATCCCCCGATGTGTCCCCGGAAAATCATCTCGAAGGGCACAATAGGGAGCTTCCAAACTACCAAGGTCTGCTTGACAGGGAGAGCAGAGTGAACCATCTCCGCCCGATCAAACGGGAAAGTAAGAAGATGGTGACGGAAGTTCGCCAAAACACACGTAAGCCAGAAGTGAGTGAGAGCCGTCAACACAGCTCCCTTCTGGGGTACCGGTGTCGGCAAAACTACATCAAAGATGCTGATACGATCCGTGGCAACTACCACCAGCTTGCGGGGATCTCGAGGATGCTTATATGTATCCCGCACCTTCCCTTGGTAGACTCGCTTGAGGCCCGCTGCTTCAATCCTCCTGCTGGTTTCCGTTTCTCTGACTGCTTCCGGAATTACTGCCATTGCTGTCTCCTTTCAGCGTTCTCGAATATCCGGGAAATCCCCCCATGGATATACGAAACTGCGTCGAAGCAACCCTCCAGTACCTCCTCTCCCACAATATCCCGCGCAGTCCTGCCGTCTCCAAAAGGCATCCGCGAGAGCATCTCCACAAAAGACACTTCCCGGGCCACGGCCTCGAACGAGGCACGTTGGACGTATTCGTACGCCGCATCGTAGGAGATGCCTTGCTTCATGAGAGCTACACGCACCTGCTGGCCTGCCCACACGCCCTGCGTCTCATCTTCGAGACGCGAACGCATCCGATCGCTGAATACCGTGAGGCGTCCCACCAAACCAGTCGCGCGCGATGCCATATAGTGCACCAGCGAAGTGGCATCAGGAAAGATATGCCGCTCCACGCTCGATTGAGAGATGTCTCTCCCCTCTGGTGTGGCGATGTTTTCCTGGGCGGCATGAGCATATGCCCGGACAAGCCGAGCCATACCCATGAGACGCTCCGTGAGTATCGGGTTTTTCTTGTGGGCCATTGCGGAAGACCCTCGCTGATTCGCCCTTCGCGGCTCCTCCAACTCCCGTACATCAGAACGCATCATCTCCCAGAATGTGCGACACATCTGCTCGATGGTGCCAGTCGCAATCGCCAGTGCAGACAGGAACGCCGCATGGCGGTCGCGCTGGAGAATCTGGGTTTCGGCGACCGCACGCCGCAGCCCGAGATGACCGAGGGCGATAGCTTCGATTCGAAGATCCATGCCCGCGTAGTTGCCAACGGCACCAGAAATCTTCGCCTCCCCAAGATCGCGTTCGTACGCTTCCTGGATGCGACCGATACTCCGTCGAACCGCTGCGGCGAACACGAGCAACATGTGTCCGAACGTCGTGGGCTCTGCGTACTGACCGTGAGTACGGCCAATCATAAGGGTCCACTGATGCTCGCAAGCCCTCTGGCTAAGTGCCTCTTGAAGTTTGCCCAACTCTTCGAGGATAAGCTTCGCCGCTTCGCGGAGCATCAAAACAACGGCGGGGTCTTCCACGTCGTAAGACGTGATGCCCTTGTGGAGTTCCTCTTTGTATTGCCCGACGCCGGCGCGCTCGAGATATTCTTGCACGCATACGATGAAGGCAATCATGTCGTGATCATATTCGGCTTCGAGCTCCGCGATGCGCGGCAGATCGAAAGCGGCATGGCGGGCGATCTGCTCGTACGCTTCCTGCGAAAGGTCTCCAAGCTCCACACGCGCCTTCAAAACGGCCAACTCCACCTTCAACCAGTATTGGAACTTCGCTGCCTCACTGCCCCAGAGTCTTTTCATGGGTGCAAGGGTATACCGATCAAGCATGGTTCTCCCCTTCCTTCTGCCTTAGGTTCGATTCCAAGCCAATTTGAATTGGATTGGTAGAAGAATCTTACGCAAAATCAGGGCAAAACACAAGCGTTTTGTTGGGATTGAAATATCCCTGAAAACGTGGTACTATAACCCCGAAAGCAAAGCAAATTACATAAGGTACTCGCCTTACGGCGAGCCCAGGGCGATTTTAAACGCTCGGCAGAGACGCCTCGCTAAATCGCCCCGCAAAGACAAGCAGTTGTCTTTGCGCCCATAGCTCAATGGTAGAGCAGTGGCCTTTTAAGCCATTGGTTGAAGGTTCGAGTCCTTCTGGGCGCACAGAAACCAAAGCATCATGCCCCCGCATGGTGTTTTTGTTTCTGTTGATTCTAAGATTGGACGCGAACCTAAGAGGGGGTCGGGGAGATTGGGTATCTCCCCGTGTAGGAAATTATTCAAAACCGAGGGTTTTGAAGGAGTCCTGAGATTCAGTCGAAGGACGACTGATTCGAGTCCTTCTGGGCGCACAACAATTAACTCTTGCGGATTGACAAACTCAAAACAAAAGAATACAATCCGCGCGGTACCCCAAAAGACTCTAGGAGGAAACCCATGAAACGACTGAAGTGGAGCGTCATCGCGATCGGGTTAGCAATCGCTTTTGCTGTTGGCCTGCCAGGCACAGCTTATGCAGACGGCATACCCGCCGTTGCATGCAACGATTCAAATCTCGCGATTCCATTGTTTTCAGACAGTGGTATTCGGGAAGTAAGGATCCGGCTTAGCCAGTACGTCTGCCCAGGCGATGCGTTCATCCTCGTCTCGGGCAACCAAGACGGGGAAGCAGATACGGACTGGCTGAACAAAAACGCACAGACTCTCGCATTAGAGTTTCCCTACGTTCGTATTCTCGCTGCCACAAGCGGACTTATGAACGTGGAGAAAGTTTCGCGGGAAGCAAATGAGCTCATTGACACCGTGGTCTACGTGTATGAGCCCAACTTCCCGAACGTGCCCGAGTTTACGTGGGAATTTGAGCCAACGCTCTTCTGGGCGAGAATCGGGGCCCGAATAGCCCACTCGTACAGGAAAGAGTTCTGGTTCAAGCCCACGGGCCGTCCACTTCTACAGCCTCCTCTCCAGCAGTACGGCTGGGACTATGGCGCATTGGCAACACTTGTGGATGGACTAATAGTTCAAACACAAGGATACTGCAAGAACGAAGCGTACCTTGTCCTCTATCGGGAGGCGATGCAAAAGCTCCGGCAGCAGTATGTAGATGCGGGAGCCGAAAGCGTCGTGTTCCCTCAAGTCACCGTGGGCAAGTTTTTGAGAAACGCCGTGGACGCGGATCGTGCCGCGGAATGCGCCGGTATTGCGCAAGACGAAGCCTACGGCTACAGCGGCATCATGCTCTGGTGGGAAATAGCCAACACCGAGGAAATGGCTGCCTTCCTCGAGAAGATGCGGCCCTCGATTACCATAGAAGACTACCAAGGCTAAGAAAAGCCCGTTGCGCAGAGCGCAACGGGCTTCCTGTTTTTCTGAAACACATCAACTACAATCCCTCTCCTTTCAACTCTTCCAGCAATTCCTTCTGTCTTCTTGAAAGTTTTTTGGGAGTATCAATATTTAACTGCGTATACATATCTCCCCTGCCCAAACCGGAAAAATGCGGAATGCCCTTCCCTTTCACGCGCAACAGTTCTCCCGATTCCGTACCCGGAAGCACCGTAAGCAGCACCGGAGCACCCTCGAGCGTAGGCACTTCAATTTCATCTCCAAGCGCCGCCTGCGAAAACGAAAGTCCCTTTTTCATGTAGAGGTCGTCACCCTTTCTTGTAAAGAGTGAATGCTTCTTTACTGCAATGCGGATGTACAAATCCCCTGCCTTTCCTTTTTTCCTTCCCGCGTCACCCTTTCCTTCTACTCTCAAAATCTGGTTGCTATCAACACCAGCGGGAATATTCACATTTACAACCTCTTCCGCCTTCACCCGTCCTTCTCCCTTGCACACATTGCAGGGTTTGCCGGGCCGCATACCCTCGCCCGCGCATTCGGGGCACACTCCGACGCGCGTGAAGGATCCAAAAATCGTGCGCTTAATCTGCTGCACTTCCCCTGTCCCGCGGCAGGCAAAACATTCGCTTACCTTGGTGCCGGGTTCGGCTCCCACGCCCTGGCATCGCGTGCACGTGGTAAATTTCGTGAGATGAATATGTTCTTCGGTTTGTCGAAGCGTGGCTTCCAAAGGAATCTCCAATTCTACTTCAATGTCCCGGCCACGTTTTGTTTCTTGTCGGCGTTCCGTCTGGCTTCCAGTAAAGAACTCGTCGAAAATATCGCCAATATCCTGAAAGTCAAAACTAAAACCGGCGCCCTCTTCGGCGTCTCCTTGCGCCCCCGGATTTCCCCATGCCCACCTAAATCCTCCAAACCCTTGCTCGCCACCGGGCGCTCCCCCTTCAAATACATTTCCAAATCTATCGTACTGCCCGCGTTTGGAGCTATCGGAAAGCACCTGATAGGCTTCGTTGATTTCCTTGAATTTCTGCTCATCTCCCCCTTTGTCTGGATGATATTTGTGGGCGAGCTTGCGATACGCCTTTTTAATATCTTCCGGAGAGGCGTCTTTATTTACTCCAAGAATGTTGTAATAATCTTTCATTGATTACTTGAAGGCTTTTCTCCTTCTTGTCCACCTTCGGCAGCTGGCCCATCTGAACCCGGCGAGGCAGGCGGATTCTGGTACATTGCGGCTCCTATTTTTTGCAAAGCCTGTGAAAGCTGTTCTCCAGCCTGTTTTATTTCCTCTATTGTATCACCCTCTTTTGCTTTTTTCAAAGCCTCCAACTTTTCCCCAACCTCCTTTTTTATGTCTTCTCCCACCTTATCGCCCGCGTCGCGAAGCGCTTTTTCTGCTGTGTACATAATGGCATCTGCGGCGTTTCGCGCCTCAATCATCTCTTGTTTCTTTCGATCTTCCTGCGCGTGGAGTTCCGCCTCTTTCTTCATGCGCTCCACTTCTTCTGCTGAAATTCCCGTGGAACCTTCTATACGGATAGATTGAGACTTCCCGCTTGCCTTGTCTTTGGCGGTTACGCTCAAAATTCCGTTGGCATCAATGTCAAAACTCACTTCAACCTGCGGCATGCCGCGAGGAGCAGGAGGAATTCCATCCAAGATAAACCTGCCGAGCGATTTTGAATCTTGCGCCATAGGCCGCTCCCCCTGCAGCACATGCACTTCTACTGAAGTCTGGCTGTCTGCCGCCGTTGAAAATACCTGGCTCTTTCTCGTTGGAACTGTAGTATTCTTCTGTATCAAAACCGTGTTTACCCCTCCTAACGTTTCAATTCCAAGCGACAAAGGCGTAACGTCGAGCAAAAGCACGTCTTTCACATCTCCCTGCATAATCCCTGCTTGCACCGCGGCTCCAATTGCAACCACCTCGTCTGGGTTAATAGATTTGTTTGGTTCTTTGCCGAACAAATTCCGCACTGCTTCCTGCATGGCCGGCATTCTTGTTTGTCCGCCCACAAGAACCACCTCTTGAATATCCTGCGGAGAGAACTTTGCTTCCTGAAGAGTCTGCTTCACCAATTCAATGGACCTGTCAATGTATTCCCGCACGAGGTTTTCCAGCTGTGTTCGAGTCAGCTTGTAGTAAAGGTGTTTGGGGCCTGCGGCATCCGAGGTAATAAAGGGAAGATTAATTTCGGTCTCCAGAGAAGTTGAGAGTTCAACTTTTGCTTTTTCTCCAGCTTCCTTTAAGCGCTGCAACGCTAAGGGATCTTTTGAAAGATCAATCCCCTCGTCTTTCCTGAACTGATCTATCAGCCAATCCATAACTTTTTGATCGAAATCTTCTCCTCCAAGGTGAGTATCTCCTCCGGTTGCTTTTACCTCAATGGTGTCTGCTGAAACTTCAAGAATAGAAATATCGAACGTGCCTCCGCCAAAGTCATACACAATAATCCGCTCGTCTTTCTTTTTGTTTAAGCCATAAGCAAGCGCTGCCGCGGTTGGCTCATTGAGCACTCGTTTCACTTCAAGCCCCGCGATCTCCCCCGCAACCTTGGTTGCTTTCCTTTGGCTGTCGTCGAAATACGCGGGAACCGTAATAATAGCTTCGGTGATTTTTTCTCCCAGCCTTTCTTCTGCATCCTGCTTGAGTTTACGGAGCACCATGGCGGAAATCTCAGAGGGCTTATACCACTTCCCTTGCCCTGAGTTTGCCGAAGGGTCTCCCATTTTCACTTCCACTCCCCCATCTTCTCCCTCTTTTATCTCATAGGGCAGCAACTTTTTATCTTGCTGAACCGAAGCGTCGGAAAACCGCCGCCCCATCAAGCGCTTCACTTGAAACAACGTGTTTTTGGGGTTAGTAATCTGCTGGCGCTTTGCCTGAATACCAACTAAAATCTCTCCGCTTTTTGCGGCTGCGACTACTGAAGGAGTCACACGAGCTCCCTCTCTGTTTTCGATAATCTTGGGTTCACCTCCTTCCATAACCGCGATTTCAGACAAGGTAGTCCCAAGATCGATTCCTACAATTTTTGCCATAATTTTATTTTACTACTTTCACTTTTGCTGGTCTTATTAATGTCCCATTCATTATATATCCTTTTTCAACCTCCTCTGCCACCACTCCCGATTCCCCTTGCCCTGAGCCTGTCGAAGGGTCCACTTCACCCACTGCCTCATGGATTTTCGGGTCAAAGGGTTTCCCTACCGATTCAATCGCCTCAATCCCTTCACTCTTTAGAAACTCCTGCCATTGCGACACAATCTGCAAAAACCCTTTGTATACCTTATTCTCGCGCTCCCCCTCTGGAATTTCTTTTTCTGCTCTTGCTAAGTTATCCAGAATCGGCAAAATTTTCTCCAAAAGGCAGCGTCTTGAAAAATCTATCGTTGCCTGCATTCTTTCCTCTTCCTCTTTTTTATAGTTTAGAAAGTCAGCCTTCGCCCTTTTCCAGCCATCCAAGTATTCATCGCGCTCTTTTTTTATCTTTTCAATCTCTTTTTCCATATATCTACGAGAGGTTGAATTAATCTAATATTCTTGTGATATCGCATGCGCTTTGGGCCCACAATGGCCACAAAGCCGTTTTGCCCTTTCGCAAAGTCGCATTCGCACACTATCATACTAAAGTCCACAATCCTTGAAAAGGGATTCTCTCTTCCAATATATACTTGGAGCCGCTCCCCTTCGAGCGCCCGCTCGATGTTCTGCTCCACATCCAAAAGAAATTTCGTAAAGTTTCCCCGGAGTTCTGCGCGCGTAAATTCAGGTTCCTGCAGAAGATGCTCCCATCCTTCTTTCCAAAGAATATTCCGGTGATAGGCAAGAACCAAGTCAGAAAAGTCAGATTCATCCTCCACGTCTTCCTCGTCTAGCGCACGCTTTTCCAAGCTCTCATTTACGAAAAAACGGTATCCCCGGTCGGTTGGCACGCGGCCAGCAGACGTATGCGGCTGTTCTAAATACCCTCCCCTCGCAAGGGAAAAAAGCTCCGAGCGAATGGTTGCCGATGAGAAAGGTAACTCATAGCGCGATTCAAGCCATGAAGAACTTATGGGTTGGGCGCGATCGATATATTCGAAAATTGTCTTATACAGAATATCTTTCTGCCGCTCGGTGAGCACCATAATTCTTCTATTATACACGCAAGGAAATTAGCAGTCAACCCCCTAGACTGCTAATTTACCCTGTCTAGGTTGCCCTTTATTTGGTACAATAAGCCAATGCGTGCCATCCTTCGAGGCGCAATATCAAATCCCCTTGCGAATATGCTTGCTGTGCTCTTGCTGGAAATAATGTTTCTCCTTGCCTTTTTTAGCGCGCAGAAAGACTCCCTCACCTTCGACGAGCTGGCGCATATCCCGGCTGGCTACTCTTATCTCACCCAACAAGACTATCGGATAAATCCGGAGCATCCGCCACTCGCGAAAGACATAGCTGCTGCTCCCCTGCTCTTTCTTAATCTCAACTTTCCCTCACAAAGCCAAAACTGGATCCAAGACGCAGGAGCTCCACCCTGGTGGGTACAGTTTGATTTGGGGACGGAATTCCTGTATCGCTCCGGCAACAACCCTAGAGAAATTATCTTCTTCTCGCGCCTACCTATGATTCTGCTCACGCTGTTGTTGGGGACTTTTCTCTTTTTCTGGACAAAGAAACTTCTGGGAAATGCCGCGGCCTTGGCAGCGCTCACCCTTTTTGCTTTCTCGCCTAGCTTTCTCGCGCACGGCCGGCTCGTTACCACCGATGTCGCCTCCGCGCTCGGAATTTTCGTTGCGATTTACTACTGGATTGAGTTTCTCAAGCAGCCGACCAAAACAAAAATTGCCAAAGCCGGCGCGGCTCTCGCATTCGCGCTTTTACTAAAGTTCAGCGCGATTCTCCTGCTCCCATTTTTCGCGGTTGTTACTATTGTGTACGCACTTTTGCACCCGGAATCTTTCGGCAAAATACGAACCGCAGGGAAATATGTGGCGCTCTCTATTCTGGTCGGCATTGTTGCTTTGATTTTCATTATCCCCTTCTATCAACTCCACATGCTCAACTACCCTGCCGAACGCCAACTGCGTGACACCATTGCGGATTTGCAGCCGGGCGGTATAAACACCTATGAACATGCTGTAATCTGGATGGCGGACCCACCGGCTGGCGAATTTGTCCTTCGTCCCTTTGCCCAATTTGCACGCGGAGTTCTCATGGCAATACAACGAGGACAATTCGGAAATACCGTATTTCTCCAAGGAGAAATTACAGCCGGCGGATGGTGGCAGTACTTCCCGCTTATTTACCTTTTCAAAGTGCCGCTCGCGTTTCACGTTCTCTTCTTACTAGGGCTAGCCGGCCTTGTCTTGAGTATCAAGAAAAAGCTCTATCAAGGATTTAGCAAAGGAATAACCGGATGGTTAAAAGATAACTTCTCCATATTCACGTTTGGATTATTCATAGCTATATACTTGGCTGTCGCCATGGCAGGAAACCTCAACATTGGAGTACGCCACCTCCTTCCCACCTTCCCTTTTCTGTATATGCTTGCCCTATACGGTGTAAAGGAATTTGCCAGCCACCGCTCAACTCCCCGATTCAAAAGAAACATTGCTATTGGGTTGATTTTGCTCTTTGCTGCATATATTGGATCCTCTCTTTCCGCGTTTCCATACTATATCTCCTATTACAACGAACTGGCCGGCGGCATAGATAATGGCTACAAAGTCGCCGTAGATTCCAACTATGACTGGGGCCAGGATTTTTATCGCCTGCTCGCGTTTGCAGAAGCAAACCACATACAAAAACTCCACCTTGATTATTTCGGTGGAGAAGATCCTTCCTACTGGCTGGGCGATACATATGAAAAGCTCGACCCATTCAATCCCCCATCTTCCGGGTGGATTGCAGTTTCAGTAAATCAACTCATGAATGGCACTGCCTTGGGCGTTGACGGTTTCGACCAGCCCACCGGCTACTACAACTGGCTTGCGCGATATACTCCCGTTGCCCGCGCAGGCACCTCCATTTTCATCTACCGCCTCGGAGCCGAGTAAAACACGTGTCCGCAGTTTTTATGTAATTTCTACAACTTTGTTTCTGGAGGTATAGCCAGACACAATGGAAACTTGAGATTGCGAAACGTGGAAATATTCTGCCAGCGCGCGCGCCACCGCCCTATTCGCTTTCCCCTGCACGGGCGGTTCTTTTACCGCCACCTCAAAATTCCCCTCCCCTATTTCTTTTATATATTCTTCCCTCGCCCCGGGTTTCACCTTCACTGATATTTTCATTGCGGCGCATTACGTTGTGTGGAAAGTAATGTGGATTCTTGTAACGTCGTCTGGTTTCGGAGAGCGGGAAAAAGCAATTTCAATATCGGGGAATGCGTCTTTGATCTTCTTTGCGATTTTGTCGGCGAGCTGGTTTTCTGTTGTGCAAACTCGATACCCAGTATCTGTTTCTTTCGTGCTTATAATTCGGTCTTGTGGATCTGTTTTTGTCGCGGCTTTGCCAAACCGTTCTATAAGTTGCAAGAGCTCCCTTCTGTGGCGGGTAGGAACTTCATCTAGCAAAAGCTCGCCCTCAAACAAGTGGTTTTTGGCCATGTCGCACGCACGGCATAGTTTTGTTTCCGCAATGGATATCTCTCCTTCCTTAAGGTGTTTTTTAAGATCATTCACAGACGCATACCATCTTTTTTTGAAATGCACGTTGCCGCATTCTGGGCATTTTGTTACGCCCTTATGCTCGAGCAAGTATTGCTCATGCTTTGTCTCGCGGTGGCGCTGGGGCACTTTTTTTATGGAATTTCTGCTTTGAAAAATGCGGGCCATGATAATCTAATAATAACAGGATTTTTAACTTCCGATTATATAACGCTCTATGAGGGCTATTTTTTCTTTGTCGGCATGTTTTGTCTGCCGATAGCCGTCGTGCAAACAGTAGCAATACACGGCCAAATACTGTTCAAGATTTAGCTCATAAAAAGATATGCCGTTTTCCTCACTCTGTTTTAAGTCGCCAATGGTTAGGTTTACATCAGCAAGGTTGTTGTATTCTGCGAACGCGACTTTCTGGCCATTTCGAATAAACTCATGTTCTGAAACATCAGAAAGCTCAAAATCAAGCTCCTCGATTACGTTCTTTAGTTCTCCCCACTTCTCACCAACAAATTCATCCGGCACCAATATATCGATATCGTTTACTGTAATGGTCTCTTTAACCAAACGCGACAACCCAAGCGATCCATACAGCACAGGCACAACCCCAAGCTTTTTGTTTAACACTTCCGCAACCTCCCTAAATATTTCAAACTTCTTTTCCATCTCTATCATAGTTTTTGATAAATTTTTTCAGCGAGCTCGCGGGGATTAAAATACCCTGGGTTTTCCAATCGCAAAAGAGGTAAGCCGGCTTCTTGCAGAACACGCTCAACTTCCTCATCGCGCTCTTTTCTGTCTGGTCTTTCATGCGACCTATCGTCTAGCTCAATGGCGAGTTTTGGCGCAATATACTCTTTATCGCAAAGCACATAATCTACGGATTTTCGATCAATGTGGCTCCGCGCCCCACGCCAGCTCTGTCCTTTAACTCTATTTTCGACAATACTCGGAAGATGTGCTTGAGGAAAAATATAGTACTTATCCCCTACCGCAGCCACAAGAGCATCATAACACTTATGCTCCGCCCGAGACATAAAAAACTCTTTCCGCCCATACTCATACTTGCTTTGTTCAGCTTGGCCGCCTGCACTCTTTTTTGCCTTTACAAACCACAAAGCAAGCGCGATTCCACTCATTAATAAAAGTCCTATTATGAGTATTGCAAAAAGAGGACCAAACAAACTTCCCAATATTCCCGAAACATCAAGTGTATTCATAGATTTTTATTTTCATTTTTATGGCTCTAAAAACCAACTATTATTTTGAGAATCGTAGCTGTAGGTTTGGGGGAATTTCTTTTCTATCAAATTATCGTTTTCGTCTTTAACCTCGCAGTTGATCTCTATTTTTATTCTTTTACCCTCTTGGGCGGACCGTTTTATCTCTTCCGGAATCTCCAAACCAGGCGCTTGAATACCGCTAAAAGCGTCAAGTTTCCATGCTTGTGTACCACCGTAATAACCTTCGGGTACTTCTCTTTCTAAACTATCGGCAATAAACTTTATTTTTACATACGCCTTATACTTCTTTGGTTCACGATTACCAATCCAAAACCATACTTTCCAGTCTCTCAAAAAATTGAAAGTAACAGTCCCAGGCAAAGAAGAAGCTACTCTGCACTCCACCAGTGCAATATTACTGCTGGAGACAATCGCCTTTTTTGATTTTTCGTCCTCTCTTGGTAGCGGTAACTCATTGGTGGCTATTCCTTTTTTCTCCGATCTGTCAGGACCAAACTTTGCCCCATCTTTACCCAAAGACTCAAGATGTCTTATACGATCATCAATAGCACTCTTATGCCTAAAAATTATCAATATAGCCAAGGTCAAAATAACCACAGGCCATGATAATAGAATATTCAATATTTGTATAAATTCTGAAGTGCTCATATTGCGCTTATTACCTCGTAAATTTTCCCTTCCATCAACTCGATCAAGTGGCGGTTGGCGGCGATGATTTCTTCTTCCTTTTCCGTTTCGGCGACGAGCTGTTTTTGGATTTCGATTGACGGGAAAGGAATTTGTAAGTTTTTTACGAATGATAAATTTGCCATTTTGCGGCGAACTGGAAAAAAGTATCTATCTTGCCAACTCGAAAATCTTTTTCACCAATGATGTCCGGGCATAAAATGCACGAGTAATTGGCCTCTGCTCACCTGTACGTGGATTTATTCCTCCAGTTCCCTTTGTCCGTGGCTGCAACCATTTGCCATATTTACCAGTTAAGGCTTCGAAACCTTCTGTAATAAGCTTGCTGCGAATAAATTCGTAGTCGGCCTCTAATTCTTTGATGAGTTTATCGTCTTCGGCAAAGTCCAAGCTCACAACGTGGAGAAGTTTTGCGCTTTTGGCGTTTTTCTCGTTCCATTCAACTGCGCAAAACACAATTGCCTTAAGCTTTGCCCAAACATGACTTTCAAAAAACGAATGAGCTTTCAACTCTTCCGGATTTATCATTGTTATTGCCATTGTTTCCTTTGGTGCAAGTTCTCCTCTGACAACCCGAAATGCAACTGATTTGAGTTCGTAAGTAAGTCCATTCGGCGCTTTTGAAACATTCGTATCTAAGCCAGCTAGTCTCTCCAGAACGAGACCCTTCCAGCCCTTATTTTGCCTTCCAGTTTCGTAAGTCGTAATACCATGTTCTAAGGCCAAAGCGCGTAGGTCATAACCAACATAGTTTTTCAAATTTTTTATCGCAGTAGCACGAGTTACAATCTTCATACGTTGAGTAGATTTAATTCGATAGAATGTGGTTTTCTATTCTTTTCAAGATATTTCCTCCCATTCGACCCAAACAATACGATTGCGTCGTATCCCATTTCTCGCGCTTTTCGATACATTTTTGCATCCCACCTAATACGTTCCTCATACCAACTTTCTTTATAATCACTGCCCGCTGAAAGAAATGTCTCGAATTCAGCAACCGTTTCGTCTGGAAATAAAACTTTAACTATTTCAAACTCTGAAAACCCATAAAGCGGATTTGAAATAGAAACTTTTTCCGGCACATCGTTTGGCCTGCCATAAAACTCTGCTTGATTGAAAGTAGAGGCAAAAAACTTGCCGCGCTTTTTATAAGCTTCTGGATCTCTTGGCGGCACATGCCACCACAGTGAGTTATTTATTTTGTTTATTAAAGTTTCTTTCATGTTTAGAGAAGTCTGCTATTTTGCTTTGTTCGCAACTCTTTGAAACGCTTTACCGATAAATCGAGATAATCTTTTTCTGTGTCTATGCCAACAAATTTTCGTGCATTGGTATATGCTGCCAAGCCGGTAGTGGAGCTGCCGGTAAAAGGATCTAAAACTATATCATCCTCATTTGTGCTTGCAAGCACCACCCGTTTGAGCAAATCAAAAGGTTTTTGGGTTGGGTGCTTGCCAAATTTTTTCTCCCATGGAGAAGGAGTATTAATAGACCAAACTGAACGCATTTGTTTCCCAGGCTTTTTCAAAAAATCTTCGGGCCAATGTCCTTCTTTCATTTGCCTGTAATTAAATGTGTGTTTTGCCATTTTTTCTTTTCTCGCCCAAATCAAAGTTTCGTGACTAGCGGTGAAGTACCGACCACTTAAATTCGGCGAGGCGTTTGGTTTAAACCACGCAATATCATTTAAGATATGGTAGCCAGACATTTGCAAAGCAGCACCGCAAAGATATGCAGAATGATATGTGCCGCTAATCCATATTGAACCGTTTGGCTTTAATACTTTTCGGCAGGCCTGAATCCATTTCATGTGAAACTCAAAATCTTCTGCCGGGCCTTTACTTACATCCCACTCCCCTTTATTAACACTTACCCGCTTTCCTGCATGAACAGTAAATCCCCCATTTGAAAGAAAATACGGAGGATCCGCAAAAATCATATCTATGGAGTTTTCTGGCAACTCTTCAAGTAGCTTTAAACTATCGCCTTGATACAGCACAAAATTATCCTCGATAAAATAAGGTTTTACCTTAACATAGCGTAAAACTTTCCCTTCTTGCTTAGTTTTTGGAGTTTCAAAAGTCTGAACCGGCATGCTTTTACTTTACCAAAAAATCGCCAATTTGGCGACTCCCATATTTTCCTGGTTCAAAACAGTTATATTCTCAAAAAAGAAGACGATCGGCCAAGAAGGCAAAGCGTCTGATTTGGGTTAGGATGCTACTGGCGAGAGAACTATCTGCGGATGATGATATCCGGGAACCACCCCGTGAGATGGTCTCTGATTTGCCTTAACCTGTATTCAAGGTTGTGAGGATCATAGTCTATGGTCGTCACCAGGTACGCAGCAAGCCGTTCTGCAATTATTCCTACGTCAGCGCGAATTGCGGGGTCAATCCCTTCGCTATTCTCAAGTTCGATCACCACTCGAGCCTTCTTGCGCACCTTTCGTGAAGGCCGATACACCTTATGGGTCCGACTAACTACGATCTTTTTCACCACCTACCTCCCGTTCTACTGCAAAGAAGCTCTTCCACTTCTTCGCTGTCATCGACAATATTACCACACTTTGAGGCGTATTTCAAGCGGAAAACGGCGGAGAGTTAACGCGAGGCTACTTTTTGATGACGGCTAAGGGGCGGAGCGTCAGCGCGGGGTGAGGCCATCAAAAGGAATTGGAAAGGAAGAAAGAACTTTGTAGCCGGCGCCACCCTTATGCGGCGACGAGAATAGTTCTACCGATTCCACGGACATAGACCAGGCAAGCGGCTTTTCAATGGGGCGATGGGTAAGCTTCTCCTCATCTTTTGCCGTAAAGCGCGCAATAGTCATATGGGGCACAAACGGAACGGATTCTTTTGTTTTGAACGCGGCAAGCAGGCTTTTTTTGAGCGCGTTGGTTTCCGAAGACGGGGTACACTGAATCCAGGCAAGCCGAGGATGCATCTTGCTTGGGCCGTAGGCAAGCCGTTCGAATTTTAGCGTAAACCGCTTCATGCCCCGCAGGGCTTTCCGCAAACGCTCCTCGACAAAAGATTGGCTCACCATGTCCCATGGCGCCAGGAGCGTTACATGAATATCCTCTGGAGGGATAAACTTGGCGGGAAGATCTGCCATATCACTCTGCAGTTTTACGCAGGCCTCCGCGATTTCGTCTGTAACCTTGATTCCTACATATACTCTTCTGGATGGTTTTAGATTTTTCATAGCATTTAACAGAAAGATGATTTATTGCCGATACTTGATGTACGCCTGGTCGAGGAAGCGCAAGTCGATGTATTCCAAAAATGGGCGGCGCTGCGAGGAAATCTCCTGCTCCAACACAAGCTTTACTTTCTGAATCTGCCAATCTATTCTTTCTGAAGGATTGAAATACATTTCCCAACCCTCCGAAATTCCCGCATTCACTCTCTCTTTTGAAACAATGAGTAAAGATAACACACGCAACCCGACTTGCTCAAACAGAGGAAAGGCATCAACACTCTTCTGAAACTGCAACATACGTTCGAGCGCAACAGGATCAACTACTTGATCCCCCAACGCGGCCTCTACGCCTTCCGCAGAAAGAATTACCTCTTTCCCAGATTCCATTTCTTCAAAAATTACTCCTTGCTTGTCGAGCGCAAAACACTGGCGAATGGATCGCGTAGTTTGCTCTTGTAAACCTTCAAGCTCTACACGAAGGATTTTGTTTTGGCACCACGTCGCAATCCCCTGCCGCTCTTGCACGGTTACTCGCACCTTGTCTGGAAACTTCTTTTGCACCGCAACCAACTCTATTTCCGGAAACACGGCCCGAATTTTTGCGGCTGCAACAGCAGCATTCGCAAGGAAAAAATTGTTTGTCGCGAAAAACGCAACCTTCCTTTGAAGAGATTCACTTGTTGCCTGACGCAATTTCTCTTCTGCTATATTTTCGTTCCCCCGAATTTCAATATACTTTATTTGAAAGAATGGCGTGAAGAAAATTCCGTATGTCGAACCCGCCAAGACAAAAAATCCAAGGATACCAACCCAAAAAACCTTGCTTTTCAGAAGCTTTTTCACTCGCGATCGTTTTGGCTTCAATCGCCTCTGTAGCTTATATCGTTTTGCCCGCATGCTAAGGAAACGAGAATTATGGATTTTGAGCCGCGAGAGTGATGTGATTTTGTGAGACGCGAGGGTCTCATCCGAAGGATGGGTTAAGCGCGAACAAAATTATATCACTCGAGAGGCCACCCCATGAAAATCTCAGAGGCCCCGCCGCTTTGCCCGAATCGTTTCAAAAATCGCAGTAGGCCAATACTTCCATGATAATGGATAATCGTACGTTTTTACATATTCATAGGGCGTGCCTCCAAACCCCATCTTAAACAGCGTGGGCCCGGCCCATGGGTGTTTGGGATATTTCTTTGGATCCACATAGCCCCAAAAGTCATACAGCGTGCATCCCCTCGTTTTTGCTTCTTTTATTGCTTCCCACTGCACCAAATACGGAATAGAAAGTTTTGCGTATTCCCCAAGAGATGCTCCTTGATGGTAAAATCCTATCCCCGACCAGAACACAACTAACGAGGCCGCCACAGGTTTACCTTTATAAAATCCAAAAAACAGAGAAACCTCGCCATCTTTTTGCAATGCGGCTATCTCTTTTGCCGTATCTTTGTTTGAGAAAGGAGTAAATCTTTGCCGCTCCCCCACCGCGCGGCTCAAAGCGTGAAACTGTTCTATATCGTTTGGCTCCAAACCCTGCCGCACCTCGATATCTTTATTTTTGAGCGTTTGGCGAACAAGATATCGCGTGGTTTTTCGCATGTTTCCCAAAAGCTCTTCCTCGCTTGGCGTAATATCCAATTTCCAGCTTGATTCGTATGTTGAGTACATGGGCGCCCGCCTGAACCCTAACTGGTTAAAAATCTCTTTATTTTCGGCACTTCTTTCCCACAAAGGGTTTACTCGAATAAAACTCGCTTTTTCTTGTCGCGCGATTTCCTTCAGCTTCTCCAAAAGAGTTTTCAGAACTTGAGAATGAGAACTTTGAGCTTGTGTGGTGGGCCCATGCGCAATCTCCAAATACGTTCCTCTTCTCGCGGTTTTTTTTGACGCGAGAGCCACCGCAATAAGTTGCTCTTCATTATATATTCCGAACCTCCATATCTTTTCGCCCACCGCCTTTCTAAACTCGCCCCAATCCCAAGATTGAAAAAAGGTTTTCTCTTTACACTCCGCTAAAAACCCTTCCCAAGCTTCTTTGCTTGTAATTTCCTTTATCTTCATTCTTCTTTCACGAATACCATTTTAGAGCCTATTTTTAAAGCCCAAAAGAAAAGCCCTTGCTTTGAAAATCTCTGCAAGGGCTTGATCAAGGCCGGAAATCCTCGAACAGCCACGCACGAGGGCGCAGCAAGCGGACACGACCGTCGAAACCATATCCGGATACATAGAGATGGAAAGCCCAACGTCCATCCTCGTGGCGGAATCCTGGAATGCGGCGGTCGCCATCGCAATCGCGCAGCACTGTCCCCGCCAATACAAGAATATGGCTACTCCACCTCTTTGGAAAGTCCTGTCGATGCTCCCAAAGATATTTTGCGAAACGCTGGCCGAAGCGTATGTTGAGTTCTTTCGCACGTTCAACCAACACTAGGCCACCGATCACATACTCGCCTTGGCGAAGGCATGGTACCAATTCGAGCTCTCCAATAGCTATCTTTGGCGGGTTCTCCTCGTTGTCCGCGTCGACCTTCCACCCTCCTTCCACCATGTCGGATATAGAAGGTACGCCTTGCCCCATATCGTATATAAGGTCCGCCTTCATCGCACATCCTCCCCCGCTTAGGATCTGTGACGAGCGCATCCAGCTACTTTATATCACACCTCCTGGAAAAAGTTAACCCGCACTCTTAAGGAACTGAATAATTTGGTCTGCGTGTTTCGCAGTAATATTAATATGCGTGGGCAGATTCAACGTTATTTTGGCAAGCTTTTCCGCTTTCGGACAACTTTCCTTCTTATATTGCACCGCTTCCAATCTTGTATCATCGGGAGCCACGGGGCTTGTGTACCAATCCCCTAACAACAAGTTTTGCGCCCATGCATTTTGAATAATCTCGTGCGCCTTTGGGTGTTTCACGGTAAACCGCAAAAAGATATTCTCTCGCTCCTCAAAAGATTTTGGCAGCTCAAAAGAGGTGCCTGCGAGCGCCTTATAGTATTGTCGGGCAATCTTTTTGCGGTGTTCATTGAAACGCTCCAGTTTCTCCAACTGCCGAATGGCCAAAAGCGCAAGCGCGTTTGGCATGCGCTTTGGGAAATATCCAGGACGCATTCCTCTTTTCTCTTTCCAATGCACCGCCTTGGAAAGAACGTGAAGCACTTGGAAAGCAACCAGCACATACTTGCCCAACACGCGGTAGGTCGGCAAAATTTTCCAGTTCAACGCCGGAGGATGCAACAGCTGTTGAGCAACCCACGAAGCCGAAGGATAATCCGCGGTTTTCTGAAACGCGCGCAGCTTTTCCGCCAAAATACCATCATTTGTAATTACCGTGCCGCCATATACCGAAGAAATTACCTTATCCCGGGAAAAGCTGAAAAACGCCGCTTTTCCAAACGTACCCACCTGTTTCCCTTTGTATGCTGCACCCAGCGCATGCGCGCAATCCTCAATTAAAACAAGGTTATACTTGCTGCACAGCTCCATCACCCTATCCATATTTGCCGGCAGCCCGAACGTATGCTGTACAATAACCGCGCGGCTTTTGGGAGTAACCTTGCGCCGCAAATCCTCAACATCGATATTAAAGTCATCTTCGTTGCAATCCACATACACGGGCCGCAATCCAGTCCACATCACGGGGTTGGGCACAGCGTTGCAGGTAAACGCCTGCAGCAGGATTTCACTCCCTTTTTCAAAGCCCAAGGAATCCAAAATCGCCAACAGCGCGGATCTGCCGCTGTTGAATGCGAACGCACATTTTACCCCCAAGCACCGTGCAAATTCTTGTTCCAGCTGTTGTGGTGTATTTTCTACGGCCGTAGAAAATACACCATACTCTCTCTTCCACCGCCATGGCTGAAACAACAACCTAAACGCAAGCCATACGTCATCTGGCTCCGTATTCGGCGATAATGATATGGAAATTGGCCTAATCATTTTGAAACAAAAACATCATAATCCTCTATAAAAGATACCCCATACAAGTTACTTGCTCATTCAATCTTTTCATTCTCAATAACTAATATACTATAAATTCTACGACCGTGATAAATGCACTATACTTCGATTTCTTTGATCATGAATAATTTTACATACGGATCAAGCGAATACATTCTCACCATCTCCTCCGTTTCCTTCAGCACATCATACGGACAAACCCAAACACTTTGCTGAAACATTTGATAATCAAGCAACACAAGATGCTCACGCAAAATATCGCGCAGTTTGCGTTTTTCTTCGGGAATATCGAAAATAAGCATTTGCCACTTACCGTCTTTTCGCCTTTTTCTTTCCGCAAGCCGTAACCGCGCTTTCCACACTCGCTCTAACCCTTTTTCGGTAAGTATAACCCCCTCCGTGCCCTCCAAGCTTTTGATCTTAATGTAACCTTTCTTCTTCAGGTAATAAATAAGCTGACTAAATTCTTTTCTGCTTCGTCTGCGTTGGTACTCTTTTTTCATCTTCCAAAGTTCAGGATATGCAGCTTCTCGCATTGTCCGGGGAGCAAAATAATCGTGCTTCTTCCCAATCCATTCCATTGCTTTATATACATCCCAAAGAAATTTGTCCGTGAGGGGAATTTTCATGATTCTATTGTTATAGCACAATTTCCACGGCCGTTTAATTCGTATTATACATCTCTTCCCTCACCCCACAATAATTCCAGGAGCTTTAATTGGAGGCGGCTTTCTTTACCACCTTCCAGCAAAATCGCGTTTGATCCTTTTATCTTTTCCAAAATTCCTTGCGCGCTATCCATATATACTACTTTCTCACTTCCCCCTACACCTTCTTGAATATCTTTGAAATGTTCTTTGGTAGTAATAATCGCTAGGTCGCACACTTCTGCTATTTTCTGGCCAATACGTCTGTGCGCTTCCGTGGCTGCCGGCCCAAGCTCAATTAAACAAGGCATTACCAAAACTTTCTTTCCTTCATATAAATTCAAATACTCCAAATCCGCAATCACTCCATCTGGGTTTGCAGAATATGTGGAATCAATAACCGTAGCACCACTTTGAACCTTTTTTACTTT
Organism: Candidatus Wildermuthbacteria bacterium; assembly: GCA_016181405.1. Taxonomy (GTDB): domain Bacteria; phylum Patescibacteriota; class Minisyncoccia; order Minisyncoccales; family UBA10102; genus O2-01-FULL-48-27b. Next base: position 211,052 of record JACOZJ010000003.1, read on the forward strand.
CATCGCGCTTAGCTCCAATGGCATTAACTCTGAAGCTTTTGCAATTTTTTCCAGCTTCATCCCCAACTCGCGCGCCGCGGCTATAGCAAGCAACAAATTCTGCACATTGTGACCGCCATATACTGGCACTCGGAAACTCACCCCCTCTACCTCAAAAAAGATATGATCTTTTGCTACTTTTGCCTGCGGAATTTGCGGAGTACTAACTTTGCATTTTGCATTGTAGTGAATTTTGTCAGCCAGTCGGCTGATTGCATTTTGATTTACAAACAGTACTCCCTCTTTGGGTAATGCCTCTGCCAACTCCCCTCCCCCTTCCGCACTCAACAAATTCTCCATTGAGCCAAACGTAGCCAGATGCTGCTCGTTTACTCCGGTAACAATACCAATATCTGGTTTCACAATGTCCGCAAGCAGCTTAATTCCCCCTTTATTATACGCTCCCATCTCGCACACAAATATATCGTGCTCGTCGGTTAAACTTCGCAAAATGGTTTGGGCAATTCCCATTTCTGAATTCATGTGCTTTGGCGTTTTTAAAACCTGAAATTTCTGCCCTAAAATGTACGCCAAAAATTCTTTGGTGGAAGTTTTCCCATAGCTGCCTGTAATGCCAACTACTTTCAAATTTTTAAACTTCTTTCTCTTCTCTCTCGCCTGCCGAATAATCCTGTTTCTCGCCAGCACCGCAAACGGCTGAAACGCAAGCACCACCGCAGAAACAATAATTGGATTTAAGAGATCGAGAGTAATTAACGTGATGCTTGCGATAGAACCGGTTACATAAAACGCATCCTTTTTGTTCGCGAAAAATAGGCTGGCAGGCTCCAAACTCGCCCCGAAGAGAGCAAGTAAAACAAACTGCGCGAATATAACACTAACCACCAGAATGACAGTCTTTTTCGTAAATACGGGCATCCGCATTGTTCTCCGTAATACGCTAAGCACAGCCCTTATCCCTTCCAGCGCGTACACGAGAAATGAAAGAAAGCCCGCAGAAACAAATACGAACAAAAATGCCCACCCCAGTATAGAAGAGTTTTGAAGCGCTTCTCTTGCATAGCTTCCGATAAATACTACTCCGAGAAAGACACAAAGCAAAAAAATCTTCAAATAGACAAGCGGCTGCAGAAGAAGCCGTTTACCCTGCGCAGTTGAAAAATGCGCAAGAAACCTGCCGATATGATATTCTTTGAGCTGCCAAAGATATACCCAAAAGAATATCCATCTTATTTGTCGAAGAATCCAAATTTCTACCATGGCTGGAAATGTGCAAATTGGCCGATTAATTGCGATAACTTTTCTGGGACTTGGAAATTCAGAGCGTGTTTGCCGCCGGGGATAATTTCGAGCTTAGAGTTGGGGATAAGCTCTTGTAGCAAATAAGCATCTTGGATTGGGGTCATCTCATCTTTGTCACCCCAAACAATAAGAGTGGGAACAGTAAGTTTTGGACATTTTGCGGTGAGATCCTGCATAATAACTTTCTTGAATATGTCGCGCATAATGCCTTGAGTCCGTATGTAATCGCGCCTTCGAATAAGCATGTATATTGCGTGTTTTATATTGTTGCGAAGGTCTTCGAACGGCACCAGATACAAAAGGAAACTCACAATTTTGGCCACTGCCATTACTAAACTTTTGAAGACGCCGGGGGTGCGACGTACGGCAGCCGCCGCGATCAACACAAGTTTTTCCACCTTTTCTGGATGCTGAACCGCAAACTGAATAGCAACCTGACCTCCAAAGGAATGACTCGCAAGAATGAACTTTTGCAAACCGAGTTTTTCGACGAACTCATTCACGAATTCCGCATACTCTTCTACGCCCCATATAGCAGACCCGCCTTCGCCCGTCGGGCTGCGGCGAGGCAAGGGTGCAGGAGTTTTTCCAAATCCCGGCAAATCAGGCACAATCACGCAATATCCTTTTGCCGCAAGCAATTCTCCAACTCCTACCCACGAATTCGAAGAACTCCCCCATCCATGGAGAATCAAAATAGAACCCCCTTGCCTCGCCGAAGGCGGATCCCCTACAGCCGTATAAGAAATTGTTTGAGTCCCGATTGCTATTTTCTCTTCACGCCTCATTTTGACATTTTCAAAGAAATAATATATAAAAACTCTGCTGAAACGGCACGGAAGGAGTTATTATGGAGCTGCTTGGCTTGGGAGCGGCAATTGGATACGTTCTTTACCTCATTTGGGCATTTACCCATGCAGTCCGAGTACAGCGGCACAATATATTACAAGCGAAGGAATCGCTCGTGAAGCAGGGCAACAGTACGACTCTGGCCAATCTGCACATCTGGAGCAGGATTCTGGGAGTATCCCTCGTGATCGCCCTCATCTTGCTTCCATTCGTGCTTCTTGTACGTAGTATCGTCGCTATTCGCAATATGCGGGCAAACGCTCCGCCAAAGACCGACCACTAGGCCGGTCTTTCTATTTTTTTCTTTCCCATATACCCCTGCAACGCTCCCGGTATTTTCACACTTCCGTCTTTCTGCTGATAATTCTCCAAAATCGCTACTAAGGTACGACCAATCGGGAATCCCGTGGCGTTAAGCATATGCACGAATTCAAGTTTCCCTGCCTCACCGGCAGGCAGGCCTCCTTTGTTTTTATAACGAATATTCAGCCTGCGCGCCTGATAATCCGTGACATTTGAAGCAGAGCTTACTTCACGGTATTTATTTTGCCCTGGCATCCACGCCTCAATATCGTATGTGGAAGCCGAAGGCCGCGACATATCTCCAGTTGCAAGATGCACAACTTGGTATGGAATTTTTAATGTCTGCCACAGCTTTTCCTCAAACGCAATCAAAAATTCGTGTTCTTCTTTGGATTTTTGCGGCGTACAAAAACTGAATAATTCCACCTTATCGAATTGATGCACGCGTAAAATGCCTCGCGTGTCTTTCCCATAGGAACCCGCCTCTTCTCTGAAACACGTGGAAAAAGCAACGTAGCGTTTCGGGAGCTCACTTTCTTCAAAAATCTCATCTGCGTGCATCGGCCCCACCGACTGTTCCCCAGTCCCAACCAGAAACAACCCTTCTTTCCCAAAGAAGTAGCGTTCAGCCAAATCTTCCGGAGTATCAACATACCCCATACCCTGCATAGTTTCAGACCGCACAAATACAGGCGGAACAATGGGAATAAATCCTTTTTTTGTTGCGGTTTTCATTACAAGATCAACCAGAGCGAATTCAAGAAGTGCCGCCTCACCCTTCAAATACGCAAAGCGGGCGCCCGAAACTTTCGCGGCACGCTTTACGTCAATAATGTCGAGTGCCTCGCCAAGTTCCAGATGATCTTTTGGCTCAAAATTGAATGCTGGGACTTTCCCCACTTGCCGCAACACCACATTTTTGCTTTCGTCACCCACAGGCACATCGTCAAACGGAATATTTGGAAATTGGGTCAGCAAACTTTTAAGCCCACCCTCAACTTCTTCCATTTGAGGCTCAATTTCTTTAATCTGCCCCTTCAGCCCTTTTGCCTTTTCTCTATCCGCCTTTCCTAATTTATTTTGCTCGGATCGCAACCTTTCTATTTTCTGAACTAATTCGCGCCGCCTCTCATCCAATTCCAAAACCTTGTCGACATCACAATCGGCATTTTTCTTTTTGCACCCCTCTTTCACCTTCTGCGGATTTTCTCTGATAAATTTAATATCTAGCATATTTATTGTTTTGGCTTCATGGTCGGGAATAGAATTACTTCACGCAAGGAATGAGTATTGGTAAGCAAAGCAATGAGGCGGTCGATGCCCATGCCAAAACCGGCTGTCGGAGGCATGCCATACTCCAGCGCCTCCACAAAATCCGTATCCATGCGCTGGGCGTCTGCCAACCCCTGGCGAAACATACCTTCCTGCGCTTCAAAGGCCTTGCGCTGGACAAGCGGATCATTTTGCTCTGAATACGCCTTCACAAGCTCCCATCCGCCGGCCGCGAGCAACTGAAACGTTTCCGCTTCCTGCGGATTTTCCGGCCGCTGTTTTGCCAACGGAAACATTTCAGAAGGATGATGAATTACAAACGTTGGCTCCCATATTTTGGGGCGGCAGTATTTTTTGTATATTTCGTCTATAATCTTTCCTTTGTTCCAAGCTTTCTCAATGGACACCCCAAGTTTCTGTGCCTCGTTGGCGAGAGCGTCGCGGCTTAGAGTTTCGATATTAAGCTTTGTGTATTTTTTTACCAGCGCGCTATATTCAATTCTCGGCAAAGGCGCCGTAAAATCGATTTCTTTGCCTTCGTAGGTAATCTTTGTGGAGCCTGATACTTGTTTTAAAACATATGTAAGCAGCTGCTCGGTCAGCTTCATCATATCTTTGTAGTCTGCGTACGCCCAGTAGAATTCCAGCATGGTAAAATCTGGATTGTGCATGCGATCCACGCCTTCATTCCGAAACACCCGGCCGAGTTCATATACTTTTTCAAACCCGCCCACAATCAAACGCTTCAAGGGGAGTTCAAGGGAAATTCGCAAATACATATCCAAATCGAAAGCGTTCAAATGCGTTTTGAATGGCTGAGCGTCAGCACCCCCATACATATTTTGGAGCACCGGGGTTTCCACTTCCAAAAAATCCTGCTTGCCGAGAAATTCACGGATTGCTTTGATTAGAGCAGCCCGTTTTTCGAATTTTTCTCTTACCTCTTTGTTGAAAATCAAATCGAGATAGCGCTTGCGAAACCGCTCCTCCTCATCTTGCAAACCGTGAAATTTTTCTGGCAGGGGCAAAAGAGATTTTGCCAAAATTTTGTAGTCTGCAATTTCAAGAGTTTTTTCGCCTTTTTTCGTTTTAAACAGAATACCCCGAAGTTGGACAAAATCGCCGATATCAAAATTCTCCAGAAAAAAAGCATACGGCTTCTCCCCTACTCTATCTTTCTTGAGATACGCCTGGAAACTCCCTGCCCCATCTTCCAAATTCAAAAATGTGGAGCCGCCATGGCCCCGGATCGCTCGGATTCTCCCCACAAGAACAATTTCTTTGCCGCTCTTCTGCAGCTTGACAAAATCCGCAACAGCTTGGGCAACCGTATGCGTCCGCTTCACCGCAGCTGGATACGCTAGTTCCCCGGCGTTCTGAATCTGTTGCAGCTTCTTCAGTCGCTCCTTTTTAATCTCATCTATACTCGCCATATTCCCTTATAATAGGCTATTTCCCTGCTTTGGTCAAAACAAAAGCGGTTAGCCTAGCCAACCGCTTCAACGAGAACGGCGAAATCTGCTGAAAGCGTGGAGTGCAAGCCCTCCGAATATGAGACCAAGGAACGCAGGATACAGTGCCCTCCAACCAAACCCGCTCCAAATGAATAGACTGACGGAAAATACGGACACAAGCAAACCGAACAGAAACAGCACGCCGTAATTTCGATAAACCACGCTTCACCTCTTCTGACTCAACTAACGCAATCTTACACTATTGCCAAATTTAATCAACAGAGAGAATTTTGTACTTTGCTTTGCCATTGGGACCATGCGAAATCTATCGAAAAGAAAGCCCTCGCGCAGAAGCTTCTGCGCGAGGGCAAAGACGAAGTTACGCAACTTTGCGAGTTACGAAAAGAACAATGGATTCTGATCGATTAATTGCGTGCTCTTGCTCCAATCGCCTTCTCATTGCTACAAAGTTACCTGTGTAGTAAAGAGGCATATGGATCCCTCCCAATTTCTGTTTCAAGGAGGCTAAAGCCTTTCCTGTAGTAGAAAGGAAGTCATGAGCGCGTGGAGTGTCAGGCACAATGGGTTCATCGGGCATACCAATAGTAATATCTAGAACGTACCTATCCGAAATATTGATACCGGCACCAACTGGAGGCTCTTCAACGCCCAATGGCGCCAAAGATTGATAGAAATGCCTGTTAGCTTCATCCTCGCTAGATACCTGGAGGACAATGCCACTTGCGTCTGCAGATAGGACTATTTCTACAAATTCTTCCACAGCTCTCGCGGCGACTTCATCTTCAGGATCAAAAGGAGCTCCAAGAAGTCCATGCTCCTCTTCGAGTCGTTCAATCCCAGCTTCACCCAAAACTTCCCAGACTACCCTCTCTGTTTCTGCCATATGGCACCTCCTTTAAAGAGCTTGCCTACAACCACTGTAACAGATAATATCAGCCGGTAAAATACCGATACCCCATCTACCCTTCTTAGTCAATCTTTACGATTTTGCATTTGCGGTTCCCGTCCGGAGTTTCACACTGCACCACATCCCCCACTTTTTTGCCCAAAAGCGAGGATCCTATGGGAGATTCAACTGAAATCTTCCCCCCCAGAGGATCAGCCTCGCTTGCGGTAACAATCTTAAAAATCTGCGGGTTAAACCCTTCCACCATTACCGTAGAACCAATCTGCACTTTATCTGACTTTCCTCCGCCAGCTGGCGGATTCACCACTTTTGCCTCGTGGATTTCTTCTTCTAACTCCGCAATGCGCCTTTGCAGCATCTCTTGCTGTTCTTTCGCATCGTGGTAATCAAAGTTCTCTGACAGATCTCCAAACGCGATTGCCTTTCGCAGGCGCTCCGCTAGCTCTTTTTGTTTTGTTGTTTTGAGGTGCTGGAGTTCTGCTTTCATTTTCTCGAGCCCTTCTTCTGTAGTAAATTTTGCCATATTGTTATCTCGTAAAATACCACTCTAATACCTCCTTTGCAACCGGCAATACTGCCAAGCTACCTTCTTTTGCGTCTTCAACCATCACGGCCAACACGATTTCTGGATTTTCATAAGGCGCGAATACCACAACCCAACTATACAAGTAATCCAACCCTTCTTCATCTTTTCTTCCGGTTTGCGCGGTTCCTGTCTTTGCGCCAGATGATACGGGCATTTGGTTTAAAATAACCGCGGATCCCCATTTGACTGCCTGCCTCATTCCGTCACGTACCACTTCAAGGTTTTCTTGCTCCACGACATGCTCCCGTACGACTTGCGGAAAAGTTTCCCGAGTCCCCTCTCTATCAATAATTTCTTTCACCATTTGAGGCTTGTACAATGTGCCTCCGTTCGCGATGGCCGCGAATGCGGAAGCCACCTGCAGGGGCGTAGCCAACAAATTACCCTGGCCGATAGAAAGGTTGTACGTATCGCCATCCCACCACCCCTCGCCCTTCGCCTGCATCTTCCATTCAGGATCCGGAATAAGGCCTTTGGCCTCGCCAGACAAATCTATGCCGGTTTTGGCGCCCAAACCAAATTTGGTGAGATACTCTTTCAGCCGCCGCGGGCCAAGTCCCTCTTGGTCCTCAAATCCTCCTCCAATGGTATAAAAATACACGTTGCTCGAAACAGCGAGAGCCTCACGCATATCAACCCAGCCATGATCCTTCCAGTCGTTAAATCGATATATAATTTCAGGATCGTAGGCATGAGGAATTTCAATGTATCCTTTTGTAAAAATCTTCTTGTCCGGATCTATAATATGTTCCTCCAAAGCTCCCGCTGCTATGAAAGGCTTAATAGTAGAACCAGTAGGATAGTTTCCTGCGATTGCACGGTTAAAAAGCGGATTCAAAGGATCAGAAGTAATCTCCGCATACTGCGTGTGGCTGATGCCGCGCGAAAAAAGATTGCTGTCGAACCCTGGGATGCTTACCAAAGAAAGGACTCCTCCGGTTTTAGGATCCAGCGCAATGCCGGCTGCCTTCTGGGCTCCTATTCTCTCGAGTGTGCGCTCGAGGGCTTCCCGTACTTTCGCTTGAAGCTCAAAATCGAGCCACAGCACAATACTATTCCCGGATTGCGAAGGAACTTCTCCCTTTTCTTTCACCACCAGACCCAAAGCGTCCTTCTCAGTCAATTTCCTTCCTGGCACTCCGCGCAGTTCTGTTTCATACGAACGTTCAATGCCTGTTTTCCCGATTTGATCGGTTATCGCATACTCCGGATATTGTTTAAGTTCGTCTGAAGAAATTTTTGCGGTATACCCCAACACGTGCGCAAGCGTGGGATCTGCAACATATTCTCGAATGGTATTCCTTTCAATATCACATCCCACCAACTCTTCGAGTTTTGTTTCTAGCATAATGAGCTGATCATGGGAAAGATTTTGCGCTATTAAAAATTTCGGGTTTGTCGTCTTGTCGAATTCTCCACGCAAATCTGAAAACGGAATACCCAGAATGTCCGCGCTCTGCCGCAAAATACGTTCTTTCTCGGGACGCTCTGGAGGTAAATCGCGCTTGTCGCAGACAAAATCAAAACTTGGTTTGTTAAATACCAGCTGTTCACCGTTGACGTCGTAAATGACTCCACGATCTGAATCTAAGGGTTGACTTCGAATGGTATTTTCTTGTGCCCTTCTTTGCAGCTCGTCTCCCGCCAACGCCTGCAGCTGAAATGTCCTTGCAAAGAGCACCAAAAACAACACAAGAAAACTTGCGTAGAGCGCCCAAAGCAACCACTGAGAAAGCGGAACTTCCAGTTTTTGCTCTCCATACATCCCGGAAGCCATTTCCTGCTCCGCAACAAACTTATCCAAGAAAACATCTTGCAGCTCAAAATCGCCCCGGGAGCGTTTGACGCGTAATCCCCTAAAATTTTTTAAGAATGGGAAGCCTGACATAATCCTCTAATACGATCTTTATGAATAAAGAAGCAAACCCCAGACCAAGAGCCCAAAGCCCTATAATTCCCCCCGAAAACACATCCAGCAAGAATCCACCAAATAGAGCCGCCAAAAAACTCGCATAGGAGTCTCGGTGTTCGAATATGCTCAATAAGACTACGCTTAGAATGATAAAATTGGGAACCAACCCATTGGGAAATAAATGAACAAAAAAACTCATCTGCAAAATCGCAAAAACGTAGAACACCAGAAAGAGGATAATTGTTTGCTTCATGGGCGCAAAGAAGTAATTACAAATACTGTTTCAAGGGATTTTAAACTAAAAAATGGCTTTACATTTGCCTTTTGAAAGGGATCGGAGCCAGCTTTCAAAATCTCTGTGATTTCGCCAATCAACAAATTTTTTGGGAACACGCCGCCCAAATTACTCGTAACCACCATATCTCCAACGCCGAGTTCATCTTCCTGCGGGACCAAGTCAAGCATAAGTTTCTGGCCGCCCTTTCCCCTTACCACGCCAGTCGTTTCTGTCTCCGCAATTTGCGCATCCGTTCTGGCCTCGTCGGCTGAAATCAACTGCACACGGGCATGATCGGAGAACGACTCCACAACTTTCCCCACGGCAATGGTGCCGGAAGCAATAACCGACATTCCTTTTTGAATTCCCTGATTCTGTCCTCCCCGAATGGTAATAACATCTTCCCCAAGATTTTTCCCGATAACGTCAGCCATCACCATACGAAATTCTTCTGTAAGCCCCAAGTCCAGCATTCTGCGCAATTCTTCATTTTCTCTTTCTACGTCCTGCAAAGAGATAACCTTCTGCACCAGGGCAAAATTTTCCTGCCGTAAGATCTCGTTTTCTGTACGCAAACTGCCTCCACCAAAAAAAGTGGATATACTCCGCCCCGCTTGCCACAGAGAAGCCTGCAAAGGAGAAGATATAGATGTTGCGAATTCTCGCACTTGAGAAGAAATAAGATTTAAAGACAAAAACGATAAAATCACCAAAAGCAACACGCCGAATCTTCTCCTTAAAATCAGATTCCTCATTGATCTATTATAAAAGCACCTCTGGGAATTTCAAGGGAAACAATTTACGAGATTGAATACAGAGATGGGGACTACCTACTCTCGCCTTGCGACTACCATCGGCCTTGAGGTATTTCACTTCCGTGTTCGGAATGGGAACGGGTGGGGCAACCTCAGTATAATCCCCATCTCTGGATTCAAAATTTTGAAGCAATCACTAATTGCCAGCCAGGAATATTGCGACGATCATTAGTACTCCTCGACTTAATCCCTTACAGGACTTACATCTGGAGCCTATCAACCTCCTCGTCTCGGAGGGATCTTTGAGTCCTCATCTTGGAGTTGGCTTCGCGCTTAGATGCTTTCAGCGCTTATCCAGACCGAACTTAGCTACCCAGCAATGCCGTTGGCACGACAACTGGTACACCAGAGGTTCGTTCATCTCGGTCCTCTCGTACTAGAGACGAATCTCCTCAAGACTCGACGCCTGCGGTAGATAGGGACCAACCTGTCTCACGACGGTTTGAACCCAGCTCACGTACCTTTTTAATTGGCGAACAGCCAAACCCTTGGGACCTTCTCCAGCCCCAGGATAAGATGGTTTTCTACTACAACGGGTCGGTTCACTAAGTTCTGGTTTCCCATCTGCTCGACATATCCGTCTCGCAGTTAAGCCAGCTTGTGCCTTTACACGACCGCTCCGATTTCCATCCGGAGCTAGCTGACCTTTAAACGCCTCCGCTACTCTTTAGGAGGCTAGCGCCCCACTAAAACTGACCACCTCCCACTGTCTCCGCCATTGAAGGCGAATTAGATTTATCATTCTGCAAGATGGGTATTTCACTGACGGCTCCATCCGCCCCGAAAGGCGAACTTCAAAGCCTGCCCACTATGCTACGCATACAAAACGATAAAACAATAAGAAGCTACAGTAAAGCTCCCGGGGTCTTTCCGTCTAGCCGCAGGTAAGGGGCATCTTCACCCCTATTGCATTTTCACCGGGCAGCTCCTGGAGACAGTTCCCAAGTCGTGACGCCATTCATGCGGGCCTGAACTTACCAGGCAAGGGATTACGCTACTTTAACACGGTTATAGTTACCGCGGACGTTCACTGGGGCTTCGGGCACTCAGGTTGAGCAGAGACCTGTGTTTTTGGTAAACAGTCGCCAGGGACACATTTGTTGCAACCCCGCTTGCGCGGGGCAGTCCTTATCGCGAACTTACGGACACTTTTTTGCCTAGTTCCTTCAGGAGCTTTCACCCGTTCACCTTAGTACATTGATACTAACCCACCTGTGTCGGTTTTCGGTACGGACCCACACTCATTAACCCTCCGAGCTTTTCTGGGCAGTCTGTTCATTTAGGTCGCAAGAACCGTAGTTCTTACTTCACCCTTGCGGGAACGGAAATCCAATAATCCGACTAAAATCGCAAACTGCGTCACTCTTCGGAAGAGTGCGGGGGGCCGGAATATGAACCGGCTGTCCATCATCAAACACCATTTGATGTTTGACTAAGGCCCGCCTAACCCTTGGATGATCATCATTGCCAAGGAAACCTCGGGTTTTCGGTGCCAGGGGCTCTCACCCTGGTTGCGGTTACTCATCCCAGCATTCTCACTCCTCATCGCTCCACCAAAGCTTACGCTTTGACTTCGTTGCAATGAAGACGCTCCCCTACCACGCCGCCTTGCGGCGGCATCCTTATCTTCGGTATTCAGCTTAGCCCCGATAAATTTTCGGCGCAGAATCCCTTAGCTAGTAAGCTGTTACGCACTTTTTAAAGGATAGCTGCTTCTGAGCGAACCTCCTAGCTATCTGTGGGACTCCACTTCCTTGATTTGCACTTAGCTGAATTTAGGGACCTTAGATGAAGGTCTGGGCTGTTTCCCTTTTGAGCACGGAGCTTAGCCCCCGTGTTCTGACTCTCTACCTTTTTCGTTCTGGCATTCGAAGTTTGATAAGAATACCTGGCTTGCGCCAAGGATACTCTTTCCAGTGCTCTACCTCCAAAACGTTTGGTAAAGGCTAGCCCTAAAGCTATTTCGGGGAGAACCAGCTATTACCAGGCTCGGTTAGCTTTTCACTTCTTGCCACAATTCATCCCAAGAAGTTGAACGATCTACGGGTTCGGGCCTCCCTCAGCATTTCTGCTAAGTTCACCCTGATCATGGCAAGCTCGCCTGGCTTCGGGTCTTACGAATGATGCATATTGATCGCGCTATTAGCACTTGGTTGCCCTATGCCTCCGCGGCAGAACCGCTTAGACTGCAACATCCGTAAACTCGCTGGGTCGTTCTGCAAAAAGCACGCAGTCATCTCGATCCGCCGATGAGGGCGGAGAGAGACTCCTACTCTTTGTAAGCAAAATGGTTTCAGGTACTATTTCACCGCCCTCACCGGGCTGCTTTTCACCTTTCCCTCACGGTACTGGTTCACTATCGGTGATATGAAGTATTTAGCCTTTCCCGGCAGACCGGGATGATTCCCACGGGGCTTTCGTTTCCCGAGGTACTTAAGTAAAACAGCAAGGAGCACAAAGTGATTTTCAAGTACGGGGCTATTACCCTCTATGGCGCTCCGTTCCAGGAAGCTTCTTTTAACCAACCTTTGTTTTATGGACTCCCTCGGTCAAGCGCTACTCCAAACACCAGAACTATTTGGTTTGGAGTAAGGCTCCCGAAGCTATTCCCTTGCAACCCCAGATTTTCTCTTGCGAGAAAATTTGGTTTAGGCTCTTCCCTTTTCGCTCGCCGCTACTAAGGGAATAAACGTTTGTTCTCTATTCCTCCGCTTACTGAGATGTTTCACTTCAGCGGGTTCGCTCCCAATCCTTGCGGACTAGGTCATCTCGTCTTTCGACGGATGGGGTTTCCCCATTCGGACATCCCCGGATCGCAGGTTGCTAACCACCTCCCCGAGGCTTTTCGCAGGCACGCCACGTCCTTCATCGCCTTCATATCCCAAGGCATCCACCATTTGCTTGTAATTTAATGCAATACCCTAGCTAGCAATTAGTAATTGCTTTGCTTCTATTCAGTTGTCAAAGTTCTCATGAGTAGTAGAAAAGCGTTTTTTTGTCAAACAAAAACCGCTTTTTCGAAGCGGTCTCCACACAGCAAAAAAGTGATGGTCTCTCAGCCGCTTCGTTTTTTGACTATTAGTTGTTCTGTACTCATGTACGTATCCAGTATAGCCGACTCTCAAATCAATGTCAAGGACAGCGAAAATCCCAATTTCCAAGCCCCAAATCCCGCCCTTTAGCGGTTGATTAAAGCAGCTTTTGTTCAATAAAAGGCTTAAGGTCGGAAGCGACAAGGATACGCTGGATATCGCTGTGCGTAATCAGCGTTTGCGACGGGCGAGTGTCATCGCCATTTTGACCGGCAATCGAAAAACCCACGTACTCAACTTTTTTCTTTTGACGAAGCCGTATCCAATCAATGGCCGGCACAAGATCCCCATCGGAACTCACGATAATTGCGGTATCATATTTATCGTCTATCGCGCCCACGATTGCATCGGTGGCGAGCTTCACGTCAATGCCCTTTTCTCTCATCCGCTCAAACTCTACTTCTTTTACCCCTTTTTTCAGCAATTCCTTGTAATTTTTGACCCTGTCATCAATAACGACTTTTTCTATTCGTGTGCGAAGCTTGCTCGTTTTGATCTCCCATCCACTTGAGCGCAATCGGGTAAATAAGGTGGTTTGCCGAGACATTGCCTGTTTGCTCCTTTTATCCCCTTCTCTTTCTCGTACCGTGCCGACATAAAAACGTTTGCCGGCTTCGGTAATCGCCCGCCCATTCGCAAGGAATTCGGCGAATTTGTCGAACGCAAAATCAAGCTCTTGGATGCCTAATTTCCGTAAAACAAGGTGATGGAGATTCCCTCCGTCAATAAGTATCTGAACGCGTTCTGCCATACCCATAGTATGCCATACGCGCGGGCAAAATAAAATCCTGCACACAGCCGAAGCTGGCGCAGGAGACTTTATGTATCTAGTATAGCCGACCCTCAAACCAATGTCAAGCGCAGCGAAAATCCCAATTTTCAATGCTCAATTTTCAATCTCCGCCAAAGGCGGATCCGCCTCGGACGGAAAATCCCAATGCCTTAATGCTCAAAACAAAATCGTCTGGCCCATATCTCTATCTTAGCTAATACGAGGCCATTTAGTTAAAAGCTCTTGCTTAATACTTCTATATCTGTGAAAAATATTATCAAAATCTTGAATGATTGCTTCAAGCGCAGAGACTTCGAGGGAAGGACTTTCTAGTAAACGATGCATAAGTTTATTTCTTTTCTTGTTAAATGCAGAAAGACACCTTATAAACTCCTCCCTATCAGGAAAATTAAACTCTTGAAGATCTGCGATCATTCCTCCGAGAGTTTTCTTCTTCATGCACTCAGAGATTGGCCAAGAAATTACTCCATTGAACTTCTCGTATGTCCCAACTTTAATCATGCGGTGCAGATTTCTTAAGATATCACTTGCGACATATTCGACGTGATTCACAAGGAGTAAAATTGCGGTTAACTTCTCCTCACTCGTATCTCCACGAGCATATTCTCTTGCCTTCTTTAAGCTTTCATTCAGGAGATCGATATCTGTATGTCCGATCGGCTCAAAATCGCTGGGCATAAAATAAGTAATTATTTACATTGGGTTATGGTTCAACCTCCAAATCACTTAACGACACAATCATTGGAAGTAGAGTTGGCGAAATCGCTCTGGAAAACATAGCTATTTTTTCGTATATTGAAACATCGTTATTTTTCTCCGGAGCTTCCCCTTTAAGTTTCTTGCTCTTGTTATCGAAATCAAGCAATGAGATACCGAGTAATACCATACCGTATTTAAATCTTGCTTCTAAGAGTTTCGGTTCAATTTTTGAATTCTCCTTAATTTCCATTTGCAGGTAGACATTATCCATATTGATGTAGAAGTCATACCCTGCTTCTTCTCCTCCATCCACAACCTTCAATGCACTCTTCTCATCAAATTTATGTTTTTCCCACTCATTTCTTCGCACCTCATACGCATGAGGAATATCGAGGTAGATTGGTTTTTCCCTATCTTTTCCAGTATCTTTACCTGACGGTTTTTTTCTTTTTCCGTGCCCTCCATTTGTTTCCTGTTGTGGTTTATCCACCTCAATACAAAATTCACTCGAGAATGAATCAATCCTGGAAATATCTATAACTCCAGTTCGAAAACACAATTTGTTTCCGATTTCAGATTGCTGTGGTATTCCAATCGTCAGTGTCGCAAGACCATTCCACAGATTGAGTGAGTAATCTTCAATAGGAGATTCGTCTATTTCAAGCGTTAATTCTCCGGGATCTTTATCTCTCTTAAAATAATCATTTTCAGCGTCTGTCTCATATTGGATTCGGAACCGCCTATTTATGGGACAGTGCTTCGGTTCTTTAGAGGGATGCTGTTTGGACAATTTGAAGTAACTTGGAAATGTCTTACCCTTAAATTTTTCTTGTTCTCCTGCGCCAGTAAGTTTGAACGGGTTCTTAATCCTTACCCCTTGCATGAAGAGACTCGAAAGAGATGGGGATTTCTTGATTATATTTTCCAATACATCTGCCAGTGGCTTCGAATCTTGTAGCTTATGTTCTACTAACTCTCTTTTTCTCTTTTCCCTTAGCTCCCTGAGTCCTGGATGGTTTTTAATTATATCTTCCATCTTTCTTTCGATTTCGCTTTGAAGCGGTCCACCACCAAGGCGGTCTCGGCTGTTCATAAATAAGTCTTCCTGCATCCTTCTATCAATTCTTGAACAATCTACGATCACTAAAATACTATCAGACAAATAGTTCATGCCAACTACCTTTCGTTCAAAGAAATATCTCGGTAGCGAACCGTGTGTCTGTCCATTGACAATAAAAATTATCCCCTCTTCTGTAGCATAAGTTTCTCTTTTTCCTACTTTAAAAGCATATATTGAATAGTCCATCCTTTGACCCTGAACAGTCATTTCTCCTGACCCAGGGAAACCATCTTCAAGATTTTCTCTCTTATCTTCATCTAACCTTACGCTTAACCCCGAGAGTGTTTTTATGGGACTTTTTCTAAATCTAGTATCAGCAACCTTTATGGGTAGCGCAATCTCTGGCATTAAAAGGGAAAGTCTATTGTGCAAGTGGCGAGTAGCATCTGATCGCAAGCGCCCAGTACTCATTTGGTAATCGTAAATTTTTATAAAAGTTCCATGCTCAATAGATTTTTTATATGCATCAAGATCGTCATTTGGCAGTAAGGGAAGTGTCTTAGAAGTGAAAGAAAGTATTTCCCCTGCGGGAGCAAGATAAGTAAATACAGAGCTTCGCATTTGGCCAGTTGGCGGAATCCGTCTGATTATTGTCATTCCCCATAGATCTTTTTCCGTTTTATTTTTAATTTCTCGATTTCTTCTTGAAACTATTAATTGTAAATTATGCTCTGGGCTTCCGAACCTAAAAACTCCTGTCCCGCCCATACCAAACTTACCTTGAACAAATTGAATCTTGCTTTTATTCCCTCTGTTTAGAGAAAGAAAGGTATCAAGAAAACGTTCGGGTGATTGACCCTCTCCTAAATCAACAAGCGAATAGGAAGGGCTAGCTTTGCTTCCACTTGCAACAAGAAAAATATTTTCAGCTAAGTTAGATCTCGCACTCGCGTCAATGCTAGAAAGCTTGCCGTCATAAATTCCAAAGTACTCTTTTTGCGCTTCCGCAATACTCTTGGGAGCTTCTTGGCTTGTTGGTTCTATGCCTCGCGATAAGCATTCTTTCATCAACATTGCATCTACGGAATTGATGATCTTCTCAACAAGTGCTGTATCGGGGGCACTTTGTTGATTCCCAATTGTTGACCAGTTCCCTGAACTCTCATCAACTTCTTTCCACACTTTCTTGTCTGACCATAAGCCCGATTTGCTCAGGATTTCCACAACGGTCTTTTCTGTTTCTGCCTGTATCAGCGCAAGTGCCAATTTTTTGATCTCTTCATTATTCATAAGTTTAGAACGTAAATTTTGATTTCTTAGGTAGATGAAACCTTATCTTTGCTTCTCGGGTTCCGCGTTCAATTTCAGAAAATATCTTATTCACCTCTTCTTCGCTGTATTCATAAGCGCCTCGATTGCCACAGTTTCCCAAAACCCGCAATCGCTCCAACACTTGATTGGTGCGAAGCGCAGCAAGCCTTTTAAAACGTTCTTGCTTGGTTTCATTTTTAGGAGAAGTTCTCATATTTTTTGTATTTATGCTTTTATTTAGCCTTATACTCCAGTATTATCATGTCCTGAAAATAATGTCAATATCCTTACAAACTACATCAATACCTTATACATTTTAAGTACAAAAACTGCAGGGCAAAGTCAGTGGTAAAAAAGGGTCGGGGCATTTTTTGCCTCGACCTTGAACGGCTGTCTCAATTCCGCTGGGAATTTTCTCCTTGCTGTCTCACCTCCCGCAAGCTTCGCGCGAACTCTCCCGCGCCATCGCTGATGATGCGCGATGCCTCCTTTGGCACTACGGTATCTATCTTGCAATTCGTACATCGTATGGCGACAAGGAGAGGGAATTCATCATCCTTCCATAGCGCATCTGAATTTTTCACAAGGTAGTGACCGTCCTTTATGAATCCCACCGTCACTACGGCGTGAATTTTCCCTCCGCAGGATCCTGTCGGGCAGGCGCCGATAAAATCTGCGAGGATGCGCTCACGGCCACGATCTTTCTCAACCCAAAATACCATAGTGAAGATAGTCCATATGTGCATGTGCATGCCCACCCCCACTTAACAAATTGCATTCCCGCGGTTTGCTTTCCATACCACAAAAATTGAAATATGTGAATATGCTTAAAGCAAAAAAGACAAAACCTATGAGGTATTGACATTTTCCTGGGCTACGCTAAAATATGACCTAGTTCTTATGTGGAGAGGTCGAGTTTTTCCCTGGAAGCTGCACGAAAGTGGAGCTGCGAGGGGAGGGCTCGAGAGGATTCTCTAGAAGAAATCCTAAACCAAACTCGAGCCCGACAAAGGAGGTCCCATGGTTGGACCGCCCACGACCACGGAAAGGAATAGCTCGCTGAACTTCATTGACGACGTGGACGCCATCGCAGGCCCGCCGGCCCCCGACCACACCAACACGACCTGACGCCGGCCGCGGCCCGGGTGGACCTAGGCCACCAAGGGCGGGGGCGCTTGCTGCAGCAAGCGCCCCCGCAACTCTACTCACAGCTCAAACTGTGTTTTTTATTTGTGCCAAACAAACCCCCCCGCCGATGAGGCGGGGGGGGACGATAAATTCACCTGTTCTGGTTTTCTCTATCTTTGCATTTTATTGCGCAGGTCTCTCAAGATTTCAGCTGCCTGATCCTTCCCTCCCAAACCAAAGGCAATGGCAACTGCCAAAGCAATTCCATATCCAATACCCTGTACAAATGTCTGAATAAGAACCTGCACCGGAAGCACGGCAATATCGAGCTGGAGCAGAGCGGAGAAAAGCGCGAAAATCCAGATAAACCATTTCACTACCGAACCGATAAACTGGCCATGTCCTATCTTAGCTCCCTCCACTGAAGCCCTTACTACTTTCTCCACAATGTCCGCCACAATGATTGCCACGACAAGGATTAAAGCCGCCACAATCACGTTTGGCAAATAGGCCAACACGTCGCGCAGGAATCCGGCAAACTGCTCAAAACCAAGAATTTCTACCGCAGCAAGCAGAAAGACAATAACAAGCACCCACTTGAAAATCGCTCCGATAAAGCCAGCAGGATCAACCTTCAAATCCGCTTTTGCCAACGCTTCTTTCCAGTTGCCGCGCTCAAACACTTGGTTAAATTTAATGCGCGTTAAAAGATCTGCCACAAGCCTACCTACCCCCACAGCAATAAACCAGCCGACCAGCAAAACGAGAATAGCAAAAATCAAAAGAGGCACGAATGAAACCACTCCTGACAACAAATCACGAAACGCATCGCTTAACGCACTACTTGTAATTTGTACCAAATTCATAAGTATAAACGTATGCTTTAAAATTCGACCTTTCCCTTTATCTTATCTACTTTTATAATACCACTGCCTGAAAGTCAGCAAAACACCCCCTGTGGAAAACTTTAGGGTCTCTTTATGAAGTCTTATGCTCCGCACTAATCTGCCAATTGGCGGGTCCAGTGCGGGATCTGCGTATTAAAAGCGCCTTTCCTAAAATAATCTCACGAGGTATCCAGCCAAAACTTCTGCTGTCTGAACTTCCCTCTTTATTCAAGCCTTCTACCCAATACCAAGAATGGTATTCGTCAGTTTTTTCTTTGGTAATGTATTTCAGTATCAAGCGATCTTCCTGCGGATGGCGCAGCACCACCATATCCCCTACTTTTGGCCGAAACACAAAGTAGGACAACCGATCGAGTAGAACAAAATCCCCCTCTTTGCATAAGGGCTCCATGCTCCGCCCTTTTACCCTAAAATACGCAAACATTTTTTTGAGGCCTCCTTTTCGAAAGGTAAGGCTCACCAAACTACTGCTGCGCGGCCGCCTTCTGGAACATCTGAGCAATTTCCTCTACCGCCCGTATAAGTTCTTGCGCGGCTTCCCTACTTACTTCCTGCTTGTTCTTGGAACACAACTTTGCTGCCTTCCAGAACGTCTCATGCAGTGTTGGAAACATCTCTAAGTGTTGTGGTTTAAAATAATCTGTCCATAGGACAAGAAGCTCTTTTTTGCAAATTTGCGCGTGTTCTTCTTTCACCTGCACCATACGGACAAAAGAGTTTCTTGTGTTCAAAGTTGGGGGCATGTCTTGTGGAAGAGCCTCGATTTTCTCAACCATCTTTGCCACAGTATGCGCAGCCGTGAGAGCGGGTTCCGGCGTGTAAATCCCACAGGGAATGTCGCAATGCGCATACAGCTCTCTTGCAGGATGAATCTTGTGAATAAGCGCGAAAAGTTTGTACAACATATTGTTGTAGTATACCCCTATAATATCCGTGAAGCAATAAGGTATTCGTCCTAGAAAATACCTCTAATCCTCCGGCATTGCCATTACCAGTGAGTTAAATGGCGTGCTATTATAGAGTTGACATGACCAAGAAACAAACGGTTATCTACCAGACGCGCCTACACCTTGTACTGACGATTCTTCTTATCACCATCCCTTTTGTCTTTTTGCTCTTTTTTGCCTGGATTGCCAATATACCCACAGCCAAACTCTTCTCCGCAGTTTTTATATCGTTTGTAAGGCTACTTGCAGCCTATACCATAGCAGTAGTGCTTGCCTGGATGCTGGCAGTAGGTTTCTACCAGGGCAAGCGGGCGGCAATCGCTTTGCCGATTTTTGATGTTTTACAAAGTTTCCCTACGTTCGCTATATTGCCGCTCGCAGCCTATATTTGGGGACCGTCAAACATCACAGTTATTTTCTTTTTAATCATTACCGTAATCTGGCCGATACTTTTTTCAATCATAAGCTCACTAAAGCTAGCCAAGAAAGATTGGGAAGAAGCGGCACAGATTATGGGGCTTAGGGGTAAAACTTATCTCCGTAATTTTCTATTGCCGCTAAGCATACCCGGGCTCGTTACCGGTTCTATCATAGGCTTAGGTGAAGGATGGGAAGCGCTCGTGGCCACAGAAATTATTGCGGGTAATCCCGACGGCTTAGGAAGTTTCTTTAAAGCGCATTCTCAAAACGTTATGATTACGTCCTTAGGAGTGTTTGGCCTGCTTCTATTGATATTTATTATCAACAAACTTCTATGGCTCCCGCTTCTTGAACGAACCCATAATAACATGGAAGAATAACGACATGAATAAAGTCGCATTATCGCTTTCTCACGTTAATAAAGTATTCAAAACGGACGGCCAAAAAACAGTTTCGGTGATCCACGATGTAAGTCTCGATATTTTAAGCGGTGAAATATTCGTTTTCGTTGGCCCGTCAGGTTCCGGCAAATCTACTTTACTGCGTATTATGAGCGGCATTGAAAAGTCATTTACGGGAGAGGTCAAACGTTCAAAAGACGTAAGCCCGCATGACATGAGTTTTGTGTTTCAACAGTTCGCCATTATGCCGTGGTTAACGGTTTTTGAAAATGTTGAGCTGGCCCTTATAGCCCGGGGTGTTAAACAAGGAGAGAGAGGACATACGGTTATGAGAGAGCTTAAGCAACTGGGATTAGAGAAGTCCAAAGATTCTTACCCGAGAGATTTATCGGGCGGCATGCGCCAGCGGGTTGGGATAGCAAGAGCGCTTGTCACGAACCCTAAAATTATTTTTATGGATGAGCCATTTTCTGAGCTCGATTCATTTACCGCAGCGTCTTTAAGAAAAGAACTTTTAGATATATGGCAGGAACGCCGACCTACAATTGTAATGGTCACTCACGTGGTTGAAGAAGCGCTTGAATTAGCCGACAAGATCGCGGTGCTTACTCCTCGTCCAGCGCGCGTTGAAAAAGTTGTAGTAGATAATCTGCCAAGGCCGAGGGACACGCGCTCAAAAAATTTCTATCAATTAGAAGACGAACTCTACCAACTTATTAAACCCTAAAACGAACATACCAAAAACGACCGCCTCTCTGCTGCATCCGACCCGTATGTATGTTTAGACGGCTGACTCTTTACCCGATTCATCTCCTTCTTGTTCTTTCACCTCGCTATGCATGCCGTCTTCGCAATGACATTCCTTTAAAGGCGTCCCATAATCGGGGCACCCTCCTGTGTGGCAAGCTCCCGGAGTTTCAGAAACTCCCCCGCATCCGCCTGTGCATATATAATGTGTTCCCATATATTGTTATTTGATACGTTTTCTTTTTTTCGACTTTAATTTATTGTACTATACCCTGCCAAAAACAAAAACGGGATGGATGCGATTCGTTCGTTGGCGAATGCAACACCCATCCCCTTTCTACTCAAATTTGTCTATTTCGGGGCGAGCAAACCCCACATAGTATGTGCCTTGATAACAACACCCTTCGCGAGTGCATGTCATGACAAAGAGGTTGCTATCACTTGGACCTCCGCGGTACTCCATGGACGCGCCGCACTGCGGGCACTTTATTCCGGGAATTTCTGGCATTGTCTTTCCCTTCGTCCGCCGTCCTCTGGCTAAACCGTTGTTTTCGAAACTCACATTTTCTTCAGACGCCGGACGCCCCAAATGGTAACGAGGATGTTGAGTGCGAAAACCAAAAAAACGGCAACAAGGATTATCGGGCGCGCTTGTTCTTTGCGAAGAAGGCCCATCATCGCCATGATGAAAACCGAACCAAAGAACCAGATGGCCACGAGTTTCAACCCGATTTCTCGTCTTGCTGCATTCTTTTCCGGCTCAGTCATCTGACTCCTCCCTAATTCAGCCAGATCTCGTCTAGCTGTTCTACCGCTACCTTATTGAAAACGCTCCAAAAAGTCAAACAAAAAAAGGAGCTCCAGTCTATGACTGGAGCTCGTGGAAAGAACCATTGAAGAAGCTTGCGCCCCTTCGGCTACCGAATGTTGAGCGTAGCCTCCGAGTATTCGATACCCTTCGGCACTATGACAACTTTCCGCGTGTCGCTTTGCTCGATGCGTCCTGCCCATACAGCACCAAAGCGATTGGGATACTCATAACGCTCAAGCACATCCCAAACCGTGCGCACATCATCTTGCGACACGTAGAGAGCGAAGCCAGCTCCCATGTTGAAGTTACCATACGCCTCCCGGTCATCCACTGGACCGTGCTTCTGCAGAAAGTCGAAGATCGGGAGTTGCGTAGGCAAGTTCTCAATGATGTAGGCAAACGGCTGCTTCGCTCGCATAAGCTTGCGCCAGCCGTGTCCCGTGATGTTCACCACGTAGTGGATATCTGCACCGCGATTGAGACAATCCTCAACCACTGGAACGTAGATGGGCGTTGGATCAAGCAGTGTCTCGCCATATGTTCGCCCATCGTCGAGCCGTGTGAGATAGCCATCAGGCAACTTGTCGGCGATCTTCCGAGCCATTGTCAGCCCATTTGCATGAATACCGGAACTCTCAATGAGGATGATCACATCACCGTGCCGAATCTTGTCTGCCGCAATGAGTCGCTCTTTCGGCTTCACAAGACCCATCGCGGAGCCGGAAAGCACTACTGCTCCAGGTACGATAACGTCTTTGAGTGTGGGCGTCTCACCACCACCCCAGACGCACCGCGCGAGATTGCAGGCCTTCTTCCAGCCCTCGACGAGATCACGGCACCGTTGGTCATCGCTAAACCAATTTGAGTCGCCAACGGCGAGGTGCATGGCCACTGAAAGCGGCAACGCGCCAAGCGTAATCATGTCGTTCACGATCATCGCCACAGTATCTTGCGCGATTTGACCGTAGTACGATCTCGTGCCAGTAAGCTCAACTGCGGCAGCAATTCGCAGAAGTTCGCGAAATGCATCAGCGACTAGGTTCTTTGTGCCCAAACCTTCTTCGACGTGGCCGAGATATGCATCTCCGATATCGATGAGATAACAGCTTTCACCGCGGCTCGATTCCACTTCAGAAAATCCAAAGCGGGCTAGATTGGCTGCAGTTTCGCGCCCCGCGATTTGCGCCATGCGTTTGAATGGATCCATCGCGTCGTAGTCGACGCCAACTCCCCGATAGGTCATCCCTTGGTTATCCTGTGACATTCCCGCTCCTTCCTCGTTGCAGACTTACTCGCTAAACGGAATTCCTCAACCTTCTAAAGCTACCCTATTGAAAACGCTCCAAAAAGTCAAACAAAAAGAAAAACCAAAAACCCGAAGGGATATTCGGGTTTTTTGATGTTTTAGACCAAATCGGAGCGTTTTGCTTTGGCGCGATCAAGTTTTGTGAGGTATTGCTTTCGAAGGCGCACGCTTTTGGGAGTAATTTCAAGATACTCGTCATCTCCCATAATTTCCAACCCGTCTTCTATAGTTAAAAGTTTCGGGGGAGTGAGCAAGATATTTTCGTCGGAAGCCGCGGCCCGCATGTTGGTAAGGTGTTTTCCTTTTGTGGGGTTTACCGCCATCTCAACCCCTTTTGAAGTGTTCCCAACTACCATGCCTTCATATACCTGCATGCCGGGCGCAATATACAACACTCCCCGATCCTGGAGATTATACAAAGAGTACCCAAGCGCTTTTCCTGTAGCAATAGAAGCCATAGACCCAACTTGCCGTTTTGAGATTTCCCCAGCGTACGGCTCAAATCCAACCACTCTGCTGGCAAATATTCCCTCCCCTCTTGTATCAACAATAAATTGCCCGCGATATCCCAAAATTCCCCGTGTCGGCCCCTTCAAAAGCATGCGCACCGTAGTCCCATGCTGCTTGATATCAAGCAGCCGAGCTCCACGCTGGCTCAATTTTTCAATAACAACTCCCTGGAATTCCACCGGAACATCAATAGTTATTTCTTCGAATGGCTCTGTTTTTACGCCGTTTATTTCCTTGATGATTACATGGGGCTGGGAAACCTGAAGCTCATGCCCTTCCCGGCGCATATTTTCCAGTAAAATCGCAATATGCAATTCCCCTCTTCCGTATACTCTGAATTTGTCTTGCTCTGAAAAATCAATATGCAGCCCTACGTTTACCTCAAGCTCTTTTTCGAGCCGCTCTCGAAGCTGCCTTGAAGTAACGAATTTCCCTTCGCGCCCTGCAAAAGGCGAATCGTTTACCAAAAAGTTAAGAGCAATGGTCGGCTCATCTATTAAGATGGCAGGAAGTGTTTCCTGGTCCGCAGAAGCGCAAATAGTATCGCCAATATAAATATCGGGAATCCCCGCAATCATGACAATATCTCCAGCCGACGCTTCTGTAGCCTCTTCTCTTACCAATCCATTGAACGTAAACAATCTTGTAATTTTCCCGCTATATGTTTCCTTGTCTTTGTGCTTTATATACACGGTGCTTCCTGTTTTTAAAACTCCTTCGTATATTCTTGCTATTGCAAGGCGGCCCAGGAAATTATCGTATGCAAGATTAAATGGCTGGGCGCGCAGTGGCATATCTTCTTTCCCGGAAGCCAAAGGAACTTCTTTTAAAACCGTATCGAGCAGCGGAGATAAATCTTTCGATTCATCTTCTACGTTGTATTTTGCGATTCCTTCGCGGCCAATAGCATACAAAGTGGTAAAGTTGAGCTGATCATCATTTGCGCCCAAATCCAAAAATAATTCATACACCTGCTCTTTTGCGAGTTCAGGGTTTGCCGCGGGCTTATCTATTTTGTTGAGAACCACAATGGGCTTTAACCCCAATTCCAAAGACTTTTTCAGCACGAATCTTGTTTGGGGCATAGGGCCTTCTTGCGCATCAACCACCAGCACCACAGAATCAATTGAACGCAACACGCGCTCCACTTCAGACCCGAAATCGGCGTGCCCCGGCGTGTCTACAATATTGATTTTTGTGGGTACTTGCCCTGAGCTTACCGAAGGGTAAAGGACAGAGGCATTTTTTGAATAAATCGTAATACCGCGCTCCTGTTCGAGTGCGTTTGTATCCATGCTCATGCCTTCTTGGAAGGCGCCGGTTTGGCGCAAAATGGCATCGGTAAGCGTGGTTTTCCCATGGTCCACATGGGCGATAATTGCGATGTTTCGGATTTCCATAAAAAAATCCCGCAGTCCCCTCTTTGCGAGATTCTTTATACTGTACCAGAAAACTTACTTGGTGTCAAAAAGAAAGAGCCGGACTCCGCAATTGCTTGCAGAGCCCAGCCAGACACAAAGAGCTGATCACGGAAGCTCGAGCCCCACAACCTCGGCGGGGTCGAGCTTGTCGCCGTTCTTCGGAAAAAGCACAATCATCTCCCCGGAGACGGCAGAACTGAGACGGACTCGCCTGCCGCCCTTACTGCCCGCACTGATTTCACTCACCGAGAAGAGCATGAGGCCCGTCGTGTAGTCGAGGGGGTCTTCCTTGACCCACCGCTTCGGGACCGGAGGGAACCCCTCTCCCTTGG
Source organism: Candidatus Wildermuthbacteria bacterium (assembly GCA_016181405.1). Lineage (GTDB taxonomy): Bacteria > Patescibacteriota > Minisyncoccia > Minisyncoccales > UBA10102 > O2-01-FULL-48-27b. The sequence goes on from JACOZJ010000003.1 coordinate 236,636, forward strand.
CGCGCCAGACAAACTTGATCCGAATCCTGCCGTCCTCGACGACGATGGTCTTCACCTCGCCCCGAGAAAGGTACCCCCTCCTCTCGTTTTGGATTTCCGCCTGCCCACCCACGAACCGCTCGAGCATCTCCGTTGTAAGCTCCATTATTCCTCCTCCTGCAGGGTAAGCAAATTCAACCCCCTGCTGCTGAATAATGCTCTAGCACACTAAATTATAAAAGTCAAGATTTTGGATTTGACGAAAATAGAGTTTTCTGGTATTAAAATCAATAAGACCAAACGGGGGTAGGAGGAAGCCATGGGGAAAATCTTTGGATTCCTGATCAGCATCGATACAAAGATTGATAGGGTTATAGCTCCTCTTGTCCGGTTCTGGACAGAGTGGACAGGGATGTCCAACTTTGCTCTTTCCAAGGTTTTGCTAGGACTCGCAGTCTGCGTGCTAGCACTGCGAGGAATTCTGCTTGCAATCTCTACATCTCCGCTCGAGGGGGGCATCTACTTTCTGTTGTGTCTATCTCTGCCCGGTTGGCGGCTTCTCCAATTAAAGCAAGCAGAAACAGCAGTAAACCAAGAAAGCGCTTCGGATACTCTCTCTGCAAAAGCGCATGCCCTAAGAGAGCAGATGCGTATTGTGCGATCGGTTTTCGTACCTATGTTCCTGTACTTCCTGCTCCTCCTGTTGTCGGACTCCATCACGCTGAGAAAGATTTCCAGTTCATTCTTCTTGTTGCTCATCCTCCTGGAGTTATATGTGACATATGAGTACACCCCAAGAGGAGGAAGCAAAATCAAAAAGCTGCTCAAGCAGTTGGCAGCACTTCCACGCAGCATCAAGTTCCCAAGGCCAGTTCCTTTTCCAACCTAATAGCAGGGTCTCAAGCCCTCGCCGAAACCAAGCCGCTTCCCTTCGGGAAGCGGTTCTTCTTTTTATATTTTACGAGGATCAAAATTGAAATAGAAATCTAAAACCTCAACAACTCCGTTGCGAGTCCGTTCAATAATCGCCGAAACCACAGGAATATTTATTTCTGGTTTATTTTCCATAAATTATTTCAAAACTTCACAGCTTTACTTCTATCCTCGAATCAACATAGTTGCCTTTTATCCTGTCATCTCCATTTATCCAAAACTTTTCCGGCACTGCTTTGTATACGCGCCGGGGGTAATTGCCCAAAAACTCTTCTGCCTTCCTCAAAGTTTTGTTTTTGCGGCCGTAAAGATATGTAAGAGCATGTTCAACCTCTTTGGGGTCGTCTAGCTCGTACGCTTTCGCCTTCACATACACGCCTTCACCAGTTCCTTCAGGCACGGTAGAGTCATAGATTGCCAAGAAAACGTCACTGGTATTGCGAATATTCTTTGAGTGCTCATTTTCTTTCCACGAAACCCAAAAGAAATTAAACTTTTCATCGTACGCAGAATAAACGGGCGAATTCCATGGCTTGCCTTCCTTCGAAACGGTCGCAACCGTAATATAGAGAATTTTTTCGATTATTGCTTTTGCTTTTTCTTCATTGGTCATATTTTCTGTAGATTACTTCAATCTACCGCACCCCCGCGTTCTGTCAACAAAAAAACGCCCCTGATGGAAAGAGTTTACCCTGAGCTCCTCGAGTCTGAGCCTCGGAGTCGAAGACTTGTCGAAGGGTGGACCCGAGCGGGATCGGACCGCTGATCTCCTCATTGCAAATGAGGCGTTCTACCACTGAACTACGGGCCCTCGTGCTTTGAAATTATACCAAAAAATCGTAAAAATACAAGCTGTTAGAAAGCAAACGCATGTGGTATAACTGGTAAAATGAAGAACATGCTTTTACAACTTGCCAGCAAAGCAATTTCCACCAAATTCCTGCTTGGAGTATTCGCTTTCTCTCTTCTTGCGCATATAATTCTTTTCAACTTCCCAAGCCAAGTGGTGTTCGACGAGATACACTTTGGCACCTTTGTGCGCTCGTACACCACAGGAGAATATTACTTTGATATTCACCCTCCGCTCGGCAAACTTCTTATTGCCGGCACTGCTGAACTTGGCGGCATACAGTTGCCTTCTGATCTCACCCGCATAGGTCAGCCGTACGAACCAAAAGACCTGTTTTTCCTGCGCATATTTCCCCTTCTCACCGGCATCCTTCTGCCCCTGCTGATTTATCTTCTTGCGCTTGAACTTACCAAATCCACATGGACAGCTTTTCTTGCCGGCTGCATGGTTGCGTTCGAAAACGCACTTCTCCTCCAGTCGCGTTTTGCGTTTTTAGATATTCCATTGCTTTTCTTTGGATTTGCCGCGCTTTTTGCTTTTTTGCGCCAAGAACATACGCGCAACATACGGATAAAATTGCTCTTGCTCCTTGCCGCCGGATTTTTATTTGGAGCGAGTTATTCTATTAAATGGACTGCACTCGCCCTCCTTGTCCCTCTTAGCATTATTGCGCTCTATTCGTTTTGGCAATCGAGATCCTTGAAATGGTTTGCAGTAAAAATCGGAATTATCCTTACGGCTTCTCTCGCCGTGTACGTATTAAGCTTTGCAATTCATTTTGCCCTGCTTACTCAACCAGGGCCCGGCGACGCCTTTTTTGAAACTGGCTTTCGCCAAAAACCATTTTTCGAAAAATTTCTCTCGCTCAACAAAGTGATGTACTCTTCCAACAAGAGCATACAGACGCAACATCCATATCAAAGCTCGTGGTATCAATGGCCGCTTAACCAGAAACCAATTTTCTATTGGGACTTCATTATGCCAGAATCAGAACGTCAAGAAGCTGCGCAACGTCTCCAAGAACTCACTCTGCAATTGCAATCTAACCCACAAAATATCGGGGAAATTTCAGCAGAGATAAGCCACCTGCAAACGGAAATTACTTCCTGGCAGGGGAAACGCCAGATTTGGCTCCTTGGCAATCCTATCGTGTGGTTTGCGTCACTCCTTTCTCTCGTTGGTGGGATTGTCCTTTTGTTTGCAAAAGTGTTTACAAAAAGGCCGCGCGACATTTCTGCCCTACTTCTATTTGTTTTGCTCCTAAGCTGGCTAACCAGCTACGCACCTTTCGCGCTTATCAATCGTCCGCTTTTTCTTTACCACTACTTCTTCCCTCTGTTGTTTTCTATTCTCCTAGCCTCCTATAGTATTTCCTGGCTTATCAAAAAACTGATACCCAGCCGATATCAGCTCACAACTGTCCTCTTATTTTCAGGGATTATAGCGCTGGGTTTTCTGCTTGTCAGCCCTGTGACATACGGCTTAGTCTTCGCCCCCGAAGGATGGTATTCTCAAACTATCCTCAAGCTATTTCTCTAGATTACCAATCTACCCCACCTCTACGTTCTGTCAATAAAAAAAGAAGGGGCCGCGTACACCTAAGCAAGGTGTACGCGGCCTTGGGTTGATCATCCTAGACGGCAAACTCCTGCCGAACATACTTCTCGAGTGGCGTCTCCTCGAAGGAGCAGATCAGCCAGAGGCAACCACCCATGTACCCAACCACCAAAGGATCGGGATGAGGAACAATCTCTTTGTTCACCGTCCACCCTTCAACCTCGGCGATGAGGAAAATACGGGTCCGGATGTCTTCCACGACCACTTCGCGCTTCCACCCAAAGAATCCGCTCTTTACGCGTTCGACTCGCGGAACCGAAATGGAGAAATCGGGGCTTGCCTCCCGGATCTTCTCACGCACCTTCTGCGGGATCAGACCACTGAAACGGGATGTGATGCCTTTGCGCCACTCTGCATCTCGCCAAGCAGGATACTGGCGCAAATCCGCTTCGAACTCACCTTGGAACTTCGCGAAGATGTCACCGTACATGCCGGCCATCAACGAAGGAAACTGCTGAATCGATCCGGCAAAGGACCAGTTACTCCAATGCCTGGCCGTGATCCAAAACAGTGGATCACCAAGCTGGAATGGAACCAACTTTGGGAAACCTTGCGCGTCGCGCCATCCAAGCACTTGCAGATCGAGACATGGATAGCGTTCTTCGAAGGTAGGATCTTTGACGGCGCGCTGCAGCAACTCGATGCGCTGCTGAATCACCTCACGTCCAGTTGCTCCTTCTACAGGGAGCACCGACGCCAACTCGACCTGCGCAGCCTCAAGCTGCTTCTTGTGGCGTAGGACTCGCTGGGATCGTGTGTCCGCCAAAGGGCAAGGTTGAAGCAAACCATGAACTCCCCGCAAAGACAAATCTGTTGCGCCCATTGCCGCCTCTCTCTTCAGAATAACCTGGGATCGAAGGACTATTTCCTATATAGCCTAATTCTGCAACCGTGTCCACATTCGAACTCCCAACCTCGTCATTGCAAATGACACACTCTATCAGCTAAGCTAACGGCCCAAAATATGAAGGGTGCCTTTGTTGATGAATATCTTGCACCTCCGCCATTGTGCTCTTTTATTCTTCTGCGAATATCTGCGGTAACTCCAGTATAATTACTCTCATCTTTTTTGCTCTGAATAATGTAGACAAAGAGATCATTGAGATTGGTGCCCTGCTTCGTCCTTGGGACTTCGCAGGACTACCGCTTCGCCATTGACAGTTCATTGTCCAATCGATATTTGATGGTGCGTGCACTGCGTAGCCCTGCGAAACGAAATGGAGCAGGGCGAAACGGTGCGCGTGGAAGGAATCGAACCTTCTACCTCCTCTTTATCAGAGAGGCGTTCTGCCAATGAACTACACGCGCGAGGGGGCGGAGCAGGAGGAGAAAGCAAACTACTTTGCTTTCGACCCTGCGACGCGGCTTGCTTGATGTACACTTTGTGTACCAAGCAAGCCGGGGGAATATTATTCCAATCCGCCCTTTTATTTTGGAAAAAGTACCACTAGGAATTGTATAACAAAACAAATCCTGCTGCAAGGATTTGTTTTGTAAAACCAACGTTCTATTCTTCTGAGTTGCCCCGACTAATCGAAACTTCTAGGCTCCTCGATCAATGCCTCAAATTCAGTTTAAGATATCTCATAAACCGATTCTGATCGACACTCCCCAGTCAAACTGGGTAAAATGTAGTGATCCACGGACAGCTTCCGCTACCCGTGCCTTGTTACGACTTCGTTCCTCTCACTGAGCCTAGCTTGAATCCGCCTAATGGCGGACCTTCGGCTATTCCCAGCTTGCTTAACGTGACGGGCGGTGAGTACAAGGCCCAGGAACATATTCATCGCGCCATAGCTGATACGCGATTACTAGCGATTCCGGCTTCACGAGGTCGGGTTTCAGACCTCGATCCGAACTGAGAGACCGTTTAAGGGATTAGCTCTGCGTTACCGCTTTGCGACCCGTTGTCGGCCCCATTGTATCATGCGTGCGGCCCAGGACATCAAAGGGACACGCTGACTTGGCGTCATCCTCACCTTCCTCCTGATTGTCTCAGGCAGTTCCCTGTGACATGTAAAACACAGAGTAAGGGTTGCGCATGTTACCCGATTTAACGGAGCGTCTCAAGATACATGCTGACGACAGCCGTGCATCACCTGAACTCGTGTCCTTGCGGAAGGCCTCTGTTTCCAGAGGCTTTCACGAGTGTTTCCAGCCCTGGTAAGGTTCCTCGGTTGTTGACGAATTAAGCCGCATGATCCACCGCTTGTGTGGGCCCCCGTCTATTCCTTTGAGTTTTAGCCTTGCGGCCGTACTTCCCAGGCGGGATACTTAACGCGTTAGCTTCGCCACGTGAAGGGTCGACACTTCACATAGTATTCCTCTTGATATCAACGGATTTCACCCCTCCACCAAGAGTTCTATCAGCCCCTAACGCCCTCAAGTCTGGTAGTTTCGCAGGCAGCCTGAAAGTTGAGCTCTCAGAATTTAACCTGCGACTTACCAAACCGGCTACAGACGCTTTACGCCCAATAAATCCGGGTAACGCTTGGGGGTTCTGTTTTACCGCGGCTGCTGGCACAGAATTAGCACCCCCTTATTCATGGAGTACCGTCATCCTTGCGGATTCTTCCTCCATAAAAGCGGTTTACGACCCGAAGGCCTTCATCCCGCACGCGGCGTCGCTGGATCAGACTTGCGTCCATTGTCCAATGTTCTTGACTGCGGCCACCCGTAGGTGTCGGACCCGTATCTCAGTGTCCACGTTGGGGATCACGCTCTCACGTCCCCTACCCGTCATAGCCTTGGTGGGCCGTTACCTCACCAACAAGCTGATAGGCCGCAGGTTCCTCCCTTACCGGATTGCTCCTTTACTCTTACGAGACCATCAGGAATTAGTCCGCCTTTCGGCGAGTTATGCCTGTGTAAGGGGTGGATACCTACGTGTTACTAACTCGTTTGCCGCTAGCTCGCCTCCTTGCGGAGGCGGCCCGCTCGACTTGCATGCCCTATCCACGCCGCCAGCGTTCACCCTGAGCTAGGATCAAACTCTCAAATAAAATTGAAAGTCGAAGCAACTCATAAGAATTAACGTTGGTTTAATTGTTTGTTGTGCAATTGTCAAAGTTCCTGCCATATCTGCCCCTTCCGCAAAACAAATCCCGAAGATATTCACGTCGTGGTAAACACCTTCGGGGTTTGTTTGATTATTGGAGTGAACGTTGTGGGATTTGTCTAGTTCATAGAAGTTCCCTCTTCGTACACTTTACTCTACTCCCCTCCCCATGCGCTGTCAAGGGGGTCAAAATACCTGGATTACCGCGATGCCGGCAACGATGATGGCGGCGCCAAGCCAGGTGCGCCCGGTAATTTGCTCTTTCAAGAAGAAATGGCTCAAGAACACGCCGAACAGAGGAAACGTGCTGAATACGGGAGCTACTACAGACACATCTCCTGCCTGAAGCGAGGTAAAATTAAGAAAGAAGGAGGCGGCAGCAGCGCATCCGGCCAGTATAGGAAACTTGATTTGCTCGCGCGTAAAATTCAGCGTTTTCATACGCCCCGAAAACAGGATATACGCAGATACAATAAAAAGAGCGGCCGTCGTGGAAAGGCCCACCCCTATGTAAGGATCATCCAAAATCGAGATTGCTTTCTTTGTTAAAGCAATAGAACTTCCAAAACAAAACGCAGCAGCGAGCGGAAACAGCAAATCCTTTTTATCAAATACGCGAACCCCATTTTCTTTCCGTCTCGTCAACACAAAAATACCAAAGATAATGAGCGCCATACCCACAAATATCACGGAAGAATATTCCTCGCCCAAAAACAGAATTGCCCATATGGTAGCAAAGAAGGGAGCGGCTCCCGTAATGGGTATGGTTCGAGAAACGCCAATGCGTTTTAGAGAGATAATGTTGAGCGTTCGGCCAATGCCAGGACCCACAAGACCCACCAGTAAAAACAGGGCCGCAGCCGGCACCAAAATGGAAGTGAACTTACCCAACGCAATATTCAATATCCAGAGGATGGCAGCGCTGGTAGAAAGAGAAATCAAAATCGCCTGGGTCCTTGAAGTAGCATCCAGGCTCTTACGAATCAACACATTGCTCATCCCCACAAAAAAAGCACTCGCTAACGCAAGTAACAGTACGTTCATACCAAGAGCCAGCGGTCGGATTTGAACCGACGACCTACTGTTTACAAAACAGTTGCTCTGCCGCTGAGCTACGCTGGCACAAAATTCAACTGCTTGAATTTTGTGGGGCATTTTAGGATTGCGATGTTGCCGTCGAAGCGACCGCAATCCGTTGAAAAATGCCCGGGTACCTTATACTTCATTTCTTTCTTCTCGTCTTTTTCCGCAGCTGATCCCAATAGGATTCGGAAAACCCTTCCTTACGCTGGTCTGTCTTTTCTCGCAGTTTTTCCAACCACTCGGTCTTTTGGGCTTTGGTTCGTGAAACAATTGTACGAGCCTTCGACAAAGTACCACGAACTATCTCCTCTGGCTTTATCTTTTGAGAAACGCCTATTTTTTTAATCCCCTCTTTCACCAAATCCCGCATGTGCACCTCTTCTTGATTCAATTCAAGTAAGGCAGGGATTTTCCGGTACAGAATAAAGACAATGCCGCCCAAACTTCCCAGCGCAATAAGAAGGAGAATTAAAAATTGTCCCATTGTTTATATTTGAAATCGTGTAAACTTTTCCACGACCACATTTTCTCCAAGCTTCGCGATATACTCACCAATGAGATCTTTTACTGTTTTGGAAGAATCACGAATGTATTGCTGCGCAAGCAAATTCTCCACGCTTTCTGCCTCTAACGATGCTACTTGGAGCGCCAACTCGTGGCAGAGATTTTTAAAGTCTTCGGAACGTGCCACGAAATCGGTCTCACACTTGACCGCGACAAGAGAACCTATCTTTCCATTCCCGTGCACATAGGAAACAACAAGCCCTTCCCCAACCTGCCGCGTTTGCTTCTTTTCCGCCACCTCTCTCCCCCACTGTTTCAAAAGCGTCTTTGCTTTTTCCATATTTCCTCCGGCCTGCTCAAGCGCTTTCTTGCATTCGGATATGGAAATACCGGTTACTTCACGAAGTTCTTTGATTTGATTGATGGTTGCCATTAGACTCCTTTTGTTTGCAAGAGCGTATCGCGAAGTTTCCCCGCAATATACTTCACGGAACTAATAGCGTCGTTATTCGCGGGAATCGCATAGTTCACGCTTGCGGGGTCGCAGTTCGTATCCACAAGCGCAAAGACTTGAATGCCCTTGAGTTTTGCTTCTCTCAAAGCAAGTTGATTTTCATCGAGGTCAAATACAAACATGGCATCGGGCAATCGTTCCAGATTCTTCACCCCTCCAAATTTCCTCTCCAGCCTTTTCCTCTCTTCTTCCATTTCGTGCTGTTCCCATTTCGTGTATTTACCAAAATCCTCGCTTGCCTTTTTGTTTTCCAGAGCCTTGAGATGCTCAATGCGCTTGGCAACCATCTCAAAATTGGTAATCAAACCCCCAATCCATCGATTGGTCACGTAGGGCAAACCAGTTTCTTCCGCGAGCTCCCGCACCGGGCCTTTCACCTGCACCTTTGTCCCTACCAAGAGAATAACCTTTCCGGCTGCCGCCAAATCGCGTACGGCCTCAAGCGCTTCCCGAAGTTTTTCCCTGGTTTTTTCAAGGTTTATAAGATGAATAGAGTTTCTGACTCCAGCGACATAAGGCTTCATTCGAGGATGAGTCTTTGATGTTTTATGCCCAAAGTGCAACCCGGCCTCCATCATTTCCTCGAGGCTGAATTGTTCTTTGTTTTCCTCTTTTTGTTCTAGCGTCGCTTGTTCTGCCATAATACATCTCTTTGTAGCATAAAACACATAAGGAGGCAAGAGGCGCACATAAAAACCTTATGGAAAGAAAAGCCCTCGGCTGAGAAATCCGAAGGCATTGTTTGGGCTAGCGTCCTAGGTGACGCGTGGAAGGTTCTACTTCCCCGGGCTCTACCACCCGGAGATGAACGGGTGTCTGGATACCAAACTCTCGAAGGATAAGGCCACATGCCTTGCAGACAAATCCTCGCCTCTCGCCCATTTCGGGAAGAGTGATCCTGCTTCCCCTAAGAGCCGCACGAACATCAGGCGGGATTAGGGCAATGAACTGTGCGACGACTTCCCGGTTCGGCTCGCCTTCATCTGCACCGAACTCGAATCGTCGGAAGCGAGCGAGGAGATCGTAATAATCCCCCTTTGTGATTCTCTCGCGAAAAACCAGGAGAGTTAGTATGAGAACCAGCTCTGTATGGTATCCGCCACACAGCTCCCACCCCTTCCCGCTAAGAATGTCGCGCGTCATGCGACGGCATTCTGGGCCGGTCCGCATACAGCCATTAACGCCCCCGATCAGCAAACGAAACGCGGGGATGTAGAGGAATCCCCGTACCGTTCGCTTGAGGCACGCCCATATCCTCTCCTCTTCGGAGAGAAGGGCGAAAAATGCGATGCCCCTCCTCTCAATGCTGGTCCGCGGAATCCCGAGATCCGAAAGGTCCTTATCTGTGATAGAGAGCACAGACGGATCCATACCACCCCTCCCAAAGAGTACTACCGCCTATACGTATACTACAAAGCCACTTACTGCGCAACATCAACATTCCCTTGATTTATTCAAAATATCTGGTATGATGTTCATATTATGAAAGCAGATATTCATCCAACCTATTACCCCGACGCGAAGGTGAAATGCGCGTGCGGGAACACGTTTACCGTAGGATCCACACAGCAAACTCTTGAAGTAGAGGTGTGCTCTGCGTGCCATCCTTTCTACACAGGACAAGACAAGCTTATGGATAAGGTAGGCCGTATTCAAAAATTCCGAGAACGACTCGAAAAGAAAGAGGCCCCTAGACTACCCAAGAAAAAGAAAACTCAAAAAGCTTCTGCTACCGAAACCAAACAGCAGGGCTCCACGCGCGTCACGAAAAAAAGGGCAAAAAAATAGCGGCATTGTGGCTGACCTCGAAAAAATCATAGAAGAATATAAGGCAATTTCAGATAAACTCACGGATCCTGAGCTTATTTCACGTTGGGATGAATTCCAAGAACTCTCCAAACGCAGAAGCCAACTTGAGAAAATCGTAAAAAAAGCGGAAGAACTCCAAGACTTAAAAGAACGTATCGAAGAAAATAATCAAATCGTTACGACACAGGAAGAAGAATTAAGCGCGCTCGCTCAGGAAGAACTCAACTCTCTGCTCGAAGAGAAAGAAACAGCAGAGAAAGAACTTACAGAATTGCTCCAAGAAGAATCCGAAGACATCCCCGATGCCATTATTATAGAAATTCGACCCGGTACCGGCGGAGAAGAAGCCTCGCTTTTTGCCGGAGACCTTTTCCGTATGTACACGAAATACGCAGAGCAAAAAGGCTGGAAATACACAGTGCTCGACCTAAACGAAACTGAAGTTGGCGGGCTGAGGGAAGCCTCCATTGAGTTTCAGAATAAAGAAGCTTTCAAAAAACTTCGCCATGAGGGCGGAGTGCATCGAGTGCAAAGGATTCCCACAACGGAAAAAGCTGGGCGCATTCATACCTCCACAGCTTCTGTGGTTGTATTACCAAAGCCAAAAAAAGCACAGGCCCACTTGAACCCCGCGGACTTAAAAATCGACGTATACAATGCTTCAGGGCCCGGTGGCCAAAACGTGAACAAGAGAAAAACCGCCATACGCGTAACCCATCTCCCGACCGGACTAGTGGTGGCGAGCCAGGCATCGAGGAATCAGCAACAAAACCGAGAATTCGCCCTCACACTGTTGGCAGCAAAACTCCTTCAGCAAAAGGAAGAGGCTGAAGGAGAAAAAATCGCGGGTGCAAGAAAAGGTCAAATCGGAACTGCGGAGCGCGCGGAAAAAATCCGCACCTACAACATTCCTCAAGACCGGGTTACCGACCATCGAATCAAGCAATCCTGGCACGGCATAGAAAAAATCCTGCAGGGCAACATCGAGGAGATCACCAGCACGCTTGCAGAATATCAAAAGAACGCACAAGCTTGATGCGAAAAAAGAGAAATGCTATTTTGAGATTAGCTCATCTTAATGATCCGCGAGCTGGAGGAGGCACCTAAGGTGCAAAACGCAACTACCCGTCAGGAAGCACAGAAAACAATATCTTTACCTTGGAGACTGGTGTCGCTAGCAATCACCCTACTCGCAAGTGTCCTGGTGACACGATTTGTACACCCATCAATAAGCTCTTACGCATGGACTCTCTTGCTTCCATTGATTGGAAGTGCGTTCATCGGAATCGAGGGCAACGAGAACGGAGAAAATGAGGGGGTATTCGTCTTTTCTATGATCGCCTTTCTTATCGTATTCCAAGGAGCAAGACTGGCTGCAATATACCATCGCGCTATTTTCGGGATATAGATCGTCCACAACGAACAAACCCAAATCCCTCACGACGAAATCTGTCGCGAGGGCTTTTCTTTTATAGATACTCCCTAGCCAGGAATAGGTCAGAAGCGTTTAGACAGGCTCGTTTAGACAGGCTTAGCCTGTCTACGTATTTATTCAAGAAAAAGATGAGATATTTTCTCAAATTCATTTTGTTGTGGCAAAACAGCATGAACAAACTCTCGATAACTTTCCCCACTTGGGAAAAGAGTGCCCAATACTCCTTTATCAACAATAATTGACTCACGTGTCCCTAGATATTCTTTATGAGTACTCCAAGGGAACTCTGCGGCAAAATCTAGTATAGCATCCAAATCCTTCACGCCTTGTTCTTTAAGATCTGGCTCGACTAGCTGACCTGGGTTCATAACGTTAATATAGACCAAAAGATACTGGAGATATAAATCATCATCTACAGATTTTGCCTTGAATGTACCCTGGAATAATCCTCCCACTCTTTTATATTTTTTATTGAAATATCCTGTATAGCCAGTTCCGAGTTTATGCATAAATTTTGTAATGCCGCCTTCCTCCAATTCCTCGAGAATAAGATGATAGTGATTCGGCATGAGACAATCGGCAAGAACCCGTACAAGCGGTTGTCTTACGGTACCTTGTGTTTTTATATAGTCTTTAATGACCTTAAAGTTTACACCTTTATGAAGCCTCTCAAGATCCCAAAGCAATTTATGCGATGCTTCAGAATTATTGAAAAGAAAAAGGGCTTGGAGGAATCTCCAACGATCGTTCTCATTCATAAAAACATCTCTTTTCTCAACGCCCCTGTTATAAATATGGTAGATATTGTTTTTTGCGAAGTGAATTTTCCTCATATTTCTTAGACAGGCTAAACCTGTCTAAACTCCAAGGCAACATCGAGGAGATCACCAGCACGCTTGCAGACTAGTGTAACCCATTATCGCGCCGATTCCAATGTCTTGATGTCCTGCTCGTAACGAGCAGCTAAGCCCATAACAGAATCTCCGTAAAAACGATAGGTCGTGCCGCATCTTCCAGAAAAATAGCGCTGAGCCGCGCACCATTCTGCGTTGTATGTTTGCGTGGTGGCGCCGGAATCCGCAAGGTATAAAGCAGAAGCAAGGAACGCATCCTTTATATTCCAGGGATCAGCCGGCCTGCCAAGGAGGCCGTCCAAACGCGCCTTATACAGCATCCACGTGGAAGGTATAAATTGTGCAGGCCCCATTGCCCCCCCATACCCTCCTAGCCCCGCGATGGGACAGGAAACTGGAGTCTTCAAGGGGTCTCTCGCGAGATCGCCAGTAATCACAAGAAATGGCGGCAAATCCCTGGTTTTATGCATACCATTCGCAAACCGCGCCCCCGTGCGTATGGAAACTGCCGTGCCGCTCGTGATATCGGCAACGTAACACTGCCCCACATTTTTTCCTAAATTTGACTCTTGAGTAAGGATGGCGAGCAGCAGCGCGGGTCGCACCCCTGCCTGCGCGCCAGCCCATTTTGCTATTTCCACCGCTTCTCCAAACGTAGGAGCATCGGGCACGCCGATTAATTCAAAGATACGGTTTCGTATCTCCTTGGCTCGCCTCTGCGTATCGGCAAGCATTCTTTGATACTCTGCCTCCCTCCCCTGCGTTTCTGTTAAGAGTTGCTGCGTTTGCTTCTGCAAAGCCTGACTCTCCTGCTTCTGCAGAAGCTGTATCTTCACGAAATTCTCTTCTGATTCTTTTTCTGTTTGGAGCGCAGTCTGCTGATTGTTCAAATAATCATTCAATTCCTCCAGATTTCCCCGCAGCTCATCCAAGCGTACATTTACGGAGACTAGCGCTGCCACACTAGAGAAAAAATCAGAGAGCGTATCCGATGTCAGCACAATCTCGATTTTTGATTTCTGGCTTTCCTCATACATATGGCGCAGCACTTCGGCCATCTGGTCTTTTGCTTTTTCAACTTCCGCAGTGGTCCTTTCAATAGACAAAGAAGTATCTTGAATCTGCGAACGCAAGTCGCCAATGAGAATATTGCTCTGTTCGATTTGGAGATCGAGCCTACGAAGTTGATTCCGCAAAATAGCGATCCGATTGTTGAGAGTATCTTTCTCCTGCTGGGTTTTCGTGATGTCGTTCTCAATGTTCGAGATCTGCTGTTCCAATTCCCGTAACTGCTTTTCCAAAATTTCTCTCTCTTGCGTCTGGGTAAGAACTTCTGATTGAGCAGACAAAAAAACCAGCTCGCCTCGCAGCGAAGCAGGCAATACAAAAACCGCCGAGAAAAGAATAAAATATGCAATAAGCTGAGAGATTTTGAGCATATAAGCTGCCAAACCCAGCTTTTATGACTATTGAGCTTCTTTTGTTTCTTCGGAGGGCTCTTCTTCCTTCTTCTCTTCTTTTACCTGCTCCACCGCTTCCACATTTTCCACCACTGGCTGTTCGAGTTCAGCTTCTATATTTTGCGTTTCCACAACCTGCGCTACCACATCTTCCAGATCATGCAGAATTTCCACTTCCTCATCATGCACTAAATTCCGAATAAGAATTTTGTCCTCAAAAGTCTTGAGTCCGGAAATATCCACGATAAGCTCATGGGGAAGATTCTGCGGAAAAGCTTTTACATCCACTTCTTGAGTATTTTTCAAGAACGTTCCTCCCAAATCACGAACCGCCGGAGCCTCTCCCTGAAACACCAGAGGTACCCGAACTTCAATCTTTTCATCGAGAGGCGGCTGGTAAAAATCCACATGAGTAATCTGCCCCCTTACCGGATCCCGCTGGATCTCTTTAATCAAGACAGGCGAGGCGCCTTCCGGTGACTCCAGCTGAATAAGCGAACTCTCCCCCGCTTCCTCGTATATCCTTTGAAATTCTTTCTCATCTACCTTTATCGGCGCCGCCTTGGTTTTCGGACCATACAAAATTCCCGGGATCACTCCTTCTCCCCTTAAACCATGCACTTTCTTCCCTTTTTCCTCTCTTTTTTGAGCAGAAATAGTAAGCATAGAGTCGTATGCAGTAGGTTCTATACTATCCTAAACTAGGAAACGGGTCAAGAGAATTGCTATAATATTTACCACTTTGATAACAGGGTTAATTGCAGGGCCTGCAGTATCTTTATAGGGATCGCCGACAGTATCGCCGGTTACTGCTGCCTTATGAATGTCAGTACCCTTACCCCCAAGATCGCTTTCAATATATTTTTTTGCATTATCCCAGGCAGCCCCGCCTGAAGTCATGGAAATTGCGACAAAAAGCCCGGTAATAATCGTACCCATCAAAAATCCCCCCAAAGCTTCGGGTCCCAAAAACCAACCTACAGCAATTGGAGCCGCTACTACAATTGCTGTTGGCAAAATCATCTCTTTAATAGCTGCTTTCGTGACAATATCTACCGCTGCTCCATAATCTGGTTTTGCGGTTCTGTCCATAATGCCTGTAATTTCTCGAAATTGTCTTCGCACCTCTTCAACGACAGCACCCGCTGATTTCCCTACTGCCCTCATTGCGATGGAACCAAAAAGATAGGGCAGGGCAGCTCCCAGCAACAAACCAGCTAACACCTTTGGATCCCCCAACTCAAATATAAAAGTTCGTCCTGCAACGTTTGAAAGCTCTTGAGTATAGGAAACAAAAAGTACGAGTGCAGCCAAACCAGCAGAGGCAATTGCATATGCTTTCGTTACTGCTTTCGTAGTATTCCCTACAGCGTCTAAAGGATCAGTAATATTGCGCACCGATTCTGGAAGATTTGCCATTTCTGCAATGCCTCCTGCGTTGTCAGTAATGGGGCCAAAAGCATCAATTGCAATAACGATTCCCGCCAAGGAAAGCATGGCAACCGCAGCAAGAGCTACCCCATAGAGTCCTGCAAATCCGTATGCAAGCAATGCTCCGGCAACAATCACAATAATAGGCGCTGTAGTTGCTTCCATTCCCATCGCCAACCCCATAATCACGTTTGTTCCAGAGCCAGTTTTCGATGCGTTGGCAATCGTTTTTACGGGTCTGAATTTTTTTGAAGTGTAATATTCAGTAATCACTACCATAGCGAGCGTTATCCCAACGCCTAATAAAAGCGTTACGAACCAATCACCAACAATTATCATAGAGCCATCTCCCCCCTCTACCGCATAATCAATCGCATCAATAGGAGCATAATACCTACCAAGCACAAAATAAAATCCTGCGAGCGAAAGAATTCCGCTAACGATTAGCCCAACATATAAGGCCTTCATAATACTATTTCCTCGAAGCCTTACCGTAAAACTTCCGATGATCGATGCAAGAATAGCTACTCCTCCCAAAACAAGTGGCAATTCGATCACAGCAGAAATAGATGAGAAAAACAACGAACTCAAAAACATTGCTGCTACCATGGTAACAGCATACGTTTCGAAAAGATCGGCTGCCATTCCCGCATCATCCCCCACGTTATCCCCTACGTTATCTGCGATCACTGCGGGATTTCGCAAGTCATCTTCCGGAATTCCGGCCTCTACTTTTCCTACAATATCAGCTCCAACATCTGCTGCTTTAGTGTAAATTCCACCACCAAGTCTTGCAAAAACTGAAATTAAAGAACCTCCAAAGCCAAGTCCGATTAAAGCCGTGAGGTCGTTTGTCAGAATGTAAAACCCAGAAACCGCAAGCAAAGCCAAACCTACCACAAAAAATCCTGTAACAGCCCCGCCCTTAAAAGCTACAGAAAATGCTTTGGCGAGTCCGCCTTTGGCAGCCTCGGTAACTCTCACGTTTGCTCTTACTGCAACCATCATTCCCAAAAACCCTGCAAGCGCCGAGGCGACAGCTCCAACTAAAAATCCAACCGCAATCCATGGATTATCTTGAAAAAGAAGCAAGAGTGCAACAAAAACTAACACAGCAACAATCGCAACTGTACGATATTGCCTTTTTAAATATGCAGAAGCACCTTCCTGAATTGCTCTTGAAATCTCTTGCATCTGCGGATCTCCCTTTGGCTGCTTCAAAACCTGCCATGTTAAAAACGCAGCGTACGCAATCGATAAAAGTGAAGCGATGATGGGAAAAATGAGCATATTCCCACTATATCAGATCAAACCAAGACGTACAAATCTATCTTTACGGAATATCGATAATCGCCTCTGAACCCTTTGTAACGTTATGCGCGCTTGCCCAACCCGCATTTGTTTCCAATACATAGAGAGCATCGCTCGAGGGGCGAAAAGAAGTAGGATAAGTGTCGGGTGAAATGTTGTCCCGGTTCCTCGTGAATAAAAAGCACCCCAGCGCCTGTTGCCAGCTCCGCTCTTCCCGACAACCCTTCTTGTCTTTGCTCGGGAGTATCGAGCACCTCCACGAAAAGAACTGCATCGCCAATCTGAATGGTAGCTTGAGGGACATTCTGTTTGAGGCCGCTGGAAGATTCGCTGGAAGACAAAACATAAAACAGCCCAAGAAGAATTACAGCAATAGAAACGGCTAGAACATTTGCTTTACTCATATCATTGAGATTTATGCTGCCGCAGCAACTTCCACATGGCGCACGAGAGTTGCCGCATATCCCCATTCGTTGTCGTACCAAGAAAGTACTTTTACCAAATCTCCCCCAACCACGCGCGTCATTGCGAGATCCACAAGGGCGCCATATGGCTGGCCTAAGATGTCAGAAGAAACCAAAGCCTCTTTTGTAACCTGCAGCACGTTCTTGAACCTAAGAGAAGAAGCGGCCTTAGTAAGAATTTTATTTACTTCTTCCACTGTTGTCGGACGTTTGGCAAGGAATGTAATATCTGCAATAGAACCTGCGAGCACAGGCACGCGGAGTGCAATGCCGTCGAATTTTCCTTGCAAACTCTTTACAGCACGCGTTGTGGCAATTGCGGCTCCCGTCGAAGACGGAATAATGTTTTGGGCGGCCGCTCTTCCCCTGCGCATATCTTTTCCTCGCGTCGGCCCATCCACCAAACTTTGCGTAGCGGTATATCCATGAGTTGTGTTGAGCAACGCTTTCAGAACTCCAATCCCTTCATCAAGAACCTGAATGACCGACGCTATGGAATTGGTTGTGCAAGATCCATTCGAAGTAATGCGGCAAGCTTTTATATCTTTCTCGTTTACTCCCGAAAGCACGGTTCTGCCTAACTCCCCATCTTCGTCTTTCGCGGGAGCGGTAATCACTACACGCCTTGCTCCTGCCTTCAAGTGCGCCCGTGCTTCCTCGTATGAATCAAATACGCCAGTAGCTTCTACCACAACGTCAATGCCGAGTTTTTCCCAGGGAAGGTTTGCGGGTTCTTTCTCTTGCAGTACCTGAATCTTTTTGCCAGCCACGCGCAATCCGTCTGCCTGCGCTTCAACATCTTTCTCAAATCTGCCATATACAGTGTCATATTTCAGTAAGTACGCAAGATTTTCAACACTGCCCAAGTCGTTAATGGCCACCACTTGGAGGTTTCGCTTTTCTGAGACCTGCCGGAAAAACAATCGCCCTATTCTTCCAAACCCGTTAATCGCAATTCTGGTCATAAAACTATTACCTTATTACACTAGAGATTTCGTTGATGACATCGGTGGCAATGAGAGAATCTTTGAATTTTTTGGACGCCAACTCCCCTGCTTTTCCGTTGATATACGCAGCGGCTGCCGCAGCTTCCAGCGGAGCTATGCCGCCGCGCGCGAGCAAAGCACCAAGAATGCCGGCTAACGTATCCCCTGTTCCCCCTACGGTCATATACGGCGTGCCGGTTTGGTTTAAAATTACTTCTTTCCCATCGGAAGCGATATCAACATGTGCCTTAAACAAAATAGTTGTTTTCAGCCTCGAAGCCTCCTGTTTGACCAACTCTATCCTCTCTTCTTGAGTTAGCTCGAAGATTGTTTTCCCTGTAAGCTCCAAAAATTCCTGGCTGTGAGGCGTAATTACAAATGGTTTGTTGGCGATTACTTCGGGCCGCTCTGCCACCGTGTGAATAGCGTCTGCGTCGATCACGGTTGGCACGTCAATCATCGAAAGATATTCTTTAACGGCCTCCTGTGTTTCCTCGTCTCTCCCCAAGCCGCTTCCTATCAGTACCGAAACATTTCCTCTCGCAATTTCTTTTGCCGCCATGGTGCGCGCAACCAAAAACGCGACATGGGACTTCCCCACATGAGAACCCTTCAACCCATATGCAGCAAGCGTCGGAGAAAACGAGGCAATAATATCGGCTGCTCTTTGAGGCGCAATAATCCTCACCATATCCAAGCCCGCGCGAAATCCAGCTGCGGCGGCCAAGGCAGGAGCGCCTGTATAGTATTCCGACCCCCCGATAACAAGCATCAAGCCAAAATCATACTTCCTCGATTCTGACGGTCGTGGTGGATAAAGTTTTTTAATAATTGCTGCGCCGACAGTAATCATATAAGTTTTTCTTCTCTCATAAACTTTCTCACCTCTTTTCCAAATTGAGGATGCTTTGCGGCAAAATACACAAACGACTTTAGCCAATCCTCTTTGTTGCCGCACTCCCACCATCGTCCCTCGCACTGGTGACCATAGATAATCTTACCATCTTTTACCATTTGACCAAAGGTTTCGGTCAAGGAGATTTCTCCCTTTTTGTTCGGCTTTGCCTTTTTCAAATAATCAAACACTTCTGGGGTGATAATGCTTCTCCCCATAATTGCAAGTCGAGATGGTAAAGCGTTCTTTGGAGGCTTCTCTATAATATTCTTAATTTTATACAATCGGTTTGCCATTTTCTCTGCAGCCACTACCCCGTAGGAAGATAGTTTCTCTACGGGAAGCTCAAACAGTGCCAGAATGGGCTTTTCGGATGTACGGAACACCTGCGCGAGTTGGGATGCGCAAGGCGTGGCAGCCTCAACGATATCGTCGGCATAAAGCACGAAACAAGGTTCTTCTCCAATGAGCTTGCGCGCCTGCAACACCGCATGGCCATCGCCCAACGGTTTGTCAATAACATAGGAAAACGTCAAACCATTCGCCAGCTTTTCAACTTCAGAAAGAGACTCTAGAAAATCCACTTGTTTTTTTTCTTCCAGAATCTTTTCGAGCTGCGGCGCCTTTTTAAAATAATCTGTCGCAATCTTTCTATTCGAACTCACTACAAAGATAATATCTTCGGCACCCGCTTCTTTCGCCTCCTGAACCACATAATGAAGTAAAGGCTTGTCGCCCAAAGGAAGAAATTCTTTAGGAAGCACCTTAGAAAGAGGAAGATGCCTTGTAGCCAAGCCTGCGAGAGGAATAATTGCCTTGGTAATCATGGTTTATTGCGAAGAAAGGCAGGGATATCCCAATCTCGCTCTTTCTTCTCAAGTTCTTTAAGCTCTTCATCTACCGCTTTTTTCAAATCCAGTGCGCTGCGTCTCACCCTTCCTTTTTGCGCGGGAGGTTTTCGCACGCTCTTTTCCTGTTCAGATACCTTTCCTTTACGGCCTTCTCGTTTCAATGTATCTTTACGAGAACTTTCTTGTGGGGGCGAGGGAGATGTTTCAGGCGCTTCCGTCTGTTGCTCCTCCTCCTCATTGAGTTTGGGTGGAGAGTTTTCTCTCTTGTCTTTCCCCCTTTTTTTCCCTTGAGTCTTCCGCAAAACCTCTTTTTGCTTCCCAGACTCATCGCATCCAACTGCAAACAGCGTTACCTTGAGCCTATCCTTTGTCCGAGAATTGCACGCGATCCCAAAAATAATGCGGGCCTTTGGGTTGTACGCTGAAATAGCAGAACTCACATGCGCCACCTCCTGCATCTTTATATTTCGGTCGCCAGTCATATTAAAAAGAATCCTGTCCGCGCCCGCTATAGTATAATCGTAGAGGCGATTTTCCAATACCGCCTGCACTGCTTCCTGCGCCTTGGTGATTCCGGAAGCCTCCGCGCTATTGATAAAGGCAAGCCGTCCCCTCCCCTCGAGAGTTGAACGGACGTCGGCAAAGTCGATATTAATAAGACCGGGTAATGCAATCGTATCCATAAACCCCTCTAGTGTGGCCGCAAGCCTTCTGTTCACCGCAGAAAGCGCCTCCTTAAGCGGGGTTTTTTGTTCAACCACGCGAAAAATATTCTCGTTGGGAATGACCACATACGCGTTCACAAGAGGCTTGATTTTCTCTAAAGCTGTTTGGGCGATCTGTGCTCTTCGTTCTCCCTCGAAGCTGAAAGGAAGGGTAAAAATACCGATACAGAGAATGCGCAATTCCTGCGCAACTTCAGCGAACGTGGCCGTAGCCCCCGAACCTGTCCCTCCTCCAAGGGTCGCGAGCAAAATACAAACGTCACTCCCTTCCAAAAGCCGTTTAATCTTATCCTTCTCCGCTTTCGCGGCTCGTTCCCCTAGCTCCGCATTCATGCCACAGCCAAGTCCGCCCGTAAATTCCTGGCCGAAAGGAAAACTCTTCACTTTTCGGGACAACTCTTTCAAGGCTTGGCTATCGGTATTCGCTCCCACAAAGTCAAACCTCTGCACTCGAGAAGAAATCTCTGCTGCAATATTCCCACCACCGCCGCCAATGCCAATTACCTTGATTTTTGCCCGATGAACATTCTCAAAAAAAGGAAGCGCCGCCTGCCCGCTTCGCTGTGAAGCGAGCGGATTTTTTTTAGCCCGCCGTTTTGCTTTCGCAACGGGCTTCTTCCCTCTTCTTACCAATAACCCTTTTTCTGGCCGCCTAGCGGCCAAATGGGCCTGCCTCGACTGTGCCCGCTTCGCAGCGAGGCGAGCAAGGCGGGCTTTTTTCTTCTTCGCCATGTTATTCCTAGTGTAGAGCTGGAGGGGGCGTTCTGTCAATTACACGTTCAAGAGCGATTTTGAACCATTCTGTGTAGTGATTGGGGTGCTCTTTTACGTCCTGAAGAAGAGCTATACGGCCCAGCCACTCAAAATCATCTGCCTCTTCTGGGTTAGGGTGAATCTCTCCATCGTACAAACCGTAAAACGTATGATCAAACTCGTGTTCCCACAAATCATGGTCGAGCTTTACTTTATACGTAAACTGCAAAATTTCCTGGAGCTCGCAGCTAAACCCCATTTCTTCTTTTAGTCTGCGTGAGGCCGCCTCTTGTGTTTTTTCACCGGGACGCGGATGCCCGCAGCAAGCATTAGTCCATAGTCCGCCCGAATGATATTTGCTTCTTGCGCGCTTTTGCAAAAGCATCTCGCCCTTGGAGTTAAATATAAAAATGGAAAAGCAACGATGCAATCTTCCTTCTTGATGTGCTCGTATTTTCTCTTCTTCTCCGATTTCCTGATCTTGTCCGTCTACGAGAATCACTTTTTCTTCCATTCAAACGGGGTTCAAACGAGGAGGGTAGCAGTTCCTTTAAAAGGGAACGGTGAGGCCTAGTCAGCTCGCTCCTAAGATCCCCTCCTTGCGAGTGAGATCTATGGGTGCAGCAATAGGCTTCGCCGTCATCCTTATCGTTTTAGGAATTTTTCTTCCTAGCGTTCTCAACGCACTGGAGAATCTTTTCCTAACCCTTCTCGCCAAAGCGACTACGTTTATTGACACCCTCGAGGTGCCCATAAACTAGCTCGCAACAGCAACAACAAAGAGAGCCTCGCGGCTCTCTCTGTGTTTTTACAAATGGTTTGGGGCGGTCACACTGCTGTGTGCCGCCCCTCTGGGATGGTCACACTGCTGTGTGTCACCCCTTTGATCCGTGCGACTTGCGCGCCTTCTTGCTGTGCTCCCGGAGGGAGCTAGTGAAAAGTGAGCTTCACTCCTACGGGGGAGTTAACTACTCCTCGACATTAAGGGACGCAGGCCACACACACTACGATTCCCCCAGCGCAGTCACTACGCTAGGGGACACCTAAGAGGGGACACGATACAGTCACCTCCTCTTTGGATTATAATATCCTATCTGAATCGAGTCGCACTGTCAACAAGCCAGATTTCCCCAAGCAAAAACCGGTTTGGAAAACAGCGAGAAAAACATCATACATGTAACCCTGCCACATATCCCGTTGTCCAGCACAGCTGCAAAGAGTAGCCGCCCGAAGGACGATTTATATGCAGCAAGTCACCGGTAATGTAAAGGTTTTCAATTTTTTAGACCGCATGGTTTTCATATCGATTTCGGCAAGCGGAACACCACCATCTGCGATAACCGCACGATCGTATCCCATAAGTCCGGTAATAGTAAGCGGCAATGCTTTAAGAATACGCACAATATATCTTCTCTCTTCTTTTGTCACACTGTGCCCTTTTTTCTCAGTGTCAACTACCTTCCCCACAAGGGACAAAATACTAGAGCTTGTGCCGGCGGGAGCTATATCTTTAAAAATATTCTTGAGCATCTTGTTCTTGTTCTTATCAAATACTGCCACGATTCTGCGCTCAAGCAAACCCAAATCTGTATCCGGAAACGTGTCTAGCGTTGCTGTCGTAACACCGCTATGGAGCAAAGCGCTCACTTTGTGTGCGCAATTGAGAATAAGGGGGCCAGAAACGCCAAAGTGGGTGAATAAAATTTTGCCGGTTTCTGAAAACTGTTTTACTCCGTCAACGAAAAAGGTAATTTTCGTGAGCGCAAGCGAAACTCCAGCTAATTCTTTTGCCCACTTTTCCTTCACCGCAAGTGGCACTATAGTAGGAGTGGGCTTTGAAACCGTATGCCCAAGTTGTGCCAACCACAAAAAGCCGTCGCCCGTTGATCCAGTTTCCGGATGCGACACACCGCCGGTCGCGAACACAAAAGACTGTGCTTTATAGTCACGCTGGCCGGAGACCACACTTACTATTTTTCTATTTTCGGAAACAACGCGCGTTACCGGGGATCCGGTTTTAATGGTAACCTTATTCCCCCGCATATACCGCTCAAGCACGTTACAAACATCAAGCGCGCGCTCTGTGTGCGGGAACGCGCGCTTATAATCCTGAGTAAGGAGCGGTAAACCCTTTGATTCAAAAAAAGAGAAAGTTTCCCGCACACCAAACTGCGAAAAAGCGGAATACAAAAATTGTTCCGCCTTACCATAGTGCTTCAATAGCACATGTTCATCAAACTCGGCATTGGTGATGTTGCAGCGCCCGCCACCTGTAATTTTTAACTTTTCCCCCAGGTTTTTATTTTTTTCCAAAAGCAACACTTTCCTGCCGCGAGCCGCGGCTGTTCCGGTTGCCATCATCCCGGACGCTCCCCCTCCCACCACAATCACATCAAATTCTTCTGCGTTCATAGAAAGACTTAGCGCAACGCGTATTCTTCTTCCTTTTCCAAATCAAGGATTTCGTCAATACGGATTTGCTGCACAAATTCGGGAACGTGGCTCACTAAAATCATGGCCCCCTCATAGGAATGGAGAGCCGCGGCGATAACGGGCAAATGCCGAAAATTGATATGGTTGGTCGGCTCGTCCAGAATTAAAAGGCCTGGCTTTTGCAGAACAAGGCACGCAAAAACAACCAACCCTTTTTGTCCCTCAGAGAGCGTGCCTATTTTCGCGTATAGGAGTTCCTGGGTGATAAGAAATCCGGCGGCAACCGCGCGGACTTGCTCCTCACTCTGGTTTTCTCCAGCCGAAGATAAAGACTCATACACCGTGCCCTCAAAATCAAGGGTCGAAAAATCCTGCCGATAATATCCAACGCGCACGTCAGGAGAAACAAATACACCCTTTGCCCTGGAAGCGATAGACTCCAAAAGAGTGCTTTTGCCAATTCCGTTTGGGCCTGAAATAAACAGATGATTATTCTTTCTCAACGATATATTCGTTTCCCTTGTCAAGGGAACATAGTTTTTTATCCGAGAAAAAGAGGAGATATGCGCGATTTCCCCAGACAATCCTTCTTGCGCGGGAATAATAAATCGCCTGATGGTTTTATCTTCTTTTCTCACGTCCACTTTATTTTCTTCGGCCTCCCTAGCTTGTTCTCGCATACGTTTTGCCACCAACCTCATCTTACCCCCTTTTTGCGCAAAAAAGTTTGCCTTCTCTTTGTTTTCCTGAATTTTTTTGGCGAGCTGCGCGTTTTTCCTGTTTTCCTTTTCCATGCGTGCGGAAATCTCTTTGAGCAAATCAAAATAGTTTCCAGTATATTGCTCTACTGCATGGGTAAATATATTGAGATACAAAACTCCCTGCGTAAACGCATTGAGAAATTGCGCGTCGTGCGAAATGACAATACACGTCTTGTCGTATTCAACTAAAAATTTCGTAAGGTGCGCGATCCCTTCTGTATCTAAATTGTTTGTCGGTTCATCTAAAAGAAGCAGCTCTGGCTTTTGAATAAGGGCAGACGCCAAAAGCAAGCGCGCCTGCTGGCCGCCTGAAAACGATTTAATGACCTTATCGTGATCAGCCTTAAGATTTACAATCGCAAGCGCTTCATCAATCCGTGGATCAATGTCGTATATCTTCCCTGAAAAACATTTCTCGAAAAATTCACGCACCGTAAGATTTAGCTGATCGCGCGCAATTACCTGACGCGCGCTGGCAATAGTCAACTGAGCCACTCTATGCACAGCTCCTGAGTCTGGCTCCAAAGATCGAGTAATGAGCTGAAAAATAGTGCTTTTCCCGGCGCCGTTCTGGCCCATAAGCGTTATTTTCGCTCCCCGCCGCACTGTAAAATCCACCTCATGTAAAATGGGCTTGTTGTGTCCGTATTGAAAAGAAACCTCATCAAATCTCAATAGTACTTCTCCGTTTGGCATATACAATAAGGAAAACCCAGAGGTTTCCCTCTGGGTAAGAGGCTTATATGCTGAAAAGAATACCATATATATTGCCTCTAGTCAAAGAGGCGTGGAAGCGTTACAGCAAGAGTACTCCACCCAAAATCTTTCACGCGCATGCCCTTGCCGGTAAAAGGATTATAAAATTCCCAAAACCCTTCCCGCTCAACCATCGCGAGTGTCCGTTGCGCAACTTCACGCGCGACCTCACCATATCCATGCAGCAGCAATCCCTGAATCAAATACCAGTTGGTATTAATCCAAGTGGGGCCATCCCAATTGCACAAAAGAAATTTCCCTTTGTTTGCTCCATCGAATCTGTGATCGCTCACTGCGACAGAAGGTATCGGATATGGAGTCCAAAATTTTGCTGGATCAGTAAGGTTATCTACCAAAATTCTTGCTTGCTCTCGCGGCAGATTTGGTAGAAGCAGAGGAAAGAGATTTCCGACGGTAAGGGTTTTAATAAACTCGTTCTCGCGGTCAAGCGCGTAGAACATTTTATCTTCCTTATCCCAGCAAAGGTTGAGAATCGCCTGCTCTGTGCGCGCGGCAAGTTGGCGAATCTTCTGCTGTTTTTCTGGCGGCGCAAATTCCGCCATAAGGTACATGCCATCCACCCAGATGGCGTTGACCATGAGATCCTCAATGTCAATTCCCCCATTTTGCCATATTTTTAAAACATCCCAACCCAAAAGCCGATATTTCGCGCTCCATTTTGCCAAAGAAAAAATATAAAGCGCCGTATTGAGCAAACGATGTTGCCCGGGAATACGCCACATGAAACGATCAAATTCGGGCGAAACGTCGCGTCCGGTTTCCGCAGGATGAAAACTGGAGATAAGCCCATCTCCATCCGGATCCTGTTTTTCTATAAAATAGAGGAATGCTTTTAAAACCCGCTCGAACACATCTCTCGTGAACGCAGCATCATCTATCCACTTGAGCGCCTGCGCAAGCACCACTGGTTGAGCATAATCACTGTGGCATCGCCCATTAAAAAAATAATGCTCTAAATCCCGCAACCAGCCAAGCTTCCTTTTCTTAAAAATCATATGGGGAAGAAATCCGTCTTCCCGCTGGTGCTCAAGGCGCCGGAGAATTTCCCGCTTTGCGAGTTCTTTCTCTCCAAGAAACGCCAGCACAATAGCGTGAAAATCCGAATCCCATGCATATTGATGCGGATAATGCGGCCACGCGGGGCACACGTATTCTCCGCCAGTATGCTGTAAGTTTGAGAAAAGAACCTCCCGCGCTCTCTCAATTAGTGAATTCATTTCTCTACTCTATCCATTCAGCAACCCCCTGGCAAGCAAAAAAGAAAGCCGCCGGTTCAGGTCCCCCTTACTTTGGCGGCTTTGTCCTCGTTTGATTCCGATTCCCCTCCCGAAGTTAGAACCTTACGAGAGTTGACACTCCGGGAAGAGCTTCTCTGGATGCCGTTTGGCCTTCATGGTCCGGAAAATGAGACTCCATCTCAAATTCCCGAACCTCTGGCATTCGACACCCTTAGAACCAATGGTAAGGAAAATGCATGCTTGCTCACCCTTCCCAGCCCCGCACTTATCGAGGTCGGCTACTGCGTTCTCTGGGCCTACAACTTCCAGTACTCGGAAGTCAGTCCCATGAGCCGTGGTCTCCCCATCGTAGACGACACCGACCTCATCGGGCCCATCGACGCTGAGCGGTCCCGGAAGATCCGGACAAACTACCCCCGTAGCACCAGTTTCCTTGTTCCTGACAACCAACTGGGGAAGAAAGTCTTCTTTGAGCATAACAACTCCTTTCCTGAATAACCAGAAACAACAATACCACTAATATATGCTATCGTCAAGTTCCTGTGCTGGACGGGTACATAGGTAACACTTGGGGGTGCCGGGAGGTGAACTCCCAAGGGGTTTCGTATCCGAGAGATTGATGAGGTCTCACGAAGTTGTA
>JACOZJ010000008.1:0-904 GCA_016181405.1 Candidatus Wildermuthbacteria bacterium
AAAGTTTTTTATCCGCTTTTAATTTTTCTCGGCTGGCCTCAATACCCACTCCCAATTTTTCATCTTCGAAACTCAGGGTGTTGCCAGTTTTTTTAACAACGCCGGCTTTTAAAGCTGTATTCAGCACATCGCCTTCGTAGGAAATTCCCTCGCCGTACATAATGTCGAATTCCGCGATTTTAAAAGGCGGGGCCACTTTATTTTTCGCCACTTTGGCCCGGGTGCGGTTGCCAACCACATCTTCACCTTTTTTTATCTGGGCGATGCGGCGCAAATCAACGCGCACCGAAGCATAAAATTTAAGCGCCCGGCCGCCCGGAGTGGTAGTCGGCTCACCGTAGCCCATCATACCGATTTTGTCGCGAAGCTGATTGATGAAAATTATAAGCGTGTTATTCCTATCGGCCAAAGCGGTAATTTTTCGCAAGGCCTGACTCATCATGCGGGCCTGAAGCCCGATAAACTGAGCACCCATTTCACCTTCAATCTCCGCCTTGGGAGTAAGAGCTGCCACGGAATCCACAACAATCAAATCAATAATTCCAGACCGCACCAAACTCTCCATAATATTTAACGCCTCTTCGCCGGAATCCGGCTGAGAAATTAATAAGTCCGGCACTTTTACTCCTAATTTTTTAGCGTATTCCGGATCTAAAGCGTGTTCAGCGTCGATATAAGCCGCTTTGCCGCCTTGCTTTTGCACTTCGGCGACGGCGTGAAGCGCTATGGTACTTTTGCCGCTGGCTTCCGGACCAAAAACCTCAACGATTCTACCCTTGGGAAAACCGCCGACTCCCAAAGCCAGATCCAAAGAAAAAGAACCGGTTGGCACAACTGCCACGTCAACTTTTTTCACGTCGCCCAACCTCATCACCGCACCTTCGCCGAATTTATCCTGTAAAGA
>JACOZJ010000008.1:912-2619 GCA_016181405.1 Candidatus Wildermuthbacteria bacterium
ATTAGTCATTAGTCATTTTCACTGCGGTTGATATATTACCCTTCTCACTAATTTCGTTTCTTTACCTAAAAATCTTTTCGCAACCAATTCGAAAGTGTTGATGCCTGGTTGAAGTTCATAATCTTTTTCAAAGCGGCCAGAGGTACCGACCAAAATCTCTTCGCCGTTTACCGTCAGTTTATCGCTGGGATTGATTTCGCCCACCAACTTCACAATCGGCGTGTTTACAACGTAATTATTAGCTGCCGGACTGACAATCTCGATTGAGGGCGTTCCCAAAAAGGTCGGTGCCCGCCAAGCCAAGTAGATTACAACCAGAAGAAGGACTGTGCCCAAAATAATTGTTTTCTTGTTTAATGATTTAATGGCAAAACGGTTTGACGGCAATTTATCCTGGGGTCCGGATTTTTTTATCGGCGCTTCCCCTTTGTAAAGACGCCAAAACATTTCCCCGTCAACACCCAAAACCTCTCCAAGTTTTATCAAATAGCCGCGGACATAGGGGGCGGCCGGCAACTTCCCGAATTCGCCGTCCCGGAGAGCCAAAAGATATCGTTCCGGGATATCGGATAATTCCGTGAGCCTCTCGAAAGTTAAGCCCCGGAGTTCGGCAGCCTCCCGTAAAAGTTCACTTAATTTTTTCTGCGGATTTAAATTATTCATTGGATGACTCATTAATATAAACTTCCCGCGGCTTGGCCCCTTCACCCGGCCCGACAATGCCTCGTTCTTCCATTATATCAAGAAGTCGGGCAGCACGCGCATATCCCACGCTAAGTCGACGCTGCAGGAGCGAAGCTGAGGCTTTTTTGGCTTCTTTTACCACGTTTACCGCTTCGTCAAAAAGCTCGTCTTCTTCGTAAGAAGAATAGCCGTCAAGCTCTTCATCGGAAATCTGGCCGACGGGCGAACCATTCTCAAAAGCAAGTTCCTCGCCGGTATCAAGATTTTTATTATTTTCCCTTATGAAATCCGTCACTTTCTGCACTTCTTCCTCGGAAAGATAAGCTCCCTGAATTCTTTTCGGCTTTGAAAGCTCTGAGGAAACAAAAAGCATATCCCCGCCGCCCAAAAGTTTTTCAGCGCCGGAAGTATCAAGCACGGTGCGGGAATCAACCTGGCTCGGCAACTGCAAAGCAATTCTTGATGTAATGTTGGCTTTGATTAAGCCGGTTACCACCTCAACTGAAGGTCGTTGCGTTGATAAAACTAAATGCAGTCCGGTAGCCCGGGCCATCTGCGCCAGCCGCACAATTGAACCTTCGACTTCCCGGCCGTAAGACACCATCAAATCAGCTAGTTCATCAATCACAATTAATATGTAGGGCAGAGATTCTTCCGGATATTTTTTATTGTAACTTTGGACATCTCTTGAGCCAGCCCGGAGAAGCATTTCATAGCGCCTCTCCATCTCGGAGATAGCCCAGCGAAAAACGCCGACCGCTTTTTTAGCTTCGGTGATAACCGGCGAAACCAAGTGCGGCAAGTCATTATACATTGAAAGTTCGACTCGCTTCGGGTCTATTAAAATTAAACGCAGGGTTTCCGGTGAATTTTTGTATAAGAGGGCGATGAGGAGAGAGTGAATCATAATGGACTTGCCGGACCCGGTCGAGCCGGCAATCAAAAAGTGCGGCGCCTTGTCAATGTCGGCAAAAATCGGCTCGCCCGAAACATCCCTCCCCAAAATAAAACCTAAAAGACCGG
>JACOZJ010000005.1 GCA_016181405.1 Candidatus Wildermuthbacteria bacterium
CAGAGAGTTTGTGCTAGCTCCTCTCCCTGCAGGAATCGCCAACCTCGTGGCTAAATTCCCCCAGCTCGCCCAGACTTTGGAGGAGGTGGGGATTGGCAAGTTTACAGACGTGGGACGCCTGCAAACCACCAAACTCACTTTACCTGGGTTAGGAGAGATTTCTCACGATATTCCTACCGAGATCGTGTTCGCTACTCTTCGGCTTACTCCGCTAGAGCTTCAGCGAGACGAGCAAGCTCAAGGCGAAGCCATTGATATTCCTGCTGTCGTAACAATCACGGATAAAGGAGAACCACAGCAAAGAATTACTACCATAGCAAGTAAGCCTCTGCATCTCGCGATAAAGCCGGAATATTCTGCAAACCGTGTAAAAGGATACTTGGTGTTCCGCTCAAGAACTCCCTCTGCTTCAGAAGGAGGGATTCTCCAAAGCGCTTTCTTTGCCTCTGCCCTTTTTGCCACCCCTGCTTTCGCCCAAACCTACAATCCAGAAGACATTGAAACCCGCCTCGTCCTCCTTGAGTTCGACTATATTGGTCCGGATCAAAATGGTCTGTACACTGCAGATATTGCCGCTCCCGTGGCAGATGGCGAGTATGAAATTATCACAGTGATCGAGTACGAAGATCCAGAGAAGGGGACAAAAGCCATACGGTTGATTACCGTGGTTGACCCGGAGGGATATGTATACAGGAAAATCGGCAACGAAGAAGCTCGCATTTCTGGAGCCATCGTGTCTCTGATCTGGCTCAATCCAGAGACCAAGCAATACGAACTCTGGCCCGCCAAGGATTATCAGCAGGAAAACCCGCAGGTTACCGACATTACCGGCAGGTATTCTTTCTTGGTGCCGGAAGGTGAGTATTACCTTGGAGTCGAGGCTCCCGGTTACCTGCCGTATCAGAGCGAAGTACTCCAGGTTACAGAAGGTACCGGTATACACGAGAACATCGAGCTCAAAACCCAATATGGGTGGCTTAAAGCCCTTGACTGGAAGATTGTTGTTTTGATTATATTTGGCGTGTTATTGTTCTATAATTTCTATCGTGATAGAATAAGAAAACGATCTCATGAAACCTAAAACATTTCTCATTGTTGCTGTCATCCTCCTTCTTTTAGCTGGCAACGTCTTCTCTGCCATGCAGTATATTGCTGTGCAACGGGAACTTCGGGATGTTCAAGCTTCTCTTACGGCCCAGAGAATTAATGAACGAACCCTCGCTTTTACCCAGCTCTTTATCGAGAAAGTGCTAAAATCAGAAACCGAGATTGACTTTGACACACGCCTTTTGCTTGAAAACTCGGTAAGAACCATAGGTGATGAGGAGATTCTAGTTCAATGGAAGAAGTTCACTGAAAGCCAAACCGAAGAAGAGGCCCAGGCCGAGGTAAAGAATCTGCTCTCATTGCTTGTGAGTAAGGTGGATCAATAGCCTTAAGGATGGCTCTAGCTAAGATCCAACAATTGCGGCGTGGCGTTCTCGCCGCTCAAGAACAGCGTTGGTACGAAATCATATTTGCGGTGCTTGCCGTTGTGAGTGGACTGCTTCTTTTTGTTGAACTGGTTATTTCCGGTATTCCGGAGGGAACGATTTTGCGTATTCATACAGTTGATCTGGCCATTGCGTATTTGTTTCTTACAGATTTTTTTATTGGTATAGCGTGTACGTTTAGCCGTCGCCTTTATTTGAGGGAAAACTGGCTTAACTTTGTTTCGTCCGTTCCCGTGTCCACCGAAGTGTTCCGTGCCCTGCGTTTGCTGCGATTTATACGCGCCGTGCGCGTCATACGGGTTGCCGCAAACGCTAAAGAGATTTTTGAACAAGGGAGGCGCTTGAAAGACAACGAAATCAAAAATGGGCAATAACATTCTATGGCACACGCTTTCTGCTGAAGAAGTACAGCGACATTGGGAAACTTCAGCACAAGGATTGACGGCCAAGGAAGCGATTTCTCGTCTTGCTAAGTTCGGGAAGAACAAATTGCCAGAATCCAAGCCAGAAAGCTTGCTTGCTATTTTTTTTCGGCAGTTCAAGAGCCCGCTTATTTATTTGCTCATGATGGCGGCGGTTATTGTATTTCTGCTGAGCGAGCGGATTGACGCAGCCATTATTTTGTTCGTGCTTTTGTTTAACGCGGTGGCGGGAACTATTCAGACAGGTAAGGCGCAGAATACGCTTATGGCTCTGCGCAAATTCACCGCCACTGCGGCAACCGTGGTGCGCGAGGGCAAAGAAACGATTATTTCCGATGAAGAGCTGGTGCCCGGAGATGCGATTATCCTGCAGGAGGGAGAGAAGGTGCCGGCCGACGCGCGAGTTATATTTTCTCATAATCTTCGGACCGATGAGGCGGCGCTCACCGGAGAATCCGTGCCGGTCGGTAAAATTGCTGAAGTGGTTAAAAATGAAAAGGCGCAGGTGGCAGAGCAGAAGAGTATGGTATTCAGAGGAACGTATATTGTTGCCGGCAACGGAAAGGCCATCGTGGTGGCTACGGGTTTTGATACCTACATCGGAAAAATTTCCAAAGAAATTGGTCTGATCGAAACAAACAGTCCTTTACAGGCAAACATTACGTTTCTTTCCAAGCTCATCATTATTACGGTGGTTACGATTAGCGCCGCCATTTTCGCTTTGGGATGGCTTACGGGTAAAGATCTTACGGAGATGTTCAGGCTATCTGTTGCCGTAGTGGTGTCGGCTATTCCGGAAGGATTGCCTATCGTAATGACGCTTGTGCTGGCCACCGGTGTGCGTCGCATGAGTAAAAGAAATGTTTTAGTGAAACGTTTGCAGGCAGTGGAGGCGCTGGGAGAGGCGCGGGTCATTGCCGTGGATAAGACAGGTACTATTACGAAAGGGGAACTCGTGGTTCAAAAAATCTATGCTGAGGATAACATGTTCGATGTAACCGGAATTGGGTATGAACCCGAAGGTGAGGTACTACTTAACGGCAGACCCCATGATATTGTTAGTGAGTCTATGCTCGCAGCGGCCTCGCGGGTGAGCCTATTTTGTTCGAACGCGCATGTGTCCTTTGTTGAAGAGAGTAAGGTGTGGAAAGTGGCTGGAGATCCAACAGAGGCCGCTCTTTTGATTCTTGCAGACAAGATGGGATTTGGGAAAGAGGAAATATATGAGGAGATGCCGCAGTTGGCCGAACTCCCGTTTGACCCGAAGTTAAAGTATCATGCCGCTCTGCACCAGGCGGGTGAGAAAAAGATATTGGCGATGGCGGGAGCTCCCGAATTGGTGCTGGAACTGTGTTCTCTGAAGGTCCAGGAAAAAGAAAAGCTCGAAAGGATCTTCGGTGAAATGTCTGCAGAGGGGTTACGTGTATTAGCGCTAGCGCAAAAGGAAGGTTTTAAGGACGAATTCGCGCCCGAGAAGTTTCGAGAATTGACCTTTGTGGCACTTGTAGGGATGCGTGACGCTCTGCGCCCCGAAGTTCACGGGGCAATGGCTGCTGCTCAAGGGGCTGGTATGCGGGTTGTGATGATAACCGGTGATTACAAAATTACGGCTCAAGCGATTGCCAAAGAAGCCGGGATTTTTAAAGAGGGGGACGAGATTCTCACGGGCCAGGAGATTGATGAAGTGTTGGATGAACAGCTTGCCCAAAAACTTGATACCGTAACTGTTTTTGCCAGGGTAACTCCGGAACACAAGCTGCGGATTGTGAAGGCCTACCGCTTAAAGGGGCAGGTTATCTCGATGACCGGTGACGGGGTAAACGATGCGCTTTCTCTGGTGGCGGCGGATTTGGGGGTAGCGATGGGGGTGCAGGGCACGGAAGTAGCAAAAGAGGCTGCTGATTTAGTGTTACTGGACGATAACTTCGGGAGTATCGTATCTGCGGTGGAGGAGGGAAGAAACATTTACAAAAACATCCGTAAGGTTATCTTGTATTTGTTTTCTACCAGTTTGGGTGAGATTCTGACCATAATTATCGCCTTGTTTCTGGGGTTTCCACTCCCTATCCTTGCGGCGCAATTAATCTGGCTTAATCTTGTGACGGACGGCTTTTTGGACGTTGCATTAGTGATGGAACCAAAAGAAAAGGGTTTGCTGAATGGGAGATTTAAGCGCCCCAAAAAATGGATTGTGGACGGATACATGGCACAGCGTATGGTTTTGATGGGAATAACAATGGCCATTGGTTCTATTTTTCTTTTCCAGATGTTTCTTCCCGAAGATTTGAGCGATAAGGCACAGCTAGTTAAGGCAATGAGCATTGCACTCACGGTAATGGCGGTGTATCAATGGTTCAACGCGTGGAACTGTCGTTCGGAAACCGAGTCGGTATTCCGCATGAACCCTTTGAAGAACAAGTATCTGGTAGGCGCGACAATTATTATACTCTTTCTTCAGTTGGCCGCGCTCCATGTGCCGTTTATGCAGTATATCTTGCGCGTGAGTCCGCTTTCATTTGCCGAGTGGCTGCTGATGCTGGCGGTTGCTTCTTCTATAGTCGTAGTAGATGAAATATACAAGTTTATTCGCCGCCGGTTTGAGCTTAGATAAATTTTGATATAATGTGGCAATGACTGAATTTATCGCATTCTTTGTGGTTTTGGCTGCTGGACTTATTGTGTCTGAAATTTTCGGCCGATTGCATCTTCCTTTGGTCGTGGCGCTTATCGTGGGAGGGATTCTCATCGGTCCCTATGGTTTGGAATGGTTTATCCCAAACCCCACCATTGAATTTTTTGGGCAAATTGGCCTCGTCTTCTTAATGTTTATGGCTGGTTTGGAAATAAAGCTTTCGAGCTTCCGTGAGTTCAAGGGGGATGTGGCGAAAATTTCTTTACTCAACGGGCTTGTCCCTTTGGGGGCGGGGATTGGGCTGGGCATATGGTTTGGTCTCGACTGGATTGCGGTTTTTTTCCTTGGCATCATTTTTCTTTCCTCTTCCGTAGCGGTTATTAGTCCTTCTTTGCAGGCGAACGCGCTTTTGTCGATTCGGCTCGGGAGAATTGTTATCTCCTCTGCCATACTTCATGATGTAACGAGCTTGTTTTTGCTTTTGATCCTCCTTCGGTTTTTGGAACCGAACGGAAGCGCAATTCCGGACTATTTGTTCTATCCGCTATTTGTTTTGTCTTTGTTTGGTATTCGATGGCTTATCCCCCGGGTCCACGCAATCTTTATTTCCGGTGCTCACGAAAAAGATTTGTTCGAAGAGGAGGTGCGCATCGTGTTAGTCGCGTTGATCGGTACTGTGGTATTTTTCGAACTTATGGGCCTGCACGCGATTATCGCAGGCTTCTTTACCGGACTTGTGTTTTCCGAGATCATCAAGAGCAATATTTTAAAAGAGAAGCTGCGTACGATCAGCTATGGATTATTTGTGCCGATTTTCTTTATCGTGGTTGGAACGCAAACCAATATTCGGGTGTTTACGGAAATAAATGGTACGATCTTGCTTACGATTTTGATCGTGGGAGGTTCTGTCTTCTCCAAGTTTGTGAGCGGCTGGGTGGGCGGGAAGTTGATTGGATTTACAAATCGGGAAGCCGTGATTGTTGGTGTAGCAACTGTTCCTCAGCTTTCTACGGCGCTTGCCGTGGTGGCGGTAGGGTATCAGCGAGGGCTGTTGAGTCAGGAGCTTGTCGCCGCGATAGTGGTGCTAAGCGTTACAGGCGTATTTCTCGCTCCTTTGCTCATTTCCTTCTTGAGCAAAAAATCTAAGGAAGTGATTGCGGTTTCTCCACGTGCGCAGGAGAAAACTGAAATGGTGTAGCAATTGGGTATGAAAGAGATTCGATGGCTTCTCGAGGAAAAATACGGGGGGAAGAGAACGGAAGCGGCAGAGAAAGATATTGCTCGCCTTGCGAGGGGAGAACATGTGGATTATGTGATTGGGTGGGTGGAGTTTTTGGGCTGCAAAATTGATTTGTCGCAAAGACCGCTTATTCCGCGGTCTGAAACCGAGTACTGGACGGAGAAAGCAATTCGAGAAATGCAGACGGTTGCCTCCCGGGCGATGCAATTTTCCTCGCGCTTAACCCCTCTTTCGGAGTGGACCCTCGCGTCTCGGAAAATTGCATCGTCCTCGCGGCAAATTAGAATTTTAGATATCTTCGCAGGCTCCGGCTGCATCGGCATTGCAGTTTTGAAGCACATTCCGTGGGCGCAGGTTGATTTTGCAGAAAAGGAAGAGAAGTTTTTAAAACAAATTGAAGTAAATGCGAAATTAAATGGGGTCGCGCCAAGCCGTTATCGCCTTATCCAATCAGACATATTTTCTTCTCTCGGGGAAACCCGTCCTCACTTCGTCCGCCACCACGACCCACGGCCAGCCAGAATTTCGTTCAGACGGGTTTCCCCTCGAAATTTTTACGATTACATTTTGGCGAATCCGCCGTATGTGGCAGAATCGAAGCGGAAGCACGTGCAAAAATCGGTGCTGGAGCAAGAGCCGCTGTCGGCGGTGTTCGGTGGGAAGGATGGGTTATTCTATATAAGAAAGTTTTTGAGGGAGGTAAAAAATTATCTTGTCCCGGGCGGCGTGGTGTATTTGGAGTTCGATTCTCCTCAAAAAACAGAGGTTATTAAATTGGCGAAAGCCGCTGGAGCAAAAGAGGTGAAGGCGTTTAAAGATCAGTTTGGCAAATGGCGCTATGCGCGCATCGTTTTTGAGGTTGTTCACAATTGAATTGTTCCGATAGTGAGGTACAATGAAAGCAATGACGCTGCGAGAAGAACTGCAAAAAATTATTAATGGCGAAGTCGCGGATGATGAAGAGACGGTAAGGGAATATAGCAAAGATTACAGCATTTTTGAGGTGAGGCCGCAAACAGTGGTATTCCCTCGGGATGAACAGGATATAAAAAAACTCGTTGCGTTTGCGCAGAAAGAACGTTCGAGAGAACGCAGCATTTCTATTACCGCGCGCTCTGCGGGTACCTGCATGTCAGGCGGGCCACTGTCAGACTCAATCGTGGTGGTGTTCACTAGGCATCTCAACAAACTCAAGGAGCTGAAGAAACTGAATAATGAGGAGGGATACGCGGTGGTACAGCCAGGAATGTATTACCGCGATTTTGAAAAAAGGACGCTCAAAAAGGGTTTGATTTTACAGTCCTATCCCGCTTCCCGCGAGATATGCGCGGTTGGTGGCATGGTGGCAAACGGTGGCGGAGGGGAAAACAGTTTGCGATACGGCAAAACGGAAAAATTTGTGCAGGAGTTAAAAATGGTTCTTCGCGATGGGAAGGAATATGCGTTCCGGCCATTGAAACAAGCTGAACTCAAGAAAAAAATGGCATCTAAAGGGCTGGAAGGGGAGGTGTATCGGATGATGTTTAAGATCGTAGAAGAGAATTATGAACTTCTCCAAAAAGCAAAACCGCGGGTTTCAAAAAATTCCGCTGGGTATGCTTTGTGGGATGTATGGAACAGAGAACAAGGAATATTCGACCTCACGAAGTTGTTTGTTGGTTCTCAGGGAACACTCGGCATTATTACTGAAATCAAGTTTCGCCTCGTGCGGCCCTACCCCTATTCAACGCTCCTAGTAATATTTTTGAAGGATATAAAGCCATTACCGCGTATCGTGGAACGTGTGCTTGAGTGCGGGCCGGAAAGTTTTGAGTCCTACGACGACAAAACCCTCAAGCTCGCGCTGCGGTTTCTGCCGGGCTTTATCCGGTTGCTCAAGGGGAATATATTTTCTCTCGCGTGGCAGTTTTTGCCCGAGTTTAAAATGTTTCTCACAGGGGGGATGCCTAAGCTTGTGCTTTTTGCAGAATTTGCCGGAGATGATGAGCAGGAAACGCGAAGACAGGCAGAGGCCGCTCAAGCAACCTTGCAGGATCTTGGACTGGATACCCGCATCACAAAAAGTCAGAAAGAGGTTCAGAAATATTTTACGGTAAGGCGCGAAAGCTTTAAGTTACTGCACGAGCATGCGAAGAACAGGCGCACCGTGCCTTTTATTGACGACATCGTTGTCGCGCCGGAATATTTGCCCGAGTTTTTCCCGCGGCTGCAAGCGATTCTCAAGCCCTACAGTAAATATATGATGTACACAATCGCGGGGCACGTGGGAGATGGGAATTTTCATATCATTCCGCTGATGGATATGCGAAAGCCAAAATCCAGAGAAATTATCCCTGAAGTCATGAAGAAGGTGCATTCGCTGATTTTTAAATACAAAGGATCTTTTACCGGTGAACATAACGATGGCATTATTCGCAGCCCATACCTCAAAGATATGTATGGCCAAAAGGTATATAAGCTGTTTGAGGAAACAAAGAAGCTGTTTGACCCCGAAGGCATATTCAACCCGAGGAAAAAGGTAGGAGCAACGGTTCAGTACGCGCTCGACCACATCATTAGTGAAAATTGAGAAATCCACAGGAGGCTAGATATGGTATGCTTGACCGGCTTTCGCGAAAGCGGTAAAAAGATAGTGTGTTCGTAGAAAATTGATAATCGTTAGTGGAAACAGGTGCGAGTCCTGTGCTCCCCCGGAACGGTCATAGCCCGGTCGACTAACGATTATTCTATAATCTTT
The DNA here is from genome assembly GCA_016181405.1 of Candidatus Wildermuthbacteria bacterium. GTDB lineage: Bacteria > Patescibacteriota > Minisyncoccia > Minisyncoccales > UBA10102 > O2-01-FULL-48-27b. Next base: position 8,525 of record JACOZJ010000005.1, read on the forward strand.
TGAGTTATCGCTTCTCGAGAGGGGGAGCGGGATTCACGCAATGCTTAATTCGCATGCCGAATTTTGCAAAGTATGCGTCTCCTCTTCCCGGGAGATTTTATTTTTTATGGCGCGCTACAAATTTTTTATTGGATTTTTACTTTCAGGGGTGTTCTTGTTCGCTCTGTTGGGGGCAGTATCGTTTTTAGGGCAGGATAACTACGCGAGAGAAGCTATCTCCGCTCCGTCCGCCACTACGACCCACGACCAGCCCGAACTTCGCTTCGATAGCTTCTCTCGCGTTAACAAGACAATTGATGAGGAAGAGCAAGGAGAATCATTCGGGCAGACAGCTTTTATGCCAGCCGAGAGAGTCGCGGAGTTGCCTCTTAAATATGAAAGGGAAGGATTAATTCGCGCTACATTTCTTGCGGTAGGACAAGAGTATGAAGTATGGCTTCCGGAAGGAGCTACGGCATACGACCTCATGGCTAGCGCTGCCGAGAGTTCAGAATTTGAATTTCGCGGGAGAAACTTTTGGGAGATGGGGTTTTTTGTGGAAGAGATAAATGGTATTGTTCAAGACCGAAAAGAAAAAATGTACTGGATTTACTATATTAATGGCGAAAAAGCTTTGGTCGGCGTTTCGCAGTATGTCATACAAACAAATGATGTAATTGAATGGAAATATGAAAAAGAAATCTAATATCGTTTTGGGAAGTTTTCTTGTCCTTTTATTGAGTTTTATGTTGGTAGCTCCCACTGGTGCGTTGAGTAAAGATTCAAAAGACGATTTACCGCAAGAAAAGCAGGAGAAAGGCGAAAAGATAGTTCAAGAGGAGCAGGGTGGGGGTGATACTAATAGCGACGGAGGGGGAACGGGGGATGGAGCAGGAACGGAAGAAGGAGAAGGAGGAAATAGCGGAGGGAGCGGCAGCAGCGAGAACGATTCGACTGGCGCGGATGTAAGCGAAGTCATACAAAAAGCAGTTGCGTATTTACAGGTACAAGCGGAGTCTTCCGACCGCGCTATAGCTTTGATCGCCGCGGGGCAGACTATTGATGTTTCTTTCTTGAAATCCTTTTCTGGCGATACGGCTATCGCGTACGCAAAGCCGATACTTGCAATAACGGCCGCAGGAAAGGATCCCCGGAGCTATCCTGTTGAAGACTGGGTTGTGGAAATGAAGAGTTTTGCAGACAACACACAGATTGGTGACTCGTCTCTGGTGAATGATGACATCTGGGCGATTCTTGCATTGATGTCGGCCGGAGTGCCCGCAAGCGACTCTGTTATTCAAAACTCAAAAACGTTTATTTTGACAAACCAAAACGCAGATGGTGGCTGGGCATGGAATGCGGGTGGCGACAGCGACACAAACGATACCGCTGGAGCTATGATGGCATTGCTGGAGATTGGTGTTTCTAAGTCAGATACCGCGATTCAAAACGGAATCTCATATCTCAAATTGGCGCAGAATGACGATGGTGGATTCCCGTATGATCCAAAAAGTCCATTTGGAACAGGTTCCGATGGGAATAGCGATGCGTGGATTATTATGGCGATAAACAAGCTCGGAGAAAATGTTTCATCTTGGGCGAAGAGTGGCAGAAGCCCAATAGATCATCTCCTTTCGCTCCAGGACGAAGACGGCGGATTTTGGTGGATGGCGCCGCCCGCGGAATTTAACAATAAAGGGCCAACAACAGATGCCGTGATTGCATTACTCGGCAAGAGTTTTCCGGTTCGCTCGATTTCGCTTTCTTCACAAGTAGCGCAAGGGCAAGCAGAGACTGCCGGCGGGGCGGCGAGCGAACAGCTTTCTGGCGAGGTTGTGGGAGAAGAAGTAACGCTCGGACAAATAGCCCAAGAGCTTACACAGATTGCGAAAGAGGTTGAGAGGCTCCAGAGAGCAACATATGCGCTTGTTACCGCAAGAGCGATGGTCGCTATCCAAAAAGAAGCACCAAAAGTTGTAGAAGAAATCCCAGACGAAGAAATGGATGAAGAAGGGGAAAAATCTATGCTTGCAGAAGATCAGGAAGAATTGCAATCGTCGGTGTTTTCGGAGGAGTCTTCGGAGGTTCCTTTCAGGGCTGAAGCCGCAAGTACGGGATTTATGGAATCTCTGAGAGGAAACGGCTGGCTGACGGCAGGAGTGTTGGTATCGAGCGTTATTGTCGGATTTGGTTTGTATCGGTTTGGTTTCATTCCTCGGGCAAAGCGAAGATTGTTGCGTAAATAAAATGAGCGCCCGCAAAGCGGGCGCTTTATCGTTTGCTCAACAGCCCACGGATCAGGCGATAAAGCAGGTAGAATGGGGCTACTGCAATGAGTATGGTAATCGCGAAAATGGCTATGAACCCTGCCCCTTCCGCGAGGCCAACGGCGATAAGGAACACGAATGCCAGCATTAGAATCCCATAGCAGAGTCTCATGTTTCCTCCGCAGGCAGTTTATAGCCTTGTTTTCTCTGTATCTCTACTTAACCATCTTCCCTATGATTTTGCAAGATTTTTGATATACTGTATTCATGATTTATCTTGCCACCGATCACGCGGGTTTCGAATTAAAAGAGGAAATCAAGAAATATCTTGGTGAGTTGGGTATGGAAACTGAAGATATGGGAGCTTTCCATTTTGATCCTGACGACGACTACCCAGATTTTGTTATCCCGGCAGCTCAAAAAGTAAGTGAAAATCCAGAAGAGAACAGGGCGATTATCTTTGGTGCTTCCGGGCAAGGCGAAGCGATAGCTGCAAATAAGGCGCAGGGAGTTCGCGCGGCGGTGTATTACGGCGGCCCTTTGGATTTGGTAAAGCTTTCTCGATCTCACAACAACGCAAATGTTCTCTCGCTCGGAGCAAAATTCCTTACATTGGAGGAGGCGAAAGAGGCGGTGAAGCTTTGGTTGGAAACTGGTTTTGACGGCGGCCGCCACGAACGGCGAATCGAAAAAATTAAAACCTTTGAGCAAGAGTCGTAAGTGTATGCAGCGAATCATTCCGGCAATTCTGACCGCAGATCCCGCAGAACTTCGCGAAGGACTTAAAATACTTAAAGGGCACGCAAATTGGGTGCACGTTGATATTATGGACGGCAAATTCGTGCCCAACAGTTCGGTGAATCTTTTTGAACTGGGCGAAGCCAGCCAAATTTTCAATATTGAAATCCATTTGATGGTGGAAAGTCCGGAAAAGTATTTGGAGGATTGCAAGAGTATTGGGGCAAAGCGCGTTATTTTCCACTTGGAAGCCGCAGAAAATCCAGCAGGAGTTCTGCAAAAAATGGAGGAGCACGGTTTTCAGAAAGAGGTTGGGCTTAATCCATCCACGCCTGTTTCCAAGCTTGCGCCATATGTCGCGCAGCTCGATGCTGTATTGGTGATGAGCGTGAACCCCGGTTTTCAGCAGCAGGAATTTATGCCAGAAGTGCTGTCGAAAATTTCTGAACTCCGAAAATTGAAGCAGGATATTACCATTGGTCTCGACGGCGGCATCAACGAGCAGACGGTGACGCAGGCGTTTGAGGCAGGCGTTGACTATGCGTGTGCCGGCAGTGCCGTGATGAAATCCTCTGATCCCATGGCCGCCCTCAAGCATCTAGAGGAAATAATCTCATAACCATGTTCCACGACTTTAAAACCGAGATCAAACTCTTTCTTGTCGTGGCACTTGTTGCCGTCACTATTTCCATTGGCGGGATTTTTCTGCTGAAAGCGATGCAGGTTGCGTTAGTTGCTACGCCGCAACCTCAAAATCCCCAGGGCACCGACCGGCAAATCTATCGCAATGAGGAATATGGATTTGAATTAGTCTTATCAGGTTCTTGGGAGGGATATACAATAATACCAGAATTTTGGAGTGGGCAAACATTGGATGGTAGGTCTACAGAATTTCAAGGGTCTAAAGTCGTCATAAGAAGCCCAAATTGGAGCGTGGCTCAACCCTGGCAAGATATTCCTGTGTTAGTCTTTACTAAGCAAGAATGGCAGTTAATCGAAGCAGCAAATTTAAACATTAGTGCTGCTCCAATAGGCCCACAAAAATTAGGAGAAAATCAGCAATATGTTTTTGCTCTGCCTCCTCGATGGGTAGGTTTTACAGATGCTTTAGGGCAAGATGAAGCAGAGGAGATAGTGAAAACATTTAAAGCTATTGATTCTATTGCTGTTTGGCAAACCTACCGCAATGAGGAATACGGGTTTGAGGTGAAGTATCCTGGAGATTTCGTCGCGCAGGAGAATGTATCGGAGACGCTCACATTGAGTTTCAGGAAAAATAATGGATTTCCGATTTGGATATACGCAGGGAGTAATCAAAATGAAAGGATAAAAGAGAGGATAACATTTATTGAAGATACGGTGCGGCAGATAGAGCGAAGAAAAGAGACTGTCAACGGCGTTGTTTGGAACGTAATTGAGGAAACAATTCCTCCTATGGCGGGAAAGGGTATGCCAGGTTCCTTATTAATCTTTTACCGCGAACAGAATGCAACTTTGTATATCGTGCAGTGCGTAAATTGCGACCCTGATATTTTTGGAGAGCAAGCGCAGGAGACTTCGGATATATTCCACAAACTTCTCTCCACATTTCGGTTTGTGGATGACGGGAATTGAGGGATGCGATATAATACCAGAATGAAGCAATTGAGCATCAAGGAGCTCGAGCTTAAGGCGAACGACATTCGGCAGGATTTATTGAAAGCGCTAACAAAAGCAAAATCCGGGCATTCCGGCGGGCCTTTGGGCATGGCTGATGTGTTTTGCGCTCTGTATTTTCATATCATAAAGCACGATCCAAAAAAGCCAGATTGGGAAGAAAGAGATAGAATTATTCTTTCCAACGGACATATTTGTCCTGTGCGGTATGCGGCAATGGCGCACGCGGGGTATTTCCCGCTTGCAGAATTGGATACTTTGCGGAAATTCGGTACGCGCTTACAGGGGCATCCTGAACGCATGAGGTTGCCGGGAGTTGAAACAACCTCCGGACCTTTGGGTTCCGGGCTTTCGCAGGCAAGCGGAATGGCATATGTGGGAAAGCATATAGACAAGAAAAAGTGGCGGGTATACTGCTTAACGTCAGACGGCGAGCACGACGAAGGCAATACGTGGGAAGCGGTGTTGTTTGCGGCAAAGTATCGTTTAGATAATCTCACGCAGATTATAGATAGAAACAACATTCAGATCGATGGCAATACCGAAGATATTATGCCTTTGAATCCTTTGAAAGAAAAGTACGAGGCGTTTAACTGGAACGTTATTGAAATCGACGGCCATAATATAGAACAGATTATTGACGCTTGCGCCCAGGCTCAAGCTACACAAAACAAACCAACGCTTGTTGTGGCAAATACTATTCCGGGGAAAGGGGTGAGTTTTATGGAGAATAGGTATGAGTGGCATGGAGTGCCGCCCGGAAAAGGCCCAGAGGATACAGTGCCGAAAGAAAAGCAACTTGAGGTGGCGTTGCAGGAATTGCAGACATGGCGAGAAGAAATAGAGGCAAGCCCTGAAACATAACGGTATGATTATGATTAGAGAAAACGCGTATCTTTCAGAAAAATTATTCGATGAAGACATTGAGCAAGGCCCCACGAGAAGCGGGTATGGGAAGGGTTTGGTTGAAGCAGGGGAGAAAAACAAAAATGTTGTGGCTTTGTGCGCCGATCTTACCGAGTCCACGCGAACAGAGGCCTTCGCGCAGAAATTTCCCGAACGGTTTATCCAGGTTGGTGTTGCGGAACAAAACTTGGCAACTGCGGGAGCAGGCATGGCTTTGGCTGGGAAAATTCCTTTTGTTTCTTCGTATGCCGCGTTTTCTCCCGGAAGAAACTATGAGCAAATCCGAACAACCATTGCTTTGAACGAAGCGAATGTAAAAGTTGTGGGCGCGCATGCCGGAATTTCCGTGGGGCCCGACGGAGCCACCCATCAAATGCTCGAAGATATCGCGCTTATGAGAGTTCTGCCCCATATGGTTGTGCTCTATCCTTGCGACGTTGAAGAGGCGCGAAAAGCAACAATAGCTGCAGCAGAGCACAGGGGGCCTGTGTATGTGCGGCTTGCCCGTGCTGACACTCCAATATTTACGACCACAAAAACTCCATTCGCAATAGGAAGGGCAGAAATTTTTGCGGAAGGCAGCGATGTAACGATTATTGCGGCAGGTCCCTTATTGTATGAAGCTTTGATTGCCGCAAAACAATTGGAAGATGAGCAGACTTCTGTAGAAGTCATTAACTGCCATACCATAAAGCCGCTCGACGAAAAAACAATTCTTGCTTCAGTAAAAAAGACTGGAGTCGTGGTAACAGTAGAGGAACATCAGGTGCATGGAGGTTTGGGTGGCGCTATAGCTGAATTGCTCGGGCAAAAATATCCAGTTCCGCTAGAAATTATTGGCGTGCAGGATCGCTTTGGGGAATCGGGAAATCCTGCCGAGCTCCTCGATGCTTTTGGCTTGTCGAGCCCGCATATTATAAAAGCGGTAGAACGCGTCTTGACCAGAAAGTCGTGATATGTTTGACGTAATCACCATAGGGTCTGCGGTGCGGGATGTGTTCGCCCGAACTAAGGATATAAAAGCCATAAAAGATAAAAAGTTTGCGGTGGGAGAGGCCGCGTGTTTTTCTTTAGGTTCCAAACTCAATTTAGACGAAGTAAATTTTTCGGTAGGGGGAGGCGCGATTAATACTGCAGTTACGTTTGCCAATCAAGGATATAAAGTTGCAGCTATCGCGCAGGTTGGCGACGACCCCGAAGGACAGCATATTCGCGATAAAAGCGATTCTTATGGGATTCATTGTGATTTTTTGTCGCAAGACAAAAACCACTTTACGTCGTTTTCGTTTATTCTTTCTCTGCCCGATGGTTCTCGCACCGTGTTTCGATATAAAGGCGCTTCATGGTATTTGAAAGAAGAAAATATCCCGTGGATGGATTTGCGTGCTCAGTGGCTCTATGTAAATCATATGGCGGGCGAGAGCCACGACGTTTTGCCGCGGCTTTTGAAAGAGGCAAAAGATCGGGGCATGCAAATCGCGTGGAATCCAGGGAGCACGCAACTGGAAAAGAAAAATGAGCTGCAGCAGCTCATGAGCTATGCCGATCTGTTTATTGTGAACCAAGAGGAGGCGAGCAAGATTGTTGGGATTCCGTACCAAAAGAAAAAGCAGATTTTCAAAAGGCTCGACGAGCTGGTGCATGGCCGGGTGATTATGACCGAGGGGTCAAAAGGAGTAGAGGTTTCCGATGGCAAAACCTTGTGGTCGGCTGGAGTGCTTCCTTTGGATAAAAGCGAAATTGTTGACCGTACAGGAGCTGGCGACGCGTTTGGTTCTGGGTTTGTGGCGGCTTTAATGCGAAAGCCAACCAACATTGAATATGCTATTCAATTCGCTTCTGCCAACGCTACGGGCGTGCTTACCGAATGGGGCGCCGCTCATGGACTTCTGAAAAAAGGTGACTCTGCTAACAAATACGGCATACTAGAGATAAAGGAAACGAGATTATGAGTAAAGCTCTGGAAAAATTAGCGGAAATTTTGGGGACGACAACAGAAAAGCTCGAAGAGTTGGAAAAGGCGATGGTCGAAAAGGGGTTTGAGCCGGCATTGGAAAAAGTAGCGGCACAAAACGATGCGCTGGCGCAAAAGGCGTTGCAGGAGCTCGGCGTGGAGAGCGGCAACGCAGAAGAGGTGTTGGTTGCTTTAACAAAGAAAGTGGGCGAAGACGAAGAGCAGTTGTACAAGTTTTTAGACATTTCGCCCGAGAACTTAGATTTTCAAAAAGTAGCAGACGCTGCGCGCGCCATCGCCACACAAAGCGAGGGATTTTTTCTGAAGCGGGAATTTGGCGAGCAGATTTTGCGTCAGCGGCCTCCCACAGCAACACTCAATTTTCTCGGCTACAAAAATGTGGATGAGCTTCTTGAGAAACAAGACGTAACGGAAGTTTTCAGTGCGTTGCGGTTTCTGGAGACGAATGAATGGATGCATGAGACGTTTGCCAAAGCATACACAAAATTTACGCCGGCGGATTTTGAGCACCGCTCTATAGAAATTACCGTGCTGGGTAGGCAATGGGAAGAGGTGGCAAAGAAATACGTGGAGAAAAAACACCACAATGTAAGCCACCTAAAAGAATTTGGTGTTATTTTCTTAAACCCAATCGCGGAAAGCGGAAAGGGAAAGTTTGTGCGCGACTTTGCTTTATTGCTGCATTATTTCCATGAGATTGCCTTTTACAGCGAACTTTTCCAGCAATACGCGCAAACGTCTGGATTCCAGGAGAAGTTTATATCGCTTTTGAGGGGAGATGTTCCGGAAATTGGAGAACCCTTCGACTCCGCTCAGGGCGAGTGGCTTATTACCCAGCGATATTTGTGGAAGGAAAATCCGCAAGACCCTCGTTTGTTCTTGCCTCACGTGAATCCGGAATCCATGCATTGGAGAAAAGCAGAGCAGGATTTAGTGGAGTTCGGCAAAAAACAAGAAGAGATCAACCTAGAGTTTTGGAATCAGCTTTGGTCTGTAGCGGAATACTTCAACATTGCGCAGGGAGCCCGTAGCCTGCTTAGTTTTGATTTGGAAGATATTGCTATGACGCTCGTTTCGCGCACCCAGGGGAAAAGTGAATATTTCACCTATCACCAGCATGAAGCTTTGTGGAATAGAATATTTGCCGAGTACGTGGGGGGTTACGATAAAGTCGAGAAACATATTATTGCCAATATGGAAAAAGGCGTTATCAGCTTTTGAAATGGCACTCCGCAAGTTTCAAAGAGAATTTCGCACGCGCACCGTAGAGTTTGTGGCCGCCGCGCTTGGACTTGTGGTTGGTTTGGCTTGGAACGACGCCGTGAAAGGTCTTATTGAAGTTGTATTTCCTATTGAAAAAAATACGGTGGCAGTAAAATTTATTTATGCCATTTTACTCACGGTTATTGTAGTGTCGGCCATCATTTTGTTGATGAAGTTTGTAGAAGAGAATACCGAAGGAAAGAAATAGTAGTATAATAAATAAAAAGGTTGGTATAAGCGCATAACATAGTAAGCATTATGAAAATGCAATTGAATGATCCACAAACAAACTGGACGTTTGTGGGCATTGTGCTTGTGGTAGGTTTGGCCACGGCAGGGTGGATGATAGTGTATCTTTAAATGGAAGAAGCGATTCGGAATTTCCCGAAACAATTTGAGTGGGAGCCAAAAATCGTAAATGTCGAGAAGTGGAAATCGTTAGGCAAATATATTATCTGCGGCATGGGTGGCTCTCACTTGCAGGGCGACATTTTCCAAAATGCCGTGCCCGGTTTTGATCTTGCCGTGCATCAGGATTATGGCTTGCCGCGATGGCGCGACGATGTCTTGAAGCAGGCGCTTATTATCGTTAGTTCGTATTCTGGGAATACCGAAGAGGCGATAAGTTCTTTCGATGAAGCCCTAAGGAATGGCTATCCAGTTGCCGTTCTTTCAACCGGCGGTGATTTGCTCATTCGGGCAAACCAACATAAGGTGCCGTATATTGAAATTCCAAATACCGGGATTCAACCGAGAAATGCCCTTGGGTTTGCTTTTAAAGCCTTGGCAAAGATGGTGGGCAGGGATGATGTGGTAGAGGAGGCGACCGCCGTGGGGAAAGAACTTCAAATGAATGCCGCGAGGTTTGAAGAGATAGGAAAGCAAATTGCTGAAAAACTCAAAGGGAAAATACCTCTCATATATGCCTCGAATAAAAACTACTCTATTGCCTATAACTGGAAGATTAAATTCAACGAGACAGCAAAAATCCCCGCATTTTATAATCTATTTCCGGAGCTCAATCACAATGAAATGAATGGGTTTGATATAACCGATTCTACACGAGAATTGTGCAGTAACTTTCACTTTTTATTTCTTATAGATACAACAGATTCTGCGCGCATTCGAAAAAGAATGGATATGCTGGAGCGGCAGCTGAGAGAACGCGGTTTTCCGGTGGAAACAATTTCGCTGGGGGCAGGGTCGATGCTTGAGAAAATTTTTAGCTCTCTCCTTACGGCCGATTGGGCTGCTTTTCAGTTAGCCAAGCTGTACGGGCGCGATCCAGAACAAGTTCCTATGATTCAAGAGTTTAAGAAATTGATAGGATGAAAATTCTTCTTGTGCAAGATCTTGAGCGGCCACACCATGGGTTTCGGCCAGAACATTTGAAGAAAATTCAGGCAGTTGATCCTTCCTTGGAACTTGTGCTTCTAAATTCAACGCAACTCGATGAAATCCATCGCGAACTCGAAAACGCAGACATTCTCGCGGGAACGCTGTGGTCCATTCCCGAAATCCACGAAGTGAAAAATCTCAAATGGATTCATTCGTTTTCCGCAGGCGTGGAACATGTCCTCACCCCTGAAGTGAAAAATTCCGATGTAATCGTGGGGAATTGCTCTGGCATTCACGCTGTTCCTATCGCAGAACATATACTGGGATTTTTGCTTATTTTCACCAGAAGGTTTTACGAGACGTTTCGCAATCAGCAGCAGAAAATCTGGCAGAAAAGCGATAAGGTTACGGAACTCAAAGGGAAAATTGTACTGGTAGTCGGATTGGGAAATATTGGTATGGAAGCTGCGCGACTGGCAAGTTGCGTAGGAGCCCGCGTTCTGGCTGCCGACCGCGCCCTTCGGCAAACTCAGGGCAAGCCAGATTTCGTGGAAGAGTTATATACGACCGAGCAGCTTGGAGAAGCGCTTCCGCGAGCAGATTTTGTTGTTCTTTGTCTTCCTTTGACAAAGGCAACTCACCATTTGTTTGATTCTTCAAAGTTTCGTATAATGAAGTCATCGGCAGCGATAATAAATATTGGTCGTGGCGCAGTGATTCACGAACAAAATCTTATTGCCGCTTTGCAGCAAAAGGTGATAGCGGGAGCCGCACTCGACGTTACCGAACAAGAACCGCTTGCGCCAGAAAATCCTTTGTGGGGGATGGAAAACGTGGTGATTACCCCCCATCATTCCGGTATTTCTGAGAAGTATATGGATAGGGCAGTCGATGTATTTTGTGAAAACCTCAAGGCTTATCTTCAAGGCGAGCGCCTGCCAAATCTGGTCGATAAAGAAAAAGGTTATTAATTATACTATAAAAATGAGTAAAAATATTTTCTACTTTATTCTTGCCGTTGCTGTTCTTTTGGCCGTAGGGGGACTTGCAGTTTTCATTACTCAACAACGGACGCCTCAAGAACAACCTCAATCAATACAACAAGAAGAAGGGCCGCAGCAGGAGGAGGGATTCGGAAGTCAGCTATACGAAAATCCGGCAGCAAAGGTGCCAGAAGCTAATCCTTTAGAAGGATATAAAAACCCCTTTGAATAATTATGAATACAAAAATTCTTATTAGTATTAGTTTTCTTGCCGCGTTTTTCTTGACCGTAGGGGCATATAGAGTGTTCGCGCAAGAAGATCTAGACAGGGATGTTGCGTTTCCTGTGGCAGAGCTTGGAAATTGCGGCAGTAAAGAAGAGTGTAAGTCATATTGCGATAATGTTGAGAATATAGCAGCATGCGTGGGTTTTGCAGAGCGCCATGGCTTGATGAGCGGCGAAGAACTCCAAGAAGCAAAGCAAGTGGTGCAAGCGTTGTCTCAAGGCGCCAAATTACCCGGTGGATGCCGCAGCAAGCTAGAGTGCGACGCGTATTGCCAAGTAGGTTCTAATATTGAAGAGTGTATTGCATTTGCGGAAGCCGCAGGTTTTCTGACTGGAGAAGAACTCCAAGAGGCAAAGCGGATAGCTCCATTGATGGCAAGAGGAGAAATGCCAGGCGATTGCCGTTCGAAGGAACAATGTGAAGCATATTGTTCAGACGAGAACAATACTGAAGAGTGTGTTGCATTTTTTGAAAAAGCAGGCTTTATGACTGCAGAAGAGGTACAGATGTTTCGGAAAACAGGAGGGAAAGGTCCTGGGGGGTGCCGTGGACGCGAAGAATGCGATTCATTTTGTAATGATCCTGCAAATCAAACAGCATGTTTTGAATTTGCGAAAGAACACGATCTTATCTCGGCTGAAGAACTTCAAAATATGGAAGAAGGTATGACGAAGTTTCGTGAGGGATTCCAAAATGCGCCTCCCGAGGTTGCGCAATGCTTGAAAGATACTATTGGCGAAGACGTCTTAGAGAAGATTGAGGCTGGTACGTTTTTGCCTAATCAAGAGCTTGGAGAGCATATGCGTGGCTGTTTTGAGCAATTTATGCCCGCTATGCCGGCAGGCGAAGGATTTGGGCCAGAAGGTGAGCAAGGAATGATGAGGCCGGAAGCTTCTGGCTGCATCCAAGGGATTTTGGGCGATATGAGTCAAATGCAAGGTCCACCGACTGCCGAACAAGAACAGCGTATTCGCGAAGAATGTTTCCCCCAGCAGCAAGGCGGGCCTGCCTCGCAGCAAGGCGGGTTTGAAGGTACAATGCCCCCAGAATTTCAGGGAGAATTTCAGAATCAGTTTGAACAGCAGTTTCAAGAACAGTTCCAGGAAGAATATCAACGCCAGCTTGAACAGCAAAGCCCTGAAGGATTTATGCCGCCAGAAGGGTACCAAATGCCTGAGGGATACCAACCGCCAGAACAGTATCAGGTTCCTCAAGAGTTCCAGGTAGAGCAAACGGCTCCTATGGAACAGATGGCTCCACAGGAGCCGGCCCCAGCACCAGAACCGACACCGGAATCGAGTTTGCAGAAAAAAAGTTTTCTCGGCGCAGTGGTTGAAGCAATGCGCCCTGGACTTAAAATATTGTTTCCCTTTCTTCCAATATGAGCAATGAACTATATACATTTGTAAAAGAGGCTCTTGAAAAAGGGCAGAGCAGAAGTGCTATCCAGCAGGCTTTGCAACGGGCAGGATGGCAGCAAGAAGAAGTGCAAAAAGCATTGGCTTCTTTTGCCGAAGTTTCTTTTCCTGTTCCTGTCCCAAAACCAAAACCATATCTGCAGGCGAGAGAAGCTTTTTTGTTCTTGATTTCATTTATTACGCTCTACACGACAGCATTCAGTTTTGGGATTTTGATCTTCGCGTTTATTGAGAAGCTGTTTCCTGATCCGGTTTCGTATGGTTTCTTTTCGCCGCGCGGACTTACTACCGCATTGGCTTCCATCATTATTGCGTTTCCACTATACTTGTTTATGATGTGGCGGTTGGCGAAAGCCGCGTCAAAAGATCCGGAACGCCGGCAGTCGAAAGTGGGCAAATGGCTAACATATATTACTCTGGTAATTGCAGCTGGCATTATTATTGGCGACTTAATCGCGGTACTCGCAAGCTTGCTTTCAGGCGAACTTACATCGCGGTTTGTGCTGAAAGCTCTTACGGTTCTTGCGATCGCGGGTAGCATTTTTGGGTATTATCTGTGGAGTTTACAAAAAGAGGAGAAAGAAAAGCCCGCCCAAAGCCCCAAGGGCATTAAGGCGGGCCCGCCACAATCTGGCAAAGTCAGTTTGGGCGGGGAAAAACCTATAGCTGCCCGCATATTTGCAGGGATGGTAGTGGTTGCGGTTGCAAGTGCGGTTGTCTATGGCTTAACATTGGTAGGCACGCCAGCGCAACAGCGTTTGATTCAGTTTGACGAAAGGCGTATTTCCGATCTTCAGCAGATTACCTATGCCATTGATTCTTATTGGGAGCGAAATAAGAGTTTGCCGGAAAGCTTGGAGGATCTGCGCGACCCTAGATATTATGTGCAGTCGCTTAGCGATCCTAAAACCGGAGAGCCATACGAATATCAGCTGACTTCAGCAACCGCGTACGAGATATGCGCCACATTTGAAGCGGTTTATCCTCAAGATGAAGCGCAGGCAATGCCGCGCTATTCAGGAGGTATGTCTTTTTGGGATCATGGTATTGGGCGTACCTGCTTTTCCCTCGAAGTTCGCAAACTCATGACTCCAACCGGAGAAATAGTTCCTGTTCCGGTGAAGCCATAAAATAACCAATATGAAAACACTTTTTATTTCTTTCCTTGCCGTTTCTTTTCTTATTCCGAGCGTGCTATTCGCGCAGGAAGCAGAAACGAACGTGGAGGCGGTTGTAGAGGCCGAGACCGTTACCGTTGACGATTTGGGAGTAGATGAGCCGGAATTGCTCCCCACTAGTCCGTTATATTTTCTAAAGGAAATCGGCCGCGGATGGCAGCGAGCATTAACATTTAACGCCATCGCGAAAACGGAATTGGAGCTGAAAATTGCAAGCGAAAAAGCAGCAGAAGCCAAGAAAGTTGCAGAAGAAAACCCTTCGGACGAACGCTCTATTTCACGCGCCTTGAGTAATTATGAACGCGCGCAAGAGCGCTTGCGCGCGCGCTTGGAAAGCTTACGGGAGACTTCGGAAAATCCAAATGTTGACCGTTTGCTCACTATGGTTGCAGAACGCGCACTCGTGCATGAAAAACTGCTTGAAGGGCTGGAAGTAAAACACGATACACAAAAGAGCATTATCCAAAATATTCGCGCACGTGTGCAAGGGACAATGGGCGAGGTTGCGGATAAAGATACCGTAGAGAAATTCCAAGAGCGCGTGCAAAATGCTCTTGAGTCAATGAGAGGAAGCACTCTCAAATATATTCGTGCCATAGAGATTCTCGATCGTTTGCAAGAAAGCGACCGTATTCCAGACGAGGCAAAAGAAAGGTTGCAAGAAGTTCGTGATAAACTTGCAGATCGCGCGAGGGACAGCGTTGAACGGTTTGCAGAACAGGGGGATGATGGCGCAAGCAGATTACGTGACGCGCTCGGCCGTTTACCAGGGGATACTTTGAGGCGCAGCGTAATTTTAGAAGAGATTCGGGCGCGGGCTTCCGAGAGGGCCGCAAACGCTCTTGAAGAAGTAAGGGATTCTCTCGATGAAACCATAGAAGATGGCGAAGACGCCGCGGAAGCCGCGCGGAAACAAATTGCGCGAGCGGAGGAACGCATCCAAAAGATAGAAGCGCGTATTCAGGAGCTTGGGGACGAAACTCCCCAGGTAGTCGGTATTCTCCTCGATAGAGCTAAAAAGCATGTAGAAGCTGCAAAAACTGCCCTCCAAGAAGGAAATCCAAGAAACGCATTTGGGTTATCCCGTGCTGCGGAGGTCATTGTTGTAAATATCTTGCGTATTTTGGAACACGGAGTAGATGCAATACAGCGTACCCCAGAAGAACTCAACCGTATGCTAGATCGGATTGATCTTGGGCCTTCGATTCCCGAGGAAACGGATGGTACGTCAGGATCCTCATCTGACAAGACCGAACCAGTTTTTTGCACTATGGAATATGCTCCTGTTTGTGGGGTAGATGGCAAAACATACGGAAACCGTTGCGTAGCCGTACGCCAACATAAGGTGCGAGTAGCATACGAAGGTGAGTGCAGGTCAGGACAGCCAAGCTCTACGCTCGAACCGACATCCCAACCGATGTGATCTCCTCGCGCTTTACCCTGAATAGGTTCTGCAGTGTTCTGAAGTCATAATAGTTTTCGCTATGGTAGATGAGCGCAAAGAACCCGCCGTCGCTGAAGTCTTCGACCCTGAGGCCTCAGACCGAAGGGCTTCGGCGAGGCAAAGGCGGGCAAAGAACATAGTCAAGAAACTTCGGGAGTTGTTTCCCGATGCAAAAATAGTTCTCAAGTATTCCAATACTTGGGAACTTTTGGTTGCGGTGCGTTTGTCTGCCCAATGCACCGATAAAAAGGTAAATGAAGTGACAGAAAAACTATTTAGGAAATATCGGGCACTTGAGGACTATGTGCGGGCATCCGCCGATCGCAAAACCATAGAAGAATTTGAGAATGACATTAAGCAGACAGGATTCTATAAAGCCAAAGCAAAAAGCATTTTAGAGACTGCAAAAATCGTAACAGCAAGGTTTGGCGGGAAAGTGCCAGACACGATGGCGGATTTGCTTACTTTACCCGGTATTGGCAGAAAATCAGCAATTATTATTTTGGGAAACGCGTATGGCAAAAAAGAAGAAGGCATTGCTGTGGATACCCACGTGATGCGGCTTTCCCAGAAGCTAGGACTGTCCCAGCACAAAGACCCGGTAAAAATAGAGCAGGATTTAATGGAATTGGTCCCCAAGAAAGATTGGTTTTTCCTTACGTACGGCCTTATTGAATACGGCCGGCACATCTGCCCTGCAAGGAAACACAAGGAGTGCGAGAGTCACCCTTTGACCAAAATCTATCCTTCTGCCGCCGGCATTTGGCCATAAGCAGCCCGATTAGATGGTTAGTAGTATAGTGCTCGATCTCTTTCGTTTTCCTCGCGCTTAACCCCTCTGTGGAGTGGACCCTCGCGTCTCGGAAATACAAAAGAGATCTCGCTATACTCCATACAAAATACAAGATACAATTGCTCTATGGTGAATCTGGTTTCCAAAAAGTGCGTGCCATGCGAGGGCGGAACGCCGCCACTCGAGGCAGAGAAAATTCAGGAATATCTCAAAGAGGTTGAGGGGTGGGAGGCGCGGGAGGGTAAGATGATTACCCGGCGCTTTACTTTCAAATCGTTCCGCGAGGCAATAGATTTTGTGAATCGCGTGGCAGGCCTTGCCGAACGCGAGGGCCATCATCCAGACATCATTATTCGCTACAACAAAGTAACATTGGAGCTTTCTACGCACGCCATCGGAGGTCTTTCAGAAAACGATTTTATTTTGGCAAGCAAGATTGATTTGACGCATAAATGGGAGGAGAAGGTAGAAAAAGTGGTTGTGAAGAAGTTCTTCACCGTAAAAATTCTTCTCGTTATTGTTTTCTTGCTCGCGCTTCTTTTATGGTGGAAGAAATTTTTAAATTGACAAAGAGGGTAAAAGAGCGTAATTCTAAAGCAGCAATTTGGTATCCTGAGGTGAGCAATGGTTGGCAGTAGCATCTGGACAATATGGGCTCGTGCTTGCTGGCGTTGCGGTGGGGATTTACATGACGGCGAAGCTATCGGCAACTACTACTTCATTTCCTGCGTTCAGTGCGGGCATGAGCTTACCCCGTACGAAATGGCAGAATTCCTCCGTAGGGTGAGACAACTTTCAGCCCATTCAAACAATAATGGGGTATCAAGAGAAGGAGAAGTTAGGGCCAGGGCAGGTCCGGTTCCTCTCCGAGAAAACAGTAAATATCAGGAGGGTAAGATGCCTCGGTTAATTTCACAAGAGCAGAAGGATAGGGTTTTGCACCTACGATTTGAAAAGGAGGTGGAGAATGTTGCTGAGATTGTCCGCCAGGTGGGCATCAGTCGATCGACGGTCGACAAAATAATCCGGGGGGAGGAAAAGAAGCGGGAAAAGCAACCCGCAAGAGCACAAACTTTGGTTCCGGGTGTTGCGGCGCCTGAAGTCGCGACAACGGATTTGAAGAACCCGAAGCCCGAAGCAGTGACCGCGCCGCCGGCAGCGATTCAAGTTCCGGCGCTGGAAGTTCCGCCGCCGAAAGACGGCGCAAACAGGCAAGGCGAAGATAGGATGTACGCCGTGGTGCGGGCCGGGTTCTCCGCCCTCGGGAAGGATCCGAAATCCCGCCGCCAAGGCCTCAAACTTCTCATCAGTGAGGCAGACAAGTTAGGTGTAACGCTTGAGCGGCAGCGCGGTGTGATATCGCAGCTGCAAGAGAAGAGCCGCGGGATTGAAGAACAGCTGGAAGAAGCGACGAGGAGGGATCAGGAACTCGCAGAGGCCTGCCGTATCCTCATGACGGCAATGCGCGCTCTCCTCGCCCAAGAGATCGAAGCTATGCGCTCGAGCAATAGCGCATAGCATATACGCCAGCCCGACCTTAAAGGCCGGGTCTTTTTTTGGTATAATAAGATTATGTATAGGGGTGTTGCGACATTTACGTTGGATACGGGGCGCTGCCCGCCATGGCTGTTTGAACGCATGGTGAAGTTAGGCCGCGAGATGACGCGCGTACTCGTCGAGGAATATGGTCCAGATGAGTATATTAAACGCATTGCAGATCCAGTGTGGTTTCAGTCATTGGGCACGGTGCTTGCGTTTGACTGGAACGCGTCTGGGTTAACAACGATTTTGACCGCGGCGCTCAAAGAGGGTATTCGTGGGCAGGAGCGTGAATTGGGTATCTTTATTGCCGGCGGCAAAGGAAAAACTTCCCGCAAAACCCCCGATCAGATCCATGAATGGGGAGAACGATTAAGTTTGGCGCCTTCGCATGTGAATAATCTCGAATACAACTCGCGCATGGCAGCAAAGGTAGATTCATCTTTGGTTCAAGATGGCTATCAGTTGTATCACCATAGTTTCTTTTTCTCGCGAAATGGCGCTTGGGCGGTAGTCCAGCAGGGAATGAACCAAAACAACCAGACAGCTCGGCGGTACCATTGGTTTTCCGAGAGCGCAAAAGATTTGGTATGCGAACCGCATTCAGGAATTTCCTCACAAGTATTTGGCAAGCGCGTCATGAACTTGGTTTCGAAAGACAGCGCGAAAACCCGAGCTCTTTCCACGGAAATGGTACAAGGGAGCTATGATACTCTTTTGAAAGACATTCAACTTTTGCGGAAACACTACACCCCTGTATCGAGAGTAGTATTATTCAGAAAGGGCGCAGACACGCTTACGCTTGCTGCTCTCGACGGAGTGGAATTTAAGCACCATTCCGTGGAGCTCGAGGATTTTTCCAAAAGCAAGTATTTAGAGAAGATTCTGTCAAAGGTTTCCTATGAACAGCCAGACACATACGAGAAATTAGTGGCAACAGAAGGCGTTGGCCCAAAAACCATTCGCGCCTTATCCTTGGTGGCGGAGATTATTTATGGAGCTTCGCCTTCGTATGAAGACCCCGCGCGCTATAGCTTTGCGCATGGAGGAAAGGACGCCACGCCGTATCCCGTGGACAGGGCAACATACGACCAAACGATTTCGGTGCTGCAAAATGCCGTCCGCCGCACCCGACTTGCGCCACCCGAAAAAGATAAGATATTACGGAGATTATATGGTTGACATACTTAATAATCCAATTTCCAAAACGTTTCCCTTTGCTCGATCGCTTTCGTTTTCCTTGCGCTTTACCCCTCCTTCGGAGTGGACCCTCGCGGCTGCGGAGAAACGAAAACGATCTCGCTTCGGGGCATTCGTATATTCGTATTAATTCGTAATTCGTAGAGGATATGAAACTTATTTTACAAGACAAAAGCAAATATGTATTGAGAGCCGATGTGGGAGAAGAGGTCATCGAGAGTCTGGCAAAGTTTTGCAGGCAGGAAAATATCGATGCTGCAAAGTTTTTCGCCATTGGGGCGGCAAAAGAGCTGAAGCTTGGATGGTATGATGTGGATGCGAAAGAATACACGTGGAAGGAATTTTCAGAAAAACTCGAAATAGTCAGCCTTCTTGGCAATGTTTCCTGGAAAGAGAATGAGATTATCGTGCACGCGCACGGCAGTTTCTCAAACCAACAAATGCAGCTTGTGGGCGGACATGTGGCACGACTTCTCGTGGGCGGCGCCTGCGAGATTGTTCTGGAAAAACTCGAAGGCCGCATCGAGAAAGTGTATGATGAAGAAACCGGCCTTTACCTTATGCAATAAATAATATGAAGATTTATTTTCAAATTTCAATAAACAAAGTTATCCGAACCCTTATTACGAGCGACCTTGCGCTGTCTGCGGGGTGGGGATTCCTTGCTCCTATTTTCGCTGTGTTTATTATTAACCAAATCGAGGGCGGGGATGTAAGCGTGGTGGGGTTTGCCGTGGGCCTCTACTGGATTGTAAAGTCAATTGTCCAGCCCTTTCTCGCGCATTATCTCGACCGGAATCATGGCGAGATTGATGATTTTTATTTTCTTGTCGCGGGATTATTTGTCGCAGGCTTGGTACCATTAGGATATCTTTTTATCACTCAGCCGTGGCAGCTCTATCTTTTGGAATTTATTCACGCGATCGCTCTGGCGTGCGCCGTCCCAACATGGGCGGGAATTTTTACCCGCCATATCGACAAGGGGCAAGAGGCCTTTGAATGGAGTATCGAAAGCACTGCGTTGGGGTTTGGCGCTGGCATTGCGGGAATGCTCGGGGGTGTTCTTGCAGAAACAGTTGGGTTTGAAGCGATATTCATTCTGGTAAGCGTATTCTCTATGTTTGCTGTTGTTATTCTTTTTCCTGTCCGGCATTTGATTATGCCGAGGGGGAAAGGTTTGGTACGGCCTGCGATGAGAAAGCCTCCGTTTTCAGAAGAAACCAGCGCTTTTTAGGCAATTCGCCACCATGGAAGAAATTATCATTCGCACAACAAAAGACCGCGAGATTATTGATATTACCCAGGAGATTCAGAAACTCGTGAAAGCGAAAGCGATTCGAAATGGAATATGCAATCTTTTTATTCTTCACACCACGGCCGCTTTGACGACTGCAGATTTGGATTTTGGCACCGAACAGGATTTCCTCGACGCGTTTGAGGCTTTAATTCCCAAGCTGCACTATCGCCATCCGCACAATCCAGCCCACGTGAAAGACCATATTATGGCCACAATTTTGGGGCCGTCTCTTACGCTGCCTATTGAGGAAGGCGAGCTTCTTGTCGGCGCGTGGCAGAGGATTATTTTGGTGGAGCTTGGCGGCCCAAGAGAGCGCAACGTTGTGGTTTCATTCTCAAACGTGATAGAGTAAGAATGTTATGAGTAAATATTACAATGGGAAAAGAGGCGCAAGAGGTCTCTTTAATCCCGATTCAAAAGAGCCTTTTACTTTGAGCCGGACCAAATTAGACCTTTTTATAAACTGCCCGCGCTGTTTTTATATTGACCAGCGATTGGGAGTTGGCCAGCCGCCTGGGTATCCATTTAGCTTAAACTCCGCGGTCGATGCGCTTTTGAAAAAAGAGTTCGATATTCATCGCGCAAATCACTCTTCGCATCCGCTTATGGAGGCATACGGGATAGACGCGGTGCCTTTTGAGCACGAACGCATGGAAGAATGGCGCGATTCGCTTCGGCGGGGAGTGAAGTTTTTGCACGAGCCGACAAATTTCATTCTGCGCGGAGGCATAGATGATGTTTGGGTAAATCCAAAAGGCGAGCTTCACGTCGTGGATTATAAAGCCACTTCCAAGAACGGCGAAGTGGGGATAGATGCTGAATGGCAGGGCGGATACAAGCGGCAGATAGAGGTGTATCAATGGCTTTTCCGAAAAAATGGATTTGAAGTTTCCAATATTGGATATTTTGTTTACGCGAACGGGCGCACCGATGCCGCGGCCTTCGACAAAAAGCTTGAGTTTGATATAAAAATTATCCCTTATGAGGGCAACGACTCCTGGGTAGAGGATGCTTTGGTGAAAGCTCGCAAAACATTGGAGTCTGACGCTCTGCCCGAGGCGAATATGGAGTGCGATTATTGCTTGTACCGAAAATCGGTGCAGGATGCCCTCGGCCCTTTCCAAAAGAAAGAGTGATAAGTATGGAATAAGTGAGGTTTATAGGTTGACACCATATGGTATCTGCCTATAATGAAATATATGGATCAAGAGAAAGGAGTTACAATAGACGATTTGGCTCGGATGGTGCAAAAAGGATTTGAAGAGACTGCAAAGACAAGCGAAGTACGTGTGGAGTTTGACGAAGTTAAGGAGCGGCTCGATCGCATCGAGAATATTCTGCTTGCAGAGAATCGCCGAAGAATCGAAAAACTTGAAGATCAAATGCGCGAGGTTCGCGATGCACTGGCAATGAACAATAAATAGAATTTTCCCCTCGTAAACACGATAGCTGCGCAAATGCGCAGTTTTGTTTTACAGAAATATAATGTACATTGGGATTATGAAGCAGGTGAGCTTTACGCAGTTGATGACGTATGTGCGATGCCCGGAGCACTATTTGTTTCGTTATGTGTTGGGAATCCGCCGCCAGCCGCGCAAGGTTTTCAAACATGGTTTTGCTATGCACGAAACCTTGCAATATCACTTTGAGCAAAAGAAAGCAGACGGAAAGGGGATAGCGCTGGCTGAAGCAAAAGAGTTTTTTGTGGACTCTTTCGGAAGCGCGCTGGAGGATTATAAGCAGGAACTCGAAGAGGCGCGCCCGTATCTCACGCGGGAATATCTTTCAAAAGAAAAACACGTAAACGTAGGCGATATGATCGACACGGGATTGAAGGGACTCGAAGTATATTTTCGGCATTTGAATCCGTATATCGATCCGGATTTGGTGGAAGAGCCTTTCGCTTTTTCGGTGCGGCCGGGCCTTGAGGTGGTGGGCCGTATGGATCTTACCGATAAAAAAGACGTGATTCATGAGTTAAAGACAACAAGAGTTACGCCCAATCATCAGGATATTCGAACAGACGCTCAAATTTCGATTTACCAAATCGGGTATAAAGAAGTTACTGGGCGCGCGCCAAAGGGTTTAAGCAAGGATTATATCGTGCTTTCAAAAAACAATTCAAAGATAGTTCGCTTTCGTGTGGTCCGGCCTTTTATCGATAAGAAAACAGTGTTGCGCAGCATAGAAACAATTATGGACGCCGTGCAAAAGAACATTTTTTTCTGTTTGCATCCCGCAGAATCCTGGATATGTTCCAAGGAATGGTGCGCGTATTACAAGCTTCACCAAGAAATCAAAAAACTTGGTTTCCAGGCGTTTATGGAAAAATACGCCCCTCGCTACCACTCACGCCGGCAATCAAGTACGCTGGACACAAAAGGCAAAAATGCGTAGAATGGCAAAACGTATGCATGAATCTCAATTTACGGTTATTGCGGTGGGCGGATCGCTCATTGTGCCGCATTTAACGGATACCGACGGCATTGATGTGCCGTTTTTAAAGGCATTTCGCAGGCTTTTGGTGCGAGAAATGAAGAGAAACAGGCAGTTTATCATTGTTCCTGGCGGTGGAAAGACATGCCGCGTGTACCAAAAAGCAGGGAGGCAGATTGTGAAAATGAGCAACAACGATTTGGACTGGATTGGTATTCACTCCACGCGGCTCAACGCGCAATTGCTCCGCACCATTTTCGGAAAAGAAGCGCATCCGGTGGTAATCGATCACGATCCATCGGCCAAAGAAGTGGCCCAATTAAAACGCACCAAAAAGAAACTTTTTATTGCTTCCGGCTGGAAGCCGGGCTGGTCTACCGACTATATCGCGATGCGCCTGGCGCAGAAGTTTGGAGCCAAGGAAATGATGGATGCAGGCGACATAGATTTTGTGTACGATAAAGACCCTAAAAAATTCGAAGACGCAAAGCCGTTAGAAAAACTTTCGTGGAAAGAATACCGCAAGCTGATTCCTTCAAAATGGACGCCGGGGCTTGCCTCGCCCATTGATCCTATTGCCGCCCGGCTCGCGGAAAAAGCGCGCATTCAGGCAAAAATCATCAAAGGCACGAATCTGGAGAATATGAAAAAGGCAATCGAAGGGAAAGAGTTTGTGGGCACGGTAATAAGCTAAACCCTAACCATAAGCATAAAAACTTGCGCCTTTTGCCCTTGCGATATCCCTTCCCCATCTTTCGAAGAGTGGTGTTGCACTTGTAAGTTGAATCCAGGATACGTTACGTTGACAAAGTTAATATATTGTTTTATCATTCGGATGATGCTTGGAACCTTAATAACTTAAAACGAGGAGGCTTTTGATGGAACGGATAATCGAAATCCGTGAGCACGGCATTGTTGTCGTGAATATAGGCTTTGGCGAGCGTTCCGTCGAAGCCCGAAATCTTCTTGCGCAGATTGCGCATCTGGTCAGTTACGAAGACCCGTCGAGTAAGCAAATCATCTTCCGCATTGATGCTAAGTCTATCCGGCAAGCAGCCGAGTGGGGTGTTGATCGAAGAGTGATGCTTAGGAAGCTTAGAAATCTCTCAGGGCAGTTGCCCTCGCGACTCGTCGTAGATCAAGTCCATTGGCAGGTATGGCGGAGGGCGAAAGTCGGACAGGAGCCGGGCAAGTACAGTAGCCGGCTTTCTCGCCGACCGAACTTCTGGGGTCCTTTACGAATTGCTCAATCATTTTGGGTACTGAAGGCGTTCGGAAAACCTCTTAATCCAATGAGCCTGCCGAACACGCTTCAAGCTGCTCTCTACAAAAACGGTGGTTGGTCTTTTCTCGTTGCCTATGCGGGGTTTGACCCCGAGCGTGAGGCTATGGTAGCTGTGGAGCGCATCAGCTGGAGCGAGTCAGTGATAATAGCCAAGATGCGGGAGCTCAAAGAACAAGGCTCGCCCGTTCACGTAAGTTGGCTACAACATCATGGCTACCTTACGCTCTACAACGCAATAAGGCGTTTCTTTGGTTCGTGGGCGGCAGCAGTTCGTGCTGCTGGTCTTGATCCTGAAAAAGAGTGGAGAGGAGCCCCACAACGTCTCTCGCGCGACGAAGTGGTAGGAAAGATGTTGGAGCGGAGGGCACAGGAAGAAAGCATTCGGCCCAAAGCCGTCCGGCTTTCTGACTATAACCTCTATGTTTCTGCACTCCTGCATTTTCGGACATGGCCAGAGCTCCTCTTTGCTATAGGAGTGGATCCGCAGGAGACGCTCTTTGCGTCGCACTCAAGAGAAGACATTGTTGCTGCCGTACAGAGACTCAAGGCAGGAGGGGAACCGATTAACAGTCGGTATCTCCGAGATGTCTATCCGAAGCTTGCGCACAGCATCCCTCATTACTTTGACTCGTGGGAGGAACTGGTGCGAGAAGCAGGGTTTGACCCTCAAGAGGAGCGACGACGCAGGAAGTGGACCAGAGAAGCCGTGATTGAAGATCTGCAGGTTCTCAAGAGGCGCGGGGAACCGATAAACTCGGGCTATCTGCAGAGATATTATGTCCCAATCGCAAGCGCCATTCAGAAGTACTACAATGGGTGGGAAAACGCAGTACGGGCGGCAGGGTTTGATCCTGAGCGGGAACGTTCTGTCGTTCGATGGAGCAAAGAGGTGATCATCGCAAAGATCAAGGCACTTTATCGGCGCGGAGAACCTGTGCACCATACCTATGTGCAGAAACATGATCGAGCCCTCGAGGGAGCGGTCCTCCGTTACTTCGACTCTTGGGATGAGATGCTCGCTGCGAGTGGACTCCAAAACAAAGGAGGTAATTGATGCTGGAGATAGGGAAGATCGCCATTCAAGGTGAACTGAAGATGGTTCCAGTGGATGACCTCGTCGAGGATGTGCCCGTTGACGGTATCCATGTGGAAAACCTCCGGAAGACTCTCATCACTGA
Organism: Candidatus Wildermuthbacteria bacterium; assembly: GCA_016181405.1. Taxonomy (GTDB): domain Bacteria; phylum Patescibacteriota; class Minisyncoccia; order Minisyncoccales; family UBA10102; genus O2-01-FULL-48-27b. The sequence goes on from JACOZJ010000005.1 coordinate 33,684, forward strand.
TGGGCAGATCAGCCCCTTAGTGGTTTGGCTGGAACACCATCTGGTCATCGATGGTTTCCATCGTCTTCGTGCCATGAAACTGGCAGGCATCACCGAAGCTCTCTGTCTTCTCTACAGTTGCAGCGAAGAAACATTTTGGCATCTCCGCATCTTGAATGCGAGAATGCATCGCTCTGTAAGCTTTGCTCGCATTGTAGAATGGGTTCAGAAGAGTTTCCTTATCACCCAGTGGGCAGACCGCATGGGGGCAGAGGAAGCGTTTCGCATGGGCCGGCGCGGGGCCGCTCCGAGCGTGGCCTTGACACCAGAAGAGCGCGAGGCACTCACCGCATGGGTTCGACAAAAGGCTGCCCAATGGAATCTTGCGCCAGAGCGCGTGAGCGATATGCTGAAAATTAGGAGGTATACTTCGCTCCCGCTCCTGCGAGAAGTTCGAGATCAATCTACGCCTGGGGCTGTCACGGAGCAAAAGCTTCGCGCCGTAGTAACACGGGTCCGAGAGCCGATGCTCCAGAGCGCCTTGGTAGAAAAGATTAAGGCAGAACGTCTTTCCCTTCGGGAAGTGGAAGAACTTTCAGCCAAGATCGCAGAGGCAAAGACCGAGGAAGAGAAAGCTCGTCTCTTGAATGTGGAGGTGGAACGGACGAGACGAGGCTACGTAAATCAGTACAAGGAGGGAAGCATTGAGCACCTTCGCATGCAGGTAGTGGCAAATGCCGCAGAGCAGATCGCTAACTACCTTCCAAACCTCTCTCCCTCGCCGCTACTCGACGTACAGTTACGGCGGGCACAAGAGGCAATCAACCAGTACTTTGCCAAGTAACGTGTGGAAGGGATGTGAATGTCCCCGGGCGGCACAGAAGTTTTCTGTGCCGCCTTCTTTGTTCTTGACAACGAAAAAAGAATCAGTATAATGATACAAGTCTGAACCTTGACATCCAAGAAGGAGTGAAGGAATGGCCGAGTTGAATGAGTTAGAGCAGAGAATTGGGGTTTCTTTCGAAAGGAAAGAACTCCTCCAGCAAGCACTGACACATCGTTCATACCTCAATGAAGATAGAAGATGGTCAGTTGGTCACAACGAACGACTAGAATTTCTCGGCGACACGGTAGTTGACATGCTGGTGGCCCACTATCTCTTCCAACACTTTCCAGAAAAGACTGAGGGAATGCTCTCGAGAGCAAAGAGTAACATCGTCAGCAACATAAACCTGGGAAGGGTTGGGAAGAAGCTTGGCTTACTGGATCATCTCAAGATAGCCCGAGGTACGCGGGCAGAGCCTCGGAATGCGTTGCACCATATCGCATCCTCAACCTATGAAGCTCTTATCGGGGCTGTGTATCTGGACCGAGGGGTTGAGGCTGCTCGGGGGGTAGTCGAGTCGACACTCTTTGGTACCGAATTGGACGATACCGTAGACCAGCAGGATCCCAAGGGTCTGCTCCAGCAGCTTACTCAAGCTCAGTGGGGCGTTGCTCCCACATATATTACTATGAAGCTATCAGGAGCTGAACATCGTCCCCGTTTTGTTGCGCGGGCGTACTTGAAAGGATCTCTTATCGGAGCGGGTGGAGGAACTTCAGAGAAACAGGCAACGGCTGCTGCCGCCCAGGAAGCACTCACCAATAGAGGTTGGGAACAAAAACTCAGGAGGTAAATAATGCCAGAATACGAAGATTACCGCGCGCTTTTCCCGGAAAGTGAATATCCAGGACTCAAGGCGCCAGAGCTCGTTCATGCGGTGATCAGTCGAAAGTTTGGCTGGGCCTTACGGCAAGGGGTTCCTGATGAGGAACTCTTTCAGGAAGGTGTCATTGCCCTTCTGAACGCGCCGAATTATCCTTCGTTTCCTGCGCCGGAGCGACGAGTCCTCTCCCACTACTGGATGGCTGTGGAGTGGGGGCTTCTTCGCTATCTCCACCATGGCGAAGGGAAGGAAGCAGCGTATCGGTACCATGAAATCCCGTTCAGCGAAGCTATTGCAATGATTCTGCCAGAAGGCATCGAGGCCGATGAGCAGGAAGACTACCTGGCTTCTCTGGGCGAGCCTCTGTCGGATAGTTGGCGTGAGCCGGAATCCGAGCTAGAGCTCACGGAGCTTATTGATGAGATTATGCGTGTAGCAAGAACCCATGCCGATACACTCCGATGGGCAAGGGGAAACGAAGGCCAGAAGAAGCTCCGAAAAACCCTTTCCTGGCTAGCCACTGGTTACAACTATACCGAGGTAGCAGATAAGATCTGGGGAGTAAGCCGGGAACGTGTGCGGCAGTACTTTGGTCAGCTCCGTGCATACCTTGTGGCCGACACATGGTTTATGCTGAAGTACGGAGAAGAAGTACGGGACAGGCGAGGTACCCCGCGCGCTCGCCGAGATTCCCGGGCAATACTCGAACAAGAAGGTCAGACGGCTGCGCGGATCTCTCCGCCGAGAGAGAAACGCCGGACTCTCCGTCCTCGAATTCTGATGCCTGCAGCAGAAGAACTGCTTGCTGGCATTGAACGTTCAACGGTTCCCGAGATGGCTGCGGCCTACGGTATCGATGCCCAGACAATGCGCAACTGGCTTCGGGCAATCGGCGCAGGCCGCGTGTGCCAAAAGTGCGGGGAGACATTCACTGGACCTCGCGCAACCACGCGGTACACTGGACATATGGCCTCTCACAGATTTCGGGAACGGCATCCCCAGCGTGCTACTTCCTCAACTACAAGGGAGCAACGGATAGCGCCACTCTCAGAGGCAGAACCGATCTGGGAAGTTGCGCTTCAGGCCTTCGAAGGCGAACGTCTGTTGTTGCTTCTGGAGCGAGAAGGAGCTAATGGTGACAAAGTACTTTTGAGGAGCGTTAAACAGAGAATGGTGCTCCTCGAAGAACGCGAGCACTTCTTGATAAAGGAGGTGTTGGAAAGGGTTGGCGCTCTTCAGCCAGCTTAGTGCAAGCAACGTACCAATAAGGGCCGAGATGGTAACATCTCGGCCTCCTTCTTTTATACATTCCAAAATTTGGCCAGGAGTGGCTTTTGCACTACGCGCAAGCGCACCCGTGGGGTTGGATTCGCGATACGTTTCTGCCGTTTATCATCCGGCGATAATGCTTCTCATGTTGTAAGAAGCCCTGAAAATGGCTAGTAAGGCCGCCGGAAGGGCTTTTTGCTTGGCTGTGCTGGGACAGTCCCAGCACAGCCAAGCACAGTTCTTTACTTTACCCTGAGTTTCTCGAAGGGTGGAAAAATAAGGGGAAAAGTTGTATGGTGAAGTAATTTATGGATCTCTCAGAAAACGAAAAGCACGATGAAAAGATTATGCCAAGGAAATCGTTATGAACGAGATTATTTACATCCTCACAAACGAAGCAATGCCCGGATATGTCAAAATCGGGAAAACAGCTAATTCAGTCGAGCAGCGCATACTTGAATTGTCGCGCTCATCTGCCGTACCGATGCCTTTTGAATGTTACTACGCGGCAAGGGTCAAAGATATGGGCCAAGTAGAAAAGGCATTCCACGACGCCTTCGGCGACTACCGAATAAATCCGAGAAGAGAATTTTTTAATGTGGCTCCCGAAAAAGTAGTTGCCATTCTCAAGCTACTCGCATTAGAAGAAGTTACCCCCGGTAGAAATGTAGGTATTGAGACAAAAGAGGATGCAATTGCTATCGAGAGGGCAAGAAAGAAACGGTCAGCTTTCAATTTTAAAATGGTAGATATCCCAGCCGGAGCGGAACTTAAATTTATCCGCGACGAAAAGATCATATGTGTGGTAGCTCCAGACCAGAAACACGTTGTATTCAATGGTCAAGAGATGTCCTCCTCCGAAGCGGCCGCATTGGCGTTAGGCAGTAAGTGGTGGCCTCAAGGTCCCGGCTACTGGACTTATAATGGGGAAACTTTGGATGATCGTCGTTTGCGCATGGAAGAAGGTGATGAACCCACTCCGGAAGAAATAGAAGCGGCCGGAGATGCTTGGATGCAACAGCAAGCTGATATAGAAAGAGGAAAATAATTTTATGGCAATTTTTGAAGAACTAAAGTCTATTGGAAAGGTACTTCAGGAAGCTGGCAAGATTGAGCAATATCAGCAGATTTTAGGTTTGCAACAGCAGGTTTTGGATATGCAGAAGAAAATAGATGATCTAGAGACAGAGAAAAAAGAATTGGGGAGCAAGCTTCAACTTCAAAATAGTTTAGTCTATGAAAATAATGCATATTGGATAAAACAAGAAAATAAAAAAGATGGACCCTTCTGTTCTCGTTGTTGGGACGTGGAGAAGAATGCAGTGAGAATAAAACAGGGAGTCAACAACCCCTCTTTTCACACATGTCCAGAATGCGAGACACAAGTTCAGACGGATCCTGGTTTTCGCCCTATGTTTACAAGTAGAAAACCACCAATGTCATACCTATAAATTTTATGGCAACAATAAATTTTAAGGGAAAAGAAATTGTACGAAATCATCACCTCACGATTCCATATCATGAGCTTGTTCCGGATGCGAAAAAGGGGTTATCAAAGAAGCCGTCGCTCAATGATAACCTCATTATCCACGGCGATAATTTGCTCGCGCTCAAAGCCCTTTTGCCGACTTATGCCGGAAAAGTGAAGCTCAAAGCCCTTTTGCCGACTTATGCCGGAAAAGTGAAGTGCATTTACATTGACCCGCCATATAACACCGGCAATGAAAAATGGGCGTATAACGACAATGTTAATTCGCCGATGATGAAGGAGTGGCTTGGCAAAGTGGTGGACAAAGACGACCTCACCCGCCATGACAAATGACTTTGTATGATGATGCCGCGGTTAAAACTTCTGCGCGAACTTTTACGTGATGATGGTGTGATTTTTGTATCAATAAACGACATTGAGCAACACCACTTGCGGTCGTTAATGGACGAAGTTTTCAATGATGGATTCGTTTCTTCAATTGTGCGCCAAACCATTAAAGGAGGCACTGGCCCCTCTGACTCAATAAGACTGACACACGATTACATTCTTGTTTATGCAAAAGATAAAGATGTTGCAGATCTTTCTGGATTGACGGCAGAAGCTATTGAATTAAATCAGAGGGATGAAAAAGGACTGTATGCAAAGGGAAGAGAACTAAACAAGTGGGGTGCAGGTTCAAGGAGAGAAGATTCTCCCTCAATGTGGTTTCCGATTCCGGGTCCAAAAAACGAAGAAGTGTATCCGATTCGAAATGATGGCTCGGAAGGTAGGTGGAGGTGGGGCAAGAAAAGAATGCTCGAAGCTGTTAAGAACAAAGAGGTGATATACGAGAAGCGGAAAGACGGTACGTACATTGTCTATGAGAAAGTCAGAAGTAATGATGGACGAAGTAAGTCGTACCAAAGTTTATTTTTGGATAAGTATACCAATGCGTTAGGAACTGAAGAAATAAAGTCAATTTTTGACGGGAAAGCTATTTTTGATTATCCAAAGCCAACGGAATTAGTAAAAACTCTCTGTAGAATAGCTAGTGTAGGTGAAGGCGATATTGTTTTAGATTCTTTCGCTGGATCAGGTACTACAGCACAAGCGGTCTTATCCTTTATTAAGGAGGAGGAAATAAATATTAAATTTATTCTAGTCCAGTTATCAGAAAAAATTGAGGAGGGTAAACCGGCTTATAAACTTGGATTTCGCGAAGTCGTTGATATCGCAGCCGAGCGAGTGCGACGGGCGATCAAAGGCATGAAAGGCGCAAAAGACGAGAATTTACGAAAAGGTTTAGGCGGGTCATTCAGTTACTATAAACTTGGCAAGCCGATTGATACTGAAAGGATTTTGAAAGGAAAGGATTTGCCGACATTCGCCGAGATGGCGCGCTATATTTTCTATACCGCCACCGGCGAAGAATTTAACGAAAAGAAAGTAAACGAAAAAACCGGCTTGATTGGCGTGAGCAAGGAATATCAAATATATCTGCTCTACAAGCCGGATATGGAATATCTAAAATCCACTGCGCTGACTTTGGAGCGTGCCGAAACCCTTGGCAAATTTACTGGGAAAAAGCGGCTTGTATTCGCTCCGGCGAAATATCTGGACCAAGAACATCTCCTGCGTTACCACATTGATTTTGCGCAATTGCCCTTTGAGATATATCAAAAAGCGAAATAATAACATGAAAATTTTAATAAATTTTTACGCAAATGTTTCCGAAGGGTCAGTTAATGACTTGATCAAGTTTATTACCATACAACTTGCACAACAAAATCCTCAAAAACCTATTGACGAGTTGGTAATACAGATATCCAGTTCTGGTGGATCTTCTGACCACGGATTACTTGCATATAATTTTCTTAAGCAAATAAGCATTCCCAAAACAACTATTGGTATGGGGAATGTTGATAGCGCAGCGATTATGATTTTTGCCGCAGGAGATAAAAGATTGGCTATGCCAAGCTGTAGATTCGTTTTACACGAGGCGATAGCTACTTTAGGTGGTCAATTTAGCCCATCAAAACTTAGTGAGATGGCACGTCTAATTCAAAGAATCACTGATGACTATTCAGAAGTAGTCTCAAAAGTAACAGGGGAAGAGAAAGCAAGTATATCCGAGGAAGTACGCAAGGGTTCCGTTATGTCTTCTTCAGAAGCCTTGGAGTTAAAATTAGTAACCGAGGTACTTGATGGTCCCTATCTCAAAGAAATGAAAGATTTGCAAATACTTTTGATTAATAACCCCAAACAAAATCCTAATCAACAGCCATAGTTACCACAAAGGAAGGCTGAGATCTAGCTATGGAATTAAAAGATTTTCAAAAAACATCGCTTGAACGGATTAAAAAATATCTTGAACTTGTCCACAAAGAGCAAGATGGTGGGAATATAAACTATGCAAGCATTGCTGCATGGGACAGTTTGAAATCAAGTTTTAACTTAGCCAATGCTTATCAAAAACGAGAAAACGGTCTAAGTAAAGATGTGCCGAATTTTGTCTTGAAGATACCAACCGGCGGCGGAAAAACATTTTTGGCCGTCAAAACACTTGATGTTATCAACGAAGTTTTTCGCAAAAAGCGAACGGGACTTGTTTTGTGGGTAGTGCCGACAACATCAATTTATCGGCAGACCGTGCGCGCCCTGAAGGATAGAAACCATCCCTATCGCCAACATCTTGATATGGTAAGCGGCGGAAAGACTTTGATTCTGGAAAAATATCAAGGCAAAATTGACCGCTTTACCCCGCTTGATGTGGAAGAAAATTTGGTGGTGTATGTGCTTATGTTGCAATCGGCGGCGCGCAATGAGCTGTTGCAAAAGGACTTGCGCATTTTTGCCGATAGCGGAGGATTTACGGAATTTTTCCCGCCGGAAGATCGGCTTGACCAGCACGAAAAATTGATGGAAAAATATCCAAATTTGGAAACATTCAATGAAGCCGGCGGTATTTGGAAAAGGCAGATAAAAACATCGCTTGGCAATTCCTTGCGATTACTTAGCCCCGTGGTGATTTTGGATGAAAGCCAAAAGGCATATTCCGCAAACGCGCAAAGAACTATTTTCGGATTTAATCCATCGGTTGTTATTGAACTTTCCGCAACTCCATCGGAGGGAAGTAATGTCTTGGTGAATATTACCGGAAGGCAGGTGAACGATGAGGAAATGATCAAGCTTGACCTTCATGTTACGCGCAAAGGAAGTTTGGCATGGAAAGATACTTTGTGGGCAAGCGTGAAAAAACGAGAGGAATTGGAAAAAGAAGCCGTCAAGAACGAACAAAATACCGGAATGTATATTCGGCCGATTTGTCTGGTGCGCACGGAGCGGGTTGGCAGAGAACAGCAGGGGCGGGGTTTTATCCACTCTAACGACGTGCGAAATGAATTGATTAACGGTGGAATACCGGCTGAATATATCGCTATAAAAACGAGTGAAGAAGATGAGCTTAAAGAAATAGACGACATTGGCGGATTGATGTCGAGAGATTGTCCGGTGCGCTACATCATTACCAAACAAGCGTTGCAGGAGGGTTGGGATTGCGCGTTTGCCTATGTGCTTGCCGTGCTTGATAAAACGCACTCAAAAACCGCATTAACGCAACTTGTCGGACGAATACTGCGCCAGCCATACGCGAAAAAGACCGGCGTAACATTACTCAATGAGAGTTACGTTTATGCTTTTCGAGAAGAGGCAAGCGATCTACTGGAAGGGATAAGGAAAGCGTTTGAGGGCGAAGGACTTGGTGATTTGCGCACGCACATCTCGGCTGATGAGGGGTTAGACGGGTACAAAAAGGATTTTGAGCTAAAAGAGTACACGGTTCGCAAACGATTTGAAAAAGTGGCTGAACAAATAATTCTTCCGTTTTTTTCTATCAATGATCGCGGCAAATGGCGCAAGGTAAGTTATGAAATGGATATTTTAAGAAGGATAGATTGGGACGCCATCAAGTTAGACGCTGTTTATTCCATGTCTTTGACTGGGCGGGCAGTTCGCGATGACGAGTATGTCGCCCAACTATCCGATGATGTGCGCGAGGTAATAAAAGGGAAAAGGGTGGCACAAAAAGAATCCGGCGGAATTGTCATTGATAGCATTTTCATGGCCCAACAATTAGGCGATGTCGTTCCAAATCCGTGGCAGGCATTTCGTTTTGCCGAGATGATTCTATCGGAAATGACAACACGCCATAGGATTGAGCTTGTGAGCGAAAACTTCTCTTTTATTATTGAAGAAGCTAAGCGTATCATTTCTGAACAGAGAGACGCATTGGCAGAAAACTTCTTTAGTGAATTGCTTGGTCAAGGCAAAATTCGCTTTATGGTGGTGAGTAGAGATATTGGATTCAGGTTACCTAAAAAGATCAGTGTGCCGGCAAACACAGAGTACTTGCGCCGTCCCGACGGAAGTCCGATGCAAATGAGTTTGTTTGAGTTTGTAGCGAAGGATATGTTCAATGAGGAACTGGAAAAACCGGTAGCGTATTTTTTGGATGACCAAAGTCGGTTATTTTTTTGGTATCGCAACGAAGTAAAACACGATAACGATTATGGTATTCAGGCATGGAAGAAAGGAAAGATATATCCGGATTTCATTTTCACTGTGACGGATGAAAAAACAAGGATAAGGTGAATAAGGTTTATATTGTAGAGACGAAGGGCGATCAACTGGTTGGAAACCTCGATACAAAATACAAGGAGTCGGTGTTTGATGTATGTAATCGCTATGCAAAGAAAATGCCGACAGACGCGCTAGATTTGGCCATGAAAGAACGTGAAATTGAATATGAGGTTATTTATGGAAGGGACTGGGAAAAGAAGTTGAGTGAGTTATTTGCGGAGAAAAATGAGCAGCGCGCTAGATAATATTGGCACAAAGCGATGTTTTTGAGGCCAGGAAAATTGTCCTTAATTTCACGCCGATTGAGACGCAAAAGGAAATTGTTGAAAAACTGAACGCGGCGCAGGAATACAAAAAAGGCCTGTTGGAACAAAAAGCAAAACTCCAGGAACTCTTTGACGGCGTTTTATATCGTTCAATGACCGGAGAATTCGATCAATAAAAACCATGCTCGATCCTTTACCGATACTTAATAGTTTCTTCTCAGCTCTTTATCAGGGAATCCTAAAGGGGCTTGAGATACTTTTTAGTTTTTTGATCGATAAAATTTTTTAAGAATAAAACTCTATGATACAGACGGCGATGGTTACGATAGGAGTTGTGCTGGTGGCGGGGAGTCGCCGACAAGGCGACTTTTTGGTAAAGTAGGCCTATGCAAGATCAAGATAAAAAGATATACGGCGTATTCGAGGGTGGGGGAGTGAAAGGCACGGGATTGGTAGGCGCCGTGGAAGTAACAGAGCAACAGGGGTATGAATTCCGCAATGTGGCGGGGACTTCAGCGGGCGCCATTGTGGCTTCGTTCGTGGCCGCGGGCTACAGTTCTGCTGAAATGAAAGAAATTATGTTTGCTTTGGACTACCGGCGTTTTCAGGACGGCGGTTTTTTGAACAATATTCCCTTGTTGGGTAAACCTTTGAGCTTGTTGCTGCATAAAGGAATATATAAGGGTGACTATTTTGAGCGTTGGATACGCGATTTATTATTGCGAAAGAATATCCGTACGTTTGGGGATTTGGTGCTTCCGGAAGCGGAAATTGCTCCCCGATGGCGTTACCGCCTGCAGGTGGTTGCCTCTGATATTAGCAGAGGCAAACTTATTGTTTTGCCATGGGACGCGCTCGATTATGGCATAGCGCCAGATGAGCTTGATGTGGCGCGGGCAGTCAGGATGAGCATGAGCATTCCATATTTTTACAATCCCGTGGTCATGAAAGATACGCAACAGCACCCTGCTTATTTGGTGGATGGGGGAGTCTTAAGCAACTATCCGGTTCGGCTGTTTGATCCCGAAAGCGACAACACCACGCCCGTATGGCCAACATTCGGATATAAATTGGTGGAGCCAGACGAGGGGAAGCCCCGAGTCATTCGAGGCCCAATCAGCCTCTTGACCGCGCTATTCTCAACCATGATGGAAGCGCACGACGCGCGGTATATTAAAGACGCGAACTTTATGCGCACCATACCCATTGAAACGCTCGGTATTCAAACCACGCAGTTTGATATGACGACGCAGCAAAAACAAGATTTGTACGACAGCGGGAAAAAAGCCGCCACGGAATTTTTCGCCACCTGGAGTTTTGAAGAATACGTTCAAAAAAATCTGAAAGAAGAACACCGAAGCAAAAAAGTGTGGAGAAAAGAAGCGGCATTTGAGGTTTGACTCGCTGGGTGTCTAGGTGTACACTGGAGACGTATGGCTACCTCAATTTCAACAAAAACAAGCTCGGTGAAACAGCTTCAAAGAGAAGTAGAGCTGCTCCGCTCTTTTGTGATCGGCCAAACAGGAAGGGATCCAGAGGGTGAATACAGGCCAGAGTTTGTAAAAAAAATACTCAAGGCGGCACAGGAACCTCCCGCGTATGAGTTTACAGATGCCGATTCTTTTTTGAAACATATCCGCGGCAAATAGTGAGCTATGGTAAGAGTGTACTACAGCGGCCGCTTCAGGAAGAGCGTGAAACGCTTGAATGAAAAACAGCAAGCCCAGTTAGCACGGCTTGTTGTTTTGTTGAAAGAGAATCCGTTTGACTCGTTGCTCCATACGAAGTCCCTATCGGGGCGGCTTGCCGGCATTTATTCGTTTCGCATTACTAGAGAATATCGGGTGCTTTTCAGGTTTTTGTCTCCCGATGAAATTCTCCTTATCGACGTGGGAGGCCGAAAAGATATTTACCGGTAATTATATATATACCAATTATGTCTTTATCCGTCGGAATTGTTGGGTTGCCGAATGTGGGGAAATCCACGCTGTTTCAGGCGCTTACGAAAAAGAAGAGGAGAAGCTTGACCTTAAATATATTTTTGAGTACAATGCGAGTAAGTATATGAAAGAGATTGCTCCGCAAGTTACAACCGACGAAAAAACGCAATTTGGCAAACCCGTGATTGCCGGCACAAGAGTGCCGGTAGAGGTTGTTATTGGCCATATCGCCACGGGAGACGCCATTGAAACAGTGATGAAAGAATACGGACTGACCCGAGAACAGGTTTTGGCTGCTTTGAAATATGCCGCAAAACTTGTTGGCGAAGAAATGCTCATAGCCAAATAATGCTTTTTCTTATTGATGAAAACACCACATCTTCAATAAGGACTTTATTTGAAGAAAAGGGATTCGCGGCAGAATGTGTGAAAGATATACACGAACTTCGCGGCCAACCCGACGAAGTCGTTTTTGATTACGCAGTCGCCAAGCAAGCCGTTATTGTTACAAAAGATCTCGGATTCGCCAATCCGATTAGATTCCCATTATCTCAACTGATCGGTTTGGTTGTTTTACGATTTCCAAATGAAATTTCGGTGACTATCCTGTATAAAGAAGTTGAAAGGCTGATTGAAGGAATGGAGGAACAAGACTTCCGTAAGCGAATAATTGTAATTGAGCCGGGCAGTGTCCGTTCACGCCGTCTCCCATAACACATATCAAATGTCTGCACTATCCGTCGGAATTGTGGGGAAGTTCCCGATGAGCGGCTGCAAAAGCTTGCTGATTTTTTCCAGTCCAAGAAAGTCATCCCCACGATTATTGAGTTTGTGGATATCGCGGGCCTGGTGCGCGGGGCAAACAAGGGCGAAGGTTTGGGCAATCAGTTTTTGGCGAACATACGCGAGGTGGACGCCATTGTGCAGGTGGTACGCTGTTTTGAAAACGCGAATATATCGCATGTGGATGAAACGATAGATCCTTTGCGCGATATGGAAACGGTCCAGACAGAATTGATTCTGAAAGATTTAGAAACTCTGCAAAAACGACTGGCAAGCGTTGAGAAAGAAGCGCGGGCGCAAAACAAAGAGGCAACGGCGCGGCAAACCGTGTTGCAAGGGCTTCTGCGGAGCATGAATCAGGGGGTTCCGGCGTTTCAGTTCGTAAAAGAAAATCCCGACAGCGCAGAAACAATACACGAATTGTTTCTTCTTTCCGCGAAGCCAACCCTTTATTTATTGAACGCCGATACGGAAAAAGAGGCGGCTGGAGCGATTTCATACGCAAAAAAGCTCGGAGCGCCCTACGCGGTAATGAATATTAAAGAAGAAGAGGAGAAAGTGGGGCTTTCGCCAGAGGAGCTTCGCGAATTGGATTTGTCTGCGCCGCGACTCCCCGAACTCATCACAAAAGCATATGAAGCGCTTGGCTTGATTACATTTTTTACCACCGGACCCGATGAAACTCGAGCGTGGACCGTGCGATGCGGCGCCAAAGCGCCGGATGCCGGCGGCGCGATACACAGCGACTTTAAAGAGAAGTTTATCCGGGCGGCCGTGATTCAATGGGATACATTGCTTAAGGCCGGCGGCACGGCAGAGGCCATGGCGCAAGGGCTTATTCGTACGGAAGGCAAAGAATACGTTGTGAAAGATGGAGATGTCATAGAGATCAAGCATGGATAAAAATACCGCCTCTCATGTATTGAGGGGCGATTTAGCTCTCACGCCTGTTGCCTTAGCAAGTAGGATAGAGAGAGCTCGAAAGGCCAAGAAGCCGAGAAGATAGACGAGAAGCGGCACCGCAAGGAATGCTCCTGTTTCTAGTAACAGGAGGCGAGTGCTTGGGTCATCCCTGCGAAACAGAAATCCTGAAATTGGTAGGAAGGTGTAGGGGATGAGGGTTGCGTTTTCGAGCGCGGTAAGGCAGAAGTAGAAGGTGATGGAAGGCAGGGATATGATGGCAACTCTATGGATAATAGTCTTTGCTACTCGTGGTGTTGTTCGATACAAGAGCGGGATCCCAACGGCAAAGATGCAAACGATTTCAGCGCTAAAAATAAGCAAAGACCCCCCTAGAAATGTAAACTTGGAGAAAATGAGCTGAACGACGACGTTCGCTTCACATTTCAGTACATCTCCCTCGCAGTCGGTCAGGAAAAGGAAATAATATGTGCTTGCGAAATCCGCGAGCACTGAAAGCGAGAATATGCTGAAGACAAACACGAATGTCCATTTCGCACCAAAGGGATCAATCACCCAGCCCTGGAGATTGTTAATGATCTGCTTCATGTTCTCCTCCTTGGAAAGGTTATATCATATTTCGCTATTTTGTCTATATGAAGTTTTTTGAAATTAAAAAACAAAGTAAAAAATCCAAAGCACGCGTGGGAATTATCCATACGGCGCATGGAGATATTCATACGCCTGCATTCGTGCCCGTGGCCACAAAGGGGACTTTAAAAACTATCCCACCGCGCGAGTTTCAAGAAATAGGCGTCCAAGTGGCTTTCGTGAATACGTTTCATTTGGTTTCGCATCCAGGAGCAAACGTGATACAGAAGTTTGGCGGCATTCACGCATATGCTAAACTTGGCATTCCTTTAATGTCAGACTCTGCGGGGTTCCAGGTGTTTTCATTGGGTGGGCGGAAACCCTTCGACTCCGCTCAGGGTGATTCGCAAAAGCGAATCAAAACCCATGAGGGCGAAGAAGTGCCGGTCAAAAAAATTTCAGAGGAAGGCGTGCTTTTCCGAGCGCCGCGCGACGGAAAAGAAATACTCTTTACTCCAGAACTCTCTATAAAATACCAGCAGCAGATTGGAGCCGATTTGATTATGGCGTTTGATGAATGTATTTACCATGGCGCCGATTACGAATATACAAAACAAGCTACAGAGCGTACGCACCGATGGCTTGAGCGGTGCATAAAAGCCAAAGGAAGTCCTTCGACTCTCCCTCGACAAGCTCGGGATCGCTCAGGATTGCAGCAATTCCTCTACGGAATTGTGCAAGGAGGCGTGTTTAAGGATTTGCGGGAAGAGTCCGCGAAATTTATAGGGGAGCAAAAAGTAGATGGCGTTGCAATAGGCGGAGTAGCGGTTGGAGAAACGAAGAAAGAAATACGCGAGCAATTACGCTGGGTTGCTCCCTATCTTCCTGAAGACAAACCGGTGCATTTGCTTGGTATTGGGCAGAGCGATGATATTCTCGACGCAGTGCGGTATGGTGTGGATACCTTTGATTGCGTAGAGCCCACGCGTCTGGCCCGCAATGGTGTTGTCTATACAAAACGAGGCCGCACTTTTGGCCGCATTGATTTGAACCGGAGGACATATCTTGCGAATAAGAATCCCATACAAAAAAACTGCGGGTGTTACGCCTGCAGAAATTTCTCGTTGTCGTTCATTCACCATCTCTTCAAGGAACGAGAGCTCCTCGGCCACTATTTAGCCACGTGGCATAATTTGTATTCCTTTGCCGAGTTTTTTCGCAATCTCCGAGAACAAATTGCCGCGGGGAAAATTTAATTGCCGAGTTTGTGAAGCGGGCTGTTCGGGCTGACCGGAGCGCCAAAAAACTGCCGTACATTGAGCCCGTCTTCTCCCAAAGATGGTACCGAAAAGTCAAAACTCTTCCAAATGTCACCTCCTTCGTAGATGCCTACGAGAGCAGTAATTATGAGAAGGGGAATGAGTATGAGATGCATAGAATAATAAAATAATACGGGAAAGCCTGGTGTTTGTCAACTACAAAGTTTTCAACTAAGATAGCGTAATGATTGTAAAACCGATTAAAACTCGCAAGGTAAGGCCTGGGGAAGACAATAATCTCTATGCGCTCTTGGACGACTATCTGCCGAGATTGCGCGAAGGGTCGATAGTGGCAATTACTTCCAAGGTTGTTGCCATTTGCGAGGGTAGGTTTGCTGGCATAGGAAAGATATCCAAAAACAAACTTATAGAGCAAGAGTCAGAGTACTTTTTGCCGCGCGGCAAAAATGGATTTTATCTTACTATTAAGTATAATCTTCTCATCCCTTCGGCAGGCATCGACGAGTCGAATGGAAACGGCTATTACATCCTTTGGCCCGGAGATCCGCAGAGAACCGCGAACAAGGTGCGAAAATATCTGGCAAAGAAATTCAACCTGAAAAGGGTTGGCGTGATTATTACCGACAGCAAAACAAATCCATTGCGGTGGGGGGTAACCGGAGTTTCTATTACGCACAGCGGGTTTGCGCCTATGAATAATTATATTGGGACAAAAGATATTTTTGGAAGGGAGTTAAAGTATACCAAAACAAATATTATGGACGCTTTAGGCACGGCCGCGGTATTGATTATGGGCGAAGGCAAAGAGCAGACGCCCCTTGCCGTTATTGAGGACATTCCGTTTGTAAAGTTTCAGCAGCGTAACCCCACGCAAAAAGAATTGCGAGAGGTTCGCATCACCATGATGCAGGATGATTTGTACCGGAAGCTTCTCACTCGCGTAAAGTGGCGCAAAGGCGGGAGTTAAAGCGCTTTTCTGGGGATAACAATCTTCTTGACGCGATTATCTCGTAAGGGGATAATATAGAATATAAGATATAAGAGAACTTCTACTGGCGGGATATTTCAACAATGTTGCCAGCAAGAAGTTTTTTGTTATTTTAAAGGTCGAAAACATAAGCAATGTAACAAAAAAACAACATGAAAAAATTTTTTTCTGTTCTAGTATTAGTGGGCCTCGCTGTTTCTGGCGTGGCTGTTGGGCAAGTTGAGCCACCCTTGGTTGAAGAAGAGCTTGCTGTGGGAGGGGCCATGGAAGTGGAAAAGGTAGTGACTACGCCAGAGATTCCGCCAGATCCCGAAATCTGTTTTTTGGCAGATACCACTGGGAGTATGGGTCCTGCGATTGTTAATGTACAGGCAAACGCGGTAGCCGTGATGAATAGCATTCAAGGATCCCAGCCAACTGCCGAGTTCTGCGTAGGTCAGTATAAGGACTTTGGAGATGTTTTTGTCTTTAATCTCGATCAGGCAATGACAGGGAATACGACAACTGTGCAAACGGCAATCAATAGTTGGTCTGCTTCTGGGGGAGGAGATACGCCAGAAGCACAATTGACCGCCTTGCATGAATTAGCGACTAATCCCGCGGTTGGATACGATGGTCCCAATCGAATTATTGTTTGGTTCGGAGATGCTTCTGGACATGATCCAAGCGGCGTGAATACGCAAGCTTCGGTGATTGCCGATCTCACGACAGCCCCTGGTATTAAGGTAATCGCAATACCGGTGAATAGCGGATTTGGCGACGGATTAGATGCTACTGGCCAAGCTACTGCAATTACAGGAGCTACCGGTGGAGTATTGCTGCCAGATGCTACTCCTGAGCAGCTGTCTCAAGCAATCTTGGATGGCCTTGCGCAGCTGACGACCGATGTATGGTGGGAAATTGATCCTGCTACATGCGACGCAGGCCTGAATGTTACGCTTGACCCTGCGGTACACTTGGGCGTTCCAGGTGGGACACCAGTGAACTTTACCGAGACAATCGCAGTGGACAATGATCCAGCCCTTGAAGGGACAACACTGCAGTGTGTTGTGACATTTATCGCAAACCACTATCCAGAGGAAGGAGCTCCAATCGGAAGAGAATTGATTCGGATTACGGTGCCAGATACGACACCGCCTACGGCTCAATGCGTGGAGACGGTAAATCCACACGGGCAAACCGTGCCAAAAGCGCCTGCCAAGGGCGGACAAGGGCAGAATCAAGATGGGTACTATGAACTGCTTGCAAGAGATCTTCTCGATCCCAATCCTGCAGTATGGCTAAAAGATACGGGTAGTGGAACACTCTTTGGTCCATTTGCTTCGGGCATAAAGGTTAAGTACGTGGAAGCAAATGGTGCCACTCCAAGCCAGACTCCGATGGGCGGCAATAACGGCAACGGAAACGGACAGGCTACTTCAGTTGATTGGCAGATTAAGGGAACCGGAGACGCCGCGGTATATGCGGTTGACGCTGCGGGGAATACATCCGCAGAAGAAAGTTGTCTTGTTCCTCCTCCGCCAAAGTAATCTGAAATGCTGATATGAGCAAAACGAGCAGATTCAACGTCTGCTCGTTTTGTGTTAAACTGGGGGATTCTTATGAAACGAGTCATTATTTTCGGTATTTTTGATGGTGTACATGACGGGCATCGAGATTTGTTCCGCCAAGCCCGTGAGTTAGGCGACGAACTCGTGGTTATCGTTGGGCGCGACGAAATCGCAGAAAAACTTAAAGGTAAAAAGCCCAAATACGCAGAAGATGAACGCATTAGGCTGGTACAGCGTGAGCCGCTCGTGGATAACGCCATACTCGGGGATAGGGAACTTTCAGCATACACAATGCTAGAACAGTGCAATCCTGATGTGGTGTGTTTAGGGTATGACCAAGATGAACTCGAAGAGGACTTACGGCGCTGGCTGGCCCTTCGACTTGCTCAGGGTAAACAGGACAAAAGCATACAAATTTATCGGGCCAAGCCCTATCGAGAAAGTACTTTTCACAGCTCGCTCATACAGGGGAGTTGAATTTTGGATGTATTTACAAAAAGGCAGTTTTGCTGTAAAATGGGAGCGTTATGGATAGTATTCATATTAGTTTGCAGGCAGAAACGCTAGGGTATTTATTCGGGTTGCCAATAACAAATAGTTTGGTGCTCTCTTTAGTGACCGCTTTTTCCCTTGTGGGAGGCGGTTTTTTGGTGGCAAAAAGGCTAAAGTGGGTACCGGGTAAAGCACAAGGCATGGTGGAGCTTATTATAGGCGGGCTTTTAGATTTTATGGCGCAGGTGGTGGGCGATCGAAAGCAGGCGCTCACGTTTTTTCCTTTAGTAGCTACAATTTTTTTATTTATTCTGTTCAATAATTGGATTGGTGTGTTGCCCGGTATCGGATCGTTTGGATTTTATACAGTAGCAGAGGCGACCGAAGAAGAGATTAAAATTGGCGAGGAAGTCGGATTGATACCTGAAGAAGAAGCAGTGCAACTCGAAAAAGAGCTCAAACATGAAGAAAAGGAGTTCGTGCCTTTTTTCCGTTCGGCTAATGCAGACCTGAACACCACTTTTGCCTTGGCAATCATTGCCGTGTTTGCGGTTCAGCTGTACGCCATTCAAAAGCTTGGATTTTTCGCACAGGTAGGCAAATATATCGACTTTAAACATGGTCCTATCCATTTTTTTGTGGGGCTGCTGGAGATTGTGGGTGAGTTTGCAAGGATAGTTTCGTTCTCTTTCCGTTTATTCGGCAATATATTCGCAGGAGAAGTGCTCTTAGTTATCATTATGACACTGGTGCCGGTTGTGATACCCTTGCCTTTCATTTTCCTTGAATTTTTTGTAGGATTCATTCAGGCGCTGGTATTCGCGATGTTGACGCTGGTATTTTTGAAAGTTGCCACCATGAAGGTGGAGCCCGAACATTAAAAGGTCAGTCGGAAACAATAATAATCATTAATTAACGTATGGAAGGAGAAGCATTACAGACATTGGCGCCAGCTCTCGCGATTGGTTTGGGAGGGTTAGGCCCTGCCATTGCGATTGGGCTGCTTGCGGCAAAGGCGATGGAAGCAATCGGAAGAAATCCCGAAGCCGCCCCCAAGATTCAGACGGCAATGATTTTGGCAATCGCGTTCGCGGAAGCTATCGCGATTTACGCCTTAGTTGTTGCGCTTATTATTAAGTTCGTTTAGTACTCGATCTCTTTCGTTTTCCTCGCGCTTAACCCCTCTGCGGAGTGGACCCTCGCGTCTCGGAAAGACGAAAGAGATCTCGTCAACATGCAAGAGTTATTCAGCAATTTAGGCATAGATGGAAGGCTCCTACTCGCGCAGGCAGTGAATTTTCTGTTGGTGTTGTGGTTGCTGAATAAATTCGTGTTTAAAAAAGTTCTTTCGCATCTGGAAGAAAGGCGTAATAAGATTGAACAGGGGCTTGAATTGACGGAGCGGGCGAACCGCGAGATAGAGCGGATTGATGAGGCACGGCATCGGGAGCTTGAAAAAGCCCGGGCGGAGGCAGAGACCATACTCGCAGATGCAAGGAGTTCTGCCGCCGCCAAAGAAAAAGCGGCTTTAACAGTAGTGCGGGCAGAAGCAGAAAAAATGCTTTTAAAGGCGAAAGAGGAAGCAGGAAGAGAAAAGGGTGATGCAGTTCGAGGGGCGAAAAACGAGATTCAAAAACTTGCGGTGCTGATGGCAGAAAGGGTGCTTTCGCGCAGTGTTACAAAAGAAGATCAAGATCGCGCTGCGAAAGAGGTAGTTGAGTATTTAGAGAAGAACTATGCCGCAAGATAAAGCAAAAACCTACGCCAAAGTTTTGGTAGAAACGCTTGAGGATGCATCGGAATCGGAAGCAAAGAAAAAAGTGCAGAGATTCAAGCTTATGCTGCAGAAGCGTGGCGATGCAAAGTATGCCAGTGAGATTTTGCGGGAGTTCGCAAAAGCTTGGAAGGAGCGAAAGGGTCCCATTGCCACAGTGGTTTCAGCAGAATCTTTGGCTCCGGCAGTACGGAAAGAAATGGAGCAATCGCTCGCAAAGTCCGCCATAGGCGGATCCGCCTCGGGCGGAAAAAAGTATGTGGTGGAAGAAAAAGTTGATAAAAGCGTAATCGGCGGCATAGCAGTATTGTTGGGGAATAACTTTCTGATTGACGGGACGATTCGCGGGAAACTCAAGCGGATTAGCGCGTTGCTCAACAAGTAAATTGATATGGCGAAAGATTTTTTATTTGACATATTAAAAAAGGAATTAGAGGGGACAAAACTCGGCCCCACGGGTGAAGAGATAGGGAAAGTGATCCTCGTGGGCGATGGGGTTGTTCAGATTGAAGGTTTGCCTCACGCAATGTTCTCTGAAATGGTGGAGATTGGTGACGCCGCGGTTCCTGCGATGATATTAAACTTAGAAGAATATGTGGTGGGAGCAGTCGTGCTGGGCGAAGATATCAAAATAAAAGAAGGTGATCTCGTAAAAAGAACCGGAAAGGTGTTGTCGGTTCAGGTTGGAGAGAGTTTGCTGGGTCGTGTGGTAAACCCGCTCGGCGTACCCATAGACGGCAAGGGAAGTTTGGGTGCGAAAAAGGAAACGCTCCCCATTGAGCGGCCAGCCCCCTCGGTGATGGATCGTCAGGGCGTAAATACGCCATTGGCAACCGGCATTAAAGTTATTGATGCCACGATTCCCATTGGCCGAGGCCAGCGCGAGCTTATCATTGGTGACAGGCAAATCGGGAAAACCGCTTTAATTCAAGACACCATTCTGAACCAATTGAATGAGCCCGAAGAGCACAGGCCTATTTGTATTTATGTCGCAATCGGGCAAAAAGCTTCCAAAGTGGCGCAGTTCGTGCAGGAATTAGAAGAGCGAGGAGCGATGGAATATACTATTGTGGTGAGCGCAAACGCATCCGATCCTGCTTCTCTGTGGTATATTGCTCCATACGCGGGATGCTCCATGGGTGAGTATTTCCGCGACAAAGGGAAAGATGTGCTTATCATATACGACGATCTCTCCAAGCACGCGTGGGCTTGGCGCCAGATTGCTTTGCTGTTGCGCCGGCCGCCGGGGCGCGAGGCATATCCGGGTGATGTGTTTTATTTGCATTCCCGCCTTTTGGAGCGCGCTTCACGCTTGTCCGACGAAAAAGGCGGAGGTTCTTTAACCGCGCTTCCTATTATTGAAACGCAGTTGGGCGACGTGTCTGCCTATATTCCCACAAACGTTATTTCTATTACCGATGGGCAAATTTATCTGGAGTCTGATTTATTCTCAAAGGGCCAAAGGCCTGCGGTAAACATTGGGCTCTCGGTTTCTCGTGTAGGTTCTGCCGCGCAAACTAAAGCTACGAAAAAAGTGGCTTCGCAGTTGAAGCTCAACTTGGCGCAATTTCAGGAATTGGCCGCGTTCGCGCAATTCGCGCAGGATTTGGATAAGGCCACCAAGGCAAAGATTGATCGCGGCCAGCATTTGATGGAAGTGTTAAAACAAGGGCAGTTTGAACCAATGCCTATGGAAGAGCAGGTGGCGGTGCTGTTCGCGGCAATCGAAGGATATGTAGATGCTGTACAGCTCGAGAAAGTTCGCGATTTTGAAAAGAAGCTGGTGCAATACTTAAAAGACCACAACGCAAAGGTTTTAAAAACCATCCGCGAATCCCGCGACCTTGCTGACGACACCAAGGCAGACTTAAAGAAAGCAGTAGAAACTTTTGCTTCAACTTATAAATGAGCTGGAAACATATTGCAATTGGAATAGGGTTATGGTTGGTGGCAATAGCGATTCTATCCTACTCGGTTTTCTGGATATTTGGAAATCTGTATAGTCCTGATGGTCCTGGGTGTTTCGATATTGTGATTCAGGGAGAAGAATTATCTCGAGTAGAGGCGGAAAATCTTCTCCGAACCGGGAGGGTGAGGGAGGTTGCGTTTAATAGCGAAGCACAGAATCGTTTTCCAGTTACGGTGTTTACAGAAAAAGAGCGACAAAGTTGTACAGAGATCTGGTATACTTATGAATCTATAGAAGGTTTTCGTTCGTTGCTTCAAGAATGTGGGGATATTTGTAGAGATATAATGATTAGCGAAGATTAGCATGGCGTCGACAAGGCAACTAAAAACAAAAATAGGGGCGGTGAAGAATATCAAGCAGATCACAAAAGCTATGCAAATGGTGGCTGCCACAAAAATGCGCAGGTCGCAGGAAGTGGCGTTGAACGCTCGGCCATACGCCAAAAAATCATTTGCGTTGCTGCTGCATTTGCTAAAGCAGGCCAATGGCGAGGACTTGGGCAGTATTTTTTGGAAGCAAAGAAACGGAAAGAAAATTGCTTTAGTTGTAATTACAAGCGACAAAGGTTTGGCCGGAAGCTTCAATAGTTCGGTGTTGCGGCAGGCCGCGCAATGGAAAACTGCTCAAGAAGCGGAAGGCAGAGAAATAGACATTGTTGCCGTAGGAAAGAAGGGCCGTGATTTTTTCAAAGCACGCGGCGGCAATGTGATAGCGGAATTTTTGCAGTTTTCCGATGTTGTTACCTTTCAAGATGTGCGGCCGCTCGCAGACTGGATTGTGCAGACATACGAAATCCATGGATACGATAAAATCGTTGTCTGTTCAAATCAGTTTGTATCGGCTTTGGTGCAGAAAGTGGAAGTGCGTCAGCTTTTACCGCTTGAGCCGGATGCTTTAAAAGAAACAATTGAGGATATTATTCCAAAAACAGGCAAGTATTCAGAACTGGCAAGAGAGGAGCAGGAAGCAGAAAGAGATTTAAGCTATGTGTTGGAGCCTTCACGCGAGGAAATTGTAAAGAATTTGGTTCGCGGTTTAATACAAGTGGAAATTGCGTATTTCGTGTTTGAGTCGAATGCCTCTGAACATTCCGCTCGAATGGTAGCGATGAAAAGCGCAACCGAGAATGCCGACCGCCTGCAAGAGGAGCTGCAGCTTGTGCTGAACAAAGCCCGCCAGGCGGCAATTACGCAGGAATTAACCGAAATCGCAACCGCAAAAGAGGCATTAACAGCAAAGTAATATGACAAAAGGAACAGTCGTACAAATCATGGGGCCGGTGGTGGATGTGGAGTTTGGAGACGAAAAAGGATTGCCGGCTTTGCAGACGGCGCTGAAAATAAAGCGAGAAAACAAAAAGGATCTTGTGCTTGAGGTCGCGCAACACTTGGGCGGGAATCGCGTGCGCACTATTGCCATGGATTCTACCGACGGTTTGGAGAGAAAAACAGAAGTGGAAAATACCGAAGCCCCTATTTCCGTGCCTGTGGGCGAGCAGGTGTTGGGGCGCGTATTTGATGTGCTTGGCAACCCTATCGATGGGAAAGGCGAAGTAAAAGCCGAGCGATCTTCTATTTATCAGCCTGCACCTTCGCTCGAAGAGCAGAAAACAGAGCCTGAATTGTTTGAAACAGGGATTAAAGTTATCGATTTGCTGGCGCCTATTCTCAAGGGAGGAAAGGTGGGATTGTTTGGAGGAGCTGGCGTAGGGAAAACGGTACTCCTGCAAGAGCTTATCGCCAACACCGCCCGCGAGCACGGAGGATATTCTGTATTTGCGGGTGTGGGTGAGCGTACCCGTGAAGGCAACGATTTGTATCGCGACATGGAAGAGTCGGGCGTGTTGAAAAACACGGCACTGGTGTTTGGCCAAATGAACGAAGTGCCGGGCGCGCGCTTTCGCACCGCGTTGGCTGGCTTGCGCATGGCAGAGTATTTTCGCGACGAAAAGCATAAAGACGTTCTCTTGTTTATAGACAACATTTTCCGTTTTGTGCAGGCAGGGGCTGAAGTGTCGGTGCTTTTGGGAAGAATGCCTTCGGCGGTAGGATATCAGCCTACGCTGGCAACAGATATGGGCGTTTTGCAAGAGCGCATTACCTCCACGAAATCGGGTTCCGTAACTTCGGTGCAGGCAATTTACGTGCCAGCCGACGACATTACCGATCCTGCGCCGGCCACTACATTCTCGCACTTGGACTCTACGATTGTGCTTTCCCGTGAGCTGGCTTCTTTGGGAATTTATCCTGCGGTGGATCCTTTAGCTTCCAAATCGAGCGCGTTGGACCCCCGTATTGTGGGTGAGGAACATTATCAGGTGGCCCGCGATGTGCAGCGTATTTTGCAGAGATATAAAGAGTTGCAGGATATTATCGCGATTCTGGGGATGGAAGAGTTGTCCGATGAAGACAAGCTCACCGTGGCACGCGCACGCCGTATTCAGCGATTTTTGTCGCAGCCGTTCTCGGTAGCAGCCCAGTTTACCGGAAGAGAAGGAAAATACGTGCCTTTGGCAGATACCGTTCGCGCGTTCAAAGAGATTATTGAAGGCAAGCACGACGGCAAAGCGGAGGACGACTTCTATCTTAAAGGTGGAATCGAAGAAGTGTAGCCGAAAGTATCACGTTTCAATGTTCAAGGTCCAAGCAAGTTTCAAGTTAGAAAATCTTAAGGTTTAGAGTTTAGGGTTTGCTTGAGCATTGGAATTTGAGATTTGAAGCTTTAAGAAAACATGGTTTTTCCTCTAAGGGTTTTCGCAATTGATCGGGAAATATTTGTAGGCGATGCAGAGTCTATAACTGTTCCAACTCCAACGGGGCAGATTCAGATTTTGGCGGACCATACGCCTTTAGTTTCTATACTCAAAGAAGGCGAAGTTATTATTGAGGCCGCCGACGGCGCCACTTCAAAACTTCCCATTTCCGGCGGCACCATAGAAGTCACCGACAAAGAGGTCGTCGCCCTCGTGAATTTCTAAACTCGTGATAATGAGAGCTGAAGAATCCGATTGTGCTATAACTTTTTTGCGCAATAAGGGAGAAAATCTCGAGAATTGGCGAATCGTTGGACATCCCGAAGATAGCATTATCGACGTTGAGCTTAAGGAGTTATCGCAAAACTATTCTATCCATGCACAGGTTAGAGTGTTGAATGATGAATTTCATGCAAATGAGGGACGATTTGGGTCCTCTGCAGGAGGTGGGACACCGGAAACGCTAGCTGAATTGATTTTCAATGCGACTGAAGAGAAAAGTAAGCAGTACGGAGTTAATAGCACAAAGGATATTGTCTTGCTGCTATATTCACCTTTAGACGTATTGGATATTTTTATTGATAAGATTAAGAAAAATCTGGAGATGAAGAATCTTGATGCTTTCCAGCAAATATGGGTAGTGTGTCCAGCTTACTGTAAGAATGTACAGATTAAATAAAACAAAACCACGAAACCATAGAAGAAGATAAGGAGTAGGAAAGCAGGTCGCCTCCGACAGCTGACGGATGGGCGATTTTTTGCTAGAATAACAAGATGACTCTCATAGCTACAATCGGCGGAGTTTTCGCGTTAGTGTTTTGGGGATTGGGTGATTACTCTACGGGAAAAAGCGGGCAGAAGGAAGATCGCCCCATTACCGCTTTGATCGTGCAATTGGTGCCCACCGTTTTATTATTGCCGTTTCTTTTGCTGTATGGCATTTCAATCAATTTTGATACATCGCTTCTGATTGTATTTGGGGGCGCCGCGTTTTTAATTATTGCATATATTTCGTTTGTAAAAGCTATGTCTATTGGGCCTTTTGGCGTTGCGGCGCCGATTGCAAATAGCTACGCGTTAGTTACACTCCTTATAGGATTTACCATTTTTAATCTTCAGCTTTCTTTTATGCAGGGTTTGGCGCTTTTTATTATTATCGCTGGAGTTATTATACTTTCGTTTGATCGCGCAAGTCTCAATTACAGGAATCTGCGCGGCTCTACCGTTTTCTATGCAATAATCACGATGATATGCTGGGGGGTCGGATTCGCGTTTCTCGATGTTGTTGTCGATAAATTTACTTGGTACCAACTTGTGTTCCTGTTTTCTTTGTTCACGACGATATTATCTTTTCTTTACTATATTTGGGTACGCAGAGCTCTTCCGAGCTTGCAGAATTTGAAGTATAAAAACGCAAAATACGCGTGGCACGCCGGTTTGCTGCTTACGATGGGAACCGTTGGGTTTTTTGCCGCAAGTGAATACGCTGGCAGTGTTGTCATACCAGCGGTTATTGCTTCAGCGGCGCCCCTCGTAACGTCGTTTGTGGCATATGTTCGCGACGGCGAAAAGCTTTCGTTATACAAAAGGATTGGTGCTGTTATTGTGATCATAGGGCTTATGCTTTTGAATATGTAGCGAAGCCTCTACTCCCCGCGTGAATTTTTAAAATAATGGAGGAAAGGTAAAAGTTGAAAAATCAAGGGTTTTTGTTGGCGTATGAGTATGGACAAAGCGTTTCTTTTTGACATGGACGGGGTACTGATAGACACCGAGCGGGAATGGGCTGCTAGCCAGGCTAGCCTAGAAAATATCTTTGGAAAAGACATTGTTGGGAAAATGGGTGATATGGTTGGGCTTACCATTAAAACCGAGTACGAAAAAGCGGTTGGCATGGGTTTTGCTTTAAGCTACGAAGAATACGTAAAACGGTATGATCAAGAAGCTGTCCGCGTTTTTGAAAAAGCACGAGTTACAGAAGGCGTAAACGAGCTAGGCGAGAAACTTTTGGAATTAGACTTTAAGCTTGCGATAGTTTCTTCTTCAAGGCGCGCGTGGATTAACTTTTTGTTACCAAAGCTTTCTTTTGGCGATAAGTTCGACCAAATTATTTCGCTAGATGATTATCCAGAACTTAAGCCAAAGCCGGCTCCCGATGGCTATTTGGAAGCACTCAAGAGTTTACGCATAGATCCAAAACGCTCCATTATTTTAGAAGATTCAAATCGCGGTATTCAATCGGCCAA
This sequence comes from Candidatus Wildermuthbacteria bacterium, assembly GCA_016181405.1. GTDB lineage: Bacteria > Patescibacteriota > Minisyncoccia > Minisyncoccales > UBA10102 > O2-01-FULL-48-27b. The sequence goes on from JACOZJ010000005.1 coordinate 60,278, forward strand.
AGCTGCGGGTGCTTACGTAGTAGGCTTTAAGGGGAATCTGGGGGAAGATTATAGGCAAGAGGGGGCAGATGTTTATGCCAATACTATGGCGGAAGTCGCTACTATAGTAGAATCTCTAAGATTATAACCGACGGAGAAGGCAGAATAGTAGATTTGACACCGGCAGTCGAAAACCTATAATTGAATTATGGAGAACAGCCACGAAGTTACAAACGAAGAATTTACTCGTGTATTTGAGGAATATCGCAGAAGAATCGAAAAACTTGAAGATCAAGTGAAGGAATTGCGAGACACTCTCGCTATGAAATAGCAAAAATATGGAGGCATTTATTAGTACATCGATAGGCATGGTACTTCTTTTCGCGCTCGTCTTGTGGATGTTGTGGTGGAAGGGAGTCGCGCTTTGGAGAGCCGCTCATCGAGAAGAGAAGAAATGGTTTGTCGCGCTGCTTATCTTCAATACACTCTCGGTTCTTGAGATTCTGTATGTTTTTGTCTTTAGCAAGCAAAAGGAAAACAAAGAACCGCAAAAATAATATGTCAGGACAACACGTTTGCAAGGCGCTTGCGGTTCATTGTATTGATTTTCGTATTCAACGGTTTTTGAATGAGTATCTCGATAAAAAATTTCCTGCCGCGTATGACCGCGTTGCTGTTCCCGGGGGCGTAAAATATCTCGTTGACGGTGGAGAGGCGGGAAATTATGAGCTTGAAGAATGCATGGTGTCGTATAAACTGCATCATCCCGAAGTGTTTGTACTTATTCAGCATGAGGACTGCGGGGCATACGGCGGAAGCAAGGCATTAGGCGATTTTGCGACGGAAAAAGTATTTCAGGAAGATCAGCTCAGAAAAGCTGAACAACTGGTTCAGAAACATTTCCCCGGCATAACTGTGAAGAAACTTCTTGTTCGGCTTTCTGGCGCATTGATCCCTACGGTATAATTGGTGTATAATAAGTGGTGATATGGCAAATGTTATTATTTACACGACTCCCACGTGTGTTTACTGCAGAGCCGCAAAGGAGTTTTTCACGGATCATAAAGTGCAGTACGAAGAAAAAGATGTTGCAAGAGATGAGCAGGCTCGAAATCGAATCGAAGCTCTCGGAGCTTCTAGGGGTTAAGAAATAGCATTCTCCACCGTAATGCTCAATACCGCAATTCAGGCGGCGCAAGAAGGCGGGGAGGTGCTCAAAAAGCACTTCCAGACTGCTTTGGCGCGCCGACTAAAAGAAGATTCAACGATTGTTACGGAAGCGGACGAAGAAACCGAGAAGAAAATTGTTCAGATCATACAAGCAAAATATCCAGAACACAACTTTCTTGGCGAGGAGGGAGGGGAGCTGGAAAGAGGATCTGAATACAGCTGGGTGATCGATCCTCTCGATGGCACCAGAAATTTTGTAAACGGCATCCCTATCTTTGCTATCTCTATTGCTTTAGTGAGGGGCAACGAGCATATTGCTTCAGTAGTGTATAATCCTCTCACAGAAGAGTTATTTTCTGCAGAAAAAGGCAAAGGGAGCTATTGTAACGGGCATAAATTTACGGTTTCCCGGCAAGAAGCATCGTCCGGTTTAATTACGATTGGCACGAATTCCGCGAAGCAAAGCAAAGAAATTGCCGCAAAGATTTTTTCCCACGCGCTTCGTTACGTTAGCGCGGTGCGCTACTTGGGTTCTACGGTTCTCGAGCTGGCATATTTGGCACGGGGCGGAACCGAGGGGTTTTTGAGCCTCGGGACAAAAAAATGGGACTACGCAGCCGGCACCTTATTGGTATTGGAGGCAGGCGGGCACATTACCGATTTTGAAGGGAATCCGTGGGATTTAAGCAAAGACTACTTTGTCGCCTCCAACGGAGTAATTCATCCACAGCTTTTAGAATTAGTTAAAAGCATTGGATAGGGAAGATAGCTCTTGACAAGGGGATGTGGTGGGAGTTATACTTTAAATACTTGTACAACTATTTAATTATAGAATGCTTACATCCAGAGAAATAGAAACTGTGCGGAAGAGCTCGCTGGAGGATATGGAGGAGCGCTTGCCTTTTATGTTTCAAGCCCTCGGCGACCCTACGAGATTGAATATTATCCGTTTGCTCACCCGCCACAAAGACTTGTGTGTAACAGATATTGCTCATATCCTCAATATCTCTGTCCCTGCGGTTTCTTATCAATTACGAATGCTTGAAGTAGTAGGGCTTGTGAAAAGAGAGCGTATGGGTAAAATGATCTGCTATGGGTTGAAAAAAGAAGATGCTCTAATACAGCGCATTTTAAAAGTCGTTCAATAATAAGGTCTACAATATTTAAAATTATGCCAAACGTAACCATCTACACCACCCCCACGTGTGTTTACTGCAGAGCCGCAAAGGAGTTTTTCACGGATCATAAAGTGCAGTACGAAGAAAAAGATGTTGCAAGAGATGAGCAGGCTCGAAATGAGCGAAATAAACCAAGAAAGGTCGCGCCTCCGTATATATAAATGTTTTGTTTGAGAAAACATATGGATACTCCAACAACTTGTTCTATGTGCGGGCATAAGCATGGAGAGGACGGTAAATGTGAATGTGGGTGTGGAGGATAAGCGTATGGTGAAGGCGAATACCCAAGGTGAATACGTATGCGAGCAATGCGGCTTTCGGTACGAAACCGAAAGCCGCGCCCGCCAGTGTGAGAATTGGTGTAGAGAACATAAAAGCTGCAATCTTGAGATTATAGCGCACGGGAAACCACCCGAAGAGTGAGCGTTAGTATGGAACCAATCAGCTTTGCCTTTATTTTCTCTGCTTTTGTTGCTGGTATTGTCACGTTTTTTGCGCCGTGCACTATGCCTTTGGTGCCGGGGTATTTAAGTTTTATTAGTGGAGCTTCGGTCGCGGAGCTGCAGAATCCAAAAAGGGCGACGCGGGCGCGCGCAAAAATATTTTTCAATGGCGTTTTGTACGTTATCGGCTTTAGTGCTGTTTTTATTTTATTTGGAAGCTTGTTTGGTCTCGGCGGCTCGATATTTTTCCCGTATCGAACGCTATTGATAAAGCTAGGCGGAATTTTTGTCGTGCTATTCGGGATAGTGTTGCTCATCCCGGCGGTTACTGGAGTTACAAACGGGAAAATAAATTTCCTTAGGATTTCTTTTTTGCGCTTTCTTGCAGCAGAACGCCAAGTACGGGCTGCCAATAAATTTATACCCGGAAAACCCATAAGCTCACTTTTGTTTGGCGGTGCTTTCGCGTTGGGGTGGAGCCCCTGCGTGGGGCCAATATTAGGAGTGATTCTTACTTTGGCTGCTTCTTCTGCCACGGTGGGACAAGGTGCGTTTTTACTGTTTGTATTTTCATTGGGGCTTGCTACTCCATTTTTACTTACGGCGCTTGCGATTGGTTGGGCTTCCACTTATTTTGGGAAAATCGCGCGATACCTCAACTGGATTTCTCTTTTTGGTGGAGGATTTTTGGTCTTATTGGGAATAATGATGGTAACGAACAACTTTCTTTTTTGGATTGCCTGGATTTACGGTTTTTTTGACTTTTTCGGCATCAATTACGAAGGGGTCTTGCTTGATTTGCTTTAAAAAGGGAAAATAGGAAAATGGAAGAAAAACAGGATAAGCAGAATCTCCTGCCTACGATTTTCGTGATTTTGGGAGCGACCGGGGATTTAATGCGGCGTAAGCTTGCGCCGGGTTTGTTCCATTTGTATGAACAGGGGCAGCTGCCCCCCTTATTCCAAGTGATTGGATTCTCACGCGATGAGTTGGCCACTGACAGCTTCCAGGAGATGGTTGCTGGCATAGTGGCGCAAAGAGTACCTGGAGCTGATTTGGACGCAATAGGGCGTTTTAAGAAATTTTTTGTGTACCAGCAAGGGCTTTTTGAAGAGAATGAAGGGTATCAAAGCATGGCATCATTCCTTGGCCAGAAAGATGGGGAATGGATGGTATGCGCCAACAAGCTTTTTTATGTTGCGGCCTCTCCGCAGTATTATGAAACTATTTTCCGCAAGTTAGCCTCTTCTGGCTTAACAAAGCCGTGCAGTCCTGAAGAGGGGTGGACGCGCGTTATCGTGGAAAAGCCGTTCGGGAAAGATTTGGAAACCGCCAAGGAGCTGGATGGGCTTCTGGGAAAACTCTTCAAAGAGGAGCAGATTTACCGGATTGACCATTATTTGGGCAAGGAAACCGTGCAGAATATCTTGGCGTTTCGTTTTTCAAACTATTTTTTGGATCCCGCGTGGGATAATCGTGGTATTGAGCGCATTCACATAGCTCTCATGGAGCAAGAAACCGTTGGAGAGCGGGGCGGATTTTATGAAGGCATTGGCGCGCTACGTGATGTGGGGCAAAACCATGTGCTTCAGCTTCTGGCTTTGTTTTGCATGGAAAATCCAGGGACATTTGGCGCTGCCGAGGTGCGAAAAGCGCGGGCCGAGATTTTACGCGCCCTGAAAATATGGAAAGGAAGCAATATAGAGAAGATGACTGTGCGCGGCCAGTACGAAGGGTATCGGCAGGAAAAAGGCGTTGACGCAAATTCTTTAACCGAAACCTATTTCCGCATAGAAACGTATGTGGATAATAAAAGATGGAAGGGAGTGCCAATTATCCTGGAAAGTGGAAAGGCGATGCCGGAAGATCGCGTGGAGGTAACTGTTACATTTCGACATCCCACTCCGTGCTTGTGCCCCCCAGGAAAACATTACCAAAATACCCTCCGCTATCATGTAGAGCCAAAAGAGGGAATTCACATTTCTTTTTTGGTGAAAAAGCCGGGGCCTGCCATGGTGTTGGAGGAGAAGGATTTTATCTTTGACTATAAAGAAGCGTTTGGAGCAGAGCAGGTGGCAGATGCGTATGAACGGCTTTTGTTGAGCGTAATTCGCGGTGACCAGACGCTTTTTGTGAGCACCGAGGAAATTATGGCAGAATGGGAGTTTGTTGACCCTATTTTGCGCGCGTGGCAGAATACTGCAAGCCCGCTGGAGATATATAAAAAAGGCTCAACACCTGAAGGAAAACTATGATTAATAAGCTCGAGCATATGCTTTTCTCGACACGTTCGGCATCAGTTTTCAAAACACCGCCCCCTCGCTCGATCTCTTTCGTTTTCCTCGCGCTTAACCCCTCTGCGGAGTGGACCCTCGCGTCTCGGAAAGACGAAAGAGATCTCGCTTCAGCGGATTCGCATCAATTCGTAATGCGTAGGAGAATATGAGAAAAGAAATTGGTTACATTGGTTTGGGTAAGATGGGAAGCGCCATGGTTGCCCGGCTGGAGAAAAAAGGTTGGCGCGTAGCAACATATGACGTGAACGGCCAGGGCACAGCAGAAAGCATTAAACAGCTCGTTGCGGGGCTTGGAAAACCGCGCGTTATCTGGATGATGGTTCCCGCTGGCGATCCGGTTGATCGGGCGCTGTTTCAGGATAATGGTCTTGTTGTCCTGCTGGAGAAAGGCGATATTGTGCTAGACGGAGGAAATTCATTTTACGAAGATTCCATGAGGCGATCAGAGAAACTTCAAAGGATAGGTGTGTCGTTTATGGATGTAGGGGTTTCAGGAGGGCCTGCAACAGTACAGGAGGGGAAGCTAGCACTTATGATTGGAGGAGACAAGAGGGTGTTTGAAAAACTCAAGCCTTTGTTTGGAGATCTTACGAGAAAGGAAAGTTTTGGGTATATGGGTGAATCGGGCGCCGGGCATTTCGTGAAAATGGTGCACAATGGAATTGAATACGGCGTGATGCAGTCGCTTGCGGAAGGGTTTGCTCTTCTCAAGCAATCGCCCTTCGGGCTAGACGTCCAGGAAGTGGCCCGTGTGTACAATCATGGCAGTGTTATTGAATCGCGGCTGACTGGCTGGCTTGAGCAAGGGTTGAAGAAATACGGGCAGGAACTTAAAGAGGCTTCTGGAGCGGTGGCGCATACAGGGGAGGGTGAGTGGACTGTGAAGACCGCAAGAAAATTGCAGGTCTTTACGCCGGTTATTAAGGCCGCATTGGATTTTCGCCTGCAGTCTGCGAAACAGCCGAGCTACACTGGGAAAATTTTAATGATGTTGCGGAATCAATTCGGTGGTCACAGTATCAAATAGAACACGGTATGAAAGTTTCAAAAAGCGCCAGCAGGGAAGCTGCAATGAGAAAAGCGATTACGCGGTTAAACAAATGCTTGCGAAGCGCCACAAGAAAACAAGTTCTTCTTATGCTGTCTGGCGGCTCTTCGCTTGAACTGGCCGCGGGCATAGACATGCGGCATATCGGTAAACACATTACCATTGCGGCTCTCGACGAGCGATATAGCCGAGATCCCGCTGTGAATAATTTTTCCCAGATTACCGAAACTGAATTTTGCAAAAAGGCAGAGCGGAAAGGAGTGGATTATATCGATACAAGAATCAATCGCCGTATAAGTTTGTATGGGTTGGCAGGAAAATTTGAGCGGGGTCTCAAGAGCTGGAAAAAGAAACATCCTGCCGGTCGCGTTATCATTACGCAGGGCATTGGAGAAGACGGACATACCGCTGGCATCCTGCCGTATCCTGAAAATCCCAAAAGGTTCGCGCAACTTTTCGAGAGACCGAGCCGGTGGGCAGTGGGTTACAACGCGACAAAAGGGAAAAATAAATATCTGCGCCGTGTTACGGTAACGTTTCCTTTTTTATGGGAACAGGTAGATTGTGCTGTGGTGTATGCTACCGGATCCAAAAAGAGAAAGGCATTGCGCCGGGTTTTCGCAGAGAAAGGAAATCTTGCAAAAACTCCTGCTCGCGTGATACGACAAATGAAGAACGTTTTTCTTTTCACTGATATTTCTTAGAGCATTTATTTTTATGAAACCAGAGAATTTGAGAACAAAAATATTTTTGGACAGTGGGGATCCGGCAGAAACAAAAGAAGTAATGGCGTTTCTCGGATTTCTCGATGGGCAAACAACGAATCCCTCCCTCATAGCGAAAAATCCCGAAACCGCGGGAAAAAAGTTCACCAGGGAGGAGCTCCTCGGGTTCTACCGTAAAGTCGTGCAGGAAGTATCGCGAGTTATTCCCGAGGGTTCCGTATCCATTGAGGTGTATGCGGATAAGAATACGAACGCCGAAGAAATGCTTAGACAAGGGAAAGAAATGTTCGCTTGGATTCCAAACGCCCATATTAAATATCCGACAACCAGGGAGGGGCTGAAGGCGGCTCAACAAAGTGTCAAAGAAGGTATGCGCGTGAACATGACGCTTGTTTTTTCCCAACAACAGGCAGCGGCCGTGTATGCCGCTACGCGCGGCGCAAAAAGGGGTGACGTGTTCCTTTCTCCCTTTATCGGCCGGCTCGACGATCGGGGAGAGAACGGTATGAATTTGATTGAGAATATCTTAAAGATGTACCAAAAAGGTGATGGCCATGTGGAAGTTTTAACTGCGTCTGTGCGGAATCTCCACCATCTGCTCGCGGCAGTTCAATTGGGTTCGGATATTCTTACAAGCCCCCTCAAAGTTCTGCGAGAGTGGGGGGAAGCAGGCTTGCCGGTGTATGAGGATTTTTATAAGCCAGAAGCACTTACGCCTATTCTTTACGAAGAATTGAACTTGGAACAAGATTGGACCGCGTTTGACATTTCACATGAGCTGACCGACTCTGGGGTAGATAGATTCGCCGCGGACTGGAACAAATTGCTCGGCCGATAAAATTGTGTGAGAAATTTCATTGGCCGTGTTTTTTATGCCCAAGTATAAACCTATTCGAGACTACGCGATTATTGGAAACCGCAGGTCTGCCGCTTTGGTGGCGAAAGACGGAACAATAGACTGGACGCCAGCCCCTTTTTTGGATTCCCCGTCTGTATTTGCCGCGCTCTTAGATTACACGAAAGGAGGATTTTGGGCTATCCAGCCGATTGGAAAGTTTGAATCCATTCAGGAATATATGCCGGAAACTAATATTCTTGTTACACGATTTACAACAAAACAAGGTGTGATGGAGCTTATAGATTGCTTGCCTATTAAAAACGGAAATGGAAACGGAAGCCCGCTTGGCACTTTCCAAATCGAGAATAGCATAAAGTCTGTTCCATTAGAGAAAGACGAAATTTTTGAAATTCAGAGGAAAGTCGTATGCAAGGAAGGGCAGTGTGACATTAAAATTTTCTTCCAGCCGCGGTTTGACTACGCGCGGGGGACAACAAAGCTTTCCCTTGTAGACGGCGGGGTAATAGCTGAAAAGGGAGATTTGAAGGGGATACTTATATCCAACGCAACATATGAGATTCAAGAGGTGGATGCCGATATCGAAACTCAACAGCGCGCCGTCGCATATGTATCTTTTGCAAAAGGTCAGCAGCACTACCTTACGTTTCGGTACAATACTACTGAAATCGCGAGCCAAGAAGATGCGTATTATGAACACACGTTGCAGGAAACGAAGCAGTTTTGGGAAGAGTGGGTGCGCAGGTGCGATCTGGAGACTTGCCCCATTGAGTATCCGTGGCACGAGGCGGTCATACGTTCATCGCTCGTGCTCAAAATTTTATTTTTTGAGCCTCCGGGCTCGATTGCGGCTGCGGCTACCACTTCCTTGCCTGAAGAAATAGGAGGAGAAAGAAACTGGGATTATCGATTCAGCTGGGTTCGCGATTCTGCTTTTACTCTTCAGGCGCTCTTTTGGTTAGGATACATAAAAGAGGCGGATGAATATATCAGATGGCTTATTGGCGAATGTCGTGAGGCCGAAGATGGGCCGGAAAATCTCCAGATTATGTATGGATTGCGCGGGCAAAAAAATCTTACAGAGCAGATTCTTGGCCACTTCGACGGCTATATGGGGTCAAAGCCGATTCGAGTGGGGAACGCTGCTTTTTCTCAAAAGCAGTGGGACGTCTATGGGGGAATTCTTAACATGGTATGGCGATTGCATCGCATGCGCAAGGATTACAAGGTTAGCCCGAAAACATGGGTGATGCTTCGGGCATTCGCAAACTATGTAGTAAAGATATGGCGCGAACCAGATGAAGGACTTTGGGAGGTGCGAGGAGGGAAAAGGCATTTTGTGCACTCTAAGGTTATGTGTTGGGTGGCTCTTGACCGCATCTTGAAGCTCGGACGGGCATACGGCTTTGAGGAAGAAAACGAAGTGTGGGAAAGGGAGCGCGATGCGATACGCAAAGAAATTATGGGAAAGGGATGGTCCGCAAAACAGAATTCTTTTGTACAGAGCTTTGGTTCAGAAGATCTCGATGCTTCTTCGCTTTTAATGCCAGTGCTCGGATTCATAGATGGGAGGGATCCAAAAATGATTTCCACTATCCGCGCCATTGAAAATACCTTGGCGGCAAATGATGGTTTGCTTTATCGCTACAAGTCTGCAGATGGACTTGCAGGAGGAGAGGGAGCATTTTTTCTCTGTTCCTTTTGGCTTGTGGATGCGCTTGTGTTTGCAGGGGAAAGAGAGAGCGCCCAACAGATTTTCGAGACGCTGCTTTCCTATCGCAATCACGTCGGCCTCCTTTCAGAAGAGATCGCCCCTGAAACAAAAGACTTTCTCGGCAATTTCCCTCAGGCCTACGCCCATATTGGTCTTATCAACAGCGCGTTTTATCTCTCTTTTGACGAAGAAACCTTGAAGAAAATTATCTCATAATTTATACTGCGTATATGAGGTATGATCTTATCGTTGTAGGTTCGGGAGCGGCGGGGTTGGCTGCCGCGTTGTACGCGGGCAGATATAAAATGTCCACCCTTGTGGTTGCGGGGGAATTTGGCGGGGAAACAAGTACGGCGGGAAGAATTGAAAATTATCCTGGAGTGAAGGCGCTCGACGGATATGAGTTGATGAAGATAATGAAAGAGCAGGCCGTGGAGGCTGGCGCGGAAATCGCGAAAGGACGGGTAATGAGCATTGAGAAAAGCGAGAACGGATTCCGCGTGGCCACCGAAAAAGAAATGTTTGAGGGAGCAACGGTGATTCTTGCCATTGGTTCTCGAAGACGCCATCTCGACCTTCCCAATGAAAAAGAGCTTACGGGCAACGGGGTGCACTATTGCTGGACGTGCGACGGTCCTTTGTATGGCGGCAAGACCGTGGCAATGGTGGGTGGAGGTGATTCTTCGGTGAAAGGGGTAAATTTCCTGGCAGAATACGCAAAGAAAGTTTATTTAATTGTGCGGGGTCCAGAGGTGCACGCAGAGCCAATAAACGCAGAGCGCATGAAAAACCTCGGAGATAAAGTAGAGGTATTGCTCGACCATGAGGTCAAGGAGATCGTAGGAGCGCAGAAGTTGGAAAAGCTGGTTCTTTCAAGTACAAAGCACAAAGCCGGCGAAGAATCGGACGATCTGGTAGTGGATGGCATGTTTATTGAAATTGGTTTTGATCCAGACAGGACGTTTGCTGACCAGCTGGGACTTGAGCTCGACGAGAAAGGATACATGAAAGTGGACAATATGATGCGCACGAAGGTGCCGGGAATTTTCGCGGCGGGCGACGCCACCACACATTTCGGCAGTTTTAAGCAGGATATTACAGCGGCGGCTACGGGGGCTGTGGCAGCTACCGCAGCATACGAGTATCTTGCGAGGAGCTAAGTTCATATGATAGGGTAGAGGGTATATAATACGCTAAATTTTTATGGAAAACTACAAAAGTCTGTTCGTTCCTGCATCAATTCTTGGAGCGGGAGTAATCATAGCAGTTGCGGTCTTCGCTACCGGAGGCCTGAATATTCCTGCCCAGCAAGGTTTGTCCGCGCAAACAGGAGGTGACTTGCCCGAAGATAACAAGGTTGCTAGTCTAGTCCCTACCGTAAGCGCCGGAGACTATATTCGCGGTAATCCTTCAGCTCCTATTACGATTATTGAATACTCTGACTTCCAGTGTCCGTTTTGCAGGCAGTTTCACCCATCAATAGTACAGGCGTTAGGGGAATATGGGGATCAGGTGAGGTGGGTATATAGGCATTTCCCGCTTGATCAAATTCACTCTGAAGCAAGGCCGGCGGCAGAGGCCGCAGAATGCGTGGGTGAGCAAAAGGGTTCAGAGGGTTTTTGGCAGTTCGCGGACGCGATGTTTGCAAATCAACAGCGCTTGGGTAACGCGCTCTATCGAGAAGTCGCAGAGCAAGCTGGAGTCAATATGGCTCAGTTTGACGCATGCGTGAGCGCGCACACATACGCAAATAAAGTAGAAGCGCAACTTCAGGAAGGCGTGGGTTTTGGCATAACTGGTACGCCCGGAAGCTTCGTAAATAATACTCCTATTCGGGGTGCGCTTCCCTATGCCAACTTAAAAGCAATCATCGATGCAGAATTAGGAAAACTATGAAAAGTATTTTTCTTTGGGGTGGAGTAGGTGTCGCGATTGCGGCCGGGATTTTTCTGGTTCTTTCTTTTGCTACTCCTCCTGCTCAAGACCAACAAAACGATTTAGCCTCCCCACTTTCCCTTCCTGTTTCCGCGCGCGACAATATCAAGGGGAATCGTGATTCTTCATTGGTGTTGGTGGAGTATGGCGATTTCCAGTGCCCCGCATGCGCCGCGTATGTTTCCCTTATTAAGCAGTTGGAGCAGGAATTCGGCAGCGAAATAGCGGTTGTGTATCGTCATTTCCCTTTGCGGCAGATTCACCCGAATGCGGAACTTTCAGCGCGAGCGGCACAAGCAGCAGCTCTCCAGGGAAAGTTTTGGGAAATGCATGATGTTCTGTTCGAAAAGCAGTCTTCGTGGGCGAAAATATCCAACCCCGAGGATACGTTCGCAGAATACGCCGTTTCTGTGGGTTTGGACGAACAGCAATTTCGCAACGACCTGAAATCAAATGAAGTGCGCGATCGCGTACAGGAAGATTATGCGTCCGCGCTTGCAGATGGCCTAAATGGTACTCCCTCTTTTTTCTTTAGGGGGGTACGGATTTCAAACCCTCAAACGTATGAACAATTCCGCCAGCTTATTTCCTCGGCGCTCGGAGAACATGGAAGCTCCAAGGAAGCCGCAGAGTGAATCGGCGCCCAAATGGCTGGTTTTTGCTATGCTGGGCTTGAGTTTCGCGGGACTTCTCGATGCTGCTTATCTTACAGCCAAGCACTACCTCGGGTTTGAAATACCCTGTTCCATTTTGAACGGATGTGAGCAGGTCTTAAGCAGTCAATACGCCACCGTATTTGGGATACCCGTGGCGCTGTTCGGAGCTTTTTACTACCTTGCGGTTTTGCTTTTGATTGTCGCGTTTCTTGATCGGAAAAACGCGGTATTTCTGAAGGGGGCTGTACTTTTGCCAATAGGAGGATTTTTAGCTACGCTTTGGTTCCTGTTCGCGCAGATAGTTTTGCTGAACGCGCTTTGTTTCTACTGTTTGGTTTCTGGCTTATTGACTACATCTTTGTTTGCCCTATCAGTTTATTTCATCTGGCATGGATATTTTGAAGGGTTCCGGAGAAACGGAAACATTTGATCGAGATAAGTTCTGTCGTTCGCTTCGGCTCGCAGGCGCGCCCGATAGGGTGGTGCGGAAAGTGTGTGTTTTGGTTGAACAAGAGCTTCGCCCTAACGCCAGCACCGAACAAATAGAAAAGAAGACCGTGCGCTATCTCGCGAAAGAAGATTTGCTGCTCGCCGCGCGATACCGCTTGAGAAGCGCTATTATGGAGCTTGGGCCTGCCGGATTTTTCTTTGAAGAATATGTGGCAGCCATTCTGCGGGAATATGGATACAAAACTCAAGTGGGGATAATCATGAAAGGGCATTGTCTTTCCCACGAGATTGATATTCTGGCAGAAAAAGAGAATGTGCACCATATTATAGAACTTAAATATCACAATAGAAGAGGATTCAAAACCGATGTGCAGGTAGCAATGTACTCATATGCCAGATTCTTGGACATTACGGCTGCACACAAAAAATTTGAGGCGAAAAAACACGTAGCATGGGTGGTTACGAACACCAAGTTTACCAAAAGTGCGATTACCTATGCGACTTGCATGAATATTCAACTTCTTGGCTGGCAATACCCAAAATCGGGGAGCTTAGAGCAACTTATAGAAGGGAAGTCTCTGTATCCAGTAACAGTGTTGCCATCGGCTAATAACTTTGTTAAAGAGCAGTTTGCCAAACAAAATCTTATGTTTGCTCGCGATATCCTACAGTATTCTCTTCCCGAACTGCAGAAAAAATTCGGTTTCCACCCCTCGCTCGCCAATCGCCTCCTCCAGGAAGCCTACAGGTTAGTATAGGCAAACAGTGGGATTGTCGGCGCGTTGGGTGTATACTATATAAATGACTCTATACGAAAAAGGTTCTTTATTCTTGCTGCGGGTGGGGCTGGGGTTGCTGTTCTTCTACGCGGGGATTACGAAGGTGCTGGATTCCGAATGGTCGGCGGCCGGATACCTCAACAACGCAAAAACATTTCCAGCATTTTATAGCTGGTTGGCATCACCCGGGATTCTGCCTATCACAAACTTCATAAACGAATGGGGGCTCACGTTGCTTGGCGTTTCGCTTTTGCTCGGGATATTTGTGCGCGTGAGTTCAATAGGTGGAGCGACATTAATGTTGCTTTATTATTTCCCGGCGGTTGAGATGAAAACGTTTGAATTTTTCCCGCAAATTATGGTGCCCTATATTGGCACGCATTCGGTTCTCGTTGACGAGCATATCGTCTATGCGTTGGCGCTTGTGGTGCTTGCGGTTTTTCGTGCTGGCCGCACATGGGGCTTAGAGCCTTTCATTTCGCATAAGCCCTCATTTTTCGGATAGGACTTATACGATAGAATACAACGGAAACAAAGAAGCGTCTGGAGACGCTTTTTTGTTGTAGGACATAGATATGGACATTTAGAGGAATATCTGTAAAATGAGGTTTACAAGTCCGGACACGGGCACTGCGTCATGCTAGGTATGAATAATACCTAGCCATTTTCCCTGATTGCAGTGCCCATGTCCGGACTTTATGTTTTCTCCTATTGTATCGCATTTTGCGTTTTTCTCCTTGTGGAAAACTCAAGATTTCCATAATTGAGCTGGCAGGTTAGGATAGGAGATTAATACGTTAGGACATGTGATGATGAGAGCCGTACAAGAAAGCAGTGTGCAGCATTTGAAGGTAAGTCCCAACTTTGGACAGCCTCCTGACTATTTATTTCGACCGGACATTCAAAGCTTTAGGAAAGCTTGGTTTCCGCAAACATACGCGATTTGGGAATTCTTTTCCATAAGTTTCCTCGTGAGCGCACTCGCATTCTTTTTTCTCTTTGAGTGGCCTGTCTTAGTGACTTTGTCTGGGCTTATCGCTTTTTTCTACCTGGGACACATGGTTTTTAAATTGCTGGTTGTGCAACGCTCTTTGGCAAAACCTTTCCTTACATTTTCCAAAGAGGAAATTGTTTCGTTGTCAGACGAGGAACTTCCCCTGTACACCATTTTGATACCTTTATACCAGGAAGCGGAGGTCGTGTGGCAGATTCGGAAGGCAATGGAAGCGATTGATTATCCGAAAGCAAAGCTTGAGATACTTATTACATTGGAGCAATACGATTACGCAACGCAAGAGGCAATAGCAAGAGCGGATTTTCCTTCCTATTTCCGTATCCTTTTGCTTCCGGATGTGCCCCCAAAAACAAAACCGAAAGCATTAAATGTAGCGCTCTTGCGGGCGAAAGGAGAATTTCTGGTTATCTATGACGCTGAAATAATTCCCGATCCCGACCAGTTAAAAAAAGCAGTGCTTGCGTTCCGGAAACACCCGGAAATTGCATTTCTCCAAACGCGGCTTGACCACTATAATACGGACCAGAATATCCTTACAAAACTTTTCAATATCGAATTCAACTTTTACTACGATTTATTTCTTCCTGGTCTTCAAAAATTCAGATTTCCTCTTCCGCTTTCCGGACATAGCACGCATTTCAGGCGTTCTGCCATTGAGGAAGTAGGGGGGTGGGATCCTTATAACGTGGCAGAAGATTGTGATATAGGCATCGTGCTTTATCGACACGGGTATCGTTCCGAAATTCTTGATTCGGTAAGCAAAGAAGAAGCTACTACCACCCTTCCTGCTTGGATGCGCCAACGATCACGCTGGATGAAAGGTTTTTTGCAGTCCTCTATTGTGCATCTTCGGCATCCGCTTGAACTCAAAAAAGATTTAGGGGGTTGGATAAACTTTACTGCGTTTCTGTTTATTGTTCCTGGAACGGTTTTATTAAACTTTCTGAATTTATTTTACTGGCTATTGCTTGTGGGGTGGTTTGTCACATATTCTGTGTTTATCCAAGAGCTTTTTACTGGGCCGATTCTCCCTATTTCAGTAATTTCATCTTTGGGCGGGAACGCTCTCTTTGTATACTTTAACCTCATCGGCTCTTATCGCCGGGGAAAGTATGGATTGGTAAAGTACGCACTCTTATCTCCATTCTATTGGATTTTACTTGCTGTGGCGAGCGGCAAGGCCGTAATCCAATTGTTTACGAAGCCATATCATTGGGAAAAGACGGCCCATGGAACGCATCTTGCCCAGGTGAAATCGCAAGCAGCCAGCAAAGAGTCGAGTTTGGGAGAAATGCCAATAGAGTTTCCCGCATGAAACAAATTCCTCGCCTTCTTTTTTGGATATCAGAGAGGGGAGAATACTTCCTTGCGGCGTTCGGCGTCGCGCTTGCGACCTGGATGGCAAATTACGTTTTCCGGCTCGATTTGACGCGGGCGCTTACGGATCAAAGCGCACATTTGAATTTTGCCCGTCTTACCATAGACAGCGCGACTCCGGGCATAAGCCAGCTTGGGTTTTGGCCTCCTCTTTTGCATATTTTGCTGGTACCTATAACCGGAATGGTTGAATCACTCTATCGAAGCGGTCTGGCTGGCTTCGTAGTCCTCCTGCCATTTTTTATATTAGGATCGATATTTCTATATAGAACCCTTTTACTGATTACGAAGCAAAAACTGCTTTCTTTGACAGGGGCTATCACGTTTTTGACGAGTCCCTACGTACTCTACTATTCTGTAACTCCAATGATGGAAGTGTTGTTTTTAGCAAATCTTATGGGGGTTGTGTATTTTTTTACCCGATGGTTCTATGAGCAAAAAATTCATCTTCTTATTTGGGCTGCAGCATTTGTAGTTCTTGCGACACTCTCAAGGTACGAAGGATTTATCCTTATTCCCATTGGCGCATTTCTAGTATGGTTTTTTCTTTGGCGGCAGAAGAAGCAATCTGAAGAGATTGAAGCAGCCCTCGTTCTTTTTCTGTTTCTTGCTTCTTGGGGCGTTCTGGCGATAGGTTTGTACGGCTGGATTTATGGGGGGACACCTTTTGCTTTTATGGGTGGCTGGTGGATTCGTGATTCTGAATATTTCCCCACGCAATATAATATTTTTGCTTCACTGCGGTATGCGCTCAACGCTTCTTTTTATGTAATCGGGAAACCTCTTGTGTTGTTCTCTGTGATTGGTTTGCCGGCCTTATTTGTTCTCGCCAGAAAAAATACTGTTGCCATAGCTGTCTTACTGTTGTCGGTCAGCCCCTTTTTTATGATTGTCATAAGTTTATTCCGGGGGTATCCGCCGATTATGGTTCCCGACTTGCCGCCCTTCGGCCTCTTCTTTAACGAACGCTACGGGCTTACCTGGATCGGGTTTGCGATTGCCTTTCCCTTGGTGCTTGCTTCTTTTTTCTCCCAATATCTTTCAAGAATCTCTCCCTTTTTAGCGAGAAGCTTTACCTCTGTAGTCTGCATTGCATTTTTGTCGTTCTCCATTGCTCATTTTCACCAGAAAGTGTTTACAGAAGAATTTCGGGAAATCCGAATGAACCTCGGGGTGGATGGAACAGATCAAGATGAGCTTACACGAATACTGTCTGTACGATACGACTACGGGAAAATCCTGATCACCAGAACCATTAACGATGGTTTGGTGAACGAATTGGGCATTCCTCTGAAAAACTTTATCTTTGAAGCTAACAATCTTTTGTATCAGCAGACTATGGAAGAGCCCTGGCTTTTTGCAAGGTGGGTAGTAATGGCCAAAGAACAGGAACCAATTTCAGAAAGGTGGGAAGATTCCGAGCTATTCCACAGGTTTTATGAGCCTGTGGCAGAGAATGAAACGCGGAAACTCTATAAGGTAAATGAAGATGCGCTCGGCAGAATGCTCGAAGAACACGGGTATAATGCAAGGGCAGTCCCATCGTTGAGAGAGGATACGAAACCATGGAATGCGCAGACAGTGTATTACGATATTCGAAATGAACATTTGTAAAACAGAAAAAAGGTGGTACGGTATAAATAATCTAATTCTCACACTCGTATGTTGGTAAAAATCTTCTTTCTCTCTCTATTCGTTTCAGTCGGGATTATGATTCCTTTATTGAGCTATGCTTTACCAAGCGGGTTTCAGATTGAAACCGTCACAAGCGGATTGCAGCTTCCCACAAGCATTGCATTTGCGCCGGATGGCCATATTTTTGTGGCGGAAAAATCAGGGGCAGTGCGCATCGTACATGATGGTGTTTTAATGGATGCTCCCTTTTTACAGCTGCAAGATGTAAATGATTATGGGGATCACGGAATATTGGGAATCGCGCTTGACCCTGACTTCGAGAATAATGGATGGGTATATTTGAGCTATACGTATGAAAATAACCCCGCAAACTACGAAGGCCCCAAAACAGGCCGTATCGTGCGCGTAAAGGCAGAGGGAGATATGGCAGACATGAATACGCTCGAAGTGCTCGTTGGCACCGTAGGAGGAACACCAACAGCTCCTTCGTGTGAAGACTTTGAAGTTACGGAAGATTGCATCCCTTCAGATGACAAAAGCCATACTATGGGAGGATTGCGATTTGGTCCCGATGGCAAGCTGTATGCGACTCTTGGTGACGGCGCGAGTTTCGATTTTGTGGATCCCCGCGCCGAACGAGCACAGAATATCGACAGTTTGGCAGGAAAAATGCTGCGTTTGAATACAGATGGCACTGGCCCCTCGGATAATCCTTTCTACAACGGCGACCCTAGCGCAAATCGTTCAAAAGTTTGGAATTATGGGTATCGCAACGCATTTCGGTTCAATTTTAATCCTTCGAACGGCGAACTGTATGTGGGGGATGTTGGCTGGTTCACATGGGAAGAGATCAATAAAAGCATCCCGGGAGGAAACTATGGGTGGCCGTGCAGGGAAGGAGCGGTCCAGAATCCTGGGGGATATACATGTGTTGCAGAAAACTATGTGGATCCCTTGTATGCGTATGGGCACGATGCTACTTCCGGGGCTTCGGTAACTGCTGGCGCGTTTATCTTCAACGCTGCGTATCCCGCGCAGTATCAGGGCAACTATCTTTTCGGTGATTTTACGCAGAATTGGTTAAAGCTGATGGTGCTTGATGCAGATGGGCATCATGTAGTTTCAGTAGATCCTTTCTCGGACGATGCGGGGGGACCTGTAGAGATTGTTTCAGGGCCAGACGGGCTTATCTACTATCTTTCTATTTACGCCGGAGAATTGCAAAGAATTACGTATACGACAGGAAACCGAAATCCGGAAGCGCGTGCGGCGGCAAATCCAACCGCGGGGTTGGTGCCACTTTTTGTTTCTTTCTCAAGCGTGGGATCAAATGATTTAGATGGCGACTCTTTATCCTTTTCATGGGATTTTGGCGATGGGGTTACCTCTGCCGAGGCAAACCCGACACATACGTATGAAACAAATGGAACATACGAAGCAGTCCTTTCGGTAAATGACGGCAATGGCGGAATAGGTACGAGTACGATTCAGATTGTGGTAGGAAATGAAAGGCCAACCGCGCAGATTACGAGCCCCCCAAACAATTCAACGTATCGCCCGGGGCAGATTATCCCGCTTGTAGGGCAGGGAACAGACCCGGAAGACGGCAATCTTCCGGAAAGCGCATATTTCTGGCGAATTCTGGAGCACCACACTGCGCATATTCATATTCTGCAAACCTTTACGGGCACCGCAAATCCAAGTTTTATAGCGCCAAGCGAAGAGGATGCTGATATATACGTTGAGGCTGAACTTACTGTTACAGACAGCATTGGCTTACAAGATACAACCAGCATTGATCTTCGCTTGGCGCCTCCGCCTACCGTAGAGCCCCATCATGTGCAGACTGTTTTGGATAATCCAAATCCTGTAGTTGAAGAACAGCTTTCGGCAACAACTACGATAACGAACGCCGGTACCGAGGACGCTATTTTGGTAGATCTTGAAATTTATAACGCCGCGGGGCTGAAGGTGGCCCAGCAGTTTTACGATAACGAAGTCATTCCTACCGCTACCACCAAAGATTACACGATTTCTTGGACCCCACAGGCAGCGGGGAATTATCGCATTGCCGTGGGATTGATTCATACAGGATGGCAAGGACTCTATGAATGGACAAATGAAGCGAAGCTTTTCTCGGTGGGAGAATCGAATCCGACGCCGACTCCGAACCCCAGCGGAAGCGATGCTTTGGTATTCGATGGAGTGGACGACTATGTCGATGTGGACGATTGGGATATCGAAGAGCCGAACTTTACCATTGAGGCGCGGTTTCGCGCTGACCGCGCGACAGGTACCCAACGTTTGCTTTCCAAGGCGCGGGGCGAAGGCACCGCAGATCAGTTATGGATGCTTGGCATTCGGGACAACACTTTGCAATTTGCGCTGGAAACTGGCGGCGTGGTGGATGTACTTGAAGGAGGTACGATAGCGCAAGGGGAGTGGACGCATGTTGCAGCTGTGTATAATGGGTCGGAGATGCGGTTATACCAGAATGGTTCTTTGGTGGGCTCGCTTTTAAAAACAGGAGCCATTACAGAAGATAGAACTAAAAAGGTGTGGATCGGGGATAATCCGGATACTGGTTCTCACGCTTTTGCAGGCGTGTTAGATGTTATGCGTGTGTGGAATGTTGCGCGTTCTGACGCACAGATAGCCAGTACCCAAGGGAACAATACTTCTTCAGAAGATCGAGCTGGCCTTATCAAGGATTGGACTTTCGACGAAGGGTTTGGGCAGGATGTACTCGACCGGTCAAACAGCGGTCACCATGGGCGTTTGGGGTCTACTCCGGGGGGCGACGAAAATGATCCTTCGTGGGAGTCGGGTGGTCCGACTGTGATGACCGGCACGTTTGCGCCTCGGCACCAAGGAACCACCGCGCAAGACATGGTAGATCATTATAGGATATCGTCCTCCGTAGAGAATACCGGCAGTGACCCTGGCCATCTTATTGTTGATATTGAAGTATATGATGGGGTGGGAGCGCAGGTGTTTCAGCGGTATTTTGACGGAGTTACGTTGCAGGTGGGAGAAACACGGAGTTTCTCGATTGCTTGGACGCCGCCAGCTTCTGGACAGTATCGTGTTGCCGTAGGACTTATCGAGTTGCGATGGGCAGGGGTGCATGAATGGGTGAATGAGGCGGCGCTTATTGATACCACCCAACAGCCGCCGCCACAGTCTACTGATATTTTCACAGATGCGTTGGCTCCCGGCTGGGCAAGCTGGTCGTGGGAAACGGATGCAACTTTTGTTTCTGCAATCGAGGTGGAGTTTGCTCATCAATGGGGAGGACTATATCTTCACCACGATGCCTTTGACACGACCGGCATGAATACCCTGAATTTTTCCATTTCCGGTGGGAGCAGCGGCGGGCAGGATCTTCAGATTTTTGCGTTCGACGAAGCAGGAAACGCTCTCGCGCAAAAACGATTGTCTTCGTATCTTCCAGAGGCATTGCAACCGAATATCTGGTATAATGTTTCTATCCCACTCGCGGATTTACAAGTCGTAAGCGGATCTATCGTAACGGGGATTTCGATTATGGGCGCGTCAGGGAATATTGAACCAATCTTTTTCCTTGATGATATTCGTTTATCTTCCTAACCAGTGAAGTTCCCTCTTCTTTTTATAGTGCTTTTTCTCGCAGCAGGGGTTTTTGTCGTCGCCGACCTTATGGCTTGGCATACTCTCTTCTCTGGAATTTCAGAGGAACAGAGGGAGGAAGAGATAGTTCAGGAAAATGAGGAAGAACAGCCCCAAGAGGGATATTCTTTATTGCCAATACTCCGAGAGTTGCCCTCATTGCTCCGGAATTCCCGTGAAGGCGAGGAGGAAATTCCTGCGCCGCAACCTACGCCAGTGGCGTATACTTGTAAAGAGATATTAACCAATTCTCCATTTTTCCGATCAGATTCTTTGCAGGCCTTTATGATAGAAGTAGCATTGCGCGCTGAAGGGAAAGAAGAGATTGCCAACCAATTGCAAGCGATATCTTGCGTGCCGCAAGGCATATGGGTGAATGGAAAAAATCCAGGTTGGGAGGTGGAGCGCGTGAAAGAACTTGTCGAGAAGGCAAATCTCCAGGGGAAAATCCCTGTCTTTGTAGTCTACGATGGGCCCAATCATGAGGATTCAGGATGGCGCTTCGTTGAGAGCGGCAAAAACTACAGAGAGTGGATTCTTCTTTTCGGCAACGCTGTAGGGAACGCGCGGGCTTGGATTATTTTAGAACCAGACGCGTTGCCCTTAGCCTTTACCTATTCGTCTGCAGAACGTGAAAAGAGATTTCTCGAGTTAAAGAGTGCTATTCAAACTCTCAAACAAACAAGCCCATCGGCTAAAATATATCTTGATGCTGGGCACAGTCAGTGGAAGCCGCCTGAAGTAATCGCGGAATTTCTTCAGAAAGCAGGTGTTGCGCAGGCCGATGGGTTTTCACTGAATATCGCGAATCACCAGCCAGTAAACGAACAAGTTGCATATGGGAAAGCTGTTTCCCAACTACTGGGAGATGCGCACTTTGTTATCGATACTGGGCAAAGCGGCAAAAAGGTAGAGGGACAACAATGGTGTAATGCAAGAGGGCGGGCGATAGGAAATCTTCCGACTCTGGATACAAGGGATTTTCTGATTGACGCGTTTCTTTGGGTAAAACCCCCGGGTGAGTCTGATGGGACATGTAATGGTGGGCCCCCTGCCGGAAAATTTTGGCTCGATTACGCTTTACAGCTTATCGCAAACAAGTCCTAACTGCTTTGGAATAGGAAAAGGCTGTGGAAAACTGCCTACATTGACACTACTGTTTAAGGCGGGTATTCTGAATTAATTAAGCAGAACAGTTCGGACGCCTTATCTAGAGGGGAAAACTGGATAGGCGATGCAAAAATGCATACGCTTTTTTATTTGCCCCACTACAATACCGCGGCCGAGAAAAATCCAAGCCTGAAGCTTCAAAGCTTTGAAGTGTCAAGCTTGGATTTTTTATTGACTGTCTATAGGTCAATAAGGTCCAAAAAATCGAAAGGTCGAACCAGTAACAAGTCTGTAATGTATAACATAAAAGTCCTATGACATTCAAAAAAATTATCGGTTCTGTTCTTCTTCCAGTGTTCGCACTGGGATTGTACACGTTTCCACAAGGAACTTTCGCTAAGTCCGGTGGAGATGTAGAAATTACCAACAACAACTCCGCTGTCGTGACTAATTACGTGAAGGTGGAAGCGGAAACCGGCGATAATCAGGCAAATGGCGGTAATGGCGGCGACGCTGGAAACGGCGGCGACGGTGATAACGCTGGTGATGGTGGTAATGGTGGCGACGGCGCAGAGGGCGGTGATGCTGGCGATGGCGGTGACGGCGGAAATGGCGGAAACGGTGGCGACTCAAATGAAGAAGGTAATGGTGGCGATGGCGAAGATGGTGGTGACGCTGGCGATGGCGGCGACGCTGGAAACGGCGGCGACGGCGCAGAAGGCGGTGAAGGTGGAAACGGCGGCGACGGCGCGCAAGGTGGTGAGGGTGGTGCCGGCGGAATCGGCGGCATTATTGACACCGGCGACGCGACTGCCTTAGCTTTGGTTGGAAATGATGTGAATTCCAACAATACCACTGTACGCGGCTGTGGCTGCGACGATGAGGAAGATGGTGGCCATTGGGGACACCGAAGACATCGTGGTGAGGGCGACGTAGAGGTTGTAAACAACAATTCTGGTGTTGTGGCCAATACCGTAGAGGTTGAGGCAGAAACCGGAGAAAACACCGCAGACGGCGGTGATGCCGGCGACGCTGGAAACGGTGGCGATGGCGCCCAAGGCGGTGATGCTGGAAACGGTGGCGATGGCGACGAGGGTGGTGAAGGTGGCGCAGGCGGCGATGGCGGCAACGGTGGTGAAGGTGGCGATGGATGGAATGGCGGGCAAGGCGGTGATGGTGGTGAAGGATGGAATGGCGGCAAAGGCGGTGATGGTGGTGAAGGTGGTAATGGTGCAGCAGCTGGCGACGGCGGCAACGGTGGTGACGGCGAAGCAGGCGGTGATGGCGGTGAAGGAGGAGGCGATGGTCGTATTACGACCGGAGATGCCGACTCTACAGCTGCTGTCGTAAATGTTGTAAACCGCAACGTTACACGCGTTCGCAGATAGTTTCTCTGAAGGTTCCATCCGCCTCATCGGCGGATGGGCCTTCACGTATGCCTTTGAGGCTTTACTCAAAAGCATATGGGAAGGCATTATGAAATTGTTTCACTATACATTCTTAGCGCTACTTGTAAGCTTTGTATTGGCGCCAAACGAGGCTGAAGCAACAACGGTGCAAAATGAAGTTTCGGTACGCGCCTCGACAGGAGGGAATTCGTCAGCTGGGCAGGTAGTTGAAGGAGAAGCACGAGCTTCGGTATTTATCGAGACAACTGTTGATGGGGAAGTGGTTCAGCATGTGGAAGAAGAAAAAACAGGCACGGGAGGAGAATCAGTTGAAATAAAAAAGGAGGTAGAGTACAAGAGCGATATAGCGGAAGTAGAAATAGAAACAGAGGCAAGCGTTGAAATTCAAGAACAATCTGATTCAACAACCGTAAATCACGAGGTCGAACAGAGCCAAGAAGAACAAGAGAATAAAAAGGAAAGCCTGCTGATAGCTTCGATTGTCGGATTTTTCCGAAAAATCTTCAGCTGGTTTCTCGCATAAAAAGGTATGAAGAAATTAGTAAAAACAACAGTAATATGTTTTCTCTTAGTGGGATTGCAAGCGCCTGTCGTGAGTTTGCCGTTTGAGGCCTTTGCGCAGGAAAGCGATCCGCAAGTGGAACAAAAGGCAGAGGAAAAAGCGCCTGATGGGAAAGATGGCGTGAAGGGGGTGGACGGCGAAGATGGTTCAGCAGGACAGGATGGGGAGTCTGGCGACGAGGGGCAACCTACAGAACAACAGCCTGCGCAGGATGGTGAAAATGGTGAAAACGGCGATCCTGGCGAGAGCGGCGAAGCTGGTGGTGAAGAAGATGGCCAGAACGGCGGTGATGCGACTAACGGCCAGATAGGCGGTGATGGAGAAGACGGCGCAGGCGGTGCAGAGGGTGAAGATGGCCAAGATTCTCCCGCGGATCAGGAAGAATCTTCCGAAGGAGATACTGTTGTTGAAACTGGCGACGCAACCTCTGTAGGCCAAATCCAGAATACTGGAAACACAAATGTGGTGGCTGGGAACGATCCTTTGATTGCGCAAGACGAGGAACTCCCGCCGTTGTGTTCCGATAAAACAAGAAAGGATGAGGGCAAGGAAGGAAAAGAGAGTAAGGCTGAAGAGGAGGAAGGTGGCGAGGAAGAGGTGAGGTGCATTGAAGAAGATGAAAGCGGGGGCGATACAGAAGTAGAAAATCAAAATGCCGCCACCGTAGCAAACACGGCAGATATTCAGGCAGATACCGGCGACAACGAAGCGTCGGGAAACAATGGAAGCAGTACGATTGATACGGGTGACGCCACCGCGATACTCGATGTGTTTAACTTAGTAAATACAAATATTATTGATTCAAACGGATTAATCGTTCTTCTTTCGAATCTCAAAAAACAGCTTCTCGATTTTGATTTGCGAAAATGGGCTCCATTTATGGATGGTTACAATGGAAGTTGCGGGGATGGATGCTATCGTTTTGGGGATTTGGAAATACAAACTAAAAATGATGGCAGTATTTCCAACAGCATCGTAGTACGGGCGAACACCGGCGGAAACGAGGCTTCGGGGAATGCGGGAGATGCAACCATTGAGACCGGAGACGCGTATGCCGCAGCGAACGTCATCAACTTCGCGAATACCAATATTGTGAATTCCAATTATTTACTGTTTATTGCCAATAACTTTGGTTCTTTCATGGGGGATATCGTGTTTCCAAATTCGTCATCCTTCTTTTCATCTTTGTTCTCTGCGCCTGCTCAAGTATACGACGAAACTACAATCGAAAACACCAACAACGCAGCCATTTCAAATACCGTGGAAGTGGGGGCTGAAGCAGGCGGAAACGAAGCGAATGGCAATGGAACTTCGATTATCCAGACAGGGGATTCTTCTGCCGCGGCAAATATATTCAACCAGGCAAATGTGAATTTGTTCGGAGGGAATTCATTTGTGGCGCTTATTCGAGTAAGCGGAGACTGGTCTGGGAATGTGTTTGGATTGCCAGAGGGGATTTCTTGGTCACAAACGCCAGACGGAATTATGCTTTATTCAGACGATATGAATATTGGCGGAATGAGTTCTTTGTCGGAGCCTCCGCCCTGCGAGGAGTGCACCGAGGAATCTGAAGGTGAGAAGGCTGGAAAAGGCAGTAAGGCGGAGCACTCGGAACTCTCCGTAGAAAACACGAATAATGCTACCATTACCAACGACATTCAAGTCTTTGCGCTTACGGGCGACAACCAAGCAAATGGCAATGGCAAGGGCTCCTCGATCCAAACGGGAAAGGCGCAGGCAGTAGCAAATGTGGTGAATATTGCCAACACCAACGTTATCGGGAAAAACTGGCTGTTTGCGATATTTAACATACTGGGGGACTTCAAGGGGAACATTAGTTTTGGGAGGCCAGACTTGTGGATTGGTTCACGCGCGGAAATTGTAAACGATCCTGCGTTACCAGGCGACGAAATTACGTATTACCTTACAATAGCAAATAACGGTGACGCTGTGGCACGCAATGTGCAGATAAAGAGCGTTTTCGACGATTTGCTCTTTTCTGCCGGGAGCGCCGAGGGCAGCTCGACGATTCGGGAAGGCGAAGTCACGTGGGATTTGGGTACGTTGCTTCCCGGGGAAGGGCGCGAAGTTTCTTTTTCGGGGAGTGTCCGGACCGATATTCCATTTGGAATTCATCCGTTTGTGAATACGAGCAGCGTAGGAGCGACCGAAAGTGATAATAACGCAGCGGATAATACCGATATTGTTGAATTGGCGGTGTTTCATGAGGATCCAAGCTCTGGATCGGATTCCGAAAATGGAGGATCGGGCAGCGGTGAGGAAGGCAATACGTCCGATAACGGTGGTAATGGCGGAGATACAGGAAGTAACGGTGGCAATGCCGGAGGTGGGAATGGAGTCACTGGAGGAAATTCTGCGCAATCTTCGGGCTCTTCTGCTCCTTCAGCAAGTTCTAAACAAACTCCCAACCTTTGGGTGCGGAAAAGTTTTGCGGGCGAAGGAATCGTACAAGCAGGCGATTCTGTCGATTACACCGTGGTTGTCACGAACACGAACGGCAGTTCTGCGTATGATGCAGTTTTAGTCGACACGCTGAAGGATGGAGAAGGAGATGTTGTGCATGAGGAAGTTTGGGATTTGGGAGAGATTTTTCCTGACGAGGGAATCTTCGTGACGTATACAGTGGTATTCCAAGAGCGCGCGGAATCTGGACTCTATATAAACAATGCGCGCGTGGAAGCTTCAAACGCAATTTCGAATACGGCGCAAGTTGGAATTTCCGTGGAAGGCCAAGAGGCTTCAATAATTCCTCCTCTCGCGCTTGGAGAGTCAGCTCCGCTCCTCTCCTTCATGGACGAAGATGCCAAGGTCTTGGGGACAGAAGAATCAAGTGAAGAGTCCACATCCGCCAGTACGCAGCCATTGGTTAGCGGACGTGAACGCCAGCCGTTTCTCGCCTCTCTGGCAGAGAGCGCTCGGGGATATAGCGGGTGGCTCGCGGCGCTCGGGGCAGCTTCCATCCTTTTGCTTCTTCTGCTCCTTGGGAGAAAAAAGTTGGGAGGGCAATAGAGTTTGTGCTACAATTGACGAATGCTTGAAGGGATTATATTAGGAATCATTCAGGGAATCACAGAGTGGCTGCCGATAAGCTCGGAAGCGGCTGTTATACTCGTGAAAGCAAATTTCTTTGGAGGAGAAGAAACTGTAACGGAACTCATTGGATTTGCTTTGTTTTTGCATCTCGGTACATTTTTGGCAGCATCGTGGTATTTGCGCGATGACGTAATTGCTCTTATAAAACTACTGTTTCGTCCTCGGCGCATATTCCAGCAGGGAGAGATCGAACGGATGGCACGTTTTCTCTTACTCTCAACGGTTTTAAGCGCAGCAGTCGGTTACCTTGTGCTTGAAGTTATCTTGCCTTCCGTAGAGCGGGATATAATGGCTTCTACAAAGGTTATTACTGGAAGTGTTGGGATATTGCTTTTGGCAACCGCGCTTTTGCAATTTCAGGCAAAACGGAAAAAGCGCTCCGTGCAGAAAGAGGCCCCGGATTTGCAGGATCGCGATGGCGTTCTACTCGGTTTTATCCAGGGGCTTACAGTTTTGCCCGGGCTTTCGCGTTCCGGTTTAACTATTTCTGCCTTGCTTCTGCGAAACTATTCAGATACTACTGCATTGCGCATAAGCTTTTTGATGAGTTTGCCGGCGGTGCTCGGTGCCAATATTTTTTTGTACGTAAAAGAAGGGATTGAACTGAACGCCTCCTTGATTTTTGGAGCTATTTTTGCGTTTCTTTTTGGCATTCTTACCATTCATCTGTTGTTCCGCATTGCCCGCAACGTTAATTTCGCGTACTTTGTTTTTCTGTTTGGAATTCTTACTATTATCTCTGTATTTTTGCAGTAAGCGTGTTGTTAATAATTTGTGGAAAACTCCACAAATTAAGCGTGAGCAGTAATTCGCTATTTTAGGTATTGACAAGATATGGAAATAAAAAATATAATTAAAGTGGAAGAAAGGTTTAAAAAATAAATAGTATTATATTCTTTAGTTAGAAAAAAGATGGGGGCAAGAAAGGTCGAATAAAAAAATAACGCCGTAAACTTACTATGGCAGCGAGAGATTCTCCTTAGCAGAGGGCCCGAGGGCTCAAAGCAGGCGGAGAGCCCTCGGGCCTAGAAGAAAGCCTCCACACCCCCCCAACAAGGGGGTTTGGCTTTTATAAGCAGGGTTGACAAAAGAGAGGAGGGGATGATACGATAATGATGTACTCTCGTCGAAGTATATGTAGTATTGTGCCTTCATAAAAAAGTGGCACACTGAGAACCGAAGTTGATTTTAACTTCTCAATACTAGTGGAAAACGAGAATCAGTACGGACGATTCGAACGTGAAATGTTTCCTGCGGTATGCGCCGATTGCGGCAAAGATACGCAGGTGCCGTTTAAGCCAAGCGGCGACCGTCCGGTGTATTGTAGCGACTGCTACAGCAAGCACCGAGACAGCAGGCCACGAAGAGACTTCCGAAGATAAGATAAAACATAAACTCCCCTCAATGGGGAGCTTATGCTTATATTCGAGAGGGAGTGGGGAAAAGAAGCTTGACGTACCCTCTGCTTTAATTTAAGCTAAAGTAATAGTTCAAGGTCATTCTATCAGCTTTAATTATTTATTTTTTCTATGCCAACCGAAGGCTACTGCGTAAAGTGTAAGGCAAAGCGCGAGATGACGAACGAGGAAAAGACCGAGATCAAGAAGAAAGGCGGCGGCACGCGCCCTGCTATGAAAGGAACTTGCCCTGTCTGTGGGACGGGGATGTTCAAGATCCTTCCGATGTCAGCGGCATAAATTATATTAGGGATTTTGACCACAGCATCTCTGCCACGCCATATCTGGCGTGGCTTTGTGTTAGAATAATCCCATGGAGAAATGGCGAGTGTACGCATTAGGGGTATTGTGTGCTTTACTATTGGCCAATTGGGCAGCTTGGGGCTATGTGGCGGCGGGGAATGGCGTGCGCGTAACATTCTTCGACGTAGGGCAAGGCGATGGCATTTTCGTTGAAACGCCACAAGGCCATCAAATTTTGATTGACGGCGGCCCTAATTCAGTAGTCAGTGAAAAGCTTGGTAAAGCAATGCCTTTTTGGGACAAAACAATTGACTTGATGGTTCTAACACATCCAGAAGCAGATCATATAAGCGGCTTGGTGGATGTGCTCAAACAGTATGCCGTGCAAAATGTTTTGTGGACTGGCGTAGAGAAGGACACCAATATTTTTGCGGCATGGGAGAGCGCGCTTTTAGCAGAAGATGCAAGAGTCATTCTGGCTCGCGCTCCGCAAAGACTCGTCTGGTCGCAAAATTCCGCAAACGCCTTTCTGGAGATTTTGTATCCTGACGATTCTGCTATAGCTAGCACCAGAGCGGTAAACAACACTTCTATTATTTCCCGGCTCGTGTTTGGCGGTCGCTCTTTTCTCTTTACCGGCGATATTGAGAAGCTGATTGAGCAAAAGTTGGTGGAGGAGCAAGATAATCTGCGTGCAGATGTTTTGAAGGTGCCTCATCACGGGAGCAAGACCTCGAGCTCTGAATCTTTTCTTGCCGCGGTATCTCCTCGGATTGCCGTTATACAGGTAGGGGCAAAAAACCGCTATGGGCACCCCACGCAAGAGGTGCTGGAACGTTTTGCCGCGTTTGGCATTCCCGTCTTGCGCTCGGACCTAAATGGGGATATACTCATAACAAGCGACGGAAGAGCAATGCGCATTTGGTAAGGGAGATAATAAGCCAACCTTTATTATGACACATCCAAAAGAAGAACAAACACTCGCGATTATTAAGCCCGACGGCATTCAGCGATCGCTCGTAGGCGAGATTATCAATCGCTATGAGCGCGTTGGCTTGAAA
This sequence comes from Candidatus Wildermuthbacteria bacterium, assembly GCA_016181405.1. GTDB lineage: Bacteria > Patescibacteriota > Minisyncoccia > Minisyncoccales > UBA10102 > O2-01-FULL-48-27b. The sequence continues at coordinate 90,139 of JACOZJ010000005.1, forward strand.
CTTGTGGGTTTGAAGATGTTTATCCCTTCAGAAGAAATGGTGGAGAAACATTATTTGTTGGATCCCAGCTGGAAGCGGAAAGTAGGGGAAAAAGCAATCGAAAGCTATCAAAAGAGAGGATTGACACCCCCTTCTACGGATGCTGAAGAAGTAGGACAACGCGTGCTCGAAGGGCTTAAAAAATACATTACTGCAGGGCCGGTGGTGGCTATGGTGTGGCAGGGCGCGCATGCTGTGGAGGTGGTGCGAAAGCTCACTGGAGGCACGGAACCCCGTTCCTCGGATGTGGGGACCATCCGGGGCGACTATATGCTCGATTCTTATCAAATGGCAGATGGAGATAGCCGTGCGGTGCGAAATCTTATCCATGCGTCAGGCACGCATGAAGAGGCAGAGAAAGAAATTCCCCACTGGTTTTCTAAAGATGAACTCGTACGCTACAAAATAATACAGGAGAAAATTCTCTACGATGTTAATTTGGACGGAATTCTTGAATAAAAAGAAGCCCCTGGCAGTGTGCCGGGGGCTTTTACTCAAGGCGAGGGAACCTTCTGAATCGCACGCTGAACCCTCGGAGTAGGGTCAACGCCGCGATTGCCGCAAAGGCAGCGAGCGCAAGGCTGCCATTTAAGAAAAATCCCGCCTCAAGCGATGTTGTACCCACCACTCGGCCGGTGAGAACTGGACCCATCAAGAATCCTAGAGCGTAGATCGTCTGAAACACCCCCATACTCTCATTTTTGTGGTTGGTATCTTTGATAGCCAGCCACATCAAACTGGAGTATACGAGTCCCAGTCCTGCGCCAACTACGGCCTGGAGAAGGGAAAGTATGACAACGCTTCCTGCAAAAGGAACAAACATTGTCGCTATCCCTCCGGCGACAAACCCAAGCGCAAGGGTGAAATCAGCGCCGATTCTGCTGCGTACCCTATGCGCTATGCTTATGGTAAGCGAGTAGGGCGCGAGCATTGCGAAGTAGACGATGCCAAGCCACAGAGGATTGGCGCCGAGCCGCGCGGCGAAGTTTTGGGTGAAACCCAGAACTGTCGCCGTGAGCACGAAGAACATGAGCGCCCCGAGCGCCGACACCATGAGCAGTTGTGGCTGTCGGGAAAGCTGGAAGAACTCCCGCAGAGAAAGCGGCGCGGGCGGCTCGACCATATCACGTACTGGGAGAAGGGTGGCTATCGCAAGCGCAGCTGCGATAGTACCTGCCCAGAAGGGCGTGTTCCAGTCTCCGATATTGGCGAGTATGCCTCCGCCGAGTCCGCCGATTGTAATTCCAAGAGCGTAGGTCAGCGTGATGCGTGACGTAGCTTTTGGTTTGTCGTCGTGGTGCTCAACAAACATCACACTCGATAGTATCCAGAATCCAGCCCCCACTCCCAGCAAGAAGCGAGAGGGGAAGAGCGCGATAGGATTGGGAGAGGCTACCGGTACAATGATGTTGCCGGCGAGAACGACGCACAGCCCGACAAAGAACAGAAGTTTTCTGTTTATGCGGGTTGCGAGCAGGCCGATTGGGATTCTCGCAAGCAGGAGTCCTGCTCCAAAGAATCCCAACATTATGCCAACGCCGAATAGGGCGAACTGCGCGGCGCGCTCTGCCTGTACAGAAATCGTGGAGAAGGTCGCGTACAAGGCGATCCAGTACAAGACGCTGGAAACCCACAGCCACTTCATTCTCATGACGGCTTTCCTTTCTCACAGTATAGGTTCCTGCAGGATATGAGATGCTTTTAAGGCCTAGCTTTACTATGCCACGATATGAGGGTTTGCGCAACTATTTTATAGGCCTTTAACCTTGCCCTTAGGCATGCGTTTTGGGTCGGCAGGAAAGCGCAGGAGAAATGTTGTTCCCTCATTTTCCGCGCTTTCGACAAGCACAATTTTCCCCTTGTGCTTTTTTATGATTTCGTTTGCAATCCAGAGCCCAAGTCCCGATCCTTCCGTTTGCAGCAAGATGGCGTTGCGGCCACGGAAAAACTTAGTGAAGAGAAATTTTTGTTGTTCCTTGGGGATTCCGATCCCCTCATCGCTTACAAGAATATTTATGGAAGAGGAAGTGGGCTTGAACACAATTTTAATGTGCCCTTTTGGGGTGTACTTAATCGCGTTTTCAAGCACATTGTAGAGTGCCATTGTCAGTTTTTTAGGATCAGCAGAAATAAGCGGAAGGGGAGTGGCCGGCGCTTCAAATGAGATTTTAATCTTCGGTTTATCTCCGACGAGAGGGGTAAGTTCTTCGAGAGTTCCCTGCACCAAGGCAACAAGATCGGTCTTTTGGAACTCGTATCCAAATCGCCCTTCCTCAATGCGGGAAGTATCAAGAAGGTCGTTTACGAGGGAAATTAGATGCTCATTGGCTTGGTAGGTCTTTGCGATGAGTTCGCGGTGCTGCTGGGAGAGAGATTGTCCAGCTTCTTCTTGAAGCAGATTTAACGCCCACTTGATGCCGGAAAGCGGAGTGCGAAGCTGATGTGACGCAATGGAGATAAAGCTGGATTTGAGCTCCTCGGCCTCTTTTTCTTTGGTAACGTCATGGAGTACTCTCATCGTGCCGATCTTCCGGTCTTGCGCGTCGCGCACAGGCAAATGGGTAATCAGCAGACTAATGCGTTGAGGCGCGGCAATAGAAAACTCGCGGCTTTCAAACTCGTGCATTTCAAGAAGGGAAAGTTCTTTGAGATTTTGGAGTTCCTGTTTTCCCCGTGTGGGAATGGTATGTATATTTTTCCTTAGAATCATATTTCGATTGAGCCAAAGCAGTTCCTCTGCTCTTGGGTTGAAGGCAGTTATGATCCCACGGAGATCGTACACTACTAATCCATCTGCAAGGCTGTTCAGCATAGCGATGGTTTTGTTCTTTTCGGCAATGAGATCATCAAAGATCTGCGAGTTCGTAATGGCGGTTGCCGCCTGATTTGCGGCAATTGTCATCAAACGCATTTCAAAATCGGTAAATTCGTGCGGATCCGGATAGTACACGCACATCCCCCCCACGATTCCACGCCTGCTTATGGTGGGAACGCACAAAAGTGCGCGGTAGCCTTGCTTTTTTACCGCGTCTTTCCAGCTTTGTCCGAGGTCTTTCATTAAATGAGTATCAGTGAGGATGTCGTTTGTGCCCCATATTTTGCCGGTTTTTACCGCCCTGCCGATCCAAGCAGTTCCAATTCGGATAGGATGCTGGTGCGATTGGTCAATGTAGGATTGTTTCATGCCGGAGGTAGCGGTGATGTACACCGATTTTTTGTCGGAAGTGAGTTCCCAGAAGTTTATCCACTTTGCCCCCAGTGCTTTTGCCACAATGGCTGCCATATCCTCCAAAATTTTCTGCAGCTGCACCTGCACCGTCAGTACATGGGAAACTTTTTCAAGCGCGAACAAAAGTTCCTGTTGCCGTCGGCTTTCCTTTTCGGAAACAGGCCGTTTTATTCCTCTGGGTTTGTCGGCAAGCGTACGGGTGCGCCCGAGTCCGCCTGCCGTCCGCCTCGGCTCGACCGAGTCGAGACGGGAAGCGAGACGAGCTGGCGGATGTGGATAAGTTGCTTTCTGTGGCGGCATGGTTCAAGTATAATAAAAGAAAAGGATTTCGATAAAGGTCGCTTTCGTATTATTGTATAATATCATAACTGCAAAAAAACAGCATGACATTTGGAAAATTCTTGCCAGTCGCAGCTTCAGTAGGAGTGCTTGCCGCGCTGTGGGTTGCCATAGGATCCGCATACGCCTTGGTGTTGTGGGTGCCGTTTTTGAGCTGGGCTTTAGTGTTTGGAGCGGGAGCGGGGAAATTGAGCCGCGTGCCAAAAGAGCTTATTGGGTTGGTAGGCGGCACGGTCGCAGGAGCGCTCGTGGTGTATTTGCTTCCCATGTTTAGCTCTGTGTTGGGAGGTGCGCTTGCCTTGCCGGTGTTGATTTTCATTGCGGCCACGCTGATTGTATTGCTTGAGCTCACGAATTGGTTCGAGCTTGCCCCGGCTTACTTTTTTAGTTTTGCCGGTTGGTTTGCCTATTTATTCGGAGGCTTTGCGGGAGAGGGGGGAATGACTACTTCTTCTCTTCTCATGTACACCGTTTTGCTTTTCGTCGGCACAGGATTTGGGGTTGCCACCGTATTACTGCGGAAGTTCTGGCTCGACATGATGAAAGTGCCCATGGATCAGCGACAGACCATTTTTGATAAGGAAAGGAAGATGATGTAAGTGTTGACAGGCTCTGTTGGGGGTATGGTATAATGAAGGTGCCCAGGTATCCCTTCATATAAGATCCGCATTAAAGCGTTTCAAGGGAGCCGGATAATGATTCTGTCGCCTTGGCGGCGGACTGCGGCACCCACCTGGATTATTCCGGGAGTCTTATCTGGAGGGGCTATGGGCAATGCAAAGAACGTCCTAAGTTTACCGAAGGGCGTTTTTTGCTTACAAAAATCCCCGAACAAACGCAGAAGCGAGAATTCGGGGATTGAGCGAGGACAGCTAGGGTCAAAGCTCACGGGGAGCACTCGACGAAACAGTCCTCGCCCTTGGTGAGGGGCACGGAACCAGAAAGCATCATAGTGATGCATGTCAACTGTTCGCCCCTCTCAATATCCATAACATTTTACAGATATTGAGAGAGTGGCGAGGGTAAATGCACTGCAAAGCTCATAACGAGCAGTTCTGCCAACAACCCTCGCCCTGATTGAGGAGGGACAGCTTTCGTTACAGCACCTCACGGATGCAATTGTACACGTAGTCCCTCCTCCTGAATATTTTACAAAATCAAAACGTTCAGAAGGAGGGGGGCGAGGACATCATGAAGTAAAGCTCACGAGGAGCAAATGTGTATACAGTCCTCGCCCTTGTGAGGGGCATCTCCTGAAAAAGCATCGCAGAGATGCAGTCACCATCATAGCCCCTCTCAATATCTACTAATCTTTTAGTAAACATTGAGAGGAGGGCGAGGGGTCGCTGCATTTCTGCAGCAGCCTCTCGCCTTTATTTGGTACTAGGATGCGTCACGCATGTAGTCGCGCCACCTCCGGTAGATGGTCTTCAGGAGGCTGCGCGTGATGTTGATGCGAGCCCGCTTCACTGCAACCATATGCTTGATGCGGAGTTCCTTGCTCTCCTTGCGCTGTTCAGGAGTGCAAGGGCATTCCCGCTCGATTTGGGCGGTGAGCTCTTGGCCAAAAGGCGTCTTCCTGCCAAATCCGAAGATTTGGTCTTGGAAGAGCCGGCAGGCCATATTGAGCTGCGATCTCCGCGCGAGCATCTGGCCGCGCGAGGCTCTGCGCGACATCAGCTTGCCGCCGCCACCCACGGGTTGCGGTCCCCGCGGAACCATGCCTGCGTAATTGAGCAGATCATGGCTCTTGGGGAATCGTTCGATGCGCTCGATAGCGCGGATGAACCGCGCCCCGATGCGGCTGCCCACTCCATCGATGGAGCCGAACACGGCTTCCACCAGCGGGGAGTCCTTCATGACAGCGTCGAGGTGCCTCCCGGCCTGATCCTCGGCCGCCATGAGCATCTGTATGCGGGGATCGGCTGGAGCAAGCTTTTTGCCCTTCTCATCTTTGGCGCCCAGCTCGGCATCAATGAAGCCGGCCACCTCTTCTTTGTTCTCGATGGGGTGGCCCTTTACCGTGCCGTATATGACGGCTTCTTCCTGAAGCCGCGCACGGGTAATGTTGGAGCCTCTGATGCGCAGTTTCATGGAATCTTCAAACCGCTTCTCGGCGGCGATGATCGAAAGGGCCTCTGCCTGTTTGGCGTACACCGGATAAAAGGCATCCGGCGCATCCTTGGCGATGGTGTATATATGTTCTGGCATGATCTTGATTTTGCCAGAGCCATTGGCGCCATTGAACCCCTCCTCGTCGTCCTCATCGTCATCTTCAACCTCAACTGCGTTGCTGGTTGCGAGACCGAGGTGAGCCATAGCGCGAGGGTACGAGATTTGGTGCACCATGATGCCGCGGCGGAACGCCCCAAGCGCGACTGCCGCGTTGGTGCTTCCCATGCGGAGCCAGAGGTCGTCCCCGCGCTTCAGGAGGGTAATAAGCTCGAAAGCGTCTTCCACCCCGATTGCCCGTGGCTTTCGCTTGTTGTCTGGATCCCACCGAAGGACTTTCACCCTCTTTTGCTTCATGTTCATTATAGGAACCATCGATGCATAGTAATGCACCATCACAGCACCTCCGGGTGCAAATTCCCGATCTACCTCTCATAAGGATTTGAGAAGCAGATGGGGAAGGGCGAGGACATCATGAAGTAAAGCTCACGAGGAGCAAACGTATACACAGTCCTCGCCCTTGGTGAGGGGCAAACATCATCAAAGCATCAACAAGATGCAGTAGCGGGCATAACCCCTCGAGAGAATATATACAATATAATTTTAACTCTGTCAACTTTTTGTGCTGGACGGGTACATAGGTAACACTTGGGGGTGCCGGGAGGTGAACTCCCAAGGGGTTTCGTATCCGAGAGATTGATGAGGTCTCACGAAGTTGTA
>JACOZJ010000010.1 GCA_016181405.1 Candidatus Wildermuthbacteria bacterium
AATTAAACTTAGCACCCATAAGGCGAAAAAGTCAAAAACCCGCCCTTGAAAAAGATTGGCCTGGCCAACTAGGTTTATCTTTTTTTCAAGGTCGGGGTCAAAACAGGTTATAATGAACATATGAAACCTGTGGTACTTGTAATTTTAGACGGCTGGGGGGTGGTGCCGGAGTATAAAGGCAATGCCATTGCCAACGCCGCCAAGCCCAATTTTGATTTTATAGAAAAAAACTTTCCTTTCGCGTTGTTACAGGCCTCGGGCATTCCGGTGGGCCTGCCGTGGGGCGAGCCGGGCAATTCCGAAGTGGGGCACGCCGCTTTGGGCACAGGCCAAATCCGACACCAAGCCCTGACCCGAATAACTTTGGCTATACAAAACGGTTCTTTTTTTAAAAATCCTGTCTTAAAAATGGCCGCCGACAAAGCCAAGGAAAATAATTCCGCTTGGCATTTGGTGGGCCTATTGGGTTCGGGCTCGGTCCATTCTTACATAGACCATCTCTATGCTTTATTGGAAATGGCCAAAAACGAAAATGTAAAAGAAATCTGGCTGCATCTTTTTACCGACGGCCGTGACAGCCCGCCCAAAGAAGCCGCCACCGCCATTGAAAATCTGGAAAGCCGATTGAAATGGCTCGGCGCCGGGAAAATAGCCAGTGTTATCGGCCGGCTTTATGCTATGGACCGAGATCTCAACTGGGACCGCACCGAAAAAACCTACCGCCTGCTGACCGAAGGCCTGGGAGAAAAAACCGCGGACTTCACCGCCGCCATAAAGAAACAATACGCCGGCGGGGTGACCGATGAATTTATTGAGCCGATGGCTCTGGCTGGAAAAGAAATAGAAAGCGCCGGAACCATAAAAGACGGCGATGTGGTAATATTTTTCAATTTTAGGGAAGATAGCGCCCGGCAGTTGGCCCGAGCATTCGCCCAGCCCGATTTTAATAATTTCCCAGTTAAAAAATTTAAGAATTTATTTATAGCCACCCTGACTCAATACGAAAAAAAACTTGCGGCCGAAGCCGTATTTAAACCCAATACGATAAATAACTTTTTAAGCCGGATGATTTCCGAACGCGGCTTAAAACAATTTAAAATAGCCGAAACCGAAAAATACGCCCACGCCACCTATTTTTTTAACGGCGGCTGGGAAGAATCGCTTCCGGGAGAAACAAGAAAACTCGTCCATTCGGCGTCGCAGGTCCGTTTTAACGAATCCCCCGAGATGAAAGCCCCGGAAATAACTTCCGAATTATGTTTGGCTATTGCCGGCGGCGAATACGATTTTTTACTGGCCAACTTCGCCAATGCCGACATGATGGGACACTCCGGCGATTACGAAGCCGCCGTAAAAGCGGTCCAAGTTCTGGATGAGTCCGTAGGCAAAATCATGAAAGCGGTTTTGGCGGTTGGCGGAACTCTTATTATAACTTCCGACCACGGCAATGCCGATGAAATGATAAACCGCTTTAGCGGCGAGATTTTTACCGAACACTCCTCCAATCCAGTGCCGTGCTATTTAATAATGAATTCATTAAAAAAACCACGGGAGACAAAATACAACGAATTAAAAATACAAGGCATTTTGCAGGATGTAGCCGCCAC
>JACOZJ010000009.1 GCA_016181405.1 Candidatus Wildermuthbacteria bacterium
GCCTACAGTGACTGCGTCCATTAGAACGGATTCAAACGGTAATTTTCAGAAAAATTATGTTATGCCAGCGAATGCTCTTCCTGGCCAATATGCCTATTACGCCAAGGATTCGAAAACCGGTGTTTTGAGTAATAAAATAATCTACACGGTAAGAGGTGTTGTTACTAAAAAAGTAGAGCCGGAGGCGCGGGAGACAAAGAAGGCATCAGCCGTAAAACCAAAGGAGGAAAAGAAGACAGGAGTGAAGAAAGAAAAAGTTGTGAAACGAGAGATTCAAGAGTGCGGTTTCAACACTAATCAGCAGCCATCTCACAATGAAATCATTATTAGCGAAGTAGCCTGGATGGGCGGGTTAAGTTCAGCTGGCTTGGGAGCAAGCGATGAATGGATCGAATTGAAAAATCTAACAAATAAGCCGATTAATATCGATGGTTGGCAGGTTGTAGACCAGGACGAGAGCATCCAGGCGGTTTTTAAAGCTGGCTCCGTTATTCCGGCTAACGGTTTTTATCTTTTGGAGCGCACTAATGATGATTCAGTTCCTGGGGTGACGGCGGATCTGATTTACACCGGTGCTCTTACAAATAACGATGAGGGATTAAGGTTGTTTGCCTCTGACTGCAGTTTAATTGACGAAGTTTTGGCTAAGCCAAACTGGCCGGCGGGGGATAATTCTTCGAGACGGACGATGCAGAGAAACGAAGATTTAACTTGGTCTACTTTTGGCGGAGGCGCGAGTAGTGGTGTTTTGGGCACCCCAAAAAGAGAAAACGGAGTAGCATGGGCATCTCCCCAGCCCCAGGGCAGTCAAAGTAGTGGCGGAGGATCTTCCGGCGGTTCTTCAGGCGGCGGTTCAGGCGGGGGAGGGTCAAGTGGTTCAGATAATCAGTCCGGTGTGCCCACGCAAGCAGACGTTCTTATCACTGAAATACAAATTACCGGCGGCGCCGGAAAAACCGATAATGATTTTATTGAGATATTTAATCCGACAAGTAGCTCCGTTAATTTGAATGGACATCGCTTAGTAAAAAGAACTAAGACAGGAACAAGCGATAGTAGTATTAAATCTTGGACCAGCGACACCATTATCCCGGCAAATAGTTATTATCTCTGGGCAAATAGTAATTATCCCAGCAGTACCACCCCGGACGTGACGACTTCAGCGACGATTAGCAACGATAACGGTGTGGCTATTCGTTTTGGAGCAGAGGACACCGGAACGATTGTGGACAGTGTTGGCTGGGGGGAAGCGGCGAACGCTTTTGTTGAGGGAGTAGTTTTTAGCACCAATCCGGGGACTAATGAGAGCATCCATAGAAAAACGGGTAGCGGCTATGTTGATACGGGCAACAATGCTAATGACTTTGAGCTGAAAACTTGCTTAACGCCGAAGGCGCCTCCGTGCGAGCCGGCCAATCAGGCACCAAGTGTCGTTCTCAACTTTAGTCCAATGAGTCCTACAACGGTGGATACGGTGAGCTTTAGTGGTGCTTCTTCAAGTGATTCGGACGGTTCAATTTCTTCTTATTCCTGGGACTTTGGTGATGGTGATCTAGCATCGTCAAC